>CALVDX010000013.1 GCA_944326425.1 Candidatus Gastranaerophilales bacterium
CTTACAGAAGCCGGGAGAATGGAGAAAGTGTCAGCGTGCTGGAAAGCGAATCTCATAGTTTCAGTAACTACGGCCTGTCCTCCGGATTGTGCAGCAACGGGCTCGGAGAGAACGGATGGATTGAAGGAGTCGGAGGGGTTGCCGCTTCCTCCTCCTGCACGGTTAAACAAGAAGTACCCGAGCCCGTCCTCTTCAACGGAGTAACCTACATCATACTTGTAGATGGGCGAGTAGGCAACGTTGGTTCCTTTGTAAGAAACCGGCGAATCACCGGAGTATTGAACATTGTTAGCTAATTGTTCATCAGCAAAGAGGATTTTGACATTACTTTCATCGGTAGTGGATATTAAGTTGAGGTAGTTAACATTTAGCAGGGCATTATCAGAAATGTTGTAGTTATCGGCAGTAACCCTGTCCATGATTTGGTTTTGCAAATCGACATCGACGGAGAGGTTTGTAATTCCGTTAAGAGCTAACTGAGGAACGTGAACATTTCCAATTGAATTGTTAACGAGATGCATAGACCCCGAGTTAAGGTTTAACGCAGTGGATTGATTAAATACGCTTTCTTTTCCTAAGTAGAGATTGGTATTATCGAGGGAGATAACAGCATTTTTGATATCGTTGTTGATGCTAACGGAAGCGGAGTCATCACCGTCGATACGAACAGAGTACCCGTTAGTACCGTTAATGGTGTCATCAAAAGTTATTTTACCTTCATTAACGGCGTTGAGGTAAATGACAGAGTCTGCGTTGTTCATTTGAATAGCAGAGTTATTTCCTGAAAAATGTGATTCTCCATTATCGGCTGATATGTTAACATCAGTATTGGCAATGATACCAGTGCCGTCGGTGTTGGTGATAGAGGAGTTAACGAGACTAAGTTTCGCATCAGTGTTTTCTATATTTACCGCGAAGTCCTTAGCGTTGTCAAGGGTAGTGTTAGAGATATTTAAGGCGGTATTGTTTTTCAAATCAAAGAGGGTATGATTATTTGCGTTGATAACAGAGCCTGCAGTTCTCCCTTTTATATTCAGCGTACCATCCGTGACTGTTGACAGGTCTTTAGAGAGGTAGTAAGTGTCAGCGGTTTGGAAAGTAAAGTTTCTTTCTGCATCGGATTCTTTACCTGCGATTAAATCTAAGGTATCGTAAATTTTTTCCTGATAGATAATTAATGAGTCATTCTCTGTGTTAGTGGAGGTGATGCTAATGCCGCCCTGCTGCATAAATACATCATCGTTAAAGACGTTGTCGGTGATGGAGTCGAGGATATTGTCTACGGTGTGGAAGTTATCCCCGAGGGCGATTTGCAAATCGCTGTCATCGGCATTGTTGTTAATAACCTGAATGGTAATGGCTTCTTCTGTAGCGCCTATGAAGTTAATGGAGTTGATAACAATGGTGCCGGAGGAGGTGTTTGTAGTAGTGATAGTGTCGGCGGTTTTGCTGCTCAAATCGACATCGAGGTTTAACTTAGAGTTTTCCCCTGCATTAAAGGAAACGAGGTCGTAGTTTTTAGTCTCGTTGTTAACAAAGTCGACGGTAACGTTGTCGGATGAGACGTTAGCATTGATGATGTCGTTGTAGAGACTGATAGTTCCCGTGCCGTCGCCTTTAAGAGCGAGGTTGTAGGCATTAGTTCTGTCAATAGTTGTCCCGCTAACCCCTCCGCCGTCAATCTGGTCATAGAAGAGGACTTTTCCGCTGTTCTCAGCAATGAGGGAGATAGTCGGTGAGGAGGAAGAAGAGGTTTGAACAAAGATAGCGTTCGGGATGACGCCGCGGGAGTCTTCTGTGTAGTTGTCTTTAAAAGTGATGGTATTCCCGTCGGCGATAAAGTTCATATCGTTGGTAGTGTATACCGCGCCGCCAAGTGCAAACCCAGAGTCTGATTTAGCGTAGTTCCCGGTAAACGAACCATAGATTCCGCCTACAAGGCTGCCGGAATCGTCAAGTTGACCGATTATACCAGCGTTATAAATCGCCCCGCCGGAGCTGCCGGCTGAGTTGTTGATGAAATCACCTGTAATGTCGCCGATTACTCCTTCATTATAATTATAAATAGCGCCGCCGTAGTCGGCTGAGTTGTTGATGAAATCACCTGTAATGTCGCCGATTACTCCTTCATTATAATTATAAATAGCGCCGCCATGGTATCTGCCGGCTGAGTTGTTGATGAAATCACCTGTAATGTTGCCGATTTCTCCTCTATTATAAATAGCGCCGCCGGAGCTGCCGGCTGAGTTGTTGATGAAATCACCTGTAATGTTGCCGATTTCTCCACCATAATTATAAATAGCGCCGCCGGAGCTGCCGGCTGAGTTGTTGATAAAATCACCTGTAATGTCGCCGATAGCTGCTCTATAATTATTATAAATAGCGCCGCCATAGTCGGCTGAGTTGTTGATGAAATCACCTGTAATGTCGCCGATTTCTCCATAATTAGAAATAGCGCCGCCATGGTAGCGGGTTGAGTTGTTGATGAAATCACCTGTAATGTTGCCGATTACTCCTTCATCATAATTATAAATAGCGCCGCCATGGTTGCCGGTTGAGTTGTTGATGAAATCACCTGTAATGTCGCCGATTTCTCCATAATTAGAAATAGCGCCGCCATAGTAGCGGGTTGAGTTGTTGATGAAATCACCTGTAATGTTGCCGATTACTCCTTCATCATAATTATAAATAGCGCCGCCATGGTTGCCGGTTGAGTTGTTGATGAAATCACCTGTAATGTTGCCGATTTCTCCACCATAATTATAAATAGCGCCGCCGAAGTTGCCGGCTGAGTTGTTGATGAAATCACCGGTAATGTTGCCGATTTCTCCTTCACCATAATTAGCAATAGCGCCGCCACTGTAGCTGCCGGATGAGTTGTTGATGAAAACACCTGTAATGTTGCCGATTACTCCTTCATTATAAATAGCGCCGCCATAGTCGCGGGCTGAGTTGTTGATGAAATCACCTGTAATGTTGCCGATTTCTCCACCATAATTATAAATAGCGCCGCCGAAGTTGTCGGCTGAGTTGTTGATGAAATCACCGGTAATATTGCCGATAGTTCCTTCATTATAAATAGCGCCGCCATTACTGCTAGTTGTAATTCCTATAAAGGTACCGGATACAGGTGTACTGTCAACCGCTGAGTGTTCAATCCTGGATTGTAAATCAGCATCGGAGTAATTAAAAATTATACTGTTGTTTCCTGTCGCACTCGCTCCTTCTTCTAAGATATACTGCCCGTCATCATTTACCGCCCAGTTGTAAATAATCTGCTTATCCCCTTGCCCGTAGGTTGTTTGAGCAAGGTTAACTTCGTAGTAGTGGGGGATGGTTTCTTTAGTAACTACTTCTTTGTACTCAACATCGGGGAGCCTGTCGCCTTCAGCAACCTCTGCTCCTGTTGCAGGGTCATAGTATTTTGTTACTTCTTTAATTTCGTATTTAGTTATTACATTTTGGGGTAAATTTTGAATATCAGCAGGAGTTACTTCTGTCAGAGTGTATCCGCTCTTTAAATCCTCCGGATAATATTCAACAGGATCAGTTCCGGGGATTTCTTTACCGCCCATAGTGTTGAGTGTAGGAACATCGAGGTTGGATACATCAGAATCAGCCCCTGCAGCGAACGCGGGAGAGCATAAAAACATGCAGGAGATTACACAAACTGCTAGAAGCCTGTTATAACGCATGTTTAGCCTCGGGGGGGGGGTAATATCCTTATTATAAGCTGAATACAGCCCATTATTTAAATCTTTCTTCTTTATCATAATAAAAACCTCGTGTTAGATAGTTAACCTACAAGTTTTATATTCCACAGAAGAGAGAGTTTATAACAATAAGATTGTAAATTTTTGTAAATCCGGCAGTAAAGCCTGCCTTTACCCCTCTCCCGGCTCCTCCTGCTAAGCTACATCAACGGGTTATACTCTCCCTTTTGTCTTGGATTATGCGGGCTGGCGGAAAATTCCACATTTCCCCCGCTTATTCCTGACACTTTATGGGCCGGGTTCGCATACGCTCACACGGCGCCCTTCCGCAAATCCGCCTCCCGCCGGTAGAGGGGTAGAATAAAAAATGTACCCTTTTACCCGCTTCCGATACCCAACTCATTTACCCCCCCCATTAAAAATATATAAAGACACAATCTGGTGGTGCTATACTATTATAGTAAGGATATAAAGATAAGGAGGGTGTATGATACCAATTTTAGATTCCAAAAGACAGTACAAACAGATCGGTGACAAGATTGAAAAGGCTGTATGCGAAGTTTTACGTTCTGGTTCATATATTTTAGGACCGAACTGTAAAGAGTTTGAAAAAAATATTGCAGAATATATCGGAGTAAAACACGCAGTAGGTTTAAACTCCGGAACGGACGCATTACACATTGCATTGCGAGCATTAGATATTGGTGCAGGTGATGAAGTTATCACAACGGCATTTACTTTTGTTGCTACAACCGAAGCTATAGGAATTGTTGGTGCAACCCCTGTATTTGCAGATATTGATCCTGATACATTCAATATTGATCCTAAAAAAATAGAAGCAGCGATTACCCCTAAAACGAAGGCCATAATTCCTGTTCACCTTTACGGTCAGCCTTGTGACATGGATGCTATTATGGACATAGCAAAAAGATATGATCTTTATGTAATAGAGGATTGCTGTCAGGCAATAGGTGCAGAATATAAAGGTAAAAAAGTCGGAACCTTCGGCGAGTTTGGATGTTACAGTTTCTATCCGACTAAAAACCTTGGCGGTATGGGTGACGGCGGTTTGTTGATTACAAATTCCGACAACTTAAAAGACAGAGCAATTGCGCTTAGAAACCACGGCGGCGCTATACGTTATCACCATGACGAAATCGGCTTGAATTCACGCTTGGATGAAATTCAGGCTGCCATATTAAACGTTAAACTTCCATACGTTGACGAATGGAACAAGAAACGCCGTGAAAATGCATACAGGTACAATAAACTATTTGAAAATTGTGAAGATATTGTAACTCCTACAGAACTTTCTGATACATACTGTGTTTACCACCAGTATACGGTTAAAATTCCAAACAGAGACAGTGTTCACAAAATGCTTCAAGAATCCGGAATAGGTGCGATGCTTTATTATCCTATACCGCTGCACTTACAAAAAGTTCATGATGGTATGGGCTGGAAGAAAGGCGATCTTCCGCATACAGAAAAGGATACGGAAATGGTTATTTCATTGCCAATGTTTCCGGAACTTACGGAAGAAGAACAAAAGACTGTCGCAGATACTTTAATCAAATGTATCAACAGTTCAAAAGTGCTTGCCTAGAAGCAGCTTTTTAGTGTATCATAAAGAAAGAAGATAACTAAAAAGGAGCTTTATGGATAACATTATTATATATTCAGATATGCCTTTGGTAAGCTATGAGTCTGTATTATCAAATTTGGATGAAGTTAATGTAAGAACTGTTAAGGGGGCTGAGTTTAAGGACTATGCCGCCCTTAACCCTTCTTTAATTATTATTGATGAAGTTAACGGGTTCAGGGATGTACTGATGACTAATAAATTCCCTTGTCCTATACTTTTTGCCGGTGATATCTTTACTGATACAACAGTCAGAGCAGAAGGATATGATTTTATTAAGAAACCTGTTAATAATACCGAACTGGTAATTCGTGCTAAGGCTTTATTGAAGATTAAACAATACAAAGACAAAATAGAACGGGTTAGCACCACCGATGAACTTACCGGTTTGCACAACCGGAAGTACTTGCAGGAACGTTTGGAATCTGAAATTTCCCGTGCAAGACGGTACAATACCAAGTTATCATGTCTGCTTTTTGATATTGATTTCTTTAAAGTTGTTAACGATATGTATGGATATGAGTGGGGTGATATTCTTTTAAGAAACCTTGCAAGTAAACTCAAATCAATGATACGTAAGGAAGATATTCTTACACGTTACGGCGATGAAGAATTTTTATTGATACTTCCAAATACTTCTGAAGAAAATGCATTTTTGTTTGCTGAACGTTTCAGACGTGATATTGAAAAGATGGAATTTATTCCGGCAGGAGAAGAAGAACGGCATCAGGTAACAATATCCGGCGGAATTTCAACATACCCTTGCATGGAAAATGTTGATGAAGATGCAAATACTATTATCAGATATGCAGAGCATGCTTTGTACAATGCTAAAAAACGCGGAAAAAATAAGATTGTTCAGTTCTCACAGATGAATCTTGAATATTAATATCGAAGCCGCGGCAGCTGATAAGAGGCTAAAATTAAAAAATCCCTCCGAAAACCGGAGGGATTTTTACGTGTCAGCGGTCAAATATAGTTTTTAATTGCAGGAATTTTTATGCAATTATTGAGATATTCAATTGTGCTGATTTTTTCATTATAAAGGTATTTAATGAAATTAAGGTATGAAGCATCATAGGAGCTGAGGAGTAAATTAATTTCAAATCCGTCGGAGCAGAAGGGTTCATAGTCATAAATAACGTAACTGTTATATTTGCTCTTCCATTCTTTTTTCTCTATACGGCAGTTGTTTTCCTCAGCAATATCTTCAAGCCAGTCAACAATCTCTTTGTTGATGTTTTTGAACTCTAAGTATTTGCTTTGTAATTTATCCATCATTTTTCTCCTGTAAAAATTGTATGTTGATAAATGGTGTGTTAAATCACCATTTAGTCTAATTTATTAAGATAAAAACGGTTAATTAGTATATGGTAGAAAAGGGCAGGGGGTAAATGGAAAAGTTGGAACAGCCGAAAGAAAGTGCCTGATTTAATTGCATAATTATTCTTGAATTTTTCAAAAAATACTTATTTACCCCGCCCCCCTCTTGAATTTAAGACGTGTTCAAGATACACTTTATTTAAGTATTTAATAAGATTTGCGAGGTATATATGAAACGAGTTTTACTTTGTATTATGGATGGATGGGGAATTAGTACAGGTGCTGAAAAATATGACGCAACAAAGCTCTCTCATCCGGTTAATGTTCCTAAATTTATAAAAGAATATCCTTCTACAAAAATTCATGCTGATGGTGAATATGTCGGTTTGCCGGATGGACAAATGGGTAATTCTGAGGTCGGGCACCTTAATATTGGCGCCGGCAGGATTGTTTATCAGGATTTGACTAAAATTAATAAAAGTATACGCGACGGCAGTTTCTTTAAGAATGAAAAGTTTCTTGCAGCAATAAACCATGCAAAAACACATAATTCTGCCCTGCATATATACGGGCTTGTTTCAACCGGAGGGGTGCACTCTTCTCTTGAACACCTTGAAGCGTTGATAAAAATGGCTCATGATAACGGACTTAAAAAAGTTTATGTTCATGCGTTTCTTGACGGCCGTGATACACCGCCGCAAAGCGCATGTACATTCCTTGAAATAATAGAAAAAGAACTTAAAGAATACAATCTTCCGCCGGTTGCATCGGTTGTCGGCAGATACTATATTATGGACAGAGATAACCGCTGGGACAGAGTGGAAAAAGGGTATAATTGTCTTGTCCTCGGTGAGGGCGAAAAAGCCCCGTCTGCGATTGAAGCTGTTAAAAAATCGTATGAAAACGGTGTATTTGACGAGTTTGTTCTTCCGACTGCTATAGGCGGCGAAGAATCAAGAATACACGATGATGATTCAATAATATTTATCAACTACAGACCTGATCGCGCCCGCGAAATCTCTAAGGCTATTAATTTTAAAGATTTTGATGGTTTTAACAGAAAAAAAGTTTTATCAAATATTTATTATGTAACAATGACTAGTTATGATGAAACATTTTCATTCCCTGTCGCATTTGAAAAACAGCATTTAAATAATATCTTAGGCGATGTCCTTCAGGCAAACGGAGTAAAACAGTTCAGAACGGCGGAAACTGAAAAGTATGCGCACGTTACGTTCTTCTTTAACGGCGGTGTTGAAGAGCCTCAGAAAGATGAGACTCGTGTGCTTGTTCCGTCCCCTAAAGTTCCGACGTACGATATGCAGCCTGAAATGAGCGCTCCGGATGTTTGCGAAAAGGTTCTGGGTGCAATTGATAATCCTGAGTACGGGTTTATTCTTGTTAACTTCGCAAACCCCGATATGGTTGGACATACAGGAGTTCTGGAGGCAGCTGAAAAGGCTTGTAAGACTGTTGATGAGTGTGTCGGTAAGATAGCTGATGAATGTATTAAAAAAGGTGTTATAATGTTATTAACGGCCGATCACGGAAATGCTGAAGTGATGTTTGATGACTCAACCGGAAAGCCGCATACGGCTCATACTACTAATGAAGTTCCGTTTGTTGTTATTAATGCGGGCAGTGACATTAAACTTGAAGAAAACGGCGCTCTATGCAATATTGCGCCTACGGTTTTAGAATTAATGGGTATTAAACAGCCTGCGGAAATGGATTGTAATTCATTAATAAAACACTAACCAAGGAGAATTATGGCGGAAGTAAAAGGTTTAGATATAGATTTATCATTTAAAAAGAATAATGTTGATGAATTTTTCTTAAATCTGAGCGAAAATCCGGAAGGATTTAAAAATAAGGATTTTCGCTATACTTTGAGCCTTATTTACCAGATAGTTGAAGATGAATTTGAAGGGATATTTTTAGGTAAAAACTCCCCTGTAAGAAATACGGATTTTTATTTAATAAATGAGGGCGGCAAATTTTCCTTTTTTGTAACTCCTACAAATAATTTTCAGTTTTATTTAAAATCAAAAGGGTCAATGTTTAGATTTACGCCTAAAGAAGTTAACGGTATAATCGGGTATGTTATGCCTTTGGATATTGTGTTGGATTATTTTGGCAGTTTTGGCGAAATTGTTGACTTTGACGCGGTTTCACAGACCTTTGTGTATTTTAATAAACTTACACAGTATGTTATAAAACTCATAGAAAAACTTTACTTTATCCCGACAGTTGTTAAAACCCGCGGCGGACAAATGTTCAAAATAGTTTATGAACCGATAACAAATACAAAAGAATCTGCCAGAATTTTAAACGGGTTGGAAAAATATCTGCCGGAAAATATTTTTATAAAGGGGGAAATGCCCAAAAATTTTGTCACAGATTTTGTAAGAAATTATTTAAATTATTTGATTTACAAATTTCTGGGAATTAAAAGTTATAAGTTCAAAGATGTTAAATCTGGGCATTATATGCTTAAAAATCTCGAGCAGCGCTGTCTTTTAAAAGGGCAGGATGTTGCTGAAAATATTGCCCAGTGGTTTGACGAATTGTATTTGGGCAAGTACGATTTAATACCGTTCTTTAAAATAGAAAAAATTAACGATACGGATTTTGAACTAAAAGTTCATATTAAAAATCGTAAGAATGATGAGAGTATTCTAATAGATAAACTTTATACGGATGATGAGGTATGGGGAATTCAAACCTCGGATATTGGCAGAATCGTTGAAAAACAATTAAACTACGCGCTAAGGTACATGCCGGAACTTGAACAGTTGTTTGAAGATGAGGATAATTTATCATTAAAACTTAACCTGAATGAGGTTTACAAAATAATAGCCCAGACTTCTTATTATCTTCAAAAGGCGCATATAGATGTCATATTGCCGTCAGAGTTGAAAAACATTATTATTCCGCGTGCATCAATTAATGCTAAAGTTAAAGCTAAGCGCTCGGAAGAACTGATGAATATATTTAATACGGTGTCCTCCGGATCTATTTCACTGGATGATATTCTTGAATTTTCGTATGAAATTGTTATTGGTGACGAGAAAATCAGTGTGGATGATTTCAAAAAAATTATTCAGGAAAACACGGGGCTTATTAAGTATAAAAACAAGTATGTTTTGATAGACCCAGAAGAAGGGCAGAAGCTTTGTGAAAAAATTGCGACTGCAAACCATAAATCAATGACGCGTTTGGAACTTCTGCATGCTTCAATGTCAGGAAAAGTTCAGGATTATGAATTTAATTACGACGAAGCTTATGCGAATGTCTTAAAAGATTTTCAAAAACCGGTGGAAGTTACTCCGCCGGAAGGGTTGCACGGTACATTACGTTTTTACCAGAATACAGGTTTAAAATGGTTGTGGACGAATGTTAACAAGGGATTTGGCTGCTGTATGGCGGACGATATGGGGCTTGGTAAAACAATTCAGGTTATCGCGCTTATTCTCAAACTAAAAGAAGAAGGAAAAATTAAAAAGCCTGTTCTTGTTATTTGTCCTACTACTTTGATGGGTAATTGGATAAAAGAACTGCAGCAGTTTGCTCCGGAACTTACTGCCAAAATGTATCACGGGCTTGACCGTAAACCTGAGTTTGATGCTGATGTTATACTTACAACGTACGCAATTATGCGTATTGATGTTGAAGAGATGAAAAAGCATACATGGGGTATGGTTATTGTTGACGAAGCACAAAATATTAAAAACCCTGATACAGCGCAGACAATTGCTATAAAATCACTTAAATCCGATATTAAAATAGCAATGACGGGTACTCCTGTAGAAAACAGACTTACGGAATTGTGGAGTATATTTGATTTCTTAAACAAGGGGTACTTAGGCTCGTTAAAGGAATTTCAAAAAAGCTATGCTGTGCCGATTGAAAAGTTTAAGGAAAAATCACGTGCAGCAAAGCTTAAGATGTCTGTGAGTCCGTTTGTATTAAGACGTCTTAAAACGGATAAATCAGTTATTTCTGATCTTCCGGAAAAACTTGTTATTAATGATTACTGTTATCTTTCAAAGGCGCAATCAATATTGTATGAAAAAACGCTTAATGAAATGATGACAAAGATAAGCGGATTTACAGGTGTAAGCAGGCGTGGAAATATCTTTAAGCTTATTACAGCATTAAAGCAGATTTGTAATCACCCGTACCAGTTTATAAAAGCCGGTGAGTTTAATAAAGAAATGAGCGGAAAGGCTGAAAAGTGTGTTGATCTGGTAAGCAACATTCTTGATAATAACGAAAAGACACTTATATTTACCCAGTACAAAGAGATGGGAGAAATTCTAACAAAGATACTTTATGATGAGTTTAACCGTGAACCGTTGTTCTTTCACGGGTCATTAACTGTTCCTCAGAGAGAGTCGCTGATTGATGATTTTCAAAATAATAAAGATACAAAAATCATGATACTTTCTTTAAAAGCAGGCGGCACAGGGTTAAACCTTACAAGTGCGACAAATGTAATCCACTATGACCTGTGGTGGAATCCGGCAGTTGAAGATCAGGCAACCGACCGTACTTATCGTATCGGGCAGACTAATAATGTTATGGTGCACAGACTGATTACATTGGGAACTTTTGAAGAAAAAATTGATGAAATGCTCAAATCTAAAAAAGAACTTGCCGATATGGCGGTTTACGAGGGTGAAAAAATTATTACTGAACTTTCTGATGAAGAGATTTATAATATATTCTCGCTATCAGCAGTCTAGGTTTAGGGGCTGGTATTGATGTTTAGCTTTTATAAGAGAGGGGCGGCAATTTAACTGCCGCCCCTCTCTTTCTTATTTCAACCTGTTATTTTTTGCGGGTGTTAATTTTACTTTTTAATTCAGTGTTTGAAGTTCCTGATTTTGAATTATTTTTCAGGAAAAAGGCTGCTCCTGCAGCACAAAGTAATACAGCTCCGGCGGCAATAGACCCTTTTTTAATTAGTTTTTGTTTTGGAGAGAGGGTATTAAGGTATAATTGGCTTGCATTTTCGTAAAAGATTTTATTGTTAACTTTTTTCGATTCTCTGCCAAACATGTTAGATACGGTCTTTTTAATGAAATTTACTGTATCGGAATAACAGGTTTTATTATTGAAGTGCGGGCTTTCCCATTCTCCGAAGCAGCCAAGCGGGGCGTCAGTACCAAACATGACTTTATTTAACCCGTTATTTTCTTTTGCCACAGTTAATATTCTTTTTATATTGGGCTGTTCTTTTGATGGGAAACCTTGTTCACTCCAGTCTACCCAGGATAAATCCATATAAATATTAGCTTTTTTTGTTTTTAGGGCATCTTCAAAAACTTTAATCGCATTTTCTCTGTTTATGTTTTCTCCGTTTGCAATAGAGCCGGAGTGCCCTAGAATGACCGGTACTTCAGGAGTTTTTTGCGCAAGGTCGTAAATATTCCACGCACTTGCCTGTCCGCCCTGACAGTGGAAGAAGCACGGGAGTTTTTTCTTTTGGGCAAATTTCATATAAGGTTCATAGGCCTTCATAAAGTCGCTTTCATTTTCCATTGGAAGAGCGGTTGGATGAAATTTAAGCCCCTTAAATTTTTCAGGGTATTTATTAAACAATTCTTCTAATTTAGAGATATCACCGCCGGTTTTATTTGGCTGGCAGACAGCAATCGGTACATACTCTTTTTTCCCTTCAATCATTTTTAACATTTGTTCGTTGCCGGTGAGTTCGTCTGCCATTCTTCCGTTATCTGTAATTGCAAAAGCGCTTGATACAATCATTTTTTCAATGGTATCCTGCGATTTTACACCGTCTACGTTAATGTTGATGGGCTCTTTTATAAATTTATCAAGCATTTCCACACCATAATACTTGTCTCCCCATTTACCTAAATGAGCATGCCCGTCAATAATTTTTGCTTTAAATGCGGGTGCAGCAGCAACCGGGGTTTTAACAGGACTAATTCTCACTATTTACCTCCTAAATCTATGCAATATAATAAACACCTTTATTCTATAATAACTCCGACAAGGGATTAAGCCAAGCGGGTAATAAATTTTTGTTAAGTTTTGTAAATCTGTATTTGATTAAAGGAATGAGAGTCTTTGTTCTGCTTTTATTGGTAACTCTGCTTGTGAAGAATAGCTGTATAAAAATGTGAAGAGTTTATATTATTAATGATATAGACGGGTAGATTATAAGTATCAGGCATGCTTGTATCAGCGCTCAATAGCAGATAATCAGCTTCTTTTGATATTCCGTTGAAGCCTATTATGGCATTTTCCCCCAGAATTTCGCGTGCATATTTAAAATCTATATCTCTATCATCTAGGTGAACCCCGTCAGCGCCGGCAGCGAATGCTATATCTGTTCTGGATTTAATAATAAAAGTTACGTCAAATTCTGCGCATAAACTCTTAATTTTACCGGCACGTTTGAGGAATTCTCTGTCTGAAGCCAGCGCTGAACAGTATACAATCATGCCGGTATTTTTTACAAAACTATCAGCGATTGAGTTTAAAAACTCATCCTCGTTTAACCCTTCATCTGATGCAATTAAACAGTGCGGGCGGAGCTTTATTTCTTTGATTTTTTTGCTTAGTTTATCATTCATTTGTAATGCTTTTCTATATTTTAACAAATAAAATATTACCCGATTGATTATATAACAAAGAGTAAACATTTTCACACATTGAAACTGTAAGTTAAAGGAGAGAGGAAACCATGCTTAAGTCGTCGTATAAAAAAAAGAGCCAGCACGAACTTATCATTCTAGCACAGAATGATGATTATAAAGCACTGGAGGAACTTATAAAATCTGTGCAAAAAACAGTTTATACGGTTCTTGAGTATCTTGTTTCCAACAAATCTAATATTTTGGATTTAACCCAGAATGTTTTAATAAAGATGTCCAGAGGAATTAAAACATTAAAAGAGCCCGAAAAATTTAATACCTGGTTGAATAGGATTATATCAAACGTTTATTTTGATGAGATGCGTAGGCTTAAAAACAGGTGTTACTGTATATCTATTGATGATGAGGAGTGCAGAGAGATTATGGACGATAAAAATATTCCGCCGCCGGATAAGTGCGCGGCAAGTGAAATAGACAAGGCTGTAAAACAGTCAATATTGGGACTGCCGGAACACTTTAAAGTGGCTATAATATTGAGGGAATTTGGCGGGTTAAGTTATCAGGAGATAGCTGAAATTACCCATGCAGGAATAGGCACTGTAAAATCCAGAATAGCAAGGGCGCGGACAAGACTTCAGAACGAACTTAAACATTGTATATAAGGAGAATTTTATTATATGGAACTAACGTGTAATCAAGTAGAACTGTTATTATCATTTTATTATGACGGGGAATTAAAGGAAAATCTGAAAAATAAGGTAGAAGAGCATCTTAAAAACTGTCCGGTCTGCCGTGCTAAATATGAAACACTCACAAAGATTTTTACCGGCATGCGGGAGTCAGTTGCAGAAATCAGCAGGAAAGAGACATTTGCTGCTGCAGCACCTGATAGGGAGGTGAAACAATCAGATTATCGTATGGACATGTCTGCTTATATTGATAATGAACTGGATAATAATGAAAATATAAAAATAAAAAAACTTACTATTAATAATAAAAAAGCGCGTAAATACCTTGAGGACAGCTATGCTTTAAAGCATATTATAACAAGCGCATTTGAAAAGAGTAAAAATGATATGCGGTATGATTTTGCAAAGAATGTGCTTTCAACGCTTGATATTAACAATCAGGATTATACAATTAATCCTATAATAAAGGGGCTTACAATTGTTGCATCGGTTTCGCTTTTTGGCGCAATATTTGCGGCCGTAATTATTAATACCGGACTGCACTAAGTCCATTCGGAGGATAATAAAACAGGCAGTTTTTTAACTTTATAGTGATAAACCGGATATAAAAACGGGAACAGTATCCGCTGTTCCCGTTTTGTAATAATAAATCGATTATTATATTTCAGTATTTTGCATACCTTTGTAAATAATTTCCATTTCTTCTCCGGAGGCGTATACACAATGGCAGCCGCAGTCAACATACAGAATTTGTCCGGTAGTGCCGGAAGAAAGATCGGAAGCTAAATAAAGCCCTGCTTTACCGACATCTTCCAACGCTACATTGCGTTTAAGCGGAGCTTTAGCGATTGCGGCTTTGAGCATTTTATCAAATCCGCTGATGCCTCTTGCTGCAAGAGTTTTTACGGCGCCTGCAGAAATGCAGTTTACTCTTACACCGTATTTCCCCATATCAACGGCTAAATATCTCATTGATGCTTCCAATGCTGCTTTTGCTACACCCATTACATTGTAATTTGCAACAACGTACTCTGAGCCGAGATATGTAAGCGCGAAAATTGATCCGCCTTCGTTCATTATGGGCTGTGCTGCACGGCATATTGAAACAAGAGAATATGCACTTACACCCATTGCAAGGTTCCAGCCTTCGTGGGAAGTATTAATAAATTCGCCTTGTAAATCTTCTTTGGCAGCAAATGCAACTGCGTGGACCACAAAGTCAAGTTTTCCGTAAACTTTTTCGCATTCAGCAAAAACTGCCTTTACTTCATCTTCTTTTGTAACGTCGCAGGGCATAATAATTTTAGCATTCATCCCTTCAGCGAGCGGACGTACGCGCTTTTCCATTGCATCTCCTGCATAAGTAAAAGCAATATCTGCACCGGCTTCGTGTAATTGCTGTGCAATTGCGTATGCAATACCATGGTTATTTGATACCCCAAAAATAACCCCTTTTTTCCCCTTCATTAAATCCATAAAATTCTCCTTATTAAAATTGACACTATGATATTAACAAAAAAAAAACTTCCGGTAAAGGGGTGAGAAGTGGTGAATTTTCCGGCACACTACCTAATCCAAGATGATTTCAGCATATTACCAGAAAACAAGTATAACGCCAAACTGATAAGATGCTGAACCAAATGCCATTGCTGTCCATGATAGATTTAAGTTTTATTTTTCTACTTTTTTACAGTTTCTTAACGAAACAATTACAGGGCAAAATCTGTCTGAGCGTAGCGAGTTATTTTGCCTTGGATTGAGTTTAGAAACTGTATTAGGAAGCGTGTTTTTTCTTTCTTTATCTAAGTTTCTTTCTTTTTTCATCGCAATAAAAAAGAAAGAAACTTAGTGCGGGGTACGGGGGTGCATAGCCCCCGATAAAATTATTGTTTTAATATTTTTCTAAGATACTCTGTTTCAATAATATATTGTTGTATGAATAATTAATATTAAATTATTCTGGACAGTAGTGGAACCAAGTTCAGGGTGACAATATTATAAAAAACAGGCAGACTGCAATCTGCCTGTTTTTTAATTTTATGTAAAAAGTTTTTAATTAGTAATCCTTCTTAAACCCGTAAGCCGCGATTCTGCCGCCGCAGGAATGTTTGTTAGAGTTAGGGGTAAAAGACTGAACCTGTGTATCGTTACAGCTTTCCGTCCAGAGAGTGCCGTAATCAAGCCCGTAAATAAGAATATGCCCTTTGTTATTGTACGCAAGTTCAAATGCATCCTCGCCAATCAGCAGGATATCTTTGTTCATCCAACCCATCGGCAGGAAGTAGAACGGACATTGCGGCAGCTCCGCATCGAAGCCTGCAGGATTTGGGTTACATTCCTCGGGCGGAACGATAATTGCAGATTTATCAGTAAAGACGAATAACGAACCGCCTCCGGAAGCAATAACATCACCGCCTGTAACAGATTCTTTGATTGCCGGTGAACTTGAACCGTCAAGTTCCATTTTTACATTAGTTTCTAACTTCTTGAATATTTCTACCGGCTGTTTGCCTATACTCGGATTTGCACTGAATACGGTGTCAGTACCATTGTCATATAAATAGGCTTCAAACCCCTGACTTAAAACCGAAACCGTACGCGATATAGCGGGTCCGATTTTAGCACTTGCAGCATGCTGAATTAACGCAGGCGTGGTAAGCGCCGCAACAACAGCAATGATACCGAGCGTAATCAGTATTTCAGCAAGTGTAAAAGCTTTTTTAATTCTTTTCATAGAAAAAATATCCTTTCAAAATTATTCATTATCAAAAATTTTTCGGTCATATTTCCATCCGTTAGCAGCAACTCTCCCTGCGCAGCCATAACCGCCATCAAGCTCTGAGCAGGTAGAATCTCCGTAATCTCTACCGGGAATATATATCATCCCGTCAGCAGAAATGGACATTCTAAAGAAATCCAATCCTTCAATAACATTTTTTTGGTTAGCAGATACAGAGGAAAGGAAGAAAAGTTCCTGTCCTGCATCGCCCTGGTGAACAGTAATGGGTGTATTACTACAAGAGCCTACAATAGATTTATCGGGCAGAGTATACGCATTGCCGCAGCCGCTGGGAAGCCCTGCAGGTAAATCGGAAGTTGAAGTCATTTTGATATATTTTTCAGTAGCAAGAGTACTCAAAAGAGCGCCGGGAGTAGGAGCCCCGTCAGCAAGCTGTGTAAGTTTCCTGACATTTTTATCATACAGGTACAAACCTACTCCGTTTTCCAGAGTAGAAATTGCATTAGCATACTGTGCACCTAAGTGCGCGTTTCTGGCATGGGTGAATAACGCAGGCACGGTAAGCGCAGCAATAACGCCGATAATACCGAGGGTAATAAGCACCTCTGTTAATGTAAAAGCTTTTTTAATCATTTTAAATTAATTTCCTTTCTGGTATTAATAATCAACTCTCCAGCCTCTGGCGGCAATTCTGCCGGCACAGCCTTTTCCCGGGTCTGTACCTGCAGCCATTCCTGCTTCTGTGCAGCCGCTACTCCCCCACCAGATTTCTCCCGGAACCTGTCCGTCAAGATAGACTTCTCCATTATTTGCAATGTACATTTTGAATACATCAAGCCCTGTTACTAACCTGTTTTCTGCTATTTTTCTTGCCCTGGAGTTTGATGTGTAAACAATTATGCCGCATTTTGAATCGACTGCAGATAATGTACAGTCCGGATCTTCAATAATAAATTTGGGGCCGTTTCCGAAATAGTACCCTTCCCCTGTTCCGTGGTACCCGCCTTCGCTGCCATCCCAGAGTAAAGACCCGCTTGGTAAACCAGCTTCCCAGTCAAATAAGTGAATGTAGCGTTTATTTCCTTCAACTGAGGAGCCTTTTGTTAAACAATAAACAAACAAGTTGTTAAGTGTTGTATTTTGAATATCATTTTTCTTCATAGCAACGGACAAATATTCAGCATTATTGTCATTGAGGAATAAGTGAGTAGCTTCACTAAGGGTATTATAGACCTTCGCCAATTCTGGTCCAATTTTGGCTTTAGCAGCATTCTGGACGAGTGCAGGAGTAGTAAGAGCAGCAATAACGCCAATGATACCGAGAGTAATAAGTACTTCGGCAAGCGTAAACGCCTTATGTTTCAAATTTTTCATCATAATAAAAACCTCATAAAATATTACCAATCAGCCTTCCAGCCGTTTTCAGCGATTCTGTTAACACAGGTATAACCGTCAATAGCTTTAGCAGTTATATTTTCATCAGAACATTCAACATCCTCAGGTTTACCTGCTTCTTTAGGAGTAATTAAATCACCGTTACGGGTAACATAAAGTGGGAAGATGTCCCTGCCGAGGATCAATCTTGTTCTGTTAGCAAAACCCGGCATTATGGCATAAACTTCACAGGAGTCTTCAAGCTGACCTTCCAGTGCCTGTCCTACCGTACAATTGGGAACCAGCAGAGCAGATTTATCTGTAAACAAGAAAATTTGGTAGTTTTCGGGCAGTTCATAATCCTCAAAGTTCATTCCTACCACAGGCGGCAAAGCTTCTCCTGTATCAAACGCATAAAGCGATGCTCTCATAAATTTTTTACCTAAATACTCAACTTGACTTTGCAAATTGAAAACAGCCCCATCTTGTCCTATCAGGTCAGGATTAATAACATCTTTAAAATAATGTTTTTCCTGTTCAACACCTGCCATTTGTGCAGCATTTTCAAAAGTCGTTACAATTTTAGATAATTGCGGGCCTATCTTTGCATTCTGGCTGTTTCTTATAATTGCCGGCGTTGTTAATGCTGCTACAACACCAATAATCGCAAGCGTTATAAGCACTTCTGCAAGAGTAAAGCCTTCTCGCTTCTTTTGAAACATTTAATTATTCCTTTCTTTTTTAACTCTCTAAACAGATATATATAGTTTAATGTACCACTTTTTCTGATTTTTGTCACGCACAAATCTTAAATTTTGCTAAAAAGCACCTAAAACTGTGCGGCAACGGGGCTGTGCATTGCGCAGCCCTGTTGCCGCAAAATTTTGCGCGGTTACCGCAATTCTATGCAGTTAAGTTGTGATATTACCTCGCATAACGCATTGTTATATGAAAGCGTAGGTATAGAGTGAACTGAAGCCCTAAAACTAGACAAAGAAAAAAAGTCGGTTTTAGGGTTTCAGTTCATAAAGCCTTCTTTTTTATTATTTCCTTACTTTAAAGATGTAATCAGTTCTTCTATAATTCCTGATTGTTGTTTAATTTCTTCAATCCTTGCATTAGTTTGTTCAACTAGCTCTTTAGGTGCGTTTGCAACAAATTTTTCGTTTTTCATCCTGCCTTCAAGAGAGTTCTTTTCAGCAGTTAACTTATCAAGTTTCTTTTGCTGCCTTGTAATTTCTGCCTCAAGGTCAATCAGGTTTGCAAGCGGAACAACGAGTTTTGATGTCGAAACGACCGCAGCTGCACTCTTGGGCGGCATCGGAGCATTTATATTTTCATAAGCTATTTCTTCAACCCGTGCAAGTCTGTGAATATATGGTTCTATAACTTTGAATATCTCTTTTTCCCTGCCTTCTGAACGAATTTCAACGTTTACCTTTATTGACGGTGAAATATTGAAACTTTGACGAATATTTCTTAAAGAAGATATTGTGTTCATTACAAGTTCCATTTCTTCGGCTTCCTCAGGATAAGAAAGTTCAGAATTATATACAGGAAAATCTGCTTTCATTAATGCCGGTGCAGGTTTATCCTGCGGGATTAACTGCCAGATTTCTTCTGTTATAAACGGCATAATCGGGTGCAGCATTCTTAATGACATATCAAGAACGTACCTCAAAACTCTCTGTGTGTTGAGTTTAATATTGTTGTCTGCTAATTGAATTTTTGCTATCTCTACATACCAGTCGCAATATGAACTTCTGAAGAAATCATAAAGGATATGTGCAACTTCGCCCAGCCTGTAGTTTTTGATATTTTCGTTAACTTCTTTTGCTGTTTCATTCAGTTTATTTAAAATCCACTTATCAGCAATAGTCAATTTTGATTTATCTATCGGATTGTTATCAACTCCGTCGAGGTTCATCATTACAAATCTTGAAGCGTTCCAAATTTTGTTTGCAAAGTTTCTGCCATACTCAAAACGTTCGTCGCTTACTTTTATATCCTGTCCGCCGTATGTGCAGAGGCTTGTCATTGTGAACCTCAAAGCGTCACACCCGTATTTATCAATAATTTTAACCGGATCAATAGTGTTGCCCTTTGATTTTGACATCTTCTGTCCTTTTTCATCCCTGATAAGACCGTGAATATAAACGGTTGAAAAAGGTGCTTTTTTAGTAAATTCAAGCCCCATTGTAATCATTCTTGCGACCCAGAAGAAGATAATATCAAACCCTGTTACAAGAACGCTTGTCGGGTAAAACTTTTTAAAGTCGTCTGTTTCGCTGTTAGGAAATCCCATGGTAGAGAACGGCCACAGTCCTGATGAAAACCATGTATCTAATACATCTTCGTCCTGTACGTAATTTTCCGGATCGGGGTTTTCTTTTGCAACAACCATTTCACCTGTAATTTTATGGTAGTATGCCGGAATTTGATGTCCCCACCAGAGTTGGCGCGAGATACACCAGTCCCTTATGTTTTCCATCCAGCCTAAGTAATCTTTTTCCCATCTTTGCGGTATAAATTTAATTCTGCCGTCTTTGACTGCTGCTATGGCTTCTTTTGCAAGCGGTTCCATCTTTACAAACCATTGTTCCGAGAGCAACGGTTCAATTGTTGTATGGCAGCGCTGGCATTTACCGACATTATGTTCGTGTTCTCTTGTTCTTAGTAAGAAATTGTTATAACTGAGTAAATCAAGAACACGCCGGCGTGCTTCATATCTGTCTTTACCGTGAAGTTCCGGAGGAACTTCTCCGCATGCCTTCATTTTTCCTTCTTCATCAATAACCCAGATTGGGGCTAGCCCGTGGCGTTTACCTACTTCATAGTCGTTCGGGTCATGCGCAGGTGTAATTTTAACTGCGCCAGTTCCAAAACTCTTATCAACATACTCATCGGTAATAATTGGTATTTCACGTCCTGATAGCGGAATAACAACTTTCTTTCCTATGAGTTCCGAATACTTTTTATCAGAAGGGTGAACGGCAATTGCAACGTCACCGAAAATTGTTTCCGGACGCGTAGTTGCAACTATTATAGCCCCGCTTTCACCTTTTAGCGGGTATGAAATTTCCCACAAATGACCTTTTTCTGTTTCGTATTCTGTCTCAATATCGGAAATCGCACTCTGGCAGCGCGGACACCAGTTTACAATATAAGCCCCTTTATAAATAAGACCTTTATTATAAAGTGTTACAAATACTTCTTTTACCGCCTCGGAACACCCTTTATCAAAGGTAAACCTTTCTCTCGAACGGTCAAATGAAGCGCCTAAACGTTTAAATTGATTAAGAATGGCAGATTTATGCTCGTTTGCCCATTCCCACGTTTTCTCTAAAAACTTCTCTCTGCCTAAATCATGGCGGGTTAATCCTTCTGCTCTCAACTGTCTTTCAACAACAGCCTGTGTTGCTATCCCTGCATGGTCTGTGCCCGGAATCCATAGGGCTTCATATCCGCTCATTCTGTGATAGCGTGTAAGAATATCCTGTAATGTCCCGTCAAGCGCGTGTCCCATGTGTAAAACACCGGTAACGTTCGGCGGAGGGATTACTATTGAATAAGGCGGTTTATCGCTGTGTGCGTCAGCCTTAAAAAATTCTCCGTCCTCCCAGAATTTGTATATCTTATCTTCGACTGATTTAGGGTCGTATACTGTCGACATTCCTTCTGCTGCAGTTTCTGTAATTGTTGAATCTGTTGTCATTTTTATCCTCTTTGTTTAAGCGCTATTTAATTTACCCCTACAAAATAGCATAAACAAAGGTTTTATTCTACAGATTTATTACTTATTGTTAAAAAGTTAATACACTTTTACCGTCAGAAAAGTTTATATCGCTAAATTTAAATCCTTTTACATCTCCGTTGCGTTTATATTCCGCATCAAATGTTATGTGCATTGAAAGAGGATTTCCGTCATTTGTTTTCTTTTTTATATCCGAACGTTTTACGTAGTTTAGTGATTTTCTAAAAAACTGTTTTGCGGCTTCCATTACTTCAAAGGTTTTTGTTGTCTTTGTCCTGCTTAGACTTTCGCTCTTAACTTCTCCTAATTTTTGGCCCAGTTCTTTTATTGCATTGCAATCTTTTTTGCCTGTAACAAGGTATACTATAGCTTGTGCATTATCGTAAACCGAGCGTACTTTCCCGGAAAGTTTGTATTCACTGTCAAACCTTTTAAATAGGTTTATCAAACTTTCATTTTTATTTTTCAGGCTGCCTGTAAGATTCCTGATTATATAACTATTGCACTTTTTGATATTTTCGGGTTTCATTACGCGCCAAACTTTACCCGCTTTATCTTTTGCATAATAGTATACGGGTATAGATGCGCCGAAGTTTGGAGAATTATCTGTTATTTTCATTACTAAAGACCCTTATTTTTATTTATTACTTTATGATAAAATCTGTAAATTTTATTTTTTGCCTATATTTTGAAATAAATTTACAACATTTAAGTTTTCATATTGTTCACATGTATTCCAAATCAGTGTTTGTAATACATCTCCGGGTACACGGTTTGTGAAATTATAGTTGCAAAACCCTTTTACCATGTTGGTTGAGCCGTCGATATTAGGTTGAAAATATTTACAGCATTGACAAATTTTTAAGATAAGTCCGTGCTCTGCTAATTTATTTGAAAGTTCATGCAGCGCATCGGTCATCCTGAGGTGATTGTTTTTTGTTGTATATTTTTTACCGCGGTTGTTTATAAAGGTTACGCTTGAAAGCCCGCTTGTTGAAACAAGTTCAAGTTTGCAGGGGAAATTTTTCTTTCCGTCTGTTACCCAGACATCAACAAGCATTTTCTCAACTGTTGAGGGTTCCGAGGCTTTTTTAATAAGCGCTCTAATCCAGGCAAAAACAGGAAAATTATATACGAGTCTGCACAGTGTATATCCCGGATATAAAAACAGGTAGCCGATTTCCTTTGTTTTTATGTTTGCGGTCAGTACACCTGCAAATGAGGCAATTATAAGGAATATAGCCTGCATTAATACTGTTTTAAAATCTGCAACGAAGTAAACATGAAATGTATGATATATAAGCAGCGCATAAATAAGTACAACTGCAAGCCAGTTCGGGGCAATCAGCGATGAAATAAGTTCAACATGGTTAAATCTTCTAAAGTCAAACTGTTTTATATAAGTGCCGAATAACTCCAAGCGTTTCCCAAAGTCAGGGTATTTGTGCGTGCAGTTTGTAAAATCCGAGTACGCTTTTAAATCCGGAGTAGAAAATACTCTTTCTCCTTTTGATGATATATCAAGAGTGTACTTAAGGTCTGTATTTATGTCTTCAACCGCGATATATCCGACTTTATCTAGAAGTTGTTTTTTTATGGCAAAGGCATTTGTATTTATAATATTTGACAGCCCCATTTTTGCCCGCATAGGTTCTACAAAATTTGTCATATACTTTTGATATACAAATCGTATTTTTTCTGCAAAGGTAAGCTTTCTGGTAACAATAGGTTCTATGTAGGCGGAAATTGCAGCATGCTTTTGCAGGTAAAAATTTATGTCTGTTAAGAAATCATGCCGTACATAGTATTTTGCATCCAGAAATACAAAAGCATCAAGTCCGTGTACTTGTGACAGTTTTTCTACAAGTACTGAATAAGCCTGAGTCTTACCTACAGTATCCATGTTTTTTATATTAAATATATTTATATTAAGTTCGCTTGCAAGTAAAACCTCCGAATCATCAGTACAATTATCAAGAATTACGTATACTGAATAACAGGAAGAAGGATAATCCTGACTCTTTAACAATTTTACAAGCTGTTCAAGAGTATCCTTATTGTTATGCGAATAAACGATTACGCACATATTGTGGTACTTTGCAGTATATTTGTCACGAATTTTACGCCGCCGTCTCAAACTCTGAACAGCTAATAGTACAAAATAGATTGTGAAAATTGTTATATAAAAGTATAAGATAGTCATGACTTTATTACCGTACTGGTGTAATTAAAGTGTATATCAAATACTTTTTTTTAACAAGCAGGTTCCCCTAAATTACGTAGAAATATTAAGTATTTACGCTTTTGTAAATATTTCTTAATATTTTATTTGAAATAAGCAAAAAAAATTTTTTTCCTGTTTTAAAATATATAGTAGATAGATTTTAGTGTTATTTACCGGTGCACATTAAGGAGTTTAAAGGTGAAATTAAGTAGTATTTCAATGTTTAGGCCTGCGTTTAAAGGATACGATTATGTTAAGAATCAGTATGGAGAGACCTGCTACGTATTTAATTACCCGTTTAATGACGGTGACGTAGAAGAGAAAGAAAAAGCAAAAAAAGAAGGAAAAGAATTTAACGGTTACAGACAGTCGTGCGATCTTACGATAACTGCATTAACTCCGGATAATCAACCCGATAATAATAAAACTGTTACAATTGAAGATATTCCACGGGAAGGTATAGCTATTAATTTAGAACAGTATGGTTTTAAAAAAGATGATAAGTTTATATACCATTTTACTATTCATACTCCGGATGGTAACGATGTAGTCGCTAAGGATGTGGGCTGGAAATACGGGACATATAGTATGGGTGACATGTCCGCTTTGAAGCCGACTGTTAACGGAAGCGGATATCTTTTAATGCCGGATAGTTTTGCTCCGGGATATGTGTACAAAGGATTTACGGAAAGTAATCCGGATAACATAGGACAAATTGTTCTGGACAAAAATAAAAGAGCTGAAGCGGAGAATGCCAAGAGGACATTCTCAAACACCATGGGCGGTACGCTTGCAGGTATGCAGGCTAAAATTCCGTATTTAAAAGACAGAGGGGTTAAAGTCGTTTTTGCAACCCCGATTACCGGCGGAGATACGGTTTCAGCCTTTAAATACTGGCCTGAAAACCTGTTTCAGTTAGCCGGCGGTATCGGAGAAATGAATAATTACGAAAATTATATGACCGAACTTTACAAAAACGGTATGGTTTTTGTAATGGATGCCCCGCTTACCAGTGAAGGGCTAAAAGGTATTCATTACCAGTATGCGCTTAAGTGGGGTGATGTTGATAATCAGATGAAACGCTGGTTTAGAATGGGCGGTATTGAAACAAACCAGATAGGATACGGTATTGTAGGCAAGAGTTCTGACGGTTTGAGACATTATCTTGTTAATGCGCCGCACAATTTTAAAGAAAAAGACGGCCAAATTATTTATGAAGTGAATGGTGATTATAATCCGGAAAAACCGACATTAATTCAATATTATGATAAAGATTATGTTTCTCAGGAGTTGGTAGATAAACAACAGCCGCTTGAAAAATTTGATAAATTGTCGATTGATAACCCGCTCAAAACGGTTACTCATGATGATACAGTTGTGAATATTAATTTTATTCTTAATAAGTCTGATTATAAAGCTTATCTGAAAAATATTGATACTCTTAACGAAAGAAACAGCAGACATAAAGATAAGCTGGATATAAATTCAAAAGACGGTACAATTTATGTTTCTAATTTCCCGCGGACAAGGCTTTCAGAGAAAAAAGAATCAGGCGTTTTAACCTGGGATGCCAATACAGATATGATTAAGCTCAGATATTTTGAATCGGCTTATGATTACGTATCTAACAATACCGAAACTGTTGATGAGTACGGTATGACTGCTGCAAATAATGAAATTCAGGATATGAGCATTAAGTTTGCAAAGTACTGGTCTGCTAAAACAAAAAGTATTCAACAGCTTTATACTGCAAAAGTTTTAGGTGATGTAAGCGGGGCTTTAGATGCTAATAGTGCAATTCCTGAACTTATAAAAGAAGGTAAACTTCCAAATGAAGCAAAAAAAATAACATTAGCAGAGCTGCAAACTATAGATGCGGATTTATACAATCTTTCTTTACCGGAAATTACTGCAGAAACTTTGATTGACCGGCTTGTAATGGATTTACCTTTAGAATCCCTGGAACTCTCCAGAGATACTCTGGGTGTACTTTCAACTTCTTATTTTACTGCCCGCGCAACTAATAGAGCACAACTCGGCATGTCCAGGTATGAACTTGCGCAAAACGGCAACCCGCAGTTTACTAAGGAGTTAAATGAAAGATTCGGGTTTGAGGAGGTCTATACAAAAGTAAATGATATGTTTACCGGAGAAATTCATGATTTTGTACGTTCCGTATTAGAACGGGCGGACGAAGAACTTCCGGCTGATAAGAAAATTTTTGCAGACGATTCTAAAAATACACTGACCCCATACGGGTATTATGTGACAAAATTTGTAGCTGAAGATGCTGCAAGATATATTATTCTGCGGGCTTTAGTTCCAGATATGGAGGCAAAGCTTACTTCTAACGGCCAAATAATTTATGATTATGATAAATTAAGAAAAGAAAGCTCTCTTCCGCAGCTTGGCGTAAAAGGACATACTCCTAAATATGAAGCTCAGATACTGGCAAAAAGGCTTCAACATGGATTGAAGGACTTTGGTACGGATTCAAAAGAAATAGATTTTGTTAAAAATGCTGTATTAAACAGAGTAAAAGATATCAACCTGAATGCGTTTAAATACTCAGAAGCTATTGTTGATACTGTAGGATTAAGTTTGCGATACAGAATAGACGCATTAAAAGATATCGAAGATATCGACAGTCTGAGAAATATCGGTGATAGTGCTTCAAAGATCAGAGAGAATTTGAATTTCTTCTGGGGAAAATTTAAGGATGCAGTAGCCGAAATCACACCTGATTCTGCTATATACGATGAAATAACCGATACGGATGATCTTAATGACGGCTTAGTAGGAAGGACAATGCCGGAGGATTTTATTCAGCAGTCAGGACATACAACAGAAGCTGCATACAGTTATTTCTTTACGGATTTGATGAAAATGTTTACCGGTGATGCTGCTAAAGCTGATGTTAATGGGGGATATACAGGAGGAACCAGTTATAATGGGGGTAGTGATACCAGAGGTGCTATTAATGAAAAGTTATCAGGTTTATTTGCAAAGCAAACTCCGCTTGAGTACTTCCGCTCTCTTTATACTTTTGGCGGAAACCACGATAAACCCCGCCTTATGCACTGTATGATGGTAGATATGCATTTGGCTCATGCGGATATAAATAATCTCCCTGTTGATAATAAAGACAGGAATGCCGCTCTGCTTACGGTTACAGGAGCAGTAGATATGGCTGATTTACCTTTTGATGCTTATTATAACCTCGAAGATAGTAATTATATAAATGAAAATTACTTTATGGGGGCAAATATACTGGCAATAGCAACCGGTAAAGCTATTAGAGATATGATGCATGAATTTTTATACCAAAAATCTAAAATAGTTAATGAAGAAGAATTAGGAGCTCTTCACCGTGCTGTAACAGCGCTGGTAAACGGAAATTATTCTGCTGAACCAGAGAAACGTGCATCATTTACGGATTATGCTCCGGCTATAGAAGAAATCCTTGATATGGCAGTTAATAACGGACTCCAATTGCGTAAGGATGAAAAATTTGATGTGCGCACAGAGCTAACAGATGCGATTACCAAAAATGCCAAAGAAGCGGCCGCAGACGTTAAAAATCATGGCGGTTTGCGCGGTTATAGAGAATTTTATCAGGATAATAATGTGCCTAATCAAATTCTCGTTCTCTGTAATCTTATAAGACGCGCTGCCGGAAAGAAGATAAATGATTTACATAATCATTATGCAAATCAGGGCGATAATAATCCTTACAAATACAAAGACGATATGCTTAATCAAATAGATACGGCAATCCGTAGTTATATGAGAAAATATGATAATGTTGATATTATTAACGATCTTGAAAAACACAAATTATATATGATGAACCGAAGCGACAATGAACAGCTTGCTTTTGGCGCTGATGATATTCGTGAAGCAATAAGACTTGTATTTGCAAAGGCCGGATTAGATGCTAAAACTGATGCGCAATTCAAATTATTTAAGGCAATGGCCGATCCTGCAGCAGCCAAACTCAGAATGTATATGCGTATACTGGCTACACTTCCCGGTGTTCCGACATTATACGCCGGTGACGAGTTTGGTATGAGCGGGTACGAAGAAAAAGCTAAAAACGTTGAACTTCAAAACAGAAATACCGTACCGTTCAGTAAGCTTGAAGGCGATGATGAAGAAGCTGAATACTATCGTAAGGTAAATGATGAATTTAAAGAAATCTCTAATTTACGAAAAGATGACGGAGTGTTATCTGCTTTGAATAACGGTACTCCATATTACTTAAATATGCAGCATGTGAAGAATGATATAGATTTACCGGCTCTGTTTACAATGGATAAAACGGGGTCATCCGTACTTTCGTTATTTAACATGACGGGTTTATCTGCACAACATGCTTATAAGTATGATACAAATGCTGATAATCCATATATTCCGGTAATACATCAGCTAGAATTAGATAGGATATCATTATCTTCAAATGAATCATTGCTCGGGATAGGCGGGTTATCATTGGCAACAGGCATGGTATTTGCAAATATTGTTAAAGGCGATAATACGATATATAAAGTTGTTAAAGAAGGTGCCGGATATTTTATAAGACGTTTTGAAAAACAGGCAAATAATGTATTAAAACAAATCCCGATAGTTTTAAATAATGGAACAATGAAAGATGGTGTATTTACTATATATCATAAGGTTAAAAATTCTAAAATACACTTTAAAGGCGGGACTCGCAGAGAATATTACAACCCTCAGTATAATATAGTTTCAAATCCTTATCACTATTTGAACGAAAATGTTAAATGCGGTGAAAAGCTGTCAATTGTTTCAAAATAGCAATATTATAATATTAAAAAAATAACTCCGCAATCTAAGCGGAGTTATTTTTTTATGGATTGCATTATTAACAGGCGTCAGCTTTTTGTTTGAGTGCAAGAGTGTTAAGATTTGTAAAGATTTTTTGTAAAGATTAAAGTTTTTGACGAATGTACCGTTATAGTAATTAGAAATATTAAAGGAGTAAAGATATGGGTATTAATGTCAACAGTTTAAGTCCTACAGAAGCTAAATCATACTGGTATGATTATAATAACGGTAATAAAAACGGGTTATCGGAGGCTGAGTACCAATCTTTAGTTACTAAATTTCGTTCCTATATTGATAATTGGGAAAATGATGTTGACGAAAATGGATATACAAGCGGCGAAACTCCGGAAGAGCGGCTGGATTTTGATTCCGGTGATGCCGGATTTTTTGGTGACGGCAAGGGCGGACAGGGAATTGCTAATGCGGGTGTAGCAGCCGGCACCGGACTTGTTATGACAGGAGTCATTCCTTCCGCTAATGTTACTGTTGCAGGAACTACAGGCTTAGATAAAGGCCTTACAACCGCTGCAGCTTCAGGTAATAAAGTAAGTGTTTCGCTCATTGCAGCTGCGGCAATGCAGTTAGCTATGGCAATTGTTACTAAAAATAATTCACCCAATAAAGACTCGGTTGAAGCATGTTTGAAAGCGCAGGATGAATTATATACTGAGCAGGCAAACCTTGCAGAACAAGTTTTGACTATGGAGGAAATGCAGGAAGAAATGGAACTGCTGCAGGAACAAGCGTTGGAAGTAAATGAGGCAGGGCAAAGTGATATTGTTGATATGGAGGGCTTGTATAACTATTATTATACTAAATATCAAAATGGTACAGCTACAGACAAAGAAATTGCGTTAATGAAAGCATTGGCCGCACAAATGCAGTCTACCCAAACAGCTACTAATGAAGAAACTGTCGGATTAAATGAAGAAATAGTAGGAATTGGAGATGGCTATGAGGAAATAACAGCAAATATAGATGTTACAAACCAGTTTACGGAATATGTTGCGGATATTGATGAAGCAACTAAAAAATCATCACTTGCACAGGGTATTATTTTGACTGCATCAGCCGGGTTAGCGGCACTCACTGCGGTTAAATGTTATGCCAGAGCAAGTGCTCTTGCCGGGTCTATTTTTGGCTCCTGGGCTGCAGTTGCATATATAGCGGCTGCTGTTATGGCAGGTTCCGCCGCCGCACTATACGGTACTGAAGCGGCAAAACAACTTGGTGATTATCGCTCAACCGCGGAGGATACAATAGATTTACGTCAAAATACACAGGATTTATCAACAGAAACAACTGAATATCAGGAAGTATCTACAGAATTTTGGGAGGAAACAGTTGATACAACCAGTGAAGAAAATCTGTTTACATTAACTCCAACTTATGCAACAGGTGGTACAGTAACAACCGGATTAACAGGAGGCGCAGATTCCGGAGAAACAGACGGAACCTCAACCGGTGTTGCGCAAACGGTTGCTCCCGGCAGCGAAAATATTCAAACAAACGGAGAAAATACCCCGATTCCGGCTGGCGGCGGGCAGGAGGATGATGATAAAGATAAAAACGACAAGTAATATGTGAGGATAATAATAGAAACGACCTGTTAACAGGTCGTTTCTATGAGAATTAATTATTACTGTTTCCAGCCTTTGCTCTATCTTGGGCTCTTTTTCCAAAGTAAGTTATTTTCCAGCCTTCTTCTTCAATTCGTCCTGCACAACCATAGCCGGGAGTATTCCAGTTGCAGGCATAATCAGAGTTTCCACTGTTCCAGTTCATTGATTCATTAGAGGCGCCGTTTGATGCAAATAAAGATACATCAGCACCGCCTACAGGGTAAAGGCGTCCGTTTTGTGCTAAATAATATTTATACACATCATATCCAAACCGGTTTGGTTTTGTATATCCGTTTACATCGATATAAACTGTAGCTATTCTTCTTAAGACTTGTCCGCCCTGTTGTTTAATGGCTACAGCACCTTCTGATTTTAAATCTTCTTCAAAATCGGTTATATAAATAAAGGCTTTTGTATTTATTTGGCGTATTTGGTTTGCTGGCCATGTTGCGTCAAGTGATCCATCGTTCAGTGTATAAACTTTGTGAGCTTCTTCAACAGAATTAAAGTTTAAATATTTACTTAATCCTTTATACACTGTATTGATATTAATTTCTCTTGGGTCAAAGGCTTTCAAATCTCTTGCATCGTCTACATCTTCAAGTACCATACCTGCATCCAGTTTATCAGATATTTGTGCTTGTGATGTTTTTAAAGCGGCTGCAAGTTGTGTAGCTGAAACATTAGTTGCCAGTGTTGGCAATGATAGTGCTGCAACAACCCCTAAAATACCTATAGTTATAAGGACTTCTGCAAGTGTGAAAGCTTGTTTTTTTCTCTTCATATTTAACAGCTCCTATAATAATTACAAGTCAAGATTATCATATTTTTTCATGGAAATCAAACGGGGGGGGGGCTATATAAGTGTTGTTTTTTTTTATAAAAAAGGGTACAATTTCGCTATGGATAAAGCAGAAGAATTATATAAACAAGGTTTTACTCGGCATACACAGGGAAATCTGGAAGAGGCAGAGAAATTATATCTTGAAGCTGTTAAACTTCAGCCTGAAAACTTAAATACGCTGTTTATGCTTGCTAATTTAAAATATCAGCAGTATCGTTTCCCTGAGGCTGAGAAATATTTGAGAAAAGCGATGCAAATTAGTGAAAATGTGCGTTTCTATGATTTGCTTACAAGAATTAAAACAGAGCAAAAAGAGTATAAAACTGCTATTGAAAGTGCAATCAGCGGCTTAAAAATTGAGCCTGAAAATTTTGAATTGAATTTTAATATTGCACTGGCATTTAAAAAGCATGGAGATTATGAACTTTCATTGAAGTTTTATCAGCGTGCAGAGAAGCTTCGTCCTGATATGTTTGTTATTCCTTATAATATGTCGAATGTTTATTTCCTTTTAGGTAAACCGCACGAGTCTACTCTTGCAATGGAAAAAGCGCTTGCGCTTAACCCCGGGAATGAGGAATTGAAGTATTTTCTTTCTATATCTTTGTTTAGAGAAAGAAAGTATCGTGAAGGATTAGAACTTTTTGAAAGCAGGTTGTGTAAAAAAACGGCTGCTCTTTCGCAGTCTCGTTTATTCCCTGCAAGTTTTGCATCCGCAAAAGAGTGGCGGGGGGAAGATATATCTGATAAAACAGTATTTATGTTTTATGAGGCAGGTTTTGGAGACGTAATACAATATGCCCGATACTTTCCGTTGTTAAAGAAAAGATGTAAAAAGCTTTTATTTAAGCCGCAGGAAGAGCTCGTAGAACTTTTTAGGGAGAATCCGCTGGGGATAGATGAAATAATTACATACGAAATTGATCCTGTAAACCTTCATTTTGATACGTACGTCCCAATGTTGAGTTTACCGTATTTACTTGGTTTGGATGAAACGAATATGTTTATTTCATCTGATGGGTATATGAAGCCGGATCCGAAAAAGAAAGAATTTTATAAACAAAAATTTTTTAATAATAATAAAACTAAAATAGGTATAAAATGGCAGGGAAATACTGCTTCTGAAACAGACAGGGTCATAGATGCGGAGGCTTTTATACCCTTATTTTCGCTTCCCGAAACTCAGTTTTATTCGTTCCAGATGGGGGCGGGGTCAGAAGAAGTTGAAAAGCTAAAAAAGTATTCAGTTATAGATTTAAGCAAAGAGTTTGAAAATTTTTCTGATACAGCTGCGGCATTGGATAATCTGGATTTTGTTATTTGTAATGATACATCACTTATTCATTTAGCCGGTGCAATTGGAAAAAAAGGATATATGCTGCTCCCTGTAGATTATAACTGGCGCTGGCACTTAGATTTGAAGCATAATGACTGGTATAGCGGTATAAAAATGTTTAAGCAGGTAAAAGAGCATGATTGGACAGCTCCGGTAAAAGAACTTTATAATGAATTGTATAAAATATTAAGTTAGCATCTTTATGTTATAATCAATAAAGAGGTGAAAAATGAAGATAGCAATATATCCCGGTAGTTTTGACCCGATAACTTACGGTCATTTGGATGTATTAGAGCGCGGTGCTGAGATTTTTGATAAAGTTATTATCGCAGTATCATATAATTGCAATAAAAGCGGTTTTTTAGATCCTGAAGTAAGGAAAGAGCTTGTTCGGGCAAGTGTCGGGCATTTAAAGAATGTAGAGGTTGATTCTTTTGAAGGTTTGACGATTGAATATGCCCGTAAACAAGGTGCTTGTGTATTATTAAGAGGGCTGCGTGCGGTTTCTGATTTTGAATACGAGATGCAGCTTTCACAAACAAACAGCGCATTGGCAGAAGATATTAAAACGGTATTTTTAATTACAAAACCGGAATATACTTTTATTTCATCAAGTACTGTCCGCGAAATACTTTTAAATAATGGTGATATATCTAAATTTGTTCCATATCCGGTAGAAAAATACTTGACTAATACAGCATTTAAAGGTTAATATAAGGCTAAGAGTAGAGAATGTTATGACGACTAAAGTTGAAGAATTTATAACAAAAATTAGACATATTCCCGATAGGGTTATCCGTGCGAAAATTTGTTGTATTGGTAAAAATTTACTTATAAAGGCCGATGATGTTGCTGATTATTTGGCCTTGATATATAAAGATATGCCGGAAGCCTTGCGGTATGCCAGAAAAAGAGGAATGAAGGCATCCTTCCCGTCATTTCAATATTTGGAGCAGCTGGATAAACTTTTTATTAATAAAACATTTTTGAATAGCCTTGGTCTTTCACTTATAAATATGAAAGAACTGGATATTTTATTAAATCAAATATGTCAAACTATTGCTGATGACGAAAGAAAAATTAATACAATTCTTGAAAATAGATAAATAAAGTTGACTTTTTTATATAATTTATCGTAAAATTCATGGTATAGATATCGTGGAGAAATATTATAATGAATACGCAGCAGGATTTAATATTTAGCTTAATGAAAGAGCTTGAAGAAGTTTTAGACAACGGAATGCCGCTTATTGGTAATTTCCTTGTTGTTGTCAAAAAAGAAACTGCTAATAATTTAATGGATAAAATATATGCTGCATTACCGGATGAAATTCGTGATGCACGTGCTTTGTTAAGACGAAAGGACGAAGTTCTTTTCGATGCCCAGCAAAAAGCAGAAAAAATTATCACGGATGCTCAGGCAGAGGCTTCACGTTTGTTAAGCGAATCTGATTTGTTGAGGGCTGTTCAAAAAGAGGCTGAAAAAATTAAAGAGAGCGTTATCAATGATTGTGAAAATATCAGACGAAAAGCTTTGGATGAGGCTGAAAATATAAGGCTTCAAGCCTTGGACGATGCTTCCCGAACGAAGGAAGGGGCTAATATTTATGCTGAACAGGTTTTAGTTAATTTGGAGCAAAATATTACCCAGCTTCATGAAGTTGTTAAAAACGGTCAGGTTACACTTGAGAGGAAAAGAGCGGAAGCCGGCAATTATGATAATGTTCAGGATAATTATCCAAATAAAGGGCAGAATTATTCAACCAACTTTAAAATTAATTAGTTAATTTATTTATAAAAGCGGCTTTTAAAAAGCCGCTTTTTATTTATTGGTTTTATGTTATTTATTAAGTGCTGGTTCCCGTTGTTCAATTTGTTGGTTGTTTGTGGGTTGTATTGCAGACTTATATTCATCGCCGGGTTCTAAACCGGTAAAATCACATATTTGTTTTACCCAGTTGTTTACAATTTCGTCCTCCGGAAGTTCGTAAGAAATAGGCTTTCCTACTTTCATTGTCAAATGTTTTTCAAAGAGCTTTTTTGCATATCCGTCATACCCGCAGATGGCAACCGGTATAATGTCTGCTTTGAATTTCTTTGCAAACATTACAAAACCTTTGTGGATATTTTCAATTTTATTAGTATCTTTTCTTATTCCGCCCTGGGGAAATATTCCGAGAGCCCAGTCCTTTGTATTAAAAATAGCTTTAACTGTTTTGAAAGTTGCAATTTCCGGCTTATCTCTGTTTACGGCAAATGCTCCCAGCCATCTTACAAGTGTTCTTAATAAAATATTTTTTGCATCAAAGAGTTCTTGCTTTGCCATATAAGCAATAAACCTGCCGCCGGTTGCATAGGTTAATAGTGGCGGATCAAGATATGAAACGTGGTTTCCTGCATAAATATAATGTGAGCCTTTGGGAACATTTTCGCGCCCTTCAATTTTTATATTATACATTAGTTTTGCAACAGGTGCCACTACGAAATATAAGAAAGACAGGTAAAAAACTTTCCTTAATAAGCCGTAATCTTTTTCTGTGCGTCTGTTGTAATTTTTTGTCATACTTCTTTATCCTTAATCTTAAGAGTTATTAATGTTTTATTGAGCCTTTGTATTCAAAGCCGGTTAGTTTTGCGATAGAGTCTCCCCATTTATTGACCATATCATCTACATTATCTGAATATGGTATAGCTTCACCTATTTTTACAATAATTTTTCCGCTGAACGGGATACGCCGGACTTGCTCGGTGCCTGTTATTCCTACCGGTAATATAGCACATTTTGTGGCTTTGGCAAGTGATGCAAATCCTTTGGTAATATCACTTATCACGCCGGGTTCCTGCCTTGTGCCCTGGGGAAATATTCCGAGAACCCAGTTTGTATCTTTAATCCCCATTACCGTTCTTATAGTTGATACCCCGAGTTTTTCTCTGTCTACAGCAAATGCACCGAGCCAGTTTAACCACCAGCGCATGAACGGGTTGTCAAACAGTTCTTTTTTTGCCATATATGCAACGCCGCGTTTCATAACCGAGCAAACCAGAGGAGGGTCAAGAGTTGACAGGTGGTTAGCTGCGACAATGTACTTGTTATCTTTTGGTATATTTTCTTTTCCGTAAACCTCCAAACGATATACAAGTTTAAAACGTATCATATAAAATACATTTGTTACGAGAAACAAAAAAATTCTGCGCCATCTGTTAAAAAATTTTGTGCTGCGCATTGCATATTTTTGGTTTTGTTTTTTATCAGTATTTGACATAGTTTTACCCGTTTTTATTATTTTAACAAAAAAGTAAATTTTCAATCAATTAACAAGTTTTGCTATTTTATGTCAAGGCTTCCCAAATAGTTTTTGCGGCTTCTGCAGAAGAGCATTTATCTGATAGTCGGAATCGGACTTCTTCAAGTTCATTTATTTGCGCTTCTCTGCGCTTTTTATCATAGAGCAGCCGCTCTTCTTCAAAAACAATATTGTCATGGGTTGCTTTGGGCTGTATTAACTCAGGAACAATCATTTTGCTGCAAATTATATTAGGCAGGGAAACTTTATCTATACAGCGGACAACGAGGTAGATTAGATAAAAGAGCCAGGGTGCTCTGTATGCAATAATAAGCGGCGTTTTATAAAGAGCTGCTTCAAGGGCGACCGTTCCCGAGGCTAATATTAATGCATCAGAAACAGAAAGGAGGGCTTGATTTTCTCCTTGTATAACTTCAAAGTCGCAGTTTTTAAAATATTTATAATATAACTCATGACTGAGATTTGGTGCCATAGAAAAGCAAATTTGCAAATCAGGATGTTTACGCTTAAGTGTTTTTGCCGAGTCTATAAAAAGTTTCATAAGATACTTAAGTTCAAACTTCCGCGAGCCGGGAAAAACCGAAATGAGCGGTTTTTCAGGATTAAACCCGTGTTTTTCAAAAAATTCTGTCCGGTCTGCGGGGGCTGGAAGCTGTGAAATTAATGGGTGACCGCAATAGTGAACGTTAACCCCGTATTCTTTGTACATTTCTTCTTCAAACGGAAAAATACAGAGGACTTTATCTATGTATTTTTTTACTGCTTTAATTCTGTATTTTCTTGAAGCCCAGATTTGCGGGGGAATATAGTAAAAGATTTTACCTTTAAAATTGTTCTTTTTTAAGAAGCGGGCAAGGTTAAGATTAAAACCTCCGTAATCAACAAGAAGAACCAAATCAGGTTTATACTCATTTAAAATGTAGTTTGCTGTTTCTTTCCCGAGTTTAATGTGGTCAATAATAATCTGAGGGGAAATCCCTACAACTCCCATTTTGCTGTGGTTGTGAAAGAGTTTTACTCCTTCGTTTGCCATTTGCTCGCCGCCTATGCCTTCTATAACAATTTCTGAAGAGCATTCTCTCAACTGCCGTGCTACAGCTGCTGCATGGGTATCGCCAGAGTATTCACCGGTTATGATAAAAATCTTTTTCATTATACTGCCATTATTACTATATTATGCTTGTTTGCGTATTCTACAACTTTTTCCTGATCAACAATAATTGTTTCATTTGCTTCAACAGCAAGAAGATCGGCCTTGTATTTATGCATCGTTTTAATTGTTTTTAAGCCGACAGCAGGAATATCAAAGCGTTTATCCTGATTAGGTTTAGAGACTTTAATTACCCTGCCTTTTTTCTTTGCAATTTTGCATCCCCGTTTAATACAGGCGTCCGTTCCTTCAATTGCTTCAACTGCCATAATCATTTTGTCTTTTATTACAACGGATTGTCCGATATCAAGTTTTCCTGTTTCTTTTGCAAGCCAATAACCATAATTAACGTCATCAATTTGTGATTGTGTCGGCTGTACTTTTCCTAAGACACCGGATGGAATCATCAAATCCTTTATAAAAATAGTTTGGTCAAGGATTTTAATTCCTTCTTTTTCAAACTCTTCAATAATCATAAGCATTACTTTGTCATCATTGAGCCGGATTGCCTGTTTAATAAATTCTATGGCTCTCATATCAAACTTTGGTCTTTTAAGCAGTACTTTTTTGCTGACTTTCCCGAGAAATGTTAATTGTTTAATTTCTTCGTCTTTAAGAATTTTTTCAATTTTAAAAGTTTCACCCGGGCAGCAGGAATAAACTTTTGAACAGTATTTTTTAAGTTGTGCGCAATTATCATTTGATAAGGAAATTGCTATTACATCAAATCCGTTTTCTTTTGCAGCCTTTGCCATTTTAACGGGCAAGAGCCCGTCTCCTGCTATTAAACCTTGTTTTTGCTCAAGTACAACTGACATTTCATACCTCCGCTTAAATTATCGCATGAAAAACTCTTAAAAACATCATATTGTATATATTTGTTAAATTATTGTATTATTTTAGATATGATACCTAAAAAATACAGACTGAAAAATCCTGCTGCATTTAATGCTACATACCGTGTAAATAATTCACACCGTAAAAATGGTATTACGCTTATTGCCGGTTTAAAAAAGACGAAAGATATTCCGACCAGGGCCGGATTTGTGGTAAGTAAAAAAACGCACAAGCGCGCAGTTAAACGCAACCGTTTAAAGCGGCTTATGAGAGAGAGTTACAGGCTGCTTTTGAAGGAAAATAAACTGGGCAATGCGGAACAGTATATGTCGCTTATTTTTCTCGGGCAGCAGAAGGCGCTTGAAAGTGATTTTAAAATGGTAAAACAAACAATATTTGAACTTTTATTGGAGTTGTAGTTTTGGATTTTGATTACGCTGTAAAACCTAATTTAAGAAATGTTGAAGGAACAATTCCTTATAGTTTTTCGCAATCCGGCTTGTTTGTCGGGCAGGACAGTATTTATAGATATGCCCACCCGAGTACTCCTGAGCCGGTTTTAACAATTGCAGATTATATTCCTGATTATAACGGAAATTTTATAAAGCCCGGGCATTACATTCTGGCACTTTCTGATGACAAAGAATTTCTTCTTCTGATAGAGTCGCATAATCTTATTGCCGTGATACCGGTTTTTAAGATTTCTGAAAACAAAGAAGAATTGCAAAAAATGTACAAAAAAATGGAAGAAGAAAAGAGCGGAAAAAATAAAAAGAAGAAAAAGTTTGAAAGCAAGCACGAACAGGTAAAAAGGCTTATTGATACGACAAAAGATATAAGGGGGGAGGCTCCTATTGAAGATTTTACTTACAGGAATGCTTCTATTGAATATATAAGAGACGGAGCCTATTATCTGGTTACTTATGAAAATGGATACATAAGGGCCTTTGGTGCTATTAAATGTAAAGAATAATGTATAAACACTTGCAATCGCTTTTTCTGTGTGCTAAATTTGTTTTAGCCGAAGTATAGCGCGTTGGTATGCCTTGCTCGGTTTTTGTACAACTTTGAAAAAGGAGATGTAAAATGCCAAAAATGAAAACACACAAAGCTGCTGCAAAGCGTTACAAAATAACAGGCAGCGGTAAAATCGAAAGACGTCATGCCGGTATCGGCCACTTGCTTCAACACAAGTCCGAGTCTAGAAAGCGTAAAATATTCAAAAACGCTGTAGTGTCTGAAACTCACACTAAGTTGGTTTCAAAAGAGTTACCATACAAGAAATATGCAAGATAGGAGTGTTGAACGATGAGAATTAAACGTGGAAATGTAAGCCGTAACAGGCATAAAAAAATACTAAAGTTAGCAAAAGGCTTTAAGGGGGCAAGAAGCAGAATATTTAAGGTTGCTAATACAGCTGTAATGAAGGCGCTTAAATATGCTTACAGAGACAGAAAAGCTACAAAACGTAATATGCGCAGACTCTGGATTATCAGAATTAATGCAGCAGTCAGAGCAAACGGAATCAGCTATTCAAGATTTGTTAATGCTTGCAAAAAGGCCAATATTGTAGTAAACAGAAAAATGCTTGCAGAATTAGCAGTAAATGAACCGGATGCGTTCCAAATTATTGTTGATACAGCAAAGGCAGCATTATAATTAATTTCGATTAATTAAAGAGTCTCCGGTTTAAATTAACCGGAGACTCTTTTTTATCTCACGCCTGATTTGTTCTCTTATAATATTATTCCCCTGTAAGGCTATACTCGGTTATTTTATTTGCTTTTCATTTTTGAGCAGGCTATAATATTCCCGTTCGGTGAAAGATAATGAAGACAGTACACGAAGAAGAATACAATATCTTTTTAAAAAATATACAAAAAGAACGGGATGATACTTCAAAATTTGTAAAAATTCTTTTTGCAATCGTTGTAGCCGTTTGTCTGGCTGCGGTTATCGTTCTTTATTTTGCCGAACAGGATTCTGTTATAGATTCAATTTTCGGAGCAGACAGCGTTATTGCCCAAAAATTTGATGCCTATAATGCTGCAAGGGACAACAGAAAGTCCTCTTCTTCAATGTTTCTTCCCAAAAGACAAAACATTCTCCTTCTCGGTGTTGATACAAATTTGAACGGTACTGATATCTGGCGCGGTACACGCTCGGATACTATGATTTTGATTAATATAGATTCTAAGGACAAAACAATTAATGCTATTACTATTCCGCGAGATTGTAAGGTGATTCTTCCCGGCAGGCACGGCGTTCAAAAGATTAACTCTGCACATGCTATCGGTGGTATTGATATGGTTAAAAAAACAATATCAGAAATGCTGGGTGTTAAAATAGATAAGTATATAATTGTAAATGACGAAACCGTAAAACAGGTTGTCGATGCAATAGGCGGAGTACCAATATATGTAGAAAAGAGTATGCATTACAATGATTATGCAGGAAAGCTCTTTATAAATCTGGAAAAGGGCGATACTGTACTTAACGGAACTCAGTCAGTTGGCTACTTAAGATATCGTAAAGACGGACTTGGTGATATCGGCCGTACTCACAGACAGCAATGGTTCTTAAAACATTTTATGAAAAAGCTAAAAAATCCTTCTACTATTGCAAAACTTCCTGAAATAATAAATGTACTGCATAAATATGTCAAAACAGATATGAGCGTATTTGAATTAACTCAAATAGCAAATTATCTGCGCGGACTCGATGAAAATCATATAGAAATAGCCCTTCTTCCCGGCGCACCTAATCAAAAAGGGTATGTAAGCTACTGGATTATTGATCCGGTTAAAACTCAGGAGGTAATTAACCGCTTGATTTACCGTGATAAAACGCAGGTTGATTATACACGGTTAACAGCAGGTTTAATGTTTGAGACTAAACGGACAGAAGATGCTCATCTGATAAAGGCGGCACTTGAAGAATTGGGTTATAAAGTTAATACCATGGAGCTGGAGTATCTTCCGCATACACAGTTTGTTGCAAACGATAGTAATGTGACCACTGATTTTTTTGATTATATAAGAAAGAAAATTCCGCAGATTGATAATTGCCAGTATGTTTTTGATCCGGCGCATAACTACAGTGTAAACAGTGATTTTACTATAGTTCTCGGCGAAAAATAGCGGGGGAGGGTAAATGTAAGGACCGGAGTATCGCAGGTGGTCTAAAGGTTTAGAGCAGGGGAAAATATAGAAAGAATGGTATAAAGGGGGAAATATGAAAATAATAGAAGAGAGACAGAGTGTTCGTAAGTATTCGGATAAAGAAATTCCGCTCAGTGTTTTAAAATCAATTCTTAACGCAGGCAGACTTGCACCTTCGTGGATGAATGTTCAGTCATGGAAATTTATTCTTGTTAGGAGTAAAGAAAATAAAGAGCTTTTATCAAAACTGGCATGCAATCAGCCGCATGTAAGAAACTGCGACAGTGTTATTGTCTGTGTTGCGGATACCGGTGCATGGGACAGAGAAGAGTTTACTAAAATACTTAGGCAAAAAGGAATAGCCGATGCGGCAATCGAAAATATTATGACTATGCTGGCTTACTATCCGCCATTATTGGGTGATGAGACAGTAAAACTAAGAACGGTAGAACAGTTGACGTACGCAATTGCTTACATGATGCTGGAGGCTGAAAATAACGGGGTTAAGTCTTGTATTATCGGTGCAATGTCTAATGAGCTTACCGGAATTAATCATGAATTATCAGAAGAAGTTAAAGTAAAACTGGGGCTTGGTAAAAAAGAAATAATTGCTTCCATGATTACACTCGGGTATGAGGCAGAACCTGCGCCCGTACGTAAACATAGAAAAGATTTTAATGATGTAGTATTTTTAGAAAAAATCGGTAATTTGTTTGAATAAAATCGGGGGGTATGCACCCCCAAACCCCGCACCAAATTTCTTTCTTGTCTTGGATTGCTCGCGTTAAACGGCGTTACGGGCAAAAACTCACGTTTTGCCCTCCAGCCTCCGCTCGCAATCCGCTTTGTTTTGCGATGACAAAAGAAAGAAATTTGGATAAAGAAAGAAAAACTACGCTCCAAAATACAGTTTCTAAACTCAACCTGAGCCTCGTTAACTCGCTGCGCTCAGACAGAACGAGGCTTGTAATTGTTTCGTTAAGAAACTGTAGAAAAAGCTGAAAATGAAACCTAAATTTATTATGTATTATAAGTAATACTGGAAATAACTTTAGAATAACGGGTTTGGTGAGTTTTAGTATAAGTTGTTATATAAAATTCAATAAAACATTATTGCCCGATAAGACAGGTTTGGAGTATAATAATTTTATCCAGAGTTATTTAAAAACTTTTTTTATCAGTAAAGGAGAGCGAAAATGAAGAAAAAAAATTTTGTGCAAAGTTTGCTTGCTCTGGCAGTGTCATTCTTTGCGCTCGCTCCTGCATTTGCAGGTGAAGCATCGCTCGTAGTTCCTGATATTAAGGCTGCTGATATTACCAGTTACAACTTGCTTGTAATTGGTATTATTGTATCTGTAGTCGGTGTTATATTCGGGGCTATTGAGTTCTTAAGAGTTAAAAAGGTTCCCGTACATTCTGTTATGGAAGATGTAGGGAATACAATTTTTGAAACTTGTAAAACTTATCTTATTCAACAAGGTAAATTTTTGTTAGTTTTAGAAATCCTGATTGGTTTGTGTATAGCTTTCTATTTCGGCTATCTGCAAAAAATGGGATTACAAGGTGTATTAACTATTCTCGGATGGTCTGTTCTTGGTATTCTCGGTTCATACCTCGTTGCATGGTTTGGTATCAGAATGAATACTCTGGCTAACTCAAGAACATCATTCACCGCTTTAAAAGGCAACCCGTTAAACATTCTTAATATTCCCTTAAAAGCAGGTATGAGTATCGGTGTTTTACTGGTATCAGTTGAACTTATCATGATGCTTGTAATCTTATTATTTGTTCCGGGACACTTGGCAGGCGCTTGCTTTATCGGTTTTGCAATCGGTGAAAGTCTGGGTGCCTCTGCACTCCGTGTTGCGGGCGGTATCTTTACCAAAATCGCAGATATCGGTTCTGACCTTATGAAGATCCAGTTTGGTATTAAAGAAGATGACCCGAGAAACCCGGGGGTTATTGCTGACTGTACAGGTGATAACGCAGGCGACTCTATCGGGCCTACGGCAGACGGTTTTGAAACTTACGGTGTAACAGGTGTTGCTCTTGTAAGCTTTATCCTCTTAGGTGTTAATCCTGAATATCAGGTTCCGCTGTTAGCGTGGATTTTCACAATGAGATTCTTAATGATTGTTACTTCAGTTGTTGCGTACTGGATTAATGGTTTGATTACAAGAATTTATGCAGCAAAAACTTCTAAGTTCGATTTTGAACTTCCTTTAACTACACTTGTTTGGATTACTTCAATCCTTTCAATCTGTATGACATTCGGTGTAAGTAAATGGTTATTGGGCGGACTTCCTGTTCAAAAACTCTGGTTAATCCTCTCAATCATCATTTCTTGCGGTACTTTAGGTGCAGCACTTATTCCGGAAGCTACAAAAGTATTTACAAGTCCAAAAGCAAAACACACCAAAGAAGTTGTTACTGCTTCTAAAGAAGGCGGTGCATCTCTTACAATCCTTTCAGGTATTGTATCAGGAAACTTCTCTGGTTTCTGGATAGGTTCAATCATTGTTCTTCTTATGGGCCTTGCTTATTTCGCAAGTACTCATATTGTTGATGGTATAATGATTTATCCGTCAGTATTTGCATTTGGTTTGGTAGCGTTCGGTTTCCTTGGTATGGGGCCTGTTACAATCGCTGTTGACAGCTACGGTCCTGTAACTGATAACGCTCAATCAGTTTATGAACTTTCTTTGATTGAAGAAGTTCCTGATGTAGCAAATCAAATCGAAAAAGATTACGGTTTCAAACCTGATTTTGAAAACGCTAAAAGATATCTTGAAGAAAATGACGGTGCAGGTAACACCTTCAAAGCTACTTCTAAACCGGTTCTTATCGGTACTGCGGTAGTTGGTGCTACGACCATGATTTTCTCATTGATTCTTGTTATTAAAGAAACATTAGGCATTACGCCTGAAATGATATTGAACCTGTTAAACCCGTACACACTTCTCGGTTTTATCGCCGGCGGTGCTGTAATTTACTGGTTCTCAGGTGCTTCTATGCAAGCAGTTACAACAGGGGCTTATTCTGCCGTTGAATTCATCAAGACCCACATTAAACTTGGTGAAAATGATGACAAAACAGCAAATGTTGCTAACTCAAAAGAAGTTGTTAAGATTTGTACACAGTACGCACAAAAAGGTATGTTCAATATCTTTATCGCATTGTTTGCGTTTGCTTTAGCACTTGCTTGCCTGTCATCACCTGCCGGTGATAACAACGCACCTGTATCATTCTTTGTAAGCTACTTAATTGCAATTGCGGTATTCGGTTTGTTCCAGGCAGTATTTATGGCAAATGCCGGCGGCTGCTGGGATAACGCTAAGAAAATCGTAGAAGTTGATATGAATGAAAAAGGTACTCCGCTCCACGAAGCTACCGTTGTCGGCGACACTGTCGGCGATCCGTTCAAAGATACTTCATCAGTTGCGATGAACCCTATTATCAAGTTCACTACATTATTCGGCTTGCTGGCAATGGAAATTGCTATTAACCCGATATTCAGAGAACACTCAAGAATAGTAGGTGTTGTACTTCTTATCGTAGCACTTGTATTCGTAATTCGTTCATTCTATGCAATGAGAATTCCTGCAAGTACTGAAGAAAAGTAAGTATTGCTAAATTAACAGGGCGGACGGGATGAAATCCCGTCCGCCTTTTTTATTTAATTATCCTCGAGCTTGATGCACTGTCATCCTGAAAGCGAAGAAAATCGTTATTAAAGTATTTTTGTAAGCGGTTTTATAAAAGTCCGATTTTCTCGCTGTTCATGCTCTTACCGGAAAACAAGTATAACGCCAAGCGGGTAAGACCCTGAAGCGCGAACGAGCAGAGGGCGGAACGGTCAAGGCGATGAGCCTTGCCGTGCAGACCCCTTTATCGCGAGTGAGTAAGAGAACAAGTTCAGGGTGACATATCAACCCTCACCCCCGCCCCTCTCCCTTTGGACGAGGGGTGAAATTGTAACGAAACCTTAATAAGACTTCTAATGTAACGAAATGTAAAGGTGGATTTACATGTGGCTGAAATCAAGTTAAAATGCCCGATATGATATGATATGATGGGATGGGTGAATAGCAATTAATTTAAAACCGGTGTTTTTATGTAACTAGGGAATTAATTTAGTTATATAGAAAGGATGTTGAAATGGGAATTTATGACAAAATTATCGGTTTATTTACCAGAAAGCCGCAATCACTGGGAGAAGGGCTTGCGAGAGTTAAAAACATGTTTAATGCGTGCGGGGATGATTTGGCAAAAATACCAGGAGAAAGATTATATAAAACTCCGGGTGGAAATTTGGTAGCAATTCATAATCCTTGTGGTAATACTTTAGGTGTTCAAAAATATATTATGCCTCATGAAAAAATAAACTATTCAGACTATGTTGGCAAACCGGCATATTTAAATCGTAATTATAGTAACTCTGTTATTGGCGATACCAGAGTGCGGCTTGATAGGTGTACAAATCGGGCCACTTTTGCAGAAATGCCCGAATCAAAAATAGCTTCATTCTTTAGACAAAATTTTACGAATAAGAATAGAGAGTTTAAAGAATCTCTTTATCCGGATAGTGTTCAGAAACTCAATCCTGATCTTGAAAAAATAAATAAGTGTGCAGCTGACGTTAAAACTGTATCTGACAAATCACGGATTATACCGTATACTAAAGCTGTATCTATGGGCTTAAAAATTTAGTTAATATGTCGGGCTTTAGCCCGACATACTTATAACTTTACTTCTTCGGTTGCGGTTTTAGGCGGCTATTAATTTTTATTTTTTTAACTTCTTTACTAACAACACAATTGCGCTTAGGACGGCAACTCCGCCTACCCCTGCAAGGATTTGTTTCTTATCCGGCATTTTCCTTTTTTCTTGTACCGGTTTGTTTTTGAAAAACAGGTTGTCCGCGTTTTCATAGAATATTTTATTAATTATTTCTTCGCCTTCTTCATCGCCAAACTCTGTTTTTATGGCGCTCTTAAGCGTACTTACCGTATCTTCGTAGGATTCTTTCGGCCCCTGTCTGTTAAAGTTCAATTCTCCGTAAATCCCGAGCGGTGCATCCGTACCGAACATAACCCTGTCCAGCGCGTCAAGTTCTTTCATCCGTTTTATCAAATCTATTATATCTTTAGGCTCCTCATTTAGTTTCCCTTTATGAAAATCCATCCAGGAAATTTCTGCATACAATTTAGCATCATTATTTTTGATTGATTTTTCTAAGATGCCTATTGCCTTCTGGTTAGCAATACTTCCGCCCAGTCCTGTATGTCCCAGAACTATAGGTACACTCGGATGTCTTTTTGCCAGTTCGTAAATATATTCAGGGTCGGCAAAATGGCGTTTGCTGCTTTCTTCGCCAAGGACATAGTTTATTGAGACTTCCGAGTGAATCAGGCAGGGAAGTTTAAATTCTTCGGCTGCTTTCAGATAATCATCATAAAGTGTTGAATTTGCATTAAGCCCCATTTCTCCCGGGTGGAGTTTTAAACCTGCAATATTGTTATAGTGATGTTTTATTAAACTTTTTATAACCTTTGCGTTTCCGTTTGTTGCGGAAGGCTGGCAAACAAGCATAACCTGATAAAACGGGTCTTGCTGACTCTTTTTTATCACATCCATATTGGCATCTCTTTCATCTTTTATGAATTTCATTCCGCCGTTTTTTGTGAGTTTTTGCGATGGGATTAAACCGTCGATACTTGATACCAGTGCTTTTTTTACATTGTCTGTTTGTTTTTCGCCGTTTACTGTTATTGTAAGCGGGCTTTTAATAAATGAATCAAGCTGATTTGTCGGGAAAAATTCGCCTTTCCAGAGTGTGCCCGTTGTCCCTCTGTGTACGTGTGCGTCGATTATATCGGCTTTAAAATTTATTGGTGAATGGTAATTGGAAGAAATCAATTTACTAGATCCCCTATATAATCATTGTCATCGGCTCTTCGTGTAATTATTTTATCGCCGGTTGGTGTACTGTTTTTTATTTCTACTGCAGCTTTATAACAGCAATCTGCCGAATGTATCTCATTATTGTTACGGCAAATGTTCCCTATTTCTTCATATAACTCTGACATTGTAAGACTCAGGTTATTTGCAAGAATACTTAAGTTAACATCTGTTGTATCTATTGGAGTGCGAACTTTAGGTCGTGACATAAATAGTTTTCTAAAAAATCCTGCATTATTATACTTAGTTATATAATCGTTTAATTCATCTATCAATTTTTTCGCATTTTCAGCATTTTTAAGACTTTGCAGACTTTCATCTCTTGAGGTTATAAATTTGCTTATAAGCCGTATTGCCATATTATAGCAGCCTGCGCTTTTATCTTGGAGACCTCTTTGACTGAATAAATCTCCAAGTTCAATGAAAGGCATTACTTCATTACGTGTATTGATTGGTTTATGGATTGATTTTACCAGTTCGGTCGCCTGAGTATAGTAGTTTTCTGCTTCCTCAAAAGTTTTTGCACTGCGGGCTTTAATCATTAGTTCATCAAGCCGCATAAGATAAGGAAGTTGTTTATTTGGTCCTTTGGCAGTTTTTGCGAGTGCGGTTTGCATCTCCTGATAGAATATATCTTTTTCAATAGCATTAAAAACTGCAAAACATGTTCCCCACATAGATTTTACACTGGGTTTTCCGCTGCCTTCGCAGTCGCATTGCGGAAATATGATTTCCTGATTTGCATTTTCCCTGAAAAATAATTTTTTTGTTTTATCAACGTAGTCTCCGCGAAGTCGGATTTTTTCTGCTTCTATTTCTTTCTTTGAATATACACTGTAAACGGGATATAGCTTATCGGCTACAGGAAGTTTTGATTTTCCCGTTTTTAAATATTCAGCAAAATTTCTGATTTCCTTTTCTGAGGCTAGTACATCTTTTGCCTGCTTTCCTACAAATTTTGTAATGTTTGCAACCTCGTCATTATTTGGAAATTCTTCATAAGGATACTCAACCACATTTGTATTTCTGAAACTGTATCCGGTAAGTTTTCCGTTTTCCCTGACCGGAGATAAATTATATACACCGCGGGCACTGTCGGTGATACAAGTATCATATCCTGCAAAAATATAATCTTTACCCCAGGATTTATCACGGATAGTGATTATATTTGCATTGGAAAGTGTTAACAGGTTAAAGTCATACCAGTTATTATCTTTTATGAATTTTTTCATTTCGTGGACTTTTCCGTTAACATCCTGTCCGGTAGCTATATAATAGTATAGCTCAGGTTTAAGATTATGCTTTTTTGCAAGGTACTTTAAAGATTGGTCAAACGGATGGCCCGCAGGAATAAAAACTCTTGCATCTTTATTTATCAGTTCATTAATTCCCTCTATAACCGGATAAATTTCCTCCATGTGTTGATTACATGAATCCATGTAACCTAATTCTTCTTTATAAGTATCAGGAGAATTGCACATTTTTTTTAGTAATTGCAATAGTAAAGGTTTATTTGCTTTTATATTTTCCGGTGTAAGTTCTGTTTCTACATCCATAACAGCTTTAAGCCTGTCCTGCAGATTTAATAAACCGACTGTTGCCAGAGCAGGGATTGCAATATATTGATTTGCAATTTTTTCACCGCTTTTAAGAAGTGTTTGGATGGATTCTTTTAAATTTTTTAAATCTTTTATACTTTCAGACCCTGAAACCGTGTCTACTTTTTTTAGAATAGTGGTATTATCTGGTTTCAGTACAGTTTTTGCAAAATTATACATATCGGAAGCATGGTGTCCGCCGTCTAATATGTAGACCCTATAGCCTTTAAAGTTAATATAACTTATGCCGGGCTTAATTTCGATAAATTGATTACTTAAATAATGCTCGCTTAATGAATGAGTTGTATTTTCATTATATAAGTTGTTTTTAATATCTTCCCTGGGATTATTAGTATTTTCGGGGGCGGATAAATTTTTCAATGGTAAACTATTTTTGTGAAAGGATATTTTTTGTACTTGCATGTTGGATTTCTCCCATTTTTTTTATGATACCCCAACAAAAAATATTTGTTATTTTTTTCGGTATGAATGTTAACAAATTTTTACAAATAGATTAATTTATATCCCATTTGCCGCAGGTTCCGCCCCAGCGTGCGATGATGTTGCCCTTTATATCACTTATTTTTTCAACGTGTTCAATTTTTTCTTCACCTTCCAAAATCGTGATAATTTCGCAGTTGTTAGAGCAGCCTGTGCAGTGGCAGGTTACGGATTGGAAGTTCATGTTTCCGACTTCCCAGCCCTTAAATTTTGTATCAGTTTCGGTGTACTGGTGATTTTCCATTGCAAGAAGCGCTGCACCGATTGCGCCCATTGTCTGATGGTTATCCGGAACTACGATTTTTGTGCCCAATGCTTCTTCAAACGCCTTAACCATACCTGAGTTTGTAGCAACACCGCCCTGGAATGATACTGTCGGGAGTAATTCTTTACCGAGTGCAAGGTTTGAAAGATAGTTTCTAACAAGCGCCTGACAGAGCCCGTATAATAAATCTTCTACAGGGTAGCCTAATTGCTGCTTGTGAATAAGATCACTTTCTGCAAAGACACCGCATCTTCCCGCAATACGTGCAGGGTTTGTAGATTTGAGTGCTGTTGCGCCGAATTCTTCAATAGGAACATTTAAACGCTGCGCCTGATGGTCTAAGAAGCTTCCCGTTCCTGCGGCACAAACAGTGTTCATAGCAAAGTCTGTTACAATACCGTCTCTTAAGATAATAATTTTACTGTCCTGACCGCCGATTTCTAAGATAGTTTGAACTCCTGGGATATAAGTGCTTGCCGCAACAGCGTGTGCAGTGATTTCATTTTTAACAATATCTGCACCGACCAGTGCGCCTGCAAGATTTCTTCCGCTGCCGGTTGTACCGACTCCTTTAACATCGTATTCGCAGATTGCCTGTGAAATGATATGTTTTAAACCTTCCTGTACTGCGTTAACCGGTTTGCCTGCGGTTTTTAGCATATATGAATCAACGTATTTGCCCTCTTCATTAACAAGAGCAAGTTTTGTTGTTACTGAACCAACGTCGACACCCAAATATACTGTTAAACTCATTGTCCCTTACCTTTCAATACCGCGGTCACTATAAATTGCCGGGGCTCCATTGCTATTCATACTTGTGCAATTTGATTTTAACATAAACAAATTTTTTATGCACCAACAGGCTTTATTGCGGAATTAACGTTGAGATTACTGCATTATCTATATTTAGATACCTTTGTGCGGCCTTTTTTAAATCATTGATTGTAATTCTTTCAACTTCACCGAGGTAGCTTTCTGCTAAAGTCAAATCTTCACAAACAGTCATATAGTAGCCTATTGTTTCTCCGATTGCTGATACTGTTTCTGCGTCTGCGGCAAAGTCTGCTTTTATTTTGTTTTTTGCTTTTTTAAACTCATTTTCTGCAATATTCTCTTTGACTTTTTCTACTTCGGCCTTTAATAGTTCAATGGCTTTATCTTTCTTTTCAGGTATAAAGTTTGCCTGCAGGAAGAAGTTACTGCCGTCTTTAAAAATATAATGCTCTGCGCCGACCATATTAAATACTTGTTCAGGTGCTTTTTCAATTAAGTTTTGATACATTCTGGAGCTTGCACCATCGCCAAGAATAGTTGCCAGCATATCAAGCATGATTGTAGCTTTTAAATCTTTTGCAGGCGCGCCGAGATAACCGAACATCATAAATCCTGAAGTTAAGCACGCCTTGTTTTCAATATAAATTGTATGGTCTGTCGGAGTATCCGGTTCATTTACCCTGTTAATATGTTTTGCTCTGTCTTTAAAATCAAAACCTTTAATAATTCTGTCCAAAACCTTTTCATGATCAAAATCCCCGACTACAATTGTAGTGATATTGTTTGGAGAATAAAAAGTTTTGTAATAATTCATTATGGTTTCCTGAGATACCTGTGAAATAATTTCAGGAGTGCCTATAACATCCCGTTTGTATGGATGCTTTTTGTACATTGCATCATTTGTGTAGTTGTATACCTTGCTCCAGGGCTGATCCTGGCGCATTCTGATTTCTTCTATTACAACATGCCTTTCCCGTTTATCCGTAACATTTTTATCATCAAGATTAAACGGACTCCCGATTTCTTCAGGCGGCAATACAGGATCAATCATCATATCCGCGTGCAGATCAAGTGCAAGATACATATCTTCATCATTTTTACCTTTTGGCAGTGTTACGTAATAAAATGTGTAATCTTTCCAGGTTGCTGCATTAACTATTGCGCCTTTCCCCTCCAGTATCCGGTCAAATTCTCCTGCTTTATGTTTGTGTGTACCTTTAAACATGAGATGTTCAAGAAAATGAGAAATGCCGTTTATTTCATCATCTTCATTTATGGAGCCGGTTTTTACCCAGGAACTTATATTAACAAGTCCGCCGTCTTTGTGCGCCAGAACAACTTTGTGCCCGCTCTCCATTTCATAAACTTCGACATCTTTTGTTAAGAACGGATATTTGATTACTGTTTTTTTCATAATTTCTCCTGCAAAACTGACTTCATTATAGTACAAGCAGAAGATTATTTGTAGTACCAGAGATTATGGCGCTTGCAGTATTCTTTTAAGTCCTTTTTGATTTCCGGTGCAAGGATGAACAGGACGATAATATTAGGAATGGTCATTGCCATCATCATTGCATCTGTAATATCGATAACAGAGCGAACATTCATCGCTGAACCGATTACGATAAATATGCAGTAGATTATGTTAAAAGTGAGAACACGCTTTTTACCTTCACCGAGCAGGAATGTCCATGCTTTCTGACCGTAATAAGCCCAGGAAATAAGTGTTGATATTGCGAACATGATTGCAATTAAAGATAAAATGTATGGGAAGAACGGAATTACTGATTTAAACGCATTGGATGCAAGTTCAATACCTGAAATTTGTGCAGTTGCCGTGTCGCAGGTCCCTGAGAATACAATCGCAAAAGAAGTGAATAAACATAATAATCCGGTAAGGAAAGTTTCTATTAATGCAACAAATCCTTGCGATATGGGCTCTTTGGTTTTTGCGGTTGCATAAACAATTGCAGCAGCCCCTGTTCCGGCCTCGTTTGACTGTACAGAACGTCTTAAGCCGATAATAATTGTTCCAAACACCCCTCCGGCTACCGCTGTCGGGTGGAATGCTTCTCTTAAAATAAGTCCAATTGCGTGCGGTATGTTTGCAAAATTTGCCAATATAACTATTAACCCTGATACAATGTACATTAAGCACATTGTTGGTACAAGAATTGCTGTAACTTTTGCTATACTTTTAATTCCGCCTACAATTACAAGACCTATCACTATAGCTACAACCAGACCGAATACCCAGGTATAGCCGTTTAAGAAGCTATGTTCAGCGCCTGTTATGAATATAAGCTGGTGTGCTGACTGGTTAATTTGAATCATATTTCCGCCGGTAATACCGCCGCCGATACAAAGAATTGCAAAAACTACAGACAGGAATTGTCCGAGTTTTCTCATTTTTTTTCTGGTCAGACCGTGTGCAATATAGTGCATAGGCCCGCCTGATACTGATCCGTCAAGGTTAAACCTTCTGTATTTTACCGAGAGTGTTGCCTCAATAAATTTAATTGCCATACCTAACAGTGCGCCTGTAAAAATCCAGAAAGCAGCACCCGGTCCGCCTATAGAAATAGAAATAGCAACCCCTGCAATACATCCGATGCCGATTGTACCGGAAAGTGCTGTAGCAAGTGCGTGATAAGAGGATACTTCACCGCTGCCGTCACCTTCTTCCGAGGGCTGTCTTAGTACATCAATGGAGTGTTTCAGACCAACAATTGAAACTCCTCTAAAGTAAATTGTGAAAAATATTCCGGCAAAAAGAATCCAGAATATAATTATCGGAACATCATACCCGCAGACTTTTATCGGATAAAATACCAATGAGGCTATATAATTTGTTATTGGGGCGACTTTATGGTCAATAAACTTGTCAACATTAAACGCAAATGCTGATTGCAGGTTTAATAACAGGGTTAACATCAAAAATAAATACTTTCTCATCAATAAATTATCCTTTACTCAGCTAGTAATAACATCTGTTTTATTATATCAAAAACATGCTCTTTCCTCACTCTAATTTTTACATACTGAAACATTTCAGATTGTGAAAAAGTAAAAAAAATTTTTTGTAAACCGGGGTAACGCTGCCAATCCGTAGTGTTTCATATTCCGCATTCTGCTTGATTTTTACGCTCCTCGGACAGAAATTGTAAACTCTCCAAAGTTTGTCAATTTAGTGGAGGTGTGCATTCTTTTTTTTTGTAAAAATTTTTTAATATTTGTTATTTACAGGGCAAAAAAATCTTTTTTCAGGTTTAATAAAAATCGGATAATTTTTTAAAGGAAGAAAAAATGAAGATAAATAGTTTAAATTTACCCGTCAGATCAGGATATTTTCCTGCAAAGAGAAGTGATGCAGCACTTCTGCTGAAATACAATCAGGCATTAGCCGGTGATACTTTTGTGAAGAATGTTAATTTTACGGCAAATCATCTTCAAAGGGTTGATGCCTGTGCAGGGCTGCTCAGAAAACATATTATGACAGAGCCGGTTAATATATCAGGTATAGAAGCAATTTTCAAAAAATTTATACCTGATATATCTGTAAAATCGTTAAATGAACTGCCGGAAAATTTATCGAAACGATACATTGCGTATACGGCAATTAAGATAGGTGAGCCGGAGGTTATATTTTTGGATGTAGAAAATAATATTGCTGATGCCCCGCGGAAAATACAGCTTTTGGGCAGCTGCGTGCATGAATTTACGCATGCTGCGCAAAACAGAGAGAAGCATTTTTCTGCAGAAGCTTTTATAGCGAAAGTTATGGAGGATTATCCTGACAGCCCGTCTTTAAGAAACACAATAGGAAAGCTGCGTGAATTTGCGGCAAATATAGAACGTTATGCGATTTATCCTGTTTTAAAAGGAATGAAAAATGAGAACGGACTGCCTGTTCCGCATAAGGGGTCTGAAAATAAATTGCTGCAAAAATTTACTTCAAGCCAGCTGGGAAGTTATGATAAGTATGTTGATAATTTGCTAATTAAAACTTTTTCGGAAGCGGCTGAACAAGATTTGAATCTTCCGGTTTTGTTAAAATATTCGCAAATGTATATGAAACAGGAACTTGAAGCCCATACTAAAGAAACTGAAGTAATTAAATCAGTTATGAATATATGCCGGCAAACAACGGATTTTGATGTAAGAAACTTTGCTTATACAAAATTGATTCAGCGGTTAGACGAGTTTAGAAAGAGGTTTGCAAAATAAAAAAGCCGGACAAAAGTCCGGTCTTTTTATTTTTAAATTTCTTCCTGCTGTGTAGTTTGTTCTTCGTGTTTTGCATTTTCTGCATTAAAACAGTCTCTGCATAATACTTCCTTATCTCCGCGCGGTTTAAACGGAACTTTTGTTTGAGCACCGCATCTTGCGCACACTACATCATAGAGTTTTTTTCTGTTTCTCTGGCGTTTAGCTTTTCTGCATTCAGGGCAGCGTTTCGGCTTATTTGTTAACCCCTTCTCGGCAAAAAATTCCTGTTCTCCTGCCGTAAATACAAATTCCTTTGAACAATCTTCGCAAATAAGCGTTTCATCTTGGTACATGGTCTTTTTCTCCTAATTCCCAGGCTTCATACATTACTAACTGCCCGTTACGCTATTGTAGTACTTTTTTCGCTATTTTGCAAGTTTTTGATACAAAAGATTACAAATTAATAATTTTTATAACTTTGAAAAATCTGCAAGTTTAAGATATTCATTTTTTAATTTTATAAGCAGTGCTATTCTATTGTTTTTAATCGCTTCATCTTTATCCATAACCAGAACGTCATCAAAGAATTTTGTTATATACGGGTTTAAGGATACCAGATACCCGATGTATTTTTCATAATTATCTGTTGCTGTGTCTTTGATAGCATTATACAAATTCTTTTCAGCATCTGTATTAAATAATGCCGGATTAACATTGTCTGCTGTATTGTCTTTCAGAATCCGAATAACACGGTTAGCATTTTCAATTAGAAGCGGTTCATTTACTGATTTAACAGCTTCAACCCGTTTTTTATATCCGCATAAGTCTTTCAGCGGGTTGGTGACAGCGCATGCTTCAAGGATATTTTTCGGATAAAAGTCTGAGAGGTAAATTATTAAACGCTGGGTTATAAATTCTATAACATCTTCATAGCACCCGTCTTTTTTAACCGGCAGCAATTCCAATGCTTTTTGTGTGAGTGACGCAATATCAATACTCAGATTATGCTCCAGTATTGTTTTTACAATTCCGAGTGCGGCGCGGCGGACGCCAAGCGGGTCTGATGAGCCGGTCGGTTTTTTCCCGCCTGCAAATACGGCGCAGATTGTGTCAATTTTATCAGCAATACCAACTACCTGTCCTTCAAGTAAAGCAGCTGTTTCAGAGTCTGCGTTAAGCGGAAAATAATGTTCTTTAATACCCTCTGCTACTTTTTCATCCTCTCCGCTTACTCTAGCATAGTCAGCGCCGATAAATCCCTGCAGTTCGGTAAATTCAAATACAAGATTAGTAGCTAAGTCGGCCTTGCACAGAAGTGCCGTACGTTTTATGTTTTCGTTTTCTTTATCTGATGTATTCAGCTCTTTACAAATAGCACCTGAAAGTTCAACGAGTCTTAATGCTTTATCATACATAGACCCTAATCCTTTTTGGAAAGTAATTCCTTTTATGTTTTCTAAATAACTTTCTAAAGGTTTCTTAGTATCCTCTTTAAAGAAGAATACTGCATCATCAAGTCTTGCTTTTATTACTCGTAAGTTTCCGGCCCTGATATTTTCAAATTCGCTGCCAACATAATTTGTTACGGTAATAAATTTGTTAATCAGTTTCCCGTTGTTGTCGTACAATGCAAAGTATCTTTGATGGACTTCCATAACAGTTACTGCAACTTCCTGCGGGATGGTAAGAAAATCTTTGTCAAACTCGCATACTACTGCAATAGGATACTCGCAGATGTATGTAACTTCTTCAAGCAAATCATCACTGTAATTTGCTTTTGCATTCAATTTATCAGCCTCTTGTTTAACGAGAGCTTCTATTTTTGCTTTTCTTTCTTCCTGATCAACGTAGACACAGGCATCTTTAAGTTTATCGATATATTCATCGGGGGTATTTATAACGATATTTTGTTTAGAAAACCTGTGACCGCGTGTTACATTTGAAGAGGTTTTGTCAATAATAGTTATTGGAATTTGTTTATCATCAAGTATGGACACAATCCACCTTATCGGGCGGGAGAATTTTTCATCGTTGTTCCCCCAGCGCATGAAATGCGGGCCCTGAAGTTTCAGAACAATATTTGCTGCATTATCTTGAATAAGGTCGGCAGTTTTTTTACCTTCTATTTTTATTTTTGCGTGAATGTAATCATTTTCAATATAAATATCGGATTCATTAAGGTTGTTTTTCTTTAAGAAGCCTAATCCGGCCGGAGAAAGTCTGCCATCTTCTGTATAAGCAACTTTTTTAATTGGGCCTTTAACAATTTTTTCTATATCAGGCTGCTTGTCAGCAAGTCCGGATACGATAACAGCAAGCCTTCTCGGGGTTGCCATTACTTTTATATCTGTGTATTCTACTTTGTTTTCTTCAAAAAATCTGCTAAAACCGTTTTTTAACTGCTCAATAGCAGAAGGGATAAACTTATACGGGAGTTCTTCTACTCCGATTTCCAATAAATACTTACTCATGTCATACCTCACCGGAAAATTATAAAACAAACATGCCGTGCGGTAAAGAGCTGGTTAATTTTATTGATGTTTTCTATTGATGTGACGGATTTTTCTCATCCTTCTCCTGATTTTAAGGGCGGGTATATCATTTCACCTCAGGGATGGAGATTTTCTTATTTTTCCACCCCTCTCCCTTCGGGAGAGGGGTTAGGGGAGAGGGTATTACAACCCAGCTTTCCACTGAATAGGCTTAGGCTCTTTTTTTTCTTGCGGGAGTTTTACTTCGGGGACATAGATATTTTG
>CALVDX010000014.1 GCA_944326425.1 Candidatus Gastranaerophilales bacterium
TGGTCTCTTTTTATAAATGGTGGAGCGTAGGGGATTCGAACCCCTGACCCCGACACTGCCAGTGTCGTGCGCTACCAACTGCGCTAACGCCCCGGATATTTATTATTGTATAATAAAAAAAATTATATAAAAAGGGGAGAATATGTATTCTTTGAAAATATTTAGTAATTTTGTCGCAGTGCTTCGCACTGAAAGAGTTCTTGTCTCTTAATTAAAAAAAGAAGGAGCCTTGCGGCTCCTTGCTTTAAGTTTGGGCGAGAAGAGACTCTCTTGCTCGGTCGCAATAAACGTGTCTCCGGATTTTGCATTGGCGGCATTCGCCTCCTTCGCAAAATCCCTCCGCACTCTGCTCCCTCGCGCTCGAACTCTAACAGTGCTTCGCTCTGAAAGAGTTCTTGTCTCTTAATCAAAAAAAGAAGGAGCCTTGCGGCTCCTTGCTTTAAGTTTGGGCGAGAAGAGACTCGAACTCTTACACATTTCTGCGCCAGATCCTAAGTCTGGTGCGTCTACCAATTTCGCCACTCGCCCGATTTCTATTTTTTTGTAGATTGTATTTTATCTGCTTTGTTCGGGGAAGAATACACCGGCTTTGCCTTGTTTTCTTTTGCGGGGATGCATTCTTAATGCCTCCACCCTGTTATTCAAAGAATATCAGGTTTGTACCCCTAATGTCAATGCCCTTCTTAAAAAATTGTTAAGAAGTATTTAAATATCATTTGTTTGCACTAGGAAACTCCGCAAAGAAATGTTAAAATAAAGTGTATAATTGTAAATTTTTTCTCAAATTTAAGCAATTTTTTACATTTATACATCTTAAATAGTTGCAAAGGTGTGGGCATAAGATTATTTAATATGAAGAATTTGGATAGCGGCAAAAAGAAAATATCTTCACCAAACGGGAAAGACCTTATAGCAAAAGTAAATCTTTTGCGCGGCGGTTCTTCTCCCCGCTCCGGCTTGTTTACAAACCCGCTTGAAGCCAGAAATATCGGGCTTGATTATGAAAATTTTATGACAGGATTTTGTACTCTCGGCCGTATTAATAATCCAAATATTCTCATTCACTCCCTTTACAAAATTATTCCGCCGCAGGTCGGGTGCCGCTTTATTGCAACCGGGATTTATAATGAAAAATCTAATTGTCTTAATCTTAAACTGCTTGATAAATTAGGTAATATTTATTCGTCAAAAATATTTTTAACAGATACGGAAAACCCTGTAACAAAATGCTTTTTATCTTCGGAAACTATTGTTGTAGAGGATACGGAATTCCTTAAATTCGCATATTTTCACAAATCTCCGGCACTTATTCTTCCTATGATTTCGCTTGGAAGAACTATCGGGGTTATGATTATTTCCGGTTCACACCTTAGTCAGAATGCATCGCTTTACAAATTTATTGCTGATTACACAGGGCTTGTTATTCATAACGGACTGCTGCTCGAAAAGTCTGCTGAAGTGGAGAAAACAGACGCCCTTACGCAGTTATACAACCACCGCGGGTTTCAGGAACGTCTGGCTAAAGAGTTTGAAGATGCTGAAAAGAATAAAAAACATCTTTCAATAGTTATGATGGATGTTAATAATATAACCAAAATTAACCGCGAACTTTCCCACGCCAAAGGTGATGAGGTTATAAAACTTGTCGGCGAAAAAGTCCGGCAGAATATAAGAGAAGGTGATATTGCAGGGCGTTACGGCGGAGATGAAATCGCTATAATTTTACCCGACACAGATGTCGCACAGGCAAAGTATCTTGCAGAATATATTACATATTCTTTATCCTGCTGCTTTATTGATGATGTGGGGCCGGTTAAAGTTTCTGTAGGGATTGCAACATACCCTGATTGTTCGCAGGATAAAGAAAAACTGCTTATACTTGCCGAACAGGCAATGTATATTTCACAGGCAAAAGGGTATAAAGACGGGATGTCTGCAATTATCAGTTCTTCTGATTTCAATTTCTGGGACGATATGGCTCTCAAATCTTATGCCGAAGTTATCACAAAACGCCATGCACAGCTTGGAGTAAACTTTGAAGAAGAAATTATAGACAAATTCAATAATGAACAGATTAAATCTTCAAACCACCTTGCAGAAATTGCAACATCACTGGCAGGTGCTATTGATGCAAAAGACCCGTATACCAAGGGGCACTCTACATCGGTTTCCCGGTACTCAGAGGCCCTGGCCCGGGCTGTTAATCTCCCAGAGTCTGAAATTGAACAAATTTCGCTTGGCGCACTTCTTCATGATGTGGGTAAAATAGGTATTCCTGAAAATGTTTTAAGAAAAACATCAAACCTCTCCGATGATGAATGGAAGATAATGAAACAACACCCTGTTATCGGAGCAGAAAAGGTATTGAAACCAAATCCTATATTGCGGGAGTTGATACCGATTGTTAAATATCACCATGAACGTATTGACGGAAAGGGGTATCCAGACGGTCTTAAAGGAGATGAAATTCCGCTTGCGGCTCGTATAGTTGCGATTGCGGATACATTTCACGCACTTGTCAGCGACAGACCGTATAGAAAGGGTATGCCTGTTGATAAAGCGTGTGAAATTCTGATGAGCGGAGCAGGTGTTCAGTGGGATGAAGATTTGGTACGGAAATTTATTCAAATTGCGCCGTCACTTTCTTCAATGATATAATTAGAGTGGTAATATAAGAGGGATTTTGTGAATTTTTCATTTATACACACGGCGGATATACACCTTGGGAGAGCGTTTGCGGATATTGATTATGACCTGTCGCCGGAACAAAAGAACATTATTAACACTGCTCACGAAAAAGCTCTTGAGGAATTGTGTGGTTTTGCAGTAGACAAAGAGGTTGACTTTGTTTTAATAGCCGGTGATACTTTCGATGAATGCGAGCATGATTTACACTCCAGACTTGTTCTTTATAACTTTTTAAAGCGTCTTGAAACAAACGAGATTGGAGTATACATTGTACCGGGCAACCATGACCCTGAAAGTTCTTATACAAAAGAATTAGAGTTTAAGGATTCAACGTATGTAAAAATTTTTGGTGTAAATACTCCCTCTGAAACACTTGTCATAAAAAACAGGGAAGGTGAAGAGGCTGCTATAATTTATCCTTTCGGGTTTAAAACAACAGAATATCCTGCATCGCCCTGTAAAGTTCTTGAAAACGCAAAAAGCAAAGACCTGTTTAATATCGGCCTTATCCATTGCGATAAGACCGGCGGGGAGAAAAACGTTTATGCCCCGTGTTCTGAAAAAGAACTTTTAGACTTAGGGTATGATTATTATGCTCTCGGACATATTCACAAGCCGGATATAGGCGAAAAACTTGTATATCCCGGAACTATTCAGGCGCGCTCGCGTAAAGATACCGGTGAACACGGGTTTTGTTATGTAAATGTTGATAACAACAGGATAGTTTCAAATGAGTTTGTAAAATGTGATAAAGTCAGATATTACAATTTGACTGTTTCTGTGACAGATGACGAAACGGAAATTGATACTATTGAAAGAATCCGTAATCTGATTGATGAGTTTTCGCGCGGGGCAGAGCTTGTTATTATTAATCTTACCCTTGAAGGTATTTGCCGGTATAAAAAGATTGCAGATAATATTCTTAAAACGGAACTATCAACAAATAGAGTTATTATATCCGGAGTTGAGAATAATTCTGCTATTGATACAGATATTAATTTGATAAAAACGTCCGGCGGAGTTTTGGCGCAGATAGTTTTGGCATCCGAAAACGATGTTGAAATTATTGCGGCTGATACAAATAAGGAACTCGCGGAATTATTAAAATTATCACAGGTGACAGATACAACATCGCTTGAATCGCGTGCCACGGAGATTGCACAGAATATTTGCAAAGAGATTTACGGAGGAGAAACTGAAAATGTATAAACTGGTTATAAATTCCGTAAAAATTAATTCTGTAAACGGTCAGACTCTCCCGCTCAAAGAATTTGCCGGAGGATTTAATATTATTTGCGGGGCAAATGAGGCCGGGAAAAGCACTATGATGAAGTTTTTAAAAGAAGCGTTATTTTCTCCTAAGGATTTGACAGGCGATATTGAACTGGAAAAATCCGGTATAAAATATCTCGTTAAGGTTGACGGCAAAAAGAGTAAAAATGCGAGATTAAAGGTTTTGTCACCGGAAAATAAAAGTATTGAAGAAGTGTTGGAAGGGTTTGACAGAAATTTTTATCAAAGGGCCTTTACTATAAACCTTGATGATATAAATGCTGTTGATTCCGAGTTGTTTAGTCTTATTCAAGATCACAATGCACCTGCGCTGACAGATTACAAATCAAAGCTGGAAGGGGAATTAAGAGAGTATTTAACAGAAAACTGGAAACCGAATAAAAAACTAACCGGATTAGTTAAAATGATTGCGGATGTTGATTTCAGAATACGGGAATTATCAGGCAAGGAAGAGGAATATTCAAAAAATACTTCTTCAATTGCTATAATCAAACGTGAGATTGAAAATATTAGTAAACTTATTGAAAACAAAAAATTGTTTGCAGCATCGGTGGATTTGAAGATGCAGTTTGATAAACTTCAAGAAGAAACAGAAACAATAAAGAAAACATTTAATCAGAAGCTCTTTGATAACAAACAACTTTTCTATGAGTTAAGTAAGAAAACAGAACTGATAATCGGGTATTTTGAGGAAATTAACCAACTTGCCGCTTCAAAGACAAAACAGGAGATTGATGAACAAATCGGGGGGATAAAACTAAGATATAACGTGGAACTTAATCTTGAACAGGCTGTGAAACTTGATGTTTCAAGAGAGACTGAAGAAAGAGTAAGAGAGCTTATTTCGGAAATCGAAAACAGGAAAAATAATCTTGCAAATCTCGGGGATAAAAAACAGGATTTAATTAACAATATTCAAAAGATTAATGATGAGATTGATAATTTAAAATCGCGTGTTGGTAAACTGCAAATATCAGATATTAATTCCTATGAAACGTCAGTAAACGAATTAAAGTCGGCCGTGAGCAGCCTTACCGGGATGTCAGAAAATTTCGACGTTAATTTAGAGGGAGCACGTGTTGCCTTAAGAGATTTGTTTCTGTCGGTTTTTCTTGTATGCTTAGGGATATTTATGGCAGTATCATCGTCTGTTGTTTTGGGGATTGTGGTTGTTATTGCCGGACTTATTCTCGGCGGCTTAGCCTTGCCTATGCTTTTTAACCGGAATGATAATAACAAAGCGTCTGAAATTTATGATTATTTAAAGGCTAAAGTTATGCCCGTTTTGAATCGTACAGAGTTTCTGCATACGGCACCGGCGCTTGACAGAATAGCTTACGAGTGCGAAGGAAAATTAAATGAGTATAAGGCGCTAATCTCTGATATTGATAACAGGGAGAAAACACTTGTTTCCGGACAAAAAGAACTTGCTGATATTGAAGATAAAATGCGTGCTGTAGCAGAGGGTATTGATGAATGCACTTCTTCGCTTAAAACCTTAACTGCTGTTAACGATAAAGTTTTGCCCCCTAAGGGCTTTCTAGATTTTCTTGTGGAAGTTCGTGCGCTAAGGGAACTTTTGACACGGTTAGAAACAGAAAACGGAAGGAAAAAATCACTTGAAGATGAGTGTAATAAGTACTTAGCCGGGTTTGCAGGATTTCTATCGGCTGCGGGCCTTGATAATTCACTGAGCCCGATGTTTTTGAGAGAGAAAATTTGTGAAATCCAAAAAGAGATTGAAGAAAATGACAAATTAAAAAACCGGATAGAAGATAATAGTTTGAGGATGGGGGAAATAGAGCAGAAGTTGCTGCAAGTCACTGTAGAGGACAACTCTCCGGATAAATCTCAGGAAGCACTTGAAGGAACCTATGAAACCCTTATCAATGAGCGTGCACGGCTTATGCAGGATAAAAAGGGCCTTGAAGAGTTTGAAGGACTCGTAGGTTTGAGAAATGACAGAAACCTTTTGCAAAACAGGCTTAATGATATTGTAAATGATTTGTACTCAAAAAAACTTGCATTAAATATAATAGAATACGCAGAAAAGCAACAGCGGGCAATAGAGCCAAATCTTATGAGTGCGGAAAAGCTCTTAAAAGAGATTACTGATGGGAAATATATAAGCGCAAACTTTGCAAATAAAACAATAACTTCGGCTGACGGTGAAACTAAAGAAGAAAATGAACTAAGCCGCGGGACAAAAGAACAGTTGTATCTTGCGTTTAGATTGGGATATGCGCTTAATTACGGTAATGACGGGACTAAATACCGCCTGCCGCTTATTATTGATGATGCATTTGTTAATTTTGATAAGGAAAGGCTTTCTCATGTATTAAATGCGCTAGTGGAATTTGCAAAGACTAATCAGGTTTTATTTTTTACATGCCACAAAGATTATATTCTTTCGCTTGCGGGAGTCGGTGTAAACGTCGTGGATATTTAGGCCGCAGGCTTTGAATCTACTGTATAACTATTATCAATAATTATTGTATTTCTGATAAAGGAGTGCGCCATTAAAAGAAGATAAGGGTTCATCTCGTTTGTTGCGGAAAGATTTACTTTTGCCTGGTGTTCGTCTTTATCCTCCTGTTTTGTAATCAATACTTCTATGTCAATATTTGTTTGTACGGCATTATTCTTCATTTCGTCCGTCAAGCGTTTGTGAAGAAGTTCTTTGGGGAATTCTTCAGAACATAAAATTAAAACATCTACAGAATTCTGGGTGGTAAGAGTGAGGGAGCCCTTTACGTTTCCATAATTTTTTGTTTGAATAAGCACTGTTATTACAGAATTAGAACTGTCGCTGTCCTCCGGCGGAGCACCCACTTCCAGCTCAAAACCGACACCCTGAGGGAGCGGCAGCCAGGGAAGGTAAAGGAGCATAAGACTTTTAAGTGTGGATTGCGGATTATTGTCATCAATCATTGAAACACAAGAGTTTAGAAGATTCATTGTTTCAAGAATTTGGCTGTTGTCTATACCCTGTTTGGAAGCATTTGTCATAACTGCAATAAGTTGTGTCATAGCTGCGCGTGAATTGGCACGGATTATGGAGGCCACATCGCTCATTCGTATCATGCCGCTGAAAATTAAATCAAGCTGCTGCTGCGCCTGTTGTGCAAGTGCTGTTTGCTTTCCTGTCTGGGGTTGCTGCATGAGTTGTTTAACATCTTCGGCATCACTAAATATTTGCATAAACCGCAGGTTGTTCATGATATTATTTCTGTCAAGCCTGCTTTGCTGGAGTCTGAGCATAAGTTCCGCAAGCGATTGGGGAAGGTTAAGCAGCATTTTTATGTAGGCGGAGCGCTCCTGTCCCGCTATATAATTCATTTTTAATTGCTGTTGGGTAATTGTTTGGATTTGCATTTCGCGAATCAGGTTTTGTGCACCGGTTTGTGCTGCAGCTGAAAAACCGGTGTTGGATCCTGTTACATCTGCTCCCGCCGTACGTATTCCTGTGTATAAATTTTGTCCTTGCAGTCCGGCTATTATTCGCGAAACGTTAATATTTTCCATATCTTAATTATAACAATAATGTCGGTTTAGTCCAGTTTTAGTCCTTTGATATTTTGTCGTTTTTTGTTTCGTCTTTGATGTCATCATCGTCATCATCATTGTTGTTCAATTCCTGCATTTTTTTGATGACTTTTTCATCAATTTTGGGCTGCGGAATTTCTATTATTTCTTTATATGATTTTTGTTCAAATAAGTCGGGTATACCGTTTTTATTTTTATCTACTGCAATTTCTATAAATGTTTGAGCTCCGGCGAGTAATCCGATTGTTGAAGATATAACTTTGGAAATACCGTTTTTGGCAATTGTATTAATAAATTTTTCATCAAACCGTTTCAAGTCCTCTGCGTTCAAATCCTGAACTTTTGTCTTAGCTGCCTTTGCATAGCGTTCAAGTTCTATATCTTTGTGTATACCTGTTCTTGAATAATTTTTTACTCTTTGCGGTATACTTATCAGGAATTTTTTTGTTCCCCTGACAAATGCGTTTCCCTTTTCCGGATTAAGTTTGTCAAGCGGTTTTGTGCAGAAGCGGAAACCTTTTCTGAGTCCGTCTGCAATACTGTCGAGATAAATTGTATGGTTTCTTATTGAATCCATGATCGACTTGGTAATTCTTTTACCGGTAAAGAAGGCCGCAACTGCAAGCCCGAGGGTCATAAGTATGTTTATGGCTTTTCGGCTTTTAACTTTTCCTTCGTTTGCCATATCAGCCATAGTATCATTGACGGTATCAACTCCTGGAATTTTATCTAAATCAATGGCTTTAAGTGACGCATTCTGGTTTTCATGCGTCTTTTGTTTTTTATCTGTACCCCTGAATGTCGGAGATTGTATATTGTAGTTTATACCGACAGACATATTAAGCTCCTATACACTACCTATATATAATAAAACATCAATTTGATAAAAATTGTTTATTTTTAGTTTTTACCGGGATGTTTTGTTACAAAAGTTAATATATTTAGAAGAGACAATAAATTAAAATATCATTTTGAACCTGGTTTCACAACTGTCCTGAATGATTTCATATTATTTTATCGGGGGCTATGCACTCCCGAACCCCGCACCAAATTTCTTTCTTGTCTTGAATTGCTCGCATTAAACGGCATTACTGGCAAAAACTCACGTTTTGCCCTCCAGCCTCTGCTCGCAATTCGCTTTGTTTTGCGATGACAAAAGAAAGAAAATTTGGACAAAGAAAGAAAAACTACGCTCCCGAATACAGTTTCTAAACTCAATCCGAGTCTCGTTAACTCGCTTCGCTCAGACAAAACGAGGTTTGTAATTGTTTCGTTAAGAAACTGTAGAAAAAGTAGAAAAACTCAGCATGACAAATTGAGTTTTACTGGACACTAGTGCTTATTTAACAAGACTGAATGCAAGGATTTTATCAATATTAACGTGCAGCCAGTCAAAATTTTGGCTCGGGTATTCTTCGCAGTCTCCGTTATCTTCACAGGGATAAAGGTCGTTTAAGTAAATGACTATTGCATTTGTAAGGTTTAGAAAATAGTCGTTGTTACATTCATCGCAATTATATATGTGTCCTACAATTTTAAGCCTGTTTGTAAAAATTACAATTTTATCGGTGTTGCTTTTGTCTATTATGTTTTTGATTTTTTTAATCATATCAGTCATTATGGTTTGCCTCCTACTCAAGAGTATTATTTATTTAAAGCAGGAGTTTGACTATCCCCTTTACGGCTATTTTAATAACTGATTGAGGAAGTCTGAATATGCTATCAATTGACAACTTTTACGCTTATTATAGTCTCTTAACGAAACAGCAACAAGACACATTTTGTTTGAACGAAGTGAGTTAATGTGTCTCGGGTTGAGTTTAGAGACTGTATTTGGGAGCGTATTTTTCTTTCTTTGTCCATATTTCTTTCTTTTTAATCGCAAAAAAAGAAAGAAATTTGGTGCGGGGTACGGGGGTGCATAGCCCCCGATAAAAATTATTTGGAAAAAACGTAAAATTTTTGAGAAATATTTTTAATGTTTCTTGTAAACCTAATTTACTTTTTGCTGTACTATGTATTTATTTCCTGATAAAATTAAAACAGATTAGAGGAGAAAAAGATGGTTAAATCTATAATACTTGCGGCGGGTAAGGGAACACGGATGAAGTCTGAAATCCCAAAGGTTTTACATACAATTTTTGATAAACCGATACTCGGGTATATTCTGGATGCAGTAAAAAACAGCGGGATGGTGGATTACGCGTATGTAATAACCGGTCATAAATCTGAAATGGTTGATGGGTATGTAAAAGAAAACTATGGTTATGCTGAAACGATACTTCAAAATCCGCAGCTTGGTACGGGGCACGCGGTAAGTATGGCGGTCGGTAAACTGCAAGGGTATAAAGGCGAAGTTGTTATAATTAATGGTGATACTCCGTTAATTAAGCCTGAAACCATAAAATCTCTTGTTATTTCTCACAGAGAAAATAAATCTGATATTACTGTTGCAAGTACTATTTTGGAAAACTCTTCAAACTATGGAAGGATTGTAAGGGCCGCGGATGGTGCAGTTGAGGAGATTGTAGAAGAAAAAGACGCATCAACGGAACAAAAAAGAATAAAGGAAATTAATACAGGTATTTTTTGTATTAACTGGGATAAAGTAAGCAGAGCTTTTTCTGAATTAAAAAATAATAACGCGCAGGGTGAGTACTATTTGACGGATATAGTTAAATGGGGGAAAGAAAATGGTTTGAAAGCAGGTGCGTATATAATTGAGGACAGCAACGAAGTTTTGGGTATTAATTCCTGCAAACAGCTTGCAGAACTTACTAAAATTCTTCATGATGAGATTATTGATAAACATTTAAGTAACGGCGTGAATATTGTTTCTCCGGACACTACCTGGATTTCACCTGAGACTGAAATCGGGCGTGATACAATTATTTACCCGAATTGTTATATTAGCGGTCAAAATAAAATTGCTTCAAATTGTAAAATAGGTCCTTTTGCGCATATAAGGGGCGGAGTAGAGATTGATGAATATGTTAAAATCGGTAATTTTGTTGAGTTAAAGAAAGCAAAAGTAAAATCTCACACAAATATCTGCCACCTGTCTTATGTCGGGGATTCAGAAGTCGGCGCAAATGTAAATATCGGTGCCGGAACGATTACGGCAAACTATAATCCGCTTACTAAAGTAAAAAGTAAAACGATTATAGAAGATAATGTAAAAATCGGGTCAAACTCTGTACTCGTTGCACCGGTAAGGATTAAGGAAGGCGCAAATGTCGGCGCCGTAGGCGTTATTACAAAAGATATTGAGCCGTGGTCGCTTGCCGTAACGCGTGCGCCGTTAAAGGTTTTAGAAGGCTGGGTAAAAAGAGTTCTTAATAAATGATAAAATTGAAACAGTACAAAGAAAGTATACACAAGTGTTCAAAGTGCGGATTATGTCAGGAGTCCTGTCCTGTTTATATTGAGAGCGGAAATGAATGTGACACTGCCCGCGGAATGCTTATACTGCTTAAAGGTATTATAAACGGTGAGGTACCGCTGAGGAACGAAATAAATAAGTATCTTGATAAGTGTCTGCGGTGCGGGAAGTGTTTTGATGTTTGTCCGAGTGAAATTCCTGTTGAGGATATAATTTTTGCCGCAAAGTGTAAGTATTTATATACTTCATTAGGCGGATTAAAAATAAGAATTTTGCAGTCCGCGTTGTTTAAACGCCTTTTTTCAAAACCTAAGAAGGTTGTATCGGAAAAATTCGACACAAAAGCACTGTACTTTGGCGGTAATTTTAAAGATGCACTGAAACTTTTGAATGCAAACTCAATAGAACTGCTTAATCCGGTTGAATTGGAATGGGGCGCGGAATATGTTTTGAGCGGGAATATAATCAGGTTTAGAAAATGTATCAATGAAGTTATGCATATGGTTGCCAAATTTAACCCGAAGTTTATTATAACAGATATACCCGCGGATAAATTCAAGAGTATAATAAAAACTTACGGCGGCTATTGCCCGAATCTTGAAATTAAGTATCTGGGTGAATATCAGGGCGGCGAAGAGTTAGTAAGTCATTTCTTTAATCCGTTATATGCGGAAAAATTGGTTAAAGAACTTAAAGCGAAAGTACATCAATAAATTTTTTGTAATCCTCTTTAGGGTTTGTATAAGGGGTTACATCAAAAATCCGGCAAAATTCCTCTGCAACGGCGGGATTGAGATTTTTTGCCGCGCATTTCCCCATAAAGACTTTTTTGACTCCTAAATGCAGCAGGTTTAGAATAAGGTTTGTGATATGCTTGTCACACCTCGGAACAAACGCAGTAACCGGAATGTCCTGTATATCAAATCGTTCTTTCACCATAGTTAGAATTTCAAAAATTGCGTAAATACGGTAACAGTGTTTGATATTTATTATATTTTTTCTCTCATAACTGTTGGCAAAATTAATTACCAGGATATCCTCAGGCAGAAGTTTTATGAATTTGTCAAAGTAGTTTTTATCCTCTGCTGTTTCGTTACTGTGGGTTATAAGGCATATCCCGTTGATGTTTTCTTTGTTAAGTAATGAAATTTCTGCTTTTACTGTTTCAATGTTAAAACCTGCAACTTCATCATCATATTTTTTCCCGCGTTTAAAGCCTTTTGCTTCAAGTGCTGCGGCAATTAGCGGCTCGTAATTTGAGTTTTCTATTTTTACAACACCCTGTGGTACGACTATGTCTGTAGTAAATAATCTTCCGCGATAGAGGCTGTCTATATTATCTACTGAATGTCTGCCGATAAAAATTGCGCCCGGGAATGTTGAAAAATCAAGAAGTGTATTTCCGCTGCCTTTTCCATAATGCCCTTTCAATTCTTTATATTCACGAATTTTAGGGTACGTATGTGCGGTTAGCATTTCTCCGTGGGTATAAATATCAATTCCCATATTTTGGGCAGCGTTAAGAATATCAACAAGTTCCTTTATATTGCTGCCCTCTACAAGAATTGCTTTATTTGGAACCGTTGAATATGAAACAACGGTTTCGTCCGGTGTTCCGTAATCTTCTTTTTGAATTTCCGATAAACGTTTTATTAGTGCAAATTCTTCTTCGGCTGCATTATATAACAATGATTTTAAGTCATCTTCTGTAAGTTTTTTTATATTTAATGCATCAAGTAATTCAAGTATGATATGATAACCTCTTTCCGTATCTTCTTCATAGCCGGTAAGCTCGTAGATATAAGTTGTTATACTTTTAGCGGCAAAAAAGATTAATTCCTGTGCTGTTTTGGGAGTCGTTTCATCCTCCGAACGTTTGTTATATTGCTTTTCTCCAAGACGTATTGAAGTGATTACGTTGCATCCTTTTTGGGTATCAAACTCGGAGTCTATTAATTCCGGTTCAACTTTTCTCTCTTCACAGGCGGAAGTATATTTCTGCTTTATCTCTTCAAGTTCTCTTGAGAATGTGCAAATAATATTAGAAAATGCATTGTCAGATATTTCCGGATTAGAAACAAAGGCAGAGAGAGTATTAAGAATGATTTTTTTGATGTTTTCCTCTTCAATATGAAACTGCTTTAATTTTAGGGCATATCCTGCAAATTCTTTTAAGTACAGCAGTATAATTTCCTGAATGGACGCCATTCTGGGGCTGATTGTACATACACCTCTTGATGTGCAGCTGTCGTATCCGTAATCTTCAAAGTAATTGTGAAACATAGTAATAATATGTTACGTTGCAGGTAAATAAAAAACATTGGACAGTCGGGGGTAAATATGGGGGATAAGGAGTGAAATAGGGGAATATTAGAGATATTTTATTAATGGCGTAATTGAAAGAGCCTAAAGCAAATGAATCTATAATAACACTTTAGTGTAAAGAAAACTTAACAAATATACCAATGTAACAAAATGTAAAGATGAATTCTAAAATGCCTGAAACCTTGATATAATCACCTATACGATATGATATGATGTGATAGTGTGGGCTAAAGTTTTTAAAAAAGCTGCCGTTATACTTCTTGTTAATAATTTTTATAAAGAAAGGCGGTAATTATGGCAGATTTAGTTGATATTGGTATGTTGGGTAAGAAGCTTGGTTTAACGCTGGCACAGCTTAATAAGTTAGATGCAATAGACGGAGCAAAAGACGGGAAAATAGCAAAGTCTGTTTTTGATACAGCTGCTGCGATTATAGGGAATGATGAAGAAGCGATAAATGCAGCAAAACAAAATGGTGAGGCGAATTTGTTTGAAAAAGTTAAAAAGGCCCTAAGGGAAGCGGGAGCAGTTGCAGAAGAGGCAACAAGCGATCTTGCCACTGATGAGCCCCCGATAAAACCGGCTCAAGGTACTGACAATGCTGATGAACCACAGCTGCCTGAGGTCTTAAAAATGCAGGAAATGGCGGAGGCTGCAATAAAATATTATGAAATAAATGGTTCTATGAAAGGATTTACTTTTACCGGTTTTCCTCTTGGAATTCAATCTATGGATATAAATACTCAATTGGGATTTGATGATGCGTCAAATGATACCTTTACATTTACTGATGACGGGCAGCAGGTAGCGACAAGGAAAGCAGATGCCTTTACTCTTAGTATTAAGTTTGTCTTTGATGGCAAATCTTATACTGTAAATGCTGAATCGAAAAATGTAGAAGTATTTGGAGAAACAGCAAGAGAAGAGTTTATTAGTAATATACCCGGACCTAATTCTAATCCTGCGTCAGATTATTAGTAATAAATAAATATATAGACTGATTTCAGCATGTGAGAAAAATTTTTAATTTTTCTCACATGCTATATAATAGTGTTAGACAGGTTGTGTGTTATCCTATGTATTTAATAGCCTCTAAATTTTTGCAAAAATTACTTGCTGCGCAGCTCCTGCTCTAACGTGTTAATTTTTGGAGGTGGTGGCGAGTCCTATTTTCATCGGTTTTTATTTGAAGCGTATGTGGGAATGATATCTGTTGGTATAATTAGCAAGCGGCCAATCTTCGCTGGGTTTTGCGGATTGATTTGACGGCTTTTTTGAGTGCTATTCTGTATCCGGTAAACAGTACTATTGCCGCAAATATCCAGGCAAGCGGTGTTGCAAGGCAAACCCCGAGGTACCCCATATAAGAACATAAGATAAACGCTGCTGCCGTTCGTGCAACAAGTTCTGCGAGCCCTGATATAAGCGGCGCCTTGACTTTCCCCATTCCTTGAAGAACATTTCTGAATAAAATAAGAGTGCCGAGAAATATGTAAAAAATAACAATGATATGCAGATATTGCATTGCAAGCGATACCACCTGTTCATCAGGTTTATCCAGAAATAACCCGACTAATGTTTCGCCAAGCCCGATAATCAACACTGCGGCAATAACAGACATTGTCACAACAAGAAACATAGATGCTTTTGCACCCTCTTTTATTCTCTTTAGTTTTCCTGCTCCAAAGTTTTGTGCTGTAAATGTTGCGGCGGTTGCTCCGAGTGTAACAAGACTTTGTGAGAATAACTGGTCGATTCTTACTGCTGTAGTAAATGCAGCGATTGATATTGAGCCAAGGGTATTAAGTGCAAATTGTACGGCAATGATGCCTATTGTAAGAACAGACATTTGTATACCCATAGGAAATCCTATTTTTAAGTGCTCCATTGCAAACTCTTTATCAAATTTCCAATCCTCTTTTCTTAGTTTCAGGATAGGAAATTTTTTAAACATATAAAATGCACAGAGAACCGCAGATACTCCCTGCGACAGTACTGTAGCAATTGCGGCGCCTGCTACGCCCCAGTGAAGGCTTAATATAAAATAAAGGTCAAGCACTATATTTAAAATTGATGCTATTATCAAAAAGTAAAGCGGTGTTTTGCTGTCTCCAAGGGCTCTAATAACGTTTGATAAAAGGTTATAAAACAAAATCGTTCCGAGCCCCAGATAGCTTATAAACATATAAATATACGCTTCATTATAGATATCTGAAGGTGTATGCATAATTTGTAGAACCGGTCCTGCGAGAGGAACGGTTATCAGGGTAAACAGCAGTGTTGTGAATAGACAAAGAATTATCGATGTGGTAAAAGATTTTCTTACCCCCGCATAATCTTTTGCACCGAAGCGCTGCGCGGTTATAATGGTCAAGCCTTGAGTGTAGGCAAATAGAAATCCTATTATGAAAAATATCATCGGGCCTGTGGCTCCGACCCCTGCAAGGGCCTTAATTCCAAGAGTTCTGCCGACAATTAAGGTGTCAAAAAAACTATATAACTGCTGGAATACGTTCCCGAACAGCAGCGGAATAGTGAATAAGATTATTTCTTTTAAAGGGGCTCCCTGTGTTAAGTCGCGTTCTGCCATAGTCCTCAATACTCTCCGTTTACATGATAAAACGCATTTTTTTTCTTGTCTACACAAAATTATTTATTTTATATAGACCAAAGGATTAATATAAAATTCAACCTTATGATTGATGTATGCGGGCATGCAATAATGATATTCTATCATCAGGGAGAGAGAGATGAAGAAATCGTTTTTAGTAGTGAGTATGTTTTTGAGTGCGCTTATTGCATTCGCTGATGAAAATGTATTGCAAACGATACAAATAGAACCTATTAAAGATACATATAATATTGTACTTATTTCTGACAAAGCAGTTGATGTTAAAAAAGAAGTGGAAGAAGACGGTTCTATACTTCTTTCAATGAAAGGTATAAGAGCGTCTGAAATGCTTAATACTGTTTATAACGGAACATCTGATATTGACAGTGTTCTTGTTACCCCGAAGAATAACAACGAAATTGAAATAAGAGTAAAAGGTGATAATGTAGAGCACGCAACTGTTACGTTTGATTCTCTTACCCCGCCTGTTACCGTTAAAAAATCTCCTAAGCAAGAGATTGTTCTTAATAAACCGATGAAAAATTATGAACCGGTATTTAGTATGGATGAAGATGATGAATTAATAGCAGCTTCATTCCCGCCGCTCGGACAAAAAATAGTTAATGTACTTAAAAGTATATACGGCAACAAAACGAACCGCAGTATTATAAATTTGGGACTATTAGGCCTGATATTGTTTGCGGCAATAAGATTGCTCAGGGTAAGAGAAACAGAGGAAATGAAGGTTGGTCTGGCGCAAAGTCTTGCTGAACGTGAAATTAATCTTTATAAACCTATGCAGACGCCTGTAACCAATAATTTTACATCTGCTGCTGAAAAACCATATACAACTTTAAATTACGGACTTAATGCATACAGAAATGTTAATAAAAATCCGTATGAAACACAGCGCAAAATTGATGGTGCCGGTAATGCTATAAATAAAAATGCGGGTATCGGTATGGATAAAACAATACAGCATAAGAAGCCTGTAATTAACAAAGCCGTTTCCCAAAATGTTAAATCCACAGGTACTGCAACATTAGAGCCGGATAATAAGCAATCATTACAGATGGTAAATCCTCATCCCAATATTGATAATGTTAAATTTCTTGAGACTATGAGTGCTATATATGAAAAAAGCGGAAGACACGATTTGGCACAGGGGATTAAAGCAAATTTGTCAAAAGTGAAATAAATTTATGAGACCGGTTTATGACCGGTTTCTTGCAGTAATTGAAAGGGTTTTTCTTAAATGGATTTTGTAAGAGTAGTTTCTGAACCGGCCGTAATTATAATTTTAGCGGTTTTTATTGTTCTTCTGGTTTATACAGTTGCAAGATATTTATACATCTCTAATAATCTTACCCGGCTGATTTCAAAGTTTGCGGAATATAAAAAACAGGAACTTTTATATAGATTTAAAGAACTGGATGAATATTTTCAGAATGATAATTTTACAAACAGTATCTGGAATGAGTTTAAAAAGATAGTTATTTTCCCTGAAAAAATTTATATTAATTCGGACTCTAATACACGTGTAGAAACTGTTTCAGATATTAATAACTCAATTTATATAACCTGTGATGCTTCTTATTTCTTTAATGAAGAGTCATTGATTACATCAAAAATTAATTATCGTTTGATACAAATATTCCCGACAATATTAACAGGGCTTGGTCCGTTTTTTACTTTTTTAAAAATTACGTATGCCTTTTCTTCGCTGAACTTTGCAGATACTGAAAATATGGCTGCTTCTATGAACAATCTTATTTTTAATATTCAGCTTGCGGCTATATGTTCCGTTCTTGCGGTCGGGTGTTCTTTATTTTTTATGGCTCTGGAAAAAATTATGTATAATATTCTGTGCCGTTCAAAGGTTATACAAATCCAGACACAGCTTGGCAGCTTATTTGATGTCGGAACATCGGAACGTTTTCTGTTAGATTTATTAAAGGAAGCAAAAAATAAATCCGGGAGTGAAACACTTATGGCAAATACTTTACCGGAGGCTATGGGAAGAGTTCTAAGCAAAAATATTACTGAAGGAATCCTCCCGTATTTGGAAAATATTGTATATAGTTTAAATAAATTACATGAAGCTGCTGCAGGAAAAAATAAAGGTAGTACGGATATTATTGATAAGTTATTTTAAGGTGATGCTCTATGATGAGATTTAGACCGCGAGGCGGAAGCCAGAATGAAGAAAATATATTTTGGATAACAATGACTGACCTTATGCTTGGTTTAGTTCTGGTGTTTATGATACTGTTTTTTTACTCATCGACAACTAATTATTTTGAAAAAGTTCGCGAGCAGGCCGTTGCAGGAAATATTAACGAGGAACTGGCTGAAAGGCTGAATGAGCAAAATATTGATGCTTCTGTTGATTTATTTACCGGAGTTGTAAAAATTTCTGATTTAGAACTATTTGATGTTAACAGCTGGGAGCTTTCAGAAAACGGCAGGGCTTATCTTGATAAATTTATACCGGTTTATATAAATACAATTCTGGCAAATGAAGAATACAAGGGTAAAATTACCGGTCTGGTTATACAGGGACATACTGATTCGCAAACTTTTGCCGGTTTAGATTCTGAGGAAGCACAGTATATGAAAAATATGGAACTTAGCCTTAAACGTGCTTATTCTGTTGCGTCCTATATTCCAAATACTAATTATGATAAGAAATATTTTAAAGATTTAGAGAAAATTTTGTTTGTGGAAGGCTGCAGTTATAATAATCCTGTTCTTGATGAGAACGGTAAAGAGGATTATGATAAAAGCCGGCGGGTGGAATTGAAACTGATTACTAAGGCGGATGCTTCTAATAGTATTTTAAATACTTTAGAGGGAGTAAAAAATAATTAAGCCTGTTTAATAAGTTCTGTGACAATCTTAGACGGCAGACCTATTACATTATCAAACTCTCCGTCTACGGATTTTACAAATCCGTCAGGCAGTTCCTGTATTCCGTAGGCTCCTGCTTTATCCATAGGATTAAACTGTTCAATATAATCATTAATCATTTTATCGGATAACTCGTTAAATGTAACATAAGTAATTACGTAGGTTTTATAAATTTTGCCGGTTGAATTATCAATCAGGCAAACGCCTGTAACAACGTAATGTGTATCATCGGAAAGTTCTTCAAGCATTTTACGGGCGTCATCTTTGGACTTAGGTTTTCCCAGTACGTGTTCTTTGTGAACGACAACGGTGTCAGCACCAAGGATGAGCGAGTTTTTATCACACCTTGCTGCTGTTTCTGCGGCCTTTTTAAATGCAAGTTCTGCAATCATTTCAGGGGTAAATTTGCTATGCGGCAGTTTTTCATCATAATTTGAAGGTATAATAATAAATTTAAATCCTGCTTTTTCCAGAATTTGTTTCCTTCGTGGTGATTTTGATGCGAGAACCAGTTTTTTCATAAAATGATTTTACAACAAACTGATGATTATAGTAAAATAGAACATAACAAATCAAGGAGAACAAGATGAAATGCGGTTTTGTAACGATTATCGGGCGGCCCAATGTAGGTAAATCGACTCTTTTAAATCAGATACTCGGACAAAAAATTGTTATTACTACGGATAAAGCGCAAACAACAAGGAAACGTATAAAAGGAATTTATACGGATGACAGGGGGCAAATAATTTTTGTAGATACCCCGGGGGTGCATAGACCGCTTAATAAACTTGGTGAGTACCTTCTTGATGAAACAAAAGTTGCAGTTCCTGATGCAGATTTGATTTTGTTCCTGGTGGACGCATCAGAGCCGGCGGGCAAAGGTGATAAGTGGATAGCTGAAAACCTGCTTAAGGATACAAAAACAAATATTATTCTTATAATGAATAAAATAGACAAGGTTAAAAATCCCCAAAAACTGGAAGAAAACCTCATGTCGTATAAACTCTTATTTGATAAAAATATTCAAATATTAAGAGTGTCCGCTAAAACCGGCAAGAATAAGAATGATTTAGTATCAAATATATTCAGGGCCTTGCCAAAGGGTGAAAAATTATACCCTGACGATATTGTGACAGAAGAAAATATGCGCAGTGTAGCTGAAGAAATTATAAGAGAAAAAATACTTCTCAATACAAAAGAAGAAATCCCCCACGCTGTAGCTATAAAGCTTTCTAAATATGAAGAAAAAGAAGATATAGATAAGATTTATGCGGATATTTACTGTGAAACCAAAAGCCAGAAAATAATTTTAATCGGCAAAAACGGGACAATGCTGAAAACTATCGGTACAGAAGCAAGAAAAGAACTGGAAGAAATAACAGAAAAAAAAGTATATTTAGAATTAACCGTAAAAGTTGAAAAAGATTGGCGAAAAAACGACAGGCTTTTAAAAGAGTTCGGATATGCGCAGGAATAATGATTTTTCTTTACAATAATGATTAAATAAGGTTTAATTAGTATATGAAGAAGAGAGTGTTAGTAATTATAGCAATAGTTATTGCAGTTATTTTAACTGCCGGCTTTTATCTCTGGGACGGGTATGAGGGCAGACAGCTTGAAATGCCGGATTCTTATCAGGCAATTCTTGACCGGGGGTACTTGATTGCCGGTGTAAAAACCGATACAAAACCTTTTGGATTTAAAGACAAAGATGGGAAGCTAACAGGGCTTGATATCGATATTGCAAAAGCAATTGCCAAAGCCATATTCAGGAATGAAAATAGACTTAAGTTAGTAAGCGTAACCCCGTCAGACAGGCTTATAAAACTTACAACAGGTGAGGTCGATATCGTTATTGCAACAATGACGGTTACCCCGCAGAGAATGGATTTAATTGATTTTTCGCACTCGTATTTTATTGCCGGACAAACACTCCTTGTACCGCAGAAAAGTAAAATTACATCCCTTGCTGATTTAGCCGGTGAAGATGTAGGGGTAATTTTTGGCACAACTGCAGAGAAAAATTTAAGAACGCTTGTCCCTACTGCTAAAGTTTTGGGATACAGAACGTATGATGAGGCCTATGAAGCTCTTAAAAACGGAACAATAAAAGCAATTACCTCTGATGATACTATTTTGAGAAATTATGCACTTAATGATAAATCTGTTAAAATGTTAAACAAGCGTTACTCTAAAGAGCCTTATGCTGTTGGTGTCAGAAAGGGTAAAGAAAATAAAATGCTTCTTGAAAGGGTTAACTTTGTGATAAAAACGTTAATAGTAAATAATTCCATAAACAGATTGTATGCAAAGTGGGGGTTGAGGTAATTAAAGGCCGGCATACATAGAACGTGTCAGCTCTGTCGTCCGGGGTTATTGAAAATTATTTGTTATTGTATAAATATATTCAAGAATAATTGTGAAATAATCAAGCCCTGAAAGCCCGTTAATAATTATGTCACAATCTTTTTTTATTGGTTTTATATATTTATCACCGGCCTCGACAATATATTTCCAGTGTTTTTTAGCATTATCCATATCCTGATTACGTTCGTTTACCGCACGTGCCAAAAACCAGCCCTTCCTCACTTCGTCATCTGTTTCAACATAGATTTTAGCATCAAAAAGTTCGGTATTTTGTATAAACATTGAAGCCATACCTTCAACAACTACAACCTTGTTTGACTTAACAAGTTTTGAGCGGGGTACGGAAATCCCAGTACCGTTTGGAAGGTATTCAGGGCTGTAAATATCTTCACCAGAGGATATCTTTTCCAAATCCTGTTGTAAAAGTTCAAGCTGGAAGTTATTTGGAGAATCAACGTCAAACCCGTTATCCCTCAGATTATCAAAGGTTACGTATTGCTTAATCAGCGCCGAAATATCGTTGAAATAATTGTCTGTTGTAAATATAGAGACAGGCATATTCAGTTTAATTGCAACCTCCTGTATTCGCCTGCAGATTGTTGATTTCCCGGAGGCTGATTCCCCTGTTATTGATATTAAAATTCTTTTGCGCGGATTATTTACCAGTCTTTTAGAAAATCTTTGTATAAAATCGTTTTTGACCTCTGCAAAAATCGGTACAGCTGCTTTTCTGTCGAAAGCAAGTACTTGTTTAAATTTTGACTGCAAATAGTACGCTAATAATTCTCTGCCCGTTCGTTGGTTAAAATCAGGCTTGTAAAGTTTGTCCTGTGAATGGATTTCTTTATCGATTAAATCGGAAATACCGTCTATTTTATTTTGATCATCTATATTCATACTTATATTCTATTATTATCGGGTAAAAATTTTTCAGGTCAATTAAATTTTTACAGGATCCTGATTAAGAAGTTCTATGGACTTTAAGAGCTTGACCCTGAGTTCGTATGCTTGCGGTTCAAACCCTTCTATCTTTGTAAACTCCTTATCCACAATATCATATATTTGTTTTAGAAGGTCAATTGTTGTGGTGATTTGCCTAAAGAGTAAACCTTCGTATTCAATATTGCTGAACGGGTCAAGGTTGTACATATAAGACCAGTTGTTAACAGAATTGGTACCGGGCCTGGAGTTTAATTCTGCAAACCGGTAAATGTTCTGAGCGGTATCTGTATCCAGTTCTACCTCTTCTCCTGTTGCTTTTGTATATTCCTTAAGATAGGCCCTTAAATTTTGAATTTCCGATTGCAGCATCTCATCCTGTATAGCCAGTGTTCTACGCTCTTTCCCAAAGTCATCTTTGTCTGTGGTAACTCTTTCCATATTAGCGAGGATTCCGATAAAGCCGCAAAGTTGTACCGGCGATAAATCCAGCAAGGTGTCATTGCTTAAAAATTCAATAACCGGAATTTGTATATATCCGTTTAAATGTTTTAATAATTCACCTTTGGGGGTAAGGTAATTATCTTTGTTCATAAACATCAAATTCTTAAGTATATTTTTTCTTTGCTCTATCTGGCTAAAGAGGAAATTTTGTTTGTGGAATTTTGCTGTTTCGTCTGTATCATAAACATTTAGTGATTTTGACATCATTTCTTTAAGTTTCTCATCATCATTACTTAATGAATAATAGCTTGCCAGGAAAGAATAGTCCGGGACAAAACTGCTCTTTAAATCGTTGGCTCCGGAAGAGATAAGGCTCTTGATAACATTTTTTTGCTTAGGGTTACAGCTTAGGGCATAACAGTACCCTATTTTATCAATTCCGCGTCTGCCGGCTCTTCCTGCCATTTGATGAAAATCATTAGGGGTAAGACCTCTCATTCCGTCATCGCTGTCAGGGTGGTCGGAAGGCTTTCTGATAGTACTTATTACCGTTGTTCTTGCCGGCATGTTAATCCCGGCAGAAAGTGTTTCAGTTGCAATGACTACTTTTACCAGTTTTTTCTGAAAAAGTTCTTCAATAAGTTCTTTCTGGCTTGGAAGCAAGCCTGCGTTATGGAGTGCATATCCGCGGTATAATGCTGTTTTGTCGAGACTTTCTCCAAGGTATTTGCCGGAGGATTCATATTCTTTTATTATTTCATAGATTTGGTGAATTTCCTCTTTTGAGTTTAGGCATTCACATTTAGTATTTAGTTCATCAAGCACTCTTTTACTATGATTTTTACTGAAAATAAAAAGAATAGCCGGAAGTTTATCTTCTTCGCATAAATCATCGATTAGCCGGCTGTATGCCGATTTTGACGGTCTTGCGGTAATTGATTGGAGTTGTTCGGCCTGTTCTTTTTTGGCGGCTCGTTTTTCTGCTTTTGATATTCCGCTTTGAATCCGTCTTACTCTTGATTCTGCATGCGATATGATAAATTCCAGTGGAACATGCCTGTTTTCTTTAGGAACATCGATTAATACGGTGCTTCCCAAACCTGCTCTACCCTTTATACTTTCTCCGGCTGTATTATCCTTGTGTTTATTAAATGCTATATATTTTGTGCCATTCCCTTTTATGCTGGCCATCCAGTCTGTTATTAACCGGTTATTACCGATAGTTGCTGATAAAGACAAAAGCTGTACATCGTTTGGAGTAAACATGATTGCCTGCTCCCAGACCCCGCCGCGGTCAATGTCTCCAAGATAGTGAAGTTCATCAAAGATGACTGTTTTTACATTTTTTAAACCTTCAGAACGTGTTCTCCCTTCCATATAGTCCCCAAAGACCATGTTGCGGTATATCTCTGTTGTCATTATAACTATTGGAGCGTTAGTATTGATTTTAGTATCGCCGGTCATAATACCGACATTTTCGTCTCCGTATATTTTCCGAAATGTTTTAAATTTTTCATTAGATAATGCTTTTAGCGGAGTTGTGTAAAGAGTTCTTCCGTTTTGCGCAAGGTTTTTGTTTATGGCAAAATGTGCAATGGCTGTTTTGCCGGTACCGGTAGGGGCTGTAACAAGAACGTCGTTCCCCTGTAAAATATTAATTCCCGATGCTTTCTGGAAAATATCGGGGACAAACGGCTTTCCGGCTTCATCTTTCCCTAATTTAAACCAGTCATTGTTTATTGTTTCCGAAAAAGTTACCTGAACGGCTGAAACGGCAGCGCCGGCTGTAATATAGGGTAATATGCTGCTTGTTACCGTTTTTACCGGCTGAGGTTTTGATGTTCCGGCCTTTAATGCTTTTCTCATTGCTTTTCTGGCGGCTCCGGAGAGTTTTTGGGAGCCAAAAGCCGGATTGGTTTCTGTTATTTTCTGTATGAACATATCTTATTAAACCCCGTAATAAATTTTTTTGCTACACCGGTAAAAAATCTTTACAAATATTAATTAAATATGTTACCATGTATTTAACAAAGCAGGATGTAAGGAGAAACAAATGGCAAGATTAGTAAGACCAACCTGGGCAATAAGATGTGTACAATCAGGATGTAAAACATTATTTGAAGTAGCGCAGTTAGAAGAGGGAAAACAGCAGGAAGTTGTTTGCCCGAATTGCGGTGAACACTACGTTTATCCTATTTATGACAACGACGCAAATCAAGAACGCCGCTAATGTTTTTTAATGGTACTGATAAAAGATATAACCAGTACAGTGCTCACTTGAAACAAAAATTCGGGGCAAAGGTATATAAGATAACACTTGATGCGGGATTTTCCTGTCCTAACCGTGACGGAACTCTTTCTAATTGCGGGTGTATTTTTTGTGACGACGGCGGGAGTTTTTCGCAGGCTCATTCTAACCAAATAACGATTGAAGAACAAATTCTTACCGGTATAGAAAATCTTTCTAAAAGGTTTAAAGCACAAAAGTTTATGTCTTATTTTCAGGCTTTTACCAACACATATAAGCCGGTAAAAGAGTTGGAAGGGATTTACAACGCTGCCCTTAAACATCCTGATATTGTCGGTATATCAATAGGTACACGTCCTGATTGTATCGATGATGGCAAACTTAAATTAATTTCAGGTTATACAAAAGATTATTATACATGGATAGAATACGGTTTACAGAGTGTGCATAATAAAACTCTTGAATGGATTAACCGGGGGCATGATTATGATTGCTTTTTACATGCTTATGAAAAAACAAAAAATTATGGTATAAATATTTGTATTCATCTGATACTGGGGCTTAATGAGACGTACGAAGAAATGATGGAGACCGTTAGAAAAGTTGCAAAATTAGAGCCTGAGGGGGTAAAAATTCACATGCTCTGCGCCCTTGAAGGAACAAAAATTGCAGAATTGTATAATAAAGGTGAATTGGAGTTTATGTCAGAGGATGAATATATTAACCTTTGCTGTGACTATCTTGAACTTTTGCCGCCGGAGACAACTATACACCGGCTTGCGGGAAACGGCTTAAAAAAGAACCTTGTAGCACCGCGCTGGCTCGGGAAAAAACTGGATGCTCTCAATAAGATAGACAGAGAACTCGAAAGGCGTAACAGCTGGCAGGGATGTAAATTTTAACTTTTGTAAATTTTAATTTTGGACATGGCAAAAATTTTTTTTACAGGTTTTTAAACAAAAGTAATATTTTATTGTGTAGAGTTTAATACTTATGCCTATAGGAATAATGGATAAAATAGGTAACGCAGTTACCTCACTTACAAGGCCTGATAACGTGTCTCCGATTATTGCTCAGGAAACACTTTGTATTTCCGGACGTACAAGAATGGCATATAAACGCGGCGGTGAACAAGAGGCCAGAGAGCGTGTTATAGAAGAGGTTTCAGGAACTATAACATGGCTTGGCGGTGTGAAATTCTTAAATTATGTAGGAGATAAAATTTTAGGGTATGTTCTTAAAAATAAAGGTGTTGCTTTTGATGTCGGTTCTGATATTATGCGCAGACCTTTTGATAATTTTATGATGAACAAGGGAAATTATCCTGCCGGTTTTTCACCTGATAAAATCTCAATATTAAAGGGTGTAAAAGTTATTTCTGCTATAGTTCTTGCAAACTTATTTATAGGGTTTGCTGTACCGAAACTTAATCAGGCTCTTTCAAGAAAAATCAATAAAAAGAAAGCAGAAAAACAGGAGTTATTTCAAAATTTACAGCCGGAACAACCGGCCGCAAATACGGTAAAAAAAGATACTGCACCTGCATTTAAAGGGCTTGCCGGTCTGAATACATTTACTAACTTTATTGAAAATACCAATGTAGGTAAGCTTCTTGCGACTGATATAGGTATAGCAGGCGGCAGAGGGTTAAATGCCCGCAGGAAGGAAGAAACACTTGATATTCTTGTAAGAGACCTGGGGTCAATATATTTTTATTACTGGGCTCGTGATGATGCTGCAAAAGTCATGAATCTTATTGAAACAGGCGGTAAAACTTCTCAGCGGCTTGACCCCAAATCAGTAAACCGTGTAACAAAGTATCTGGAGGAATATCTGGCTGCCAATGGGGGCAGTATGTCCGTTGAAGATTTCAGAAAATCAATGTTTGGAACCGGTACAAAAGAAATTCCGCCCCTTAATTTTGAAAAAGAAATCACGTCTAAATTTTCTGACTTTATGGCTAAATTAGGCAGAAAACCGGCTCCCCCGATTGAAGTAATAGAACTTGATAAATTTCTTGCGGCCCTTACTCCTGCAGAAAAAGAACAATACGGTGATGTTGCACGCAAAATGTCCGAACTTCAGCCAAAGCGCTGCGGTGTAAGTATAATAAGTAAAAATCAAATAGCTGATGTTCTAAAAGGCGGAGAAGCTAATTCTCCAAAACTTCTTCACGTAATGTTCGATAATTATACTGACGGAGCATATAAAAACGAGTACAGATATATTTCACACAAAGATCTGTATAAATATAAGGATAGGGTTGTTAAGTATATAGAGGAACTTGCAAATACTTCTAAGAACGGCAGAATTGATTCGGCGCTGCTAAAAGCAGTTAAGAATAAAAATCTTGCTTGGACAGGATTGAATTTTATTGTTGGTTTCTCTATTTGTGTTGCATTTATATCAACCATAATTCCTAAGCTTCAATACTACATAACAAGAAAAGTTACCGGCAAATCCGGCTTTCCGGGTGACGATAACTTTTTAAGCCAGCCTAAAGATAACGTAAGTAAGACGGCTGCTTAGTTTGTAATAATGGTTTTGCAGGCTGAACAGGCCATGCAGTAATCAGTTTCTGCGTTTACTGATTTTGAGTAGTCCTTAAAACTGCTTCCGCTCCTTCCTCTATAGTCATTTGCAAGGTAAGGGCATGTGTAAACTCCGTTCTGTGTAAGAGTTCTGCTCATTGTGCAGTCTTTGGGCTTATTATTATATTCAGCTGGCGGAGTTATCCGATCGAAATATTGTCCGATTGATATTTCCGGGTTTACGCCGTATTCTTCAAATTTTTTTCTGAACATTTCTAAGAGCATATTTTCCTCCTCCCTGTAAAAATTAACGATTTCAAGAACTATTGAAAATCCATATCTTTCAAGGTTTTTCATTGCAAACAGTGTTTGTCTGTAAGAGCCTCTGTATCTTGCGTTATCATTTTTGAGTTCATCATAATGAGACAGAGAAAAACGGAAGAACAGACTGTATTTGCTTTCGTCCTCAACTTTTCTTAAAAATCTTGCTTTCTTTTCATTTATGAAAGAAGCATTTGTACAGATACAAACATTTGTACGCTTAAGGCACAGCCTTAATATATTGTTAAAGCCGGGATGTGTCATTGGTTCTGCACCGGTTAAATAGATACACTCAATAGAATTATTCTTAATTTGAGATATCATTTCTTTTATTTTATTGATGTCTATAAAGTCTTTTTGCTGTCTGCCTATAGGAAAATCAATGTAACATTGCTTGCACCTTTGATTACAAGATTTTGTTGTTAGTACGATATATACGTAATTCAATTCCTCCAGTTTAAAAACCGGAGAGGTAAATATACTGTTCATTTAATCCTCACTCCTTTATTTTTATTCTAAAAACTATATAGAAAAAATAAATTAATCACTAAGGGAGTTGATGATTAGGCGGCAAGCTAAAAATAAAATAACCCGTAAGGGTAAAAAAAAATAACCTGAAAACTAATTTTCAGGTTATTTTTTATCTTTAATCACAATTAATTATCCCCATCTTCATTTATTTTTAAGTTAAATCGGTCTGACATATATTTTGTACAAACATCATCAGCAGATTCCACCGTGCCGCCGTTCAGAACTCTGATTTTGCCAACTTCTACTTCTGTATTTTCTCCTCGGGACTTAATATTGGTTTTAACGGTTATCTCTGCGGCAGTAGTATTAAGTCCGGTAGCATTTGCATTCTGGAAGTTTATTACGTAGGTAATTCCATCACTGGTTTTGACAGTCCCGCCTGAATTACCGCCACCTACTGCTCTTGCAAAATAATGTGCAAATTTCTCGGAACCTGATACTGAGTCTGATTGGGCAAGCAGTCCTATAGGCGCATCGGTTGAACACAGCCCGAAACGCTTAAGATTACCATCTTCATCGTATTCAGTAGGGTACATTTCTGTGTCATTAATCATGCTGGCAGCAGCAATCTCGGTTCTTGTGTATGCTTTAATAAACAGAGCTTTTTTCTGATCCGGGCGGACACGTGCAATATTTGGACTCATTACGGCAACAAGTATTGCGACAAGTGCTAACGCAATTAGTATCTCTACCAAGGTAAAACCTTTTTGTTTTTTAACTTCTCCATCATATTATAAATGGATTGTAACATATGGCGCGCGGCAAGTCTATGATTTTATTAATAAACTGGCGCCTATGACTCCTGCTGTGTTGCCTAGTTGAGCCGGTACAATTTCTACGGCCGCAGCAGAAACAGGGATTGCCCGTTTTGCAATTGTTTCACGAATTGGACTTAGCAATATATCTCCTGCATCGGCAACTCCGCCGCCAATAATTATTTTTTCGGGGTTGAGAAGATTTACGACACTTGTTAGTCCGATACCTATATATTCACCCATTATCGTAAATATTTTTTGAGCAACTCTATCGCCTTGTTTTGCGGCTTCTGAAACAATATACGGTGTGATATCCGGGTTTGCAAGTTCTCTATACTTGGTAGATTTTCCTCCTCGTATATATTCTTCTGCCATGCTTACAATACTTGGCCCTGAAGCAAAAGCTTCCAAACATCCGCGGTCGCCGCATCCGCAAAGCGGACCGCCTGTCATATCAAGTTTTATGTGTCCGATTTCTCCGGCCGAGTTGCTTGCTCCTCTTACCAATTTCCCGTTAATAATAAGACCTGACCCGATGCCGGTGCCTACGGTTATGCAAATCAAATTTTCACAGCCCTTGCCTGCGCCAAAATTTAATTCGCCAAGAGCAGCACATCTTACGTCATTATCTACGCGGGTTGGAATTTTAAATTCTTCTTCAAAAACCTTTGCAATCGGTACGTTAACCCAGCCCGGAATATTAGGGGCGAGACGCACAATTCCGTGCTGGTAATCAACTTGTCCGGGAAATCCAAACCCGATACCTTCTATATCTTTCGGGTTTGAATTGGTTTCTTTTAACAAGTCGCTTACTGCTTGTTTCATGTTGTTAATTGTATATTCATAACCCATTTCTGCCCTTGTAGGGATAGAATTGGAGTAAATAATATTTCCTTTGTCTCCGACCAGTGCTATCTTAACATTTGTTCCGCCAACATCAATACCTATTCTGTTTGCCATATAATCCCTCTTTCAAACTTAACTATTATCAATATATAGGACTATTTTATAACAAACGGCGGCAAATGAAATAGTTTTTTTTAGTTTTTTATCCAAAATCCTCTGTATGTATTATGCATGATAAAGTATAATACTTACTAAAAGTCCCGCGGATTTTACCCGCGGGGACTTTTCTATAAAATTTAAAAATTTACTTTATTGAATAAGTCATGTTTACACCTGCCTGAATTTTGATAATTCCGGGTTCAATAGAAGGTGTAGCAGCCTCAGGAACTGCAGCGTCTGCACTGCCGCAAGCTTTAAGATTGACTGCAGTATATCTTGTTCTGCTGTAAATATTATCATTATTAACTATTGCGATATCTTTTACTCCCTTAATCGTAACATTTGCTGCCGCCGCCGCTGTTTGAGCCTGTTTCCCTGCTTTTTGGATTGCAAGTGTTAAAAGTTCATCGCGATATTTATCGTAATTAGATACACTGAAATTTAGATTAGAAATTCCTGTCGCCCCCAGAGAAATTGCTTTTTCTATAACAGCCGGTAGATTTTCAATTGATTTTGTATGCACAATAACATTATTGGTAACCATGTATTTATCAAAAGATCTTTTATTTCCATTGTATTTGTACAGTGAATCGGCACGAAAATCTGATGTTTTAATGTAATCACCATCCTCTGGTTTTATTGCAGATTTCAAACCGGTAAGAATTTTTTGTGATATTTCATTATTATCAGTCATAGCTTTTTGCATTGATTTTGCATCTTCAGTTTGCACTTCAATATTAATTTCTACGGTATCCGGTGTAACTTCTTTTACGGCATTGGCACTTACAGTAATGGTGTTTGTCTGTTCCGGACAGGTGCAGTTTTGTGCATATACACTGCTGCTTATACCGATGGCTGATGCCATTGCAATAACTAACAAACTCTTTTTCATAATAAACCTCCTACTTTTTTGTGTTTAATTATTATATCTATAAAACTAAATAGTTCAACCTTATATAAGGTTGAACTATTTATCTTTCTTTTCCTTTTTCTCTGGTGCCGCTTAACTGGCTAATTTTTTGTAATACCTTTTGACATCGCATACAAGATCTTTAACAAAGTCTTTAACAACTGCTTTGAAAGGTTTTTGTTCCATGCCGTCAAAGATGTAATATAAAGGATCTTTTCCGTTATTAAACCGCATTTGTTTGTCCTTTTTGTTAAGGTAATAGCAGCGGAAATTATCCGGAATTTCTAATGATCCTATTGGTTTTTTATTTCTTTCAATTGCTTCTCTGTCTAATGCCATAATATTAACTCTTTCTTAACATCTTATTTTACTTACATATATATAAAAACATTATTTCTTCGCCGATTTCAAAAAACATAAAAAGTGTAACAAAAATTAACAATAATAACGTTTGTAACTTTTTTATACATTAAAAAGCGTTTTACTGTTTTATTGGCTGTAAATATTCCCGCGGTCCCAATATTGCCTGTTTAGAGCCCTACCTATTTAGTTTTAGAAAAATCATACTTTATGCTTATTTTTTGTAAAAAGCTATCAAAAACGGCATTTTTTCTTAAAAAATGGCTTGCAATATTTTCTATGATAGGTATAATAAGATTTGTAGACATAAGAAAGGAGTTTTACGATGAACAAAGAAGAATTAGTTCAAGAGATTTCAAAAAAAGCTAAAGTTACTCAAAAAGAAGCAAGCGAAGTTTTAGGTGCTTTAATTGATACTATTCAAAAAACAGTTTCTAAGGGTAAAAAAGTTACTTTAGTTGGTTTTGGTACTTTTGAACCGCGTAAGAGAGCTGCAAGAAACGGCAGAAATCCGCAAACTAACAAGGAAATCAAAATCCCTGCAAAAACAGTTCCTGTTTTCTCTGCAGGTAAAAACTTCAAAACTATTGTTAACGGCAAATAGTCATTAACTGATTTAAGTTTTTGTTGGGGGAAACCTTTTAGGGTTTCCCTCTTTTTTATTTCTCATTAAAATAATCGGACAATTTAATATTAATGTGACCTTTGCGACTTGCTAGTGTTTATGTTAGCATGTTAATACTTGGTATAGTTTAGATGAGGTATTAAATATGGAAAAATTAGCTGATATTGGTGTATTTGGCGGATCCGGTTTTTATAAATTTCTTGATGATATAGAGGAAGTTCCCGTGGAAACTCCGTATGGAATGCCCAGCGATAATCTTTTTATTGGTAAAATAGGTAATCATAAAGTAGCCTTTCTTCCCCGACATGGCCGTAATCATACTATTTTGCCTCATCTAATAAATTATAGAGCTAATGTTTGGGCTATGAAAGCTGCAGGGTGTACAAGAGTTATATCACCTTGTGCTGCAGGTAGTCTCCAAAAACATGTTGCGCCCGGACATTTTGTTGTTTGTGATCAGTTTGTTGATTGGACAGACGGCAGAAAAACGACTTTCTTTGAGGGACCGGTTGTAACTCATCCGTCTGCTGCAGAGCCTTATTGCCCTGAATTAAGAGAACTTGCTGTTAAAACTGCAAAAGGTTTGGGTATTACTGTTCATGATCATGGTACGGTTGTAGTTATTAACGGGCCAAGGTTTTCAACAAAGGCGGAGTCTAAATTCTTTACAGCGCAGGGGTGGGAAGTTATTAATATGACCGCATTTCCTGAAGCATACCTTGTTAAAGAAATGGATATGTGCCCTCTTAACATCTCTCTTATTACGGATTATGATGCGGGTCTTGTAGGTGATGTTCCGCCTGTTTCACATCATGAGGTTATTCAGGTGTTTAATAATAATGTGGCTAATCTCAAAAAACTTTTATTTACTATGATAGAAAATATCCCATCTGAACGTACAAATTGTACTTGTGCGGATACAAAAAAATCATCACAGCTATAGAGGAGGATAAATGAGTATAGCATATATTGCAAACCTGTTATTTCATTTTTACTCGCTATTAATATTTATAAGGATTTTGTTAACCTGGATTCCTAATATTGACTGGAATCAGCAGCCAATAAAGGCAATTAGGGAAGTGTCTGATGTATATCTGAATATTTTTAGAAACGTTATTCCACCTCTTGGTATGATTGATATATCTCCGATGATTGCCTTGATTGTTCTGTGGATTATTCAGGGGGCCGTTGTCAGATTATTGATTATGGCAGGGTTATAGTTTTTTATTAGTTTAATATTTTTGTGTTATACTAATCTGGTAATACACATGCGGTTGTAGCTCAGTAGGATAGAGCGGAGGTTTCCTAAACCTTGTCTGCCGTGGGTTCGACTCCCTCCAGCCGCATTTGTCGTTTAAAAGAGCTTTGTAAAAAGGGAGTCGCCCCCATGTTTTGCAAAGCAAAACGGGTTCTCCCCTCTCGCAAAACGTGACATTTAGTCAGGCAGGGTCTTCAGCCGCATTTTTATTGAGTTGGCGGGCTGCCATTGGTCGTAAGGATAGAGTATATAAGTATTTTAAGGTTTTTGCGCTTCCTTTATTACCCCTGTAATCAAGTTATAGCAACAAATCCTGTTTTTGTGTTATTTATCTCAATTTATATAAAAACCCCATGCTCCGCACAAATACCGCACAACGGAATTTAATAAAAAAGCCCCGTTTTTCAACGAGGCAGAAATAGAGAAATGGAAAGAGATGAGATTGTTTAATGCGGAAGTGATTACCTGCCTGCGGCTAGTTTGGCAGATTTGTTGTAAAAAACTGATAAAATTATAAGCATAAATGAACAAATCGAAAGGAAAATCGTATAGAACAGTCCCTGAAACGTTTTACAGACCCGCGTTTGAAGCCCTGTGTCCGTGTACCGAAAAACGGTTATTTACCTGTTTTAGGGGCTGCGCAAAATGTTTCCATAGCATACACTCCGGTAACAAATGCTGAATACGCCCGTTTTTTAAGAGAAACAGGTTACAGCAGAATACCTAAAGACTGGACAAATGGTGTTATGCCTAAAGGGAAAGCAAGTTATCCTGTAATAAATGTTTCATATAATGATGCTTTGTCGTACTGTAACTGGTTGTCACAAAAAAGTAAAGCTGCGAGCTACCGGCTTCCGACAGAAAAGGAGTGGGAGCAGGCTGCGGGACATATGCCTAAGGATGCCGATTTTAATGCAGGGGAAAACAATGGTGTGACTCCTGTAAGAGCATATTCTCAAACTCTTTCTGCCTCAGGTGCTATAGACATGTGGGGAAATGTTTGGGAATGGACATCTACCGTAAGGAGAAATCAGTCAGGAAAACAGTATGCAGTTAAAGGCGGGGCCTGGAATTCTGCAAGAACTGAGTGCCGTACCGAGGACCGAACAGAAAGCCGGAATCCTGATAGAGGATATAGTAATGTAGGTTTCCGTGTCGTTCGTGAAATGTAACCGGATATATTTATAATATTTGAGCGAGCAGTCTTTCAATTATTATTTGCGGTGACGGATTAATCAGAATTTCATACTGAAAACAATTCCTTTTATTTTTGAATAACACTTCGTTAAAGTATTTTTCTGCGTAGTGCGCCTCTAGCAAGCTTATAAATACTGCGTCCGGCTGCAGCTTGTATATACAATCCGGTGCTATAACATTTCCGCCAAGTTCTTTATTATATACAGGTTCTTTAAAGTTGTTATATTTTATATCCGAAAATCCTACGATATTAAAATCTGATAGATTATAATTATTTTTGAGCTCCTTGAAAAATATTCCTGTTCCGTAGAATATAATACGTTTGTTTTTATATTTTTGTTTTAGTTTTGCATATTTTTTAGAGAAATGGTTTTTATTCCAGATTTGTCCGTAATTATCGACTATTATATGTTTGTTTTCAAGAAGCGGGAAATTAGTATTTAGTATATTGTTGAATAATATGCGGAAAAGATTAACCAGCGAACAATTATCCGGCAGGCTTTTAGTATATTTATTATTCCCGTATATTGCCAGAAGGATTTTAAACTTATCCTCTTCTTTTTCTGCACTTACCGAATGATCTCCATGGATTAAAATAATTGAATTCGGGCGCATATTTTTTTTGAGTTCATCAATGGTATTTAGTAGTTTTTTGTTAGTGTATTTGAGATATGTAAAATAGTATTGCAGATTTCTGCTGTGCTGCGGCGGGATTTTACTTCCGTCCTCATTATACAAATATGGATAATGAGGGGCCATAAGGTGCCCGAAAAAGTATTTAGGCTGCAGAGATTTATCATTTACAAATTTAGAGAGTGTTCCGGATAGTTCTTTAAAGTTATTTGAGACATAAGTACACCCCAGAAAACATTGTAATATATATACTATTGAGTTAAAAGACAGGGCTTTTAGTAAGACCGGTTTAAATTCATGTTTGTTATTCAGCAGATGTTTATACAGGTTAAAGGTTACTGTATTTATTTTGTATCCTGCATTTTTTAAATAATTAAATACTTTATTTTCTCCGTAATATTTAAGTGCTTCTGACGGCAGTGCGGAGCCCGTAATATTTTCAATATAATCCATGTTTAAAACGGATGGCACTGAACAAAATGTGTAGTTGTAATTGCTTTTTGCTTTAGTGCAGATATGAAAACCGCGCTTGAGTAATTCATCTTTAAAATAATTGTCACAGTACTCTACGCGGTCAAAACCTGTATTGGCATCGGTTATTATATGATAAATATCCGGTAAATCTTCGGGGATATTAGTGAAAGAACAGTTTGTCTTGTTTATTATATTTTTATTTCCGTAAAAATCTGTAAGTTTTTTAATAATATCAAGGAGTACAAAAAAACTTATGAAGGCTGATATACAGAATATTATTTTTGTAACTGCGGACGGTGAAAGCAGTTTAAATATAAGTACACTTAAACCTGATATTATTATACAAGCGGACATAAGCAACCCTGTATACAAAAGTTGATATTGCAGTAAAGAGCGTTTGTATGTACTGAATAATTGTATGAAGAAAATGTTAGAGTACAACAAAAGAAAAAAGTTTATACAAAAAACTAATTCAGAGATATAAATATTATGTATAAAAGTGTTTAACCCGAAAATTCCGCCGGTGATTATTAATGCCATAATTACAAGTGAAAAAATATAATCTTTGAGGGATATTTCTCCAATGTTTTGTGCAAATAAAGAATGCAGCGGGAGTGTGCATAATAAATACGGGAAGAGCAGTGCGAACACTAATTACCTCCTCTCCATCAGGTAGATTGTGCGTTTAGAACCGGTGATTGCTCTTTTTTCAATTATTGTATAATAATTTGAAAATTCGTTTTCAAAACATTCTTCTGTATAATTCTGGAAAATATCTTCTCTTGTGCTCAATAATATTTGGACTTTTGAGTCATCTTTGGGAACAAATTCAATAATCAGATACTTGCCTATTGTTGAGAAATATTTTGCAATATTATTAAAAGGCAGGTTATTAGAAATCGCAAGGTGGTGAATAAGAGCGAGTGCTAAAACAGTATCGCATGTAAACCTTTCAGTAAAGCTGCAGCGTTCTTTATTTGCAAAACCGATAGCCGGGGTCGGATTTGTTAAATCGAGAGTGAGCGGCAAAATTCGTGTTTCGCGGTTTTGTTTTACCAGTTTATAGTTTTCTTCAACAGCGGCAGGGTCTATATCAAAGGATAAACAGCGGGTTTGGGGGCAGGCATTTATAACTGTGCGGGAAAAATCACCCCTGTTTGCACCAAGGTCGCAAACAGTTTCAGGCCGGAGTTTTTTGATAAACTCCGTTATGATATCTCCTTTTTGAGTAAAGGCCTCCTTAGAATAATTCGTATTTGTATAATAATTTCCCCATTCTGTTTTTAGTTCAGGTAATTTTAAATCCTTAATACAATCTTCAAGAGAGTCAATCAGCCCGGTCATTGCAAGTTTTGAAAATTTGGGGTTCAGCTTTTCCTGACAGGGACTTTCATTATCAATATTTTCTAAACAAGTGTTTTTTAGTCTGTTTTGAGCAAAAAACCGGCCCCCCCCCTTGTTCATATTTGTTTTATGACCTTTTATTTCACTCTTTTTTATAGAAATAGCGTGCAGGACTATATGGAAAAAAATTATTGGTCGGAGTTTGGCTTTTAATGGTAACAGTTTGCAGCATAACTCAATCGGGATACCGTCAATGTTTGTAATCAATAGTTTATTAAGACTAATATCTTTATAACTCATAAGAGCAAGCGGGGCGAGGAAATGTCTGCAAAACTGTCCGTATGCAATCCAGGGTTGGTTTTCTTTGTAGGTTTCAAAAGACAGCGTGTCAATAAAAATCGGTTTCCCTTCTTTAAACTGGATATTAAACGCAGACGCATCTTTTAATGACATATTGTATTTTAATGCTGTTTTTTGAATATTTAATGTTAAAAGCGCCGCCTCCTTTAATTCGGAAAAACACCATTCATACGGATATGATATATAATCAATTTGTTCCGGTTTTATGCATTTGTAAAGCTTTTCATTATTTATATCCGGCAGGCTTACTTCTTTATGCGGAATTAACATTTCCTTTTTTATTAACTCTTCATAAAGCCCGCAGGAGATGAATTTATCATACTCATCTTTATAAACGGTATTTATTTGTCTGTATATTTCTCCGTTATGTTTAAATACAAAGCCGGAATTATCACGAAAAGAAGTGTTATTCATTTTTATTTTTTACAAAAAGATGAAAGATTTTTAATACAAGCTTTTTGCACAGATATAAAATACTTAACAGTCCGCCAGCGATTGTTTGAAAAATATAACTGCCGGAACCCGGATTAATATATGCCTGCGCCTCCTGATTATTAACCAGAAAAAATATTATTAATACTAAATAAGTATAATTTAAAAATCTTATCATAATCCGATTATACCATTTTTATTTGTTAAAATAAAATCCGTCTGCTTTCATACGGTCTATGCATTCCTGAAGTTTTTCATCAGAACATACGATAGACGCTCTGAAAAATCCTTCTCCATACTTGCCAAAACCGCTTCCGGGAACGACAACAACCCCGGAAGTTCTTAACAAATCATCGGTAAATTCTTTAGAGGTTTTATATCTTGGCGGAACCGGCAGCCATAAATAGAAAGTAGCATCGGGAACATTGAAATCGCCCCATCCGAGTTCTTTTAACCCTTTCGCAAATATTTCCTGTTTTCTTTTAAATCCTATATTTTTTTCTTTGATATACTCATCACCTTCTTTTGATAGAAGGACTGCGGCTCCGGCTTTTTGGATAGCGCGGAAAATACCTGTATCAAGCGTTGATTTAAGTTTTCCGAATATTGATATGATTTCGCTGTTTCCGCAAACCCAGCCTAAGCGCCAACCGGTCATTGCATAAGGTTTTGAGAAACTAAAGAATTCAACTGCACAATCTTTTGCTCCGTCAATTTCTAATATAGAAAACGGTTTGTCGTTTTCATTGAAATATAAATCTGCATAAGCGGTATCGGAAATAAGTACAATGTTATATTTTTTACAAAAATCTACAACGGATTTTGCATACTCTCTTGTCATAGTGCATCCGAGCGGGTTGTTAGGATAGTTGATTACAACAGCTTTGAGTTTATCCGGATTGTACCCTTCCGATTTCATATTCTGCCTGCATTCTTCGAGGTCCGGCATGTAGTTATTTTCTTTTGTTAACGGCAGGGAATAGGCTCTGCCGCCTGAAACTTTAACCATTTCTTTGTAAGATGCATAACCGGGATCCGGCAGCATAATTATATCTCTGTCCTCCAAATTATGCACAGGGTCTATTAAGATTCTTATAATATTTGCTAAACCTTCTTTTGAGCCAATTAGAGAAAAAATTTCTTTATCAGCGTCGAGTTCTACGTTAAAACGGCGTTTCATACGTTCTTTTACAGCGTTTCTAAAATAAAGTTCGCCTTTGGGAGATGAATAAGTGTGAATACCTTCTTCGTCAAGGACTTCTTTAAGTTTGTCAATAACAAATTTTGGCGGCGGGGCAGTAGGAGCACCCATTGACAGTGCAATAGGCGCACGGTTTTTAGCCTCTAACTCGGGAGTGATTTTTGCAACCGTTTCTTTTATATAAAACATAATGTACGTTTCTAAATCCTGAACGTAATAGTTAAAATTCTCTTTCATCATAATATCTCCAGCTTCTTAATTATTATAGCACAAGGAATAAAAATATTAAGATTTATCAGTCAACCCACCGGAAGCTTTTGACATAACCTTCTCCTGTGATATCACCGCGTATTTCCGCAATAAATTTTCTATAATCGTTTTTAGATAATTCGATTCCTGGAATTTTATTAATATCACCTATAAACGGACTGTTTTCCTCAAGTTTTACACCCGGAATTAAATTAAATAAGGTGTTTAATGACATATTGCCGACCGCACCGAGCGGGGTCTTTATCTTTTTGGATAATAGTCCGAATACATACATCTGGGCATTTGATGTTACAAGGTTGTAGTTTCCTTTCATGTAGAGGTTTAGATTCTCGCCTTTTGTTGAGATTTTTATATCTTCTGCAATTCCGCCGGAAATTTTTATACTTCCTGATATATCTGAAAATTCACCGGTTTTTAACGGAGTAATTATATCAATGATACTGTTGATAGACAGGTCTGTAAGCCCTCCTTTAATGAGGTTGCCGGCTTTTAGAAGATATTCAAGCGAACCTAGTTTAGGCATCCTGCCGTCAGATACATTGAAAGTACCGTTGCCGCTTAATGTTGACATACATGCCTGATGGCTTGAGCCGTTGCAGGTTAGTGTTGTTGTTCCTGTCAGTGACCCGTACATCTGGTTAGGGAGATCAAACAACATATCTGAAAGATTGTTTGCATCTATATCTTCGGCGTTAACAATAACAGAAGCCCTGTTGGTAAGGAAATTATACGAAAAATCGCCGCTTAGTTCTCCGTTTGCAATATCTGCACTGTAGTTGTTTAAGGAGAAGTTCATTTTATCGGTTAGTGATATTATGGTTTTTAAATTTTTTGCAGAAATTCCTTTTATTAGAATGTCGTCTGCCGTAAGGTCAAGTTTTTCTATTATCAAGGCACCTAAGTCGAGCTGCTGCTTTCCTTGCGCACCTTCCTGTTTTGGTTTGTTAATTTCAAACTGTTTAAGGTCTGCAATTGCAGCATTGATATCAAGTTTTTTAAAGTGTATAATCCCGTTTCTTATCCTAAAAGGCGGTTTTAAACGGTTGTCTGCTTCTGCGTCAAGATTGATTTCGTTGGAAAAGATTTCTCCCTTGGAACTGATTTTTATTATATCCGGATGGAAATTGAGCGAAATATCTTTTACTATTGTTTGCAATAATGGCACGTTAATATCGAAGATATGAAAATCTCCCAGAATTTTAAGATTGTATAGATTCCCGTTTAATTTCAGGTTTGATGTGAATAGTCCCTGCTTTATATTTGGTTTTTTGAATATGACATTAAAAATTCTTGCGTCTGTCGGGTTTTCTGTTTTTATAACAAGGTTGTTAAAATACGGGGTATTATTTATGAGGTTTATACTGCCTTTGATTTTGAGGAAATTTATTATATTGGAGCGGTTATTTTGAGACAGAACTGATTTATTGTAACTAAAATCATTAATTTTTACGGAATTATTTTTGGAAATATCTCCATCAAAATCTATGATTGTTTCGTTTTCTCCATCGCCGATAGTGGCGCCAAGGTAATAAATATTAGCCTTTTCTCCTATTTTAGCATTGGCTGAGATGTTGTATAAATCAGTATTTCCCCTGATTTTTGCTGAATATATAATGTCTCCCTTTATTTTTAGGGGATACATTATATTTTTGTTGATGTATTTATCTATAAAGGATTGTTTCGGGACTGAATTCAGATAAGTGTCCAGATAAGGTTTTTTGTAGATATTATTTACGCTTCCATCGATAAAAATGGGCATATCATCTGCAAGTGAATTTATTTTATTCAGCAGAACGCGGTTATTTTTTAACTCAACGCGGCCATTTATTATTTTTACAGGCAGACTAAGCGGCAAATATACTGTCTCAACATTATTTAATGATATGTTTGTATAGGGCTTATTGTTAACTATCTTAAGATTAATATCTGTTTTCCCTGATTTGAAGTCCAGTTTTCTTAGTAATTCTTTTGTTTCTTCCGGAATGAGGTAAAATTCCCGTATCAGGTTTATTGCTGAAAGGTTTGCGTTATCCAGTTTTATTTCTGCATTAATATTCTGATTTTTTGGGCCAAGATGTGTAATTTTTGCGTTTGTGACAAACGGATTTTTAGTAACAGAACCTCTTATATTATTTATTGTGCATGTTCCGTTTTTTACAGTTATGTTGCCTGATGACAGCGAAACCGGTGCTTCCGGGTTTGCCTTTATAATATTTGCATTTAGTGTGATTTTATCAAAGTTGATGTTATCAGTCTTTCCGTTATATGCGCCGTTGAAACTTATATAATTATCATCGGTTAAGCCTTTAAAGACAGAGTTTCCTAAAATATCTTTTAAATTTAGCGATTGTGATGAAGTTCTGATATTTGCAATATTATTTTTAATATCTCCGCTTAGCATGATTACTGAATCATTGATTTGGGATTTTGTATCAAGAGACACGTTTGTACCGTCAAATTTAATATTCCCGTTAATGTTAGAGATAGTAATGTCTTTTATTCCACAGGTTACATTGTTTAGCTTAAGGCTGCCTCTGGCAAACAAATTTTTGTTAAATTCAATATTATTGATATCAGGTATATTCCCTGTGACTGTTAAATTTAAATCTGTAGTTCCGTTTAATTTGTCTACCGGTGGAATGAGTGTTTCAAGCTCTTTTAACATCGGTGATGACTTAATTGTACTGAGACCTCTGGATAGGCTGAGATTTTTAGTATCTGCATTAACTTTTAGATTGCCGAATAAGTCGCATTCGCCTGATAGATTTACCGGATTACCGTCAAGTAAACCTTTCGTAAGTTTAAATACTGCTTTCTGGTTATTAAATTCAATAAAACCATCGAGGTTTTTAAATACTAATCCTTTAATATCGGTAAAAGAGGCACAGGAATTCCTGAAATTCATTTTCCCCCAAACATGCGGGTTTTTACGGTTTCCTTCTGCGCGGATATTAATATTCCCATAGCCGTCAAGTTTCATAATCGGTACAGGTCCGATATCAAAGTAAAGAATTTTGTGCAGCGGCTCTACTACAAACTGGGCTGTTGAAAGTTTTACATTCTGAGTGCTTTTTATTTCCATTTTGGAGTATTTATCACCGTAAAGCTTTGTATTTCCGACTACTGTAACTTGTTCCTCTCCGCCGGCACCTGTTAGAACATCATAATAAACGGATTTATCCTTAAATGTAAGTTTAATTGTTGCTTTTATCTTGTCATTGGGAATAGGCTGTATCAGATACCCGTTATTTATAAGTATATTCCCTGTAATATCCGGTTCAGGCAGGTGGCCTGTTATATGTAAATACCCGTTAGTATTAGCGAGCAGCGGGTATTTTTTTAATTTATCAAGATTAATATCAGGGGAGTTTATTGCAGGAAGCATTTGTATAACGGTTCCTGTTTTTATATTATTAAGAGTTGTATTGATTTCTACATTGGGTTTTTGTGACATGTAATTTTTGATTTTAAGATCGGATTGAATATCAATGTTGTCCGCACTTAGTTTGGAAGATGCAATATTTAAATCATTTTCTGTTATGTTAAATAATCCATTGTATATGAGTGTTTCTGGGAAAATTATGGATTTATACTTATCTTTGTATATGATTTTTACATTCTTAAGAGCTGTGTTGAAGTTTCCGTCTGAAATTTGTACGTTAATTATTCCCTGCATTGATGTTATTTCATCCGGTAAGTACTTATTAAAATATTTAAAAACGGGAGAAATATTTAAGTCTTTAATGCTAAGATTAGTATGAGGGATATTCTTTCCTGCTGTTTTGGGCAGGTATATATCAGCATTAATTACCGACTTATGCCCGTTAGCTGAAATTAGTGTGCTGCATCTTAAATTTTTAACTTTTTTATTATTGGAAAAGTAGAGGTTTTGTCCGGAAACATTATATCCGTCGGCATTTTGTATCTGTGCAAACTTGAACATGTAATTACCCAGTCTCAGGGAATTAGCATTTAATACAATATTTTTCAGGTACTGTACAGATTTTTTGTCCTTTAAAATTTTTTCATCAAGATAAATATCGGCTTTACAGGTTTCAATATCAGCCGATTTAATATGTATTTTCCCTGCTAATAGCGGGAAAAGCGATATTTTAAGTTTAGGGTATGTTATATTTATTATCGGGGTTTTTACCGGGTTTTTGATAATGAAACTGTCAGCATTCAAATAAATGTATGGCAGTACACTTGTTTTAATATGTAAGTTCTTTTCTGTAATATTATACCCGAATTGTTTTTCTATTATATTAATGGCATAAGGCTTTATAAGGTCTGCAGCGTATGGCACTCCTGCAAGCCACAATGAATAGAATACAATTATGACAACAGATATAATAACATACTTTTTCATATTGTTATTATAAATTATATTACAAAAAGAATATCAAATTAATGACCAAATCGTTTAAGTTTCTTAGCCATACAAGCGTAATCTACAGCACAGTCATTATAAATAAGCTGGTTAAATCTGCCGCCCTGTTTTCCTATAACAACCATTGGTAAATGCTTTATAATAATATACCCGTTAAAAAGAGCTGCTGCTTCCTCTTCATTTAAATTAACCCGAACAAAGTTATAATCCGGGAAATTTTTTTGCAGGTTTTTCATATTGTTATAGATATCATTATAATTAGACCACCCTGTATATATCAATAAAGCAAATGGTTTGTCAGATTCCAGTGCTTGCTGCAGTGTCACAGCCTTAGCTGCTGAAAAAATACCGCCTAGCAGCATAATCAATAATAAGCAAATTGTTGAAAAGCTCTTTCTCATAGTTGAATTTTAACAATTTCTTTTGAAGGTGTCAAGAAATATGTTTGTCAATATTTGAATGTTTTAATTTTATAGTTTATAATAGTCCTATGATTTCGGTATTCAAGAGATTGTTTGCTTTATTAGCATTATTTACAATATTTTGTTCTTTGCAGGTTGAGGCTGCCAGAAAACCTGTAGAGGTTGAATGTGAAGTCAAAGACGGAAGCCTTATAGTTGCGGATGTTTACTATCCGGATGTAAAAAAGTCAAAGTATGCTACAATAGTACTTTTGCATTCACTGGGGTATAGTTCGCAAAGATGGGCGGATTTTGCAAACTCTGTAGCAGATGCCGGATACTTAGTTGTAGCAATAGATTTAAGAGGCCATGGCCGCAGCGTTTATAATTCAAAACTTGTTCGCCAGTCCTGGTCAAATTTTAAGCGCTCAGTGTTCCAAAAATATCCTGCAGATGTTATTGAGGTTTTAAGACTTGTAAAGGAAGAACATCCTGCTGCATCCTTTGACGATTGGGGAATTGTAGGTGCTGATATTGGTGCAAATACGGCGGTTTTAGTTGCTGATAAATCAAAACATAAGCCTAAAACGTTAGTTTTAATCTCTCCGCATGAATCCCACAAAGGCTTGTTTATCCCTATAGCACTTGTAAATATAGGTAAAATTCCGGTATTGTCTATCTCAAGTGAAAATGACAGAACATGTGTAAAATCACAGAACAATCTAAAAAAGTATGCACAATCTGATTTTGTAATTGCCAACTTTAAAACCAATATAACCGGTATGCTGATGCTTGGTGCTAATGCTGCCGTTCCGGCTCTCATTATAAACTGGCTGGAAGGACATGTGGCACAATATAAATAGGACTTTAAATTCTTAAAAGAAGTGCTATAATAATAGTATAAATTAGTGAGTAAAAAGCAAGGAAGGATAATATTATGAGTTCAGGAATGTCTGTTTCCGCAACAAGTATGGATTTGCAGTATATTCAAGCTGCTGCATCTGTTTCTTCTGCAGCAACTAATAATGTAAGTACATCTGCATCTTCCGAACCGCAGCAAGCTGTTTATGCGACGGAAGGTGATGCACAGTATGATGAAGCTATGGATGAAAATAGCGACGGTACTATTACTTACGAAGAATATCTGTCTTATGTTCAAAGTAATTTGGCAAATGCTTCCAGTGCAAGTATATCACCGGCTTCCACCAGTGTTACAACACAAACGGATGACGAAGGTAATGTTCAGCCTGTAAATGCCGGCAGGGCACTTGCTGCATATTCTAACGCCGCATCGGAAGTATCAGGTTTAAATAGTGCAGTAATTTCTGCAGAATCTTAGTTAGCTTTTATAAAGTATTAACAAAAAAGCGGGAATTTTCCCGCTTTTTTGTTGTGTTTTATCTGTGTAAAAAACTAGTCGCTAATTAATGTTTTTATATTTTTTAAATCTTTTAACATCAAATCCCGCGGTTCACCTGGTTCAAGCGAGTGCTTGCGCAAAAGGAACGAAGGGTGGAAAATAGGAATGCCTTTGTATTTTTTACCTTTTACATTAATATCCATAAATTGTCCGCGTATTTTTGATATCGGAGTTTTGCTGTCTGAAAATGATTTTAACGCTGTAGCTCCGCAAAAGATTATAACTTTTGGATTGATTATATCTATTTGTCCAAGAAGATAATTTTCGCACTGTTTTTTCTCTTCTTTTTCCGGTACTCTGTTTTTAGGCGGACGGCATTTTACAGTGTTTATTATATAGAGGTCTTTTTCTCTTGAAATCCCTGCTTTTTCAAGAAACTCGTTTAAAAGTTTTCCTGCACGTCCAACAAAAGGTGTACCTGTCAAATCTTCATTTTCTCCGGGGGCTTCTCCTATTAGTACAGTCTTTGCGGTCTCCGGATTACCGTCTGAGAATACTACATTTGTTCTTGTTTTTCCTAATTCACATTTTTGACAGTTTAAACACTCTTTTTTTAGTTCATCAAGCCTTGTTTGTTTTGTTTTTTCCATAAATCCCTATCCCGTATCTTGTACAATATCGTTTTAATTCTTTCATTATAACATTTGAAAGCATAAATACTGCTATTAAATTTGGTACAGCAAGGAACAGCGTTACTGCATCAGAAAGGTTGATTATGCTTTTAAAATTCATGGCGGAGCCTGCAATAATAAACAGACAGTATATTACCTGAAAAACCGATGTTTTCCAATTTTCGCTGCCGAATAAAAAGTTCCACGCTTTAAGTCCGTAGTATGAGCCGCAAAGCATTGTTGAGAGAACAAAACAGCTGGCCATAAGTGTTAACAGTGCAGGGAAAAACGGAAATGCTGTGCCAAAAGCTTTTGACGTTAATTCTATACCTGCAATCCCTGTAACATTTAAGTATTCTTTTGAAACAACAATTACAAACGCTGTTGCAACACCTACAATTACCGTATCAACAAACGGCTGCAGCATAGAGATAAAAGCTTGTTTTACTGGTTTTGAAGTGTTTACGGCAGAGAAAGCAATCGGTGCTGTACCTAAACCTGATTCATTTGCGAACATTGCGCGTCTGAAGCCCCATAACATACAGGCAAATACACCTCCCTCAATAGCCCGCGGTTTAAAGGCTTCTGTTATAATTAAGGCTATTGTATCAAACAGATGATGGATATTCATTACAACAACAATAAGCGCACTTAAAACATACAGAGAACACATTACAGGTGTTACTCTTGATGTAAATTTCCCTATTGCTTTAATGCCGCCGATTATTGTAAGCCAGGTTATTACGGCAACGATTGTTCCCAGTATCCATCCGTTATTTGCAAAAAAACTGTGCGCGCCGCCTGTTACTTCTGTAATTTGCGCAGTCATTGCGTTTATCTGAAACAGATTCCATCCGCCAATCATTGCAAACACACAGCAAATTGCGTAGATTTTAGCAAGGTGCGGTGCAACGGGTGCAAGGAATGTTTTTTTTAAACCTCTTGTTATGTAGTACATCGGTCCGCCTGATACTGTATTATCAGGGTTTAACTGGCGGAACTTTACGCCCAAAAGAACCTCTGCAAACTTAAGCGCCATTGACAAAATCCCTGCAATAATCATCCAGAAAATTACTCCGGGTCCGCCGATTGAGACAGCGGCAGCAGAGCCTGCTACGTTTCCAATACCTGCCGAGGCTGAAATTGTTGCACTAAGCGCCTGAAACGATGACAATTCACCGCGCTTTTTACCTTCAAACCCGTCGTTATGTTTATAGTTATTTGTGATTAATTCGATTGAGTGTTTAATCCCCCAGAAACCGATAAATCTTGTCCTTACGGTAAAATAAATTGCTGCAAAAATAAGCAGGGCAACAAGTAACTCAACCTTAACCCCGTTAATTGTTACCGAGTAAAATATAATCCCTGAAATCTTATCCGCTATCGGGGACAAAATACTATCTATAACGGCATCTAAATTCATAAGTTGATTGTACTATAAACATGAAAATATAAAAATTGAAGAGTAAATAGAGTTGAAAATCTGTTACAAGATTGACCTTAATTTTGAAGGCGGGTATAATATTACCTGTGGAGGAGTATAACATGAATCGCCGCTGGTATGACGAGCACGAAGAAACACAACAAACTTTAGAGCTGTTGAAACGTCTTGACAGCAGAACAATGCGTTCTTTGTCGAGGGATTTATCTGTAATTGTCAAGCAGATAAAAGAACTTAGAGAAGAGGCAAAGAAGGATGATGAGGACGAAGAAATCAGTCTTGGTTTGCAGCGGGTGCTCGGGCTTTATCAGAGTGAGAATGCGCGCCGCTGGTATGATAAAAAGCCGGAAGTAAATTATGCTATGCGTTCGATGTCGACTCTCCCTAAAGAGGATTTTTACAATATTATGGAAGGACTGCATGTCACTCTTTCTTCCAGATAAAAGGTAGTATGGCAATTTTTTCAGATAACGCGGTTAAAGAAACGCCCAAAAAACATAAAAACCCTATAACCCAATCGGACTCTATTGAGTATGACAAAACTTTTGAAAACTCAATACGTCCAAAAAGTTTTGAGGAATATATAGGACAGAGTGCACTGCTTGAAACCTTAAAAATAAGTATTGAAGCGGCTAAAAAGCGTAATACGACACTTGACCACATGTTATTCTACGGGCCTCCCGGGCTTGGAAAAACAACTCTTGCCGGAGTTGTCGCAGAACAGATGGGGGCGGCAATTAAAATTACGTCTGCGCCGGCTCTGGAACGTCCGCGGGATATTATCGGAATTTTGATGTCGCTTAAGGAGGGTGAAATCCTCTTTATTGATGAAATCCATCGTATGAATAAGGTTTCGGAAGAGATTCTTTATCCGGCAATGGAAGATTTTACTTTAGATATGACTACCGGAAAAAGCCAGACGGTCAAAACTATGAGAATTCCGCTGCCGAAATTTACCCTTATCGGCGCTACTACCAAGGCCGGTGAACTTTCCAGTCCTCTACGTGACCGGTTTGGCATTCTTAAACGTTTAGAGTTCTATACAATTGAAGAACTGGCGAAAGTTGTGAAACGTACAGCAAAAATATTAAATATAGACATTACGGATGACGGTGCAAAATCTATAGCGAAACGTTCCCGCGGAACTCCGAGAATTGCAAACAGACTGGTTAAAAGAGTAAGTGATTTTGCTATCGTTAAATATGATGGTATTATTACCGGAGAGGTTGCGGAAACTTCACTTGATACTTTAAAAATCGATGAGTTTGGCCTTGATACAACTGACAGAGCCCTGTTAAAACTTATTATTGAAAAATATGACGGCGGTCCGGTCGGAATAGAAACATTAGCGGCTGCCTTAAGTGAGGATGTAAGAACTCTGGAAGATGTGTGTGAACCGTACTTGCTGCAGTCCGGCTTATTACAGAGAACCCCGCGCGGACGTAAGGTTTCTCCTGAAGGTTACAGGCATTTGGGGATAAAAGACATTCCGCCAATGCAGGGCAGTCTGTTTGACTAAGAGGTGCGTTATGAAAAAAATATTTTTTATTATAACCGGTCTATTTTTGCTGTTTATTTTCGGTACATCTGTAAATGCTGATGAAACGTTTACACTTGGCAGAGCGCATGATATACAGTATGAAGATATTTCTTTAGGTGATACCCCGCAGGTAAGGCAGATTATTGATGTTGAAATCCTAAACGGGCAGGATAAAGGAAACACTTATAAATTGGAAAATATAATTGGTTCAAATCCTTATTATGACATACATGTTCATCCTAAAGATAAACTGCTGCTGCATACAGAAACCGGAGAAACAGGGATTGAATATTTTATTGCAGATTTATACAGAATGAATGTTCTCTATTTTCTTGCAGGCATTTTTTGTATTCTGGTAATAATTATAGGCCGATTAAAAGGACTCTTTAGTCTTGTATCGATTGCTGCAACTGTATTGTTAATATTTAGCGTCCTTTGCCCGATGATACTTGCCGGCGTTCCGCCGCTTGCAGGTACTATACTTGTCTGTTTACTCTCAACGGTTATTACAATGTACTTGGTGGGGGGCATAAATAGTAAAAGTACGTCTGCAACCGCAGGAACAGTGCTTTCACTCATAGTTGCGGGTGCTGCATCGCTTTTAACAATTAAATTTGCAAAACTTACAGGGTTCAGCGACGAAACAACATTATATTTATATTCTTCTCACCCGGAGCTTGATTTTACTTCAATTACAGCATCTGTAATTATCATAGCGGCACTCGGAGCGGTTATGGATATTGCAATGTCTATTGCAAGTACGGTAAATGAGATATATCAGACTAATAAGTCGCTTACGGTCAAAGAATTGTTTGATGCAGGCATGAACGTAGGTCGTGATGTAATCGGGACAATGGCAAATACTTTAATCCTTGTCTATATGGGCGGGGCTTTACCGCTGCTGCTTCTTGCCGGCGGTATTGATGCATATAAATTCTTTAATCTTAATGCTGTTGTGACAGAAATTTCTTCTGCAATAATCGGAAGTATAGCCTTGCTCTTGTGTGTTCCGATTACTGCCATAATTTCTGCAAATTTAATTAAATTTACAGATGAAAAACTCAAAAAAAATGCTATAATAGAAGTAGAAGACATGATAAAGGGTGAAATCAATGATTGAAATGAAAGTAATGGGTATAGCGCTTGATACAAGGACAGGGTCTCCTATTGTAGTGCTGCACGATTTGGAAAACAGGAAGGCGCTTCCTATATGGATTGGTTCGGCGGAGGCGAGTGCAATAATCAGAAAGATTGAAAATCTCGGGGTTGTACGTCCTATGACTCACGACCTGATTTGTTCTATCATTGATAAAACCGGCTTTACTCTTGACAGGATAGAGATTAATAATGTTGAAAAAGAGACTTATTACGCAACTTTATATCTTGTAAGAGACGGTGAAGAAATTGAAATAGATGCACGTCCGAGCGATGCTATTGCGGTGGCTATGAGAATGGATGCGCCGATATACGTTACTGCAAATGTTTTGATGGACGGGTCTGTATCTACTGATGCACAAAAAGACGAAGAAGAAGCTCAAGAGTTTAAAGATTTTATACAGAGCATTAAGCCTTCGGACTTTGAAAAGTTACTAAAGAACAATAAGGAATCGGATCAGTAGATGAAGATAGCAATTGCGTGTGATGAGGATGAAAAGGTAAAAGAGCACCTTGAAGATGCAGAGCTCTATCGTGTATATGAAATAGAAGGAGGTGACATTAAAAATTCAGAGTTAATCAGAACAATTAATGCGGGACATCATGTAATAGCGCCTTTTCTGGCAGACAAAAGTGTAGAGGCATTAATATGCGGAGCTGCAGATAAACATGCAAAAAGAATTTATGCCAGACACGGATTAATTCTCTATACAGAGAACAAAGGTAATTTAAAAGACATTATAAGTAACTTTATTTCCGGGAATTTTGAGTATTAATATTTGTAACAATTTTTAAGCAATCCATGTAATATTTGGTCAATTTTGGTAAGTAGAATAACTTTTATAATATAACGATAGGGGAACTATGTCGTCAGAAATATATAATAATAACTATACCAAATCAATATATAATTTACGTCTCAATACAATAAACTTCACATCTAACAGGGGAAAAATCTGGTACAAGGGTGGAGCAGATGTTTTTGAGCGGGAACAGATTGATAACGTGCCTATTGATACAAAGGCAAAGATTTTTAGCAATGAACTTATAAGAATGGTTGATAATCGTCAGGTGACTCCGCAAAAAATCCAGCAGTCGGTGAAAAAATACCTGCCGAATATTGATGTAAAAATTATTTCAATGGAAGATTATACGGAGTTTGGCCTTAATAACAAAAAGCGTGTAGCTGCTGCGACGCGCCCGCAGTTTGACAGGAACGGTAAATTGCAAAAACTGGAAATTTATATTCCTGCAATTGAGTATGATGATGAATATTCCAAACAGGAATTTATAGATAAACTGACCCATGAAATTACTCATGCAATGCAGTTTGCAGATGATAAGGAAATCCGCGTACAGTATCAAAATACAAAGGAAGGACATTTCTATAACTTTTTCCAGCAAAATATTTCCAATATGATAACAGACACACTTGTACAGAAACTTCTGGTGGCAATTGCCCGCAGAGAAAATATAGAAATGCATTCGATTGAGGATTATAATAAGTTTGTAAGTGCGCCTATGAAAGGTATTGATAAATCGGAAATAATGCATTTAAGCGGGTATGATGATAAAGATAGTTTTAATAAATATATAAAGGTCGGGTTTGATGTTTACATCGACGAATTAATGAAAAATACCCAGGTATCAAGAGATCCTTTTGCAATGAAAGTAATTAATGAGGCTGGCGGAGTTGATGAATTTAAGGAAAAAGTTATGGCAATGACAGCTTACACTCTTGAACATGAAAAAGAAGCGTATAAGGCGGGAAACAATGCACGCAAAACGGCCCGCGGATTTTCCGGTGAGGATTATAACGATGTAATTCCGCTTGTGGTGGGAATGGCTGCGGAGGCGTTAAGTACGTAACGTTTGACAAATGCTGTTTTCAGGTTTACTTTCTTATGCTGAGTCTTTCAAGCCAGCGTACAAAACGTGTAGGTATGTTTTCGTTTTCAGCGTTTATGGAATCGACGAGAATTGTCATACAGCCTGCACGTTTTCCGACCAGTATATCTGTGAGCGGTCTGTCACCGACCATGACTGCTTCTGCCGGAGATATACGGGCATTTGACAGATATTCAAGAAGAATTTGGGGATCAGGCTTTCTTGCTGCGCCGATTACATCAAATGTTGAGATAGCGCGGACTTTTTCTATATAGGCTTCATTAAAGTTATTGGAAATGACAGCAATTACAAACTCTCTTTCTATGTCTGAAAGCCAATCTCTGGTCTTTTGGGAATACTCGGCAGATTTTGATTTCATGATAGTGCTGTCAAGGTCAAAAAGCAGTGCTTTTATCCCTTTTGACTTTAATTCTTCAAAATCAATTTCATAAATATCTTTTAAATTATAATCAGGTTTAAGAAACATACTTCCTGCGCCACCTCTATATCTTTACCCATTTACCCCTTACCCTTCTGCTCTTTTTATTCCGACGGTTCTTACAAGCCCGTATTCCAAATTTTGCGGGGCGGGAGAAAACTTGATTAAAAGTTCCTGATTAGTATTTGCAAATTCAAGATTTTCGTTTTTAACAGGGTCAATTATATCTACTGCTTGAGTTACAAGCTGCTCTGCAGGGGTAATCATTTCTACATCGGTGTTTTTATAGAATTTATTTTTTACAAGTACTTTTAAATAACCGTCCTGTTCGCCCTGTACTTCTGCCAGAAAATCAGCGCCTGCAAGTCCTTTTGAAATATCGTAGCTGTATCCGTCTGCAGGGTATACGTCTTGAAGATAAAAACCTGTTGTATACCCGCGGTTGCCGACTTTAAGCAGTTCCTGCCAGTATTTGCTTAAATCTGCTTCCGGATTTTTAATAACTTCATCAAGTGCTGCACGGTATGCTTTTGCAACGGCTGATACGTAGTAGAGACTTTTTGTTCGGCCTTCTATTTTAAAGGAGTCAATACCTGCATCAACCAGTTTTGCAAGGTATTTGATAAGGTTTAAGTCTTTTGTAGAAAGAATATGGGTTCCTTTAGGGTTTTCTTCAATCTCGTAATATTCGCCGGGGCGTGTTTCTTCAACGAGTTTGTAACTCCAGCGGCATGCCTGCGCACAATTTCCGTGATTTGCTTTTCGTTCACCGTCCGTCATATAGTCGCTTAAAAGACATCTGCCGGAGAATGATACGCATTGAGCACCGTGTACAAAAACTTCTAACTCCATGCCGGGAACTTTTTCTTTTATTTCTTTAACATCTTTAATTGAGAGTTCGCGGGCAAGAATGGCTCTTACTGCACCTAAATCCTGCCAGAATTTTACAGCTTCATAGTTTAACGTGTTTGTTTGTGTACTGATATGCAAGGCCGTTTTGGGCATATATTTTTGGACAAGTCTTATAATTCCCATATCAGAGACAATAACTGCATCGGGGGCACTGTCTGAAATAATATCCATACAGCTTTCAAGGTTTTTAATGTCATCGTTAAACGCAAAGATATTAAGCGTAAGATAAGCTTTAGCGCCGAGCGAATGAGCCTTTTCAATTGCTAATTTGAGGTTTTCGAGGGTTATTAGTTCCCCCTTTCTCATTGCACGGAGACTGAAATCTACAACTCCTAAATATACGGCATCAGCACCGTATTTGATTGCATATTCAAGTTTTTCCAGATTCCCTGCGGGGAGTAATAATTCAGGCTTATTCATAATTATTATCGTAACATAAAAAATATTCTTTCCATCTTTTAATTGTTAATAACTGTTAACTTTTTTCTCATATAAGGCAATTTTTGAATATTACATGTTTTATATTGGTAAGAACAAAAGGAGTTTAGTGTGATACAGCCATTAGGTTATTCTAATAAAACAGTTTTTCAATCTTCAGCTTCGCAATCAGTGAAACCTGCGGGGCAGCGTACGGATTTTGCCGGCTCTGAAAAAATACAACCTGGTGTAAACAAAAAAGCAGACGGGAAAGAGCATTTGAGTTATTGGAGAAGTTTGGGTATTTCATCCTTATTCGGAGCCTCAGCAATGGGGTTTGCAACAATATTTTGTCAGAAGTGGCGTACATCAATAGGGTTTGGAGCTGTAATTGCCGGATTGTGCATGCTGTTTGATTTACCGGATACTTTGTTTATCGGGAGAAAATAGTTTCCGGTTGAAATCAGGACATTTTTGCATATCATATATTTATGGTGTATGAAGAACTGGAAGAAGTAAGAAAAAAGTGTTTGTCCTGCGAAAAATGCGGACTATGTAAAACACGGACAAATACTGTTTTTTCAGGCGGAGTTCCAAATGATAAACTCATGCTTATCGGTGAAGCACCGGGATTTTATGAAGATAAGCAGGGCGAACCGTTTGTTGGTAAAGCGGGACAGCTTTTAGATAAAATTCTAGGGTGTGTCGGGCTGTCCAGAAAAGAACATATTTATATTTGTAATACTATAAAATGCCGTCCTCCGGAAAACAGGGATCCGCTACCGGAAGAGAAAGCTGCGTGCAGGGAGTATCTGGATAAACAGATTGAGATTTTAAAGCCGCGGATTATTCTTTTGTGCGGCCGCGTTGCTGTTAATTCAATGATGGAAACAACACAGGGGATTACCAAACTTCGGGGCAAATGGTTTGAGGGACCGAATTTTTCTAAAATGATGCCGATTTTCCACCCTTCTTATCTTTTGCGCAACGACAGCCGTGAAAAGGGCAGCCCTAAATGGCTTATGTGGCAGGATATTAAAGAAATAAAACGAGTTTATGACCAGTTGTGCAAATAATTTTATAATGAGAACTCCATTATATAATCATCCATTATAAAGCCGTTGCCTATGTCGGTTTCATCACTTGCAATTGTCTTAAACCCGTACTTATTGTATGCATTAATAGTATTTGTGTTGTACTTGTTTACGGTGAGCCTGATTTTAGAATAACCGCGTTCTTTTGCTATTGATTTTATTTTGTTGAAAGCAAGACTGCCAAAGCCTTTATGTCTGTGATCTTTTTTAAGATACAATTTTGACAGGAAGAGATATTCCTCTTTGTCTGCAATTCCGAAGTAACCTGCATTTTGTCCGTCTACATTAATAAAATAGTACGTGTAATTTTCATCTGTAACTTGTTTTTGCATTGCATGTTCAGATTGGAATTTATCTACCATATAGTTAATTTGCTCAGCAGATAACAGGCATGGGAAAAATTCATGCCAGATTTCTGAAGCAAGCTCTGAGAGTGCAGGGATTTCATGTTTTTGAACAGTTTTAAATGAAATATCCATATCTAGATATTAACATAAAAGATTTTTTTAAGAGCGGGGGCATTTAAATTTAGGGTAATATGTAACTCTTTCAAACTTTTTCCGCTCCTTGCGCAAAGTAGAGGTGCAGGTTTAGTGCAGGTTTTTCTTCCACCCCTCTCCCTTCGGGAGGCGGATTTGCGGCAGGGCGATGCCGAGTGCAAGCGAGCAAGCCCGTATGGTGGCGGGAAATGTGGAATTTCCCGCCAGCCCGCATAATCCAAGACAAGGGGTTAGGGGAGAGGGTACTATAACCCAGCTTTCCACTGAATAGGCTTAGGCTCTTTTTTTTCTTGCGGGAGTTTTACTTCGGGGACATAGATATTTTG
>CALVDX010000015.1 GCA_944326425.1 Candidatus Gastranaerophilales bacterium
CAGCTGTCGGCTTTCCTTGCAGAACTTCCTTAGCAAGGGTCGGCCCTGAAAGGATTGCAAGTTTCTGATCAGGCAATACATCTTTTATAACTTCTGACATACGCATAAGAGTATTTAATTCAATTCCCTTTGATGCGTTTACAAGAATTTGGGACGGTTTTATACCTGCCTCTTTAAGTTTTTCGCAAACATCTCTCATTCCGGCAGTTGCAACGACTGCAAGAATAATGTTTGCCCCTTCAATTGATTCTTTAAGGTTTGATGAAATTTTGACTTTATCATCCAACTGAACTTCAAGAGGCTTTGAGCAATGTTTATTCTTTACCAAATCCTCGTATAAGTCGGATTCCCTGCCCCAAACGGTTATTTCTTCAAAATTATTTGTTAATAGCCACGCAAGAGTTAACCCCCAACAGCCGGGGCCGAGAACAGTCAGCTTCATCTAAAAATCCCCCAATACTTTTCTTAGTACACCTCTGTGTTTTGCAAGTTCTTTTTCAGCAGCGTCCTTATCAATATTAAGCTTTAAAGACACAATAGCGGTCTTAATATTCCACCCGCATTTTAAGAGAGTGGTAAACGCGACAGAATGCTGAACGTCCGCAAGCTGTGACACAATCCTTATTGCTCGGTCTTTTAATTTTTCGTTATTAGCTTGCAGGTCAATCATAAAGTTTTTGTAAGTTTTTCCGATTTTAATCATTGAACCGGTTGAAAGCATATTTAAAATCATCTTTTGTGCCGTTCCTGCTTTAAGTCTGCTTGACCCTGCAATAACCTCCGGGCCTACTTCTACACAGATTACGTGTGCGGCTTCCTCAACAATTCTGCCTTTTGAATTACAGGTAAGGGCAATTGTTTTACACCCTATTTCATTAGCACGGGCAAGTACGCCCATAAGGTAATTCGGGTTACCGCTTGCTGAAATTATTACTGCAACATCTTTGTCTGTCAGAACATTAGCATCTGCAACTCCTGCCGCATAATCGTCTTCTGCGCCTTCAACTGCGGAACGGAGTGCGTCATATCCGCCGGCGATAATTCCCTGCACCATATCAGGCGGAACATTAAATGTAGGTGTGCATTCAGATGCGTCTAACACTCCTAATCTGCCGGAGGTTCCTGCGCCGTAATAAAACAGGCGCCCGCCGAGTAAAAATTGTTTAGCAATCATATCAATCGCTTTTGCAATATTTTCGGCTTCGTATTCAACAGCTTTTGCGACGATTTTATCCTCGTCGTTCATTTTTTTTACCATATCAATTGTTGATACTAAATCAATATCAATGGTATTTTTGTTTACAAATTCTGTAATAACTTCAGTCAACGGTAATCCTCCTTTACAGACTATATCGACTTAATAAGGTTAGCGGTTTCAATAGCCGTGCGTGCGGCTTCCGAACCTTTGTTTCCGGCTTTTGTTCCGGCGCGTTCTATTGCTTGTTCGATATTTTCTGTTGTGAGAACCCCGAATATTACCGGAAGTCCTTCATCAAGCGCAACTTTTGCAATGCCTTTGGATATCTCTGCGCTTACGTAATCAAAATGGGCGGTTGCTCCTCTTATTACCGCACCCAGGGCAATGATAGCATCGTATTTTTTTGTTTTAGCACACTTTTGCGCAACCAGAGGAATTTCAAAAGACCCCGGAACCCATACTACATCAATTTCGTCTTCTTTAACTCCGTGGCGTCTTAATTCATCAAGCGCACCTGACAGAAGTTTTGATGTAATAAATTCGTTAAATCTTGCCGCTATAATACAGAAACGGCTGCCATTTGGTGTTAAAAATCCCTCGATAGTTTTCATAATACATTACTCCTTATATAGATTTTATAACACAAACAAACTTTTTACAAGTTTGTCAAACATTATATATATTATAAGGATTAAATAGTAGACCGGAATACAAGTATTTGTTTCCGGTCTCCCATTAGTGTCTGATATCCAAATATCAAATAAACGTAACAAATTATATTGTACGTTGTTTAATTCTCGTTCTCTCTATTTTATTAATTAAGCTTATATTTGAAAAGCAGAACCCTGTTGTATGAAAGCTCGCTGTTTTATTTTGTAAAATGTGATGCTCTTTTTCTGTCTTTTTTATAATCGCTGAAACTAATCTTTATTTCTTTTTTAACCCTGTGCAGTCTCGATAAATCTAAATTATTTTACCCCGAGATTTATTTTGTCTGTATTTAATTGTATCTTGAAAAAAAGTTATAGATTGAAAACAAAAATTTATGGTCTTTATTATACCAGACCTTCTTTGACGGCTTTAACCGCTGCTTGAACTCTGTCGTTTACACACATTTTTTGTAATATAGAACAAACGTGCGCTTTGGCAGTGTGAACGCTTACGATTAATTCTTTTGCTATTTCCGTGTTGCTCTTACCAGCAACAAGATGTTTTAGCACTTCGTATTCTCTTTCTGTCAGCGGAACACGGTTTTTGTCATTATTCTTATCCTGGAGAATTCCTGCTGTGTCCTGCTTTGGAAATGCGTTGAGAACTTTTGCCGCAATTTCAGGATCAAGCCAGCATACGCCTTGTGCCACATCTCTTATTACGTCTGCAAGTTTAATCGGATCGATGTCTTTCAGGCAGTATGCGATTGCTCCTGAACTCAGTGTTGCTATAACTTCTTCTTCTCTGTCATGTGAAGTTAAGGCAATAACTTTTATTTCCGGATTAAAAGCCTTTACCTGAATAGTTGCTTCGATACCGTTCATGCCGGCTAAGCCAAGATCCATAAGTACAACATCAGGATTAAGTCTTTTAATAAAGTTTAATCCGTCTGCTGCATTATCGCTTTCGGCTACTACTTCGATGTCCTCGTTGGCATTAAGCGCACATCGCAAGCCGACTCTTGTGAGTTTGAAATCTTCAATGATTACAACTCTGATTACTTTTGATTTAACTGTCATTTATTTTACTCCTCTCTGATAATATTAAATTATATTAATACCACGGAGTATATTACCCACCTGGGGGTATTTTCATGAAAAAAAATTTTTATTTAGAAAAATTTTACAACTAAAGTTATAGAAACTTCTAACTTAGTGGCAATACAACTTAAGCGAAAAAACATTTAACATAACAGTGTGAGGGAGAAAGTCCTTCACAGTATTAATATATGAAAATAGCACAGGAGATTTAAAGAAATGGCACTTACTCTTAACACAAACATCATTTCGATGAAGGTTAGAACAAACCTTCAATCCGCTACTGATGGTTTGAACACTGCCATTGAAAGAATGACAACCGGTTATAGAATTAATTCATCTATGGATGATGCGGCCGGATATTCAATTGCAGTTCAGATGGAAGCGGATTTGGGTTCTTACAATGTGGCATCTGACAACACTCAAATCGGGTCAGACATGTTAACAACGTTGGAAGGTAACTATGACTTGATTAACGATCACCTTCAACGTATCAGAGAATTAACAGAACAAGCATCAAACGATACTTACGGTGATGATTCAAGAGAAGCTATTGAGGCTGAAATCAATGCCCGTTTGGATGAAATTACCCGTATTGCAAAATCTTGTAATTATAACGGTTTAAAACTTATGGATGGTTCTGTAAGAGCTGAAGGTTATAATATACAGGTTGGTATTGACGGTGATGAAACCAGCCGTATTAACCTCTCGCAAGATTTATTTGCTGATTGTACAAGTTCTACAATTTTTGCGGGATTAGGTGCAGGCACACCTGCAGAAGTTGCTGAAAAATGTGCCGGATTGAATGGTAACCTCGCTTATGAAATGCTTTCTGTGTTAGACGATGCAATGGCTGATGTTTCATCAAGAGTTACTCTTCTCGGGGCTGCTCAAAACAAGATTGAATCTGCTGCATCATCTATAGAAGTAGCAACTATTAACCAAACATCTTCACTTTCTACAATAAGAGACGCGGACGTTGCAGAAGAATCAACAAACTATATCCAACAACAAATTATTCAGAGTGCCGCATCGACACTGTTGGCAACTGCTAACCAAACTCCGTCGATAGCTCTCGATTTAATTTAACAATTAGGTTGAGAAACCGTTTTCATATATTAATAAGAGCCGGTGTAAGCCGGCTTTTTATTTGTTATTAAACAAATTTTCCGGTATTAAAATATAGCTGCATGCGAATTAAAAAAGTCTGTAATTATATTTACAAGCATTGGTAAAATCCAAATCATTATCGCTGCGCCAAACACAGGTTTAAATAAGAAACTCAATTGGAAAACGTTTACCTGCGGCGCCGTTCTTGAAATAATACCCAGGATAATATCCTGCCCGAGTGTTGCAAGGAGGATTGGCGCCGCCAATTGCAGTCCGATATAAAGCACGTTTGAAGTCATTGTAATGAGATAGTCCATATTTATTATCTGGTCTAAAGGAATACTGTTTGCATATATCGGGAATATTTCAAAGCTTCGTATTAAAGCTTTAAACATCCAATATAATCCGCCTATATGGATAAATAAAATTGTACCGAATAGTGTTAAAATATTGCTCAATAAAGCAGTTTGGCTGTTTGTTGAAGGATCCATAACCATAGCGGAAGATAAACCCATCTGGGTATTAATCATATCCCCTGCCGATTCTATTGCAAGTATTAAAAGTCTTGCCGTATACCCGATTATTGCCCCGCAGGTTATATTAAGGATTACAAGCAGCATAAGCGATGTACCGCTTGGAACAGGCGGCGGGTTTAAAAGCGGGGTCAGCATCAGGGTAAATAAGAATACAAATCCTATTTTTACATAAGAAATTACGTCTGTTCTATGAAACACAGGTGCAAAGCGAATGAAGCCTATAAGACGCGCAAATACAACAACGCCGGCAAAGAAGTAAGCGTTAAACTGTGGAAATAATGTTGATATGCCGCTTATGATTTGTTCCATTAATTTCCCTCATCTCCTATTTGTATTTCAATAGAGGTTAAACCTTTTGGGGTTACTCGTTTTTTGGCGGGAAGCACCGGCGGTTCGTCAAGTTCAAATACTCCGGGTGCTGTATCCAGTATATAGCAGGTATAGTTGCCGCTTGTTTTTAGTTCTGTTTTATTCTTTGTTATATTCATATCAAACTCGCTTTTTTTGCCGTTTGATGTTAAAGTAAATTTGCCTTTACCCTCTTTTTTGCATTCAACTATGATGGTGTTTTTCTCATTCATAATTGTTGTCATTTCATGAATTTCTATAATATCCGGAGTGTTATTATCAATAGCTGTAATAGCGTTATCAGAAGTTATTACATAATTCTCAAATCCAAATGCTGCAGGTGCAATTGCAATACAGCATAATATAATTAATTTTTTCATCTATTCCCACCCCATTATTTTGTTTGTTTCCACGAAATTAGGTTTTGGCATTGGCGGCATTCTGTTTGCATCATATTTTATTTTTTGCTGACGGTCTATAAACGGCACTTTACCCGGATTTTTCATAATTTCATTTAATGTTGGTTTGTTTTTGAAAGAATCTGTCATTTCGTTTTCAAAAGGGGTTGTATACCTGTAGTAATCGGCAGGCAGGGCAAATGTTCCTTCTGCCGGTGCTACTTCAAACGCAAGTACGTACCCTTGTCTGAAAGTGTTTTCAAGGATTTTTATAAAACCGAAACCAAGCAGAATTATAACAAGGAATACCATAAATATTTTTGGCGCTGCAACAATTGTTTGTTCCTGAACCTGAGTGACTGCTTGTACAATACCTATAACTAACCCCACGGCAGCCGCGGTTATAACGGCCGGCATTGCAATTGCAAGCATTGACAATATTGCCCTTCCCATATATTCCATCAAATGTCTTACATCAGGTAATGTTCGCTTTGAAACGTCGTTTACAAGCGTTAACGGCGGAGAATATTTGTGATAATCAGCAGGCAGCACGTATGTTTCATTCTTTGGCAGAATATTGAAAGCAAGGTTTGCCCCCTCCTGAAAATTGTTTATAAGACTGTTAGCGAAAGTGTATCCGCCAATTAGTATAACCATAAATACGAGTAAAATTTTAGGGGCTGCAACGATTGTTTGTTCCTGAATTTGTGTTACGGCTTGTAATACCCCGATAATCAAACCTACTGCGGCAGCGGTAAGCACTATTGGCATTGATATAGAAAGCATTACCATAAAACCTTTAGCTAAAAAATTTGCAAGTATCTCCATAATGCCCCCTTAATTGTAACTTTGTACCAAGCCTTGAACAATTAGCGCCCATCCGTCTACTGCAATAAATATAAGAAGTTTAAACGGAAGTGAAATAATTGTGGGTGATAACATCATCATACCCAGTGCTAAGAGTATATTTGCAACAACAAGGTCAAGTACGATGAATGGAACGTAGATTATAAACCCGATTTCAAATGCTGTTTTTAATTCACTTAGTATATATGCAGGTGCTACTTCCCAAATTGTTATATCCTCGGGAGTTTTGGGAGGTTCTTTGCGTTTTAATTCTACAAAAAATGCTAAATCGCTTTCCCTTGTCTGTTTCATCATAAATTCTTTTAGCGGTTTTGAGCCTTCATTAATTGCCATAACAAGATTTTGATTTTTCTGGTATGGTACAGAACCCATTTCGTACATTTTTTGGAATACCCCGCCCATTGTATAGAATGTAAGAATTAAACATAATCCCACAGTTGCAAGTGCAGGCGGAACCTGAACGCCCATTGCTGATTTAAGAAGCGAAAAAACAATGATAAATCTTAAAAATGATGTCATACAGCAGAAGATAAACGGCAGCAGCGAGAATGATGCCATTACGATTAAAAGTTGTATTACAGGACTTAAATCTTTTAGTACGTTATCCATGAATCTTCTTCCTTCCGCTCCAGGCGTTCATTAATTTTTTGTAAAATCCTTTTGTTGGTTATATGAATATCTTCACTTTCAAAACTTTTTGACGGTGTTACCTGTGGTAAAATATTTGCTCCCTGCTGTTTTGACGGATTAAGTTTAGACAGCATAGTTGTACGTTCTGTGTCGCCTGCAACAAGAAAATATTCTTCTCCGGCTTTTACTACGTAAAGAGTTTTTCTGGGTGCAATTATTAATTTGTCCTGAACGCTCAGAAGCTTTCCGGCTTGTTTGTTTGCAGGCAGTCCGCATACTCTTTTATAAATGCTTACTGCGATAAGCATTACACCAGACATTGCAAATGCGTATACTATAAAATTTGTAAGATATCCGATATTCATAATTATTATTTAACTCTCATTTCTTAAAAGTCATTAACTATCCGGGTCAAAGTCGCTGTAATCAAACTCTTCTTTTCCGCTGTCTTCAGGAGAAGGAATTGCATCAGGATAGTTGTCCTGTGTATTTTCTGTGCTTCCTTCCGCTTGAGGATTTATTCCGTCGATTTTAACTCCGTAACGATCGTTTATGATTACTAAATCTCCATACGCAACGGTTTTTCCTCCAACCTGCAGGTAAACCTTGTTGTCATAAACGGAACTTATATCTACAACGATGCCTTCTTCTATGTTTTTTAATTCACCAAGCGGAATTTTAACTTTTTCAAACACTGCGGTCATATCTACCTGAATACTGTCCCAAAGGTTTGTATTATCTTCGCTCATTTCACTTCCTCCACTATTTTCCAAGGGAACTACGAGTTTTTTGTCCGGTTTTATTTTTACGTCTTTAATAATTTTGTTGCCGACAATTAAATGCATATTATTTGCTTTGCTGTGGTCGCAAACAACTATATCTCCGGCATCAAGCCGTTTGATATCCGCAAGCGGAAATCTTGTGCTTCCGAGAATGAAATTGACTTCTACAAGCGCATTTGCAAGAAAATGTTCTTGTATTCTTCCCGGTTTTGCTTCTCTTTTGGGCGGGGTAAGGATATCACGCGGCAGGGATATTATAAATTTAGCCGCATCATCGGATAATTCGTTTTTTACTAAAAATGTTAAATGCAAAATTTCAGAGTACTTTTTTTCTCTTTCAATCTTGAAATTCGGGGTTAGTTTTTCATATAAAAAATCGTTAAATGCTGTTATGATTTTTGCCTCAAGTTCTGTAACTTCTGTCAGTTCAAAATTTTTGTTTGCACTGCCCAGAACTTTATCTAAAATAACATTAATCGTTTCTTGTGAAATTCTTATGAAAATGTCACTCTTTTTATTTATTTTAATTTTTGTTACAAAAAATGTTTCATTTTGGGAAAGGATATTCATGTTCTGACTGACAGAAATGAGTTTAAACCGGAGCCCTTCAAAGAAAAATTCATCGGAAGCAGACTGTACAACCGGTGCAAAGGTTGCTTCTATCCAACCATATTCTTCATATAGGTCATTAAATACACTGCTAAGTATTGAAGTACTCATATTATCCCTTAATATCCCAACCCTATAATAGTATTATTTCTTCTCCGGAACATCAACTGTTTACATGATTTTTTTCTCTCTTATAAATTCAAATGTGAAAAATAATAACTAATCTTTATAAATGATTTACAAATACTATAATATTAAGCTACAATATACTTGTGTGTATTTAGAATACGGGAAGTAGTAGAACTTTACTGATGAATAAGCCAAAAAAATTATTAATTGTTGCGGCTGTTGTTGCGGCTATATCATTGTCTGCGGCTTCTTATGCAGAGGATATAACTATAGATTCAGGAACCGCAACTCTTAATACTTCAAACGGCTCTATATCTTATAGCGGGGATACATATTCCTGGGGTGAGACGTCCGGAAACGTTTTGATACTAGACGGCGGCACTATTTCTATAGTGGCAAGAAGCAACGGTGCTATAACCGGTGTAATTCAGGCAATGACAGGCAGGCTTACCTGTACCGGCTCCGGAAATAATTCTAATCGTACGATATTAAATATTGGTGCAGGGTCCAGTATTGCTGAGGCTGTTAATATTGATCTTGGAACATTTGCAATTTTAAATGTTAATAATGGCGGGGTATTAAATATAGACAGCAGCGATTCCTTAGGCTCGCGTTCTTATATAGGTTTGGGAGATGGCGGTATTTTGAACGCTAACGGCGGGTCTGTTATTATACAGGGAACCGGCGGTACTTTAAATATTACGGGAGGAACTCTGACTCTTAATACAGATACATACTCTCCCGGGTCTATTGCTGCTGATGTGGTTATTAACTCGGTGTCCGGCAGTATTCTGGATGTATCTGCAGGAGTCGTATATCTTAATTCTAATGATAACCTGCAGGGCGGGTTAACCCTTCGCGGATCGGGCATAATAAATATTCAGGGAACATCGTTGACTTCTAATGGGTACACACAATCTGCCGGTGACCTTAATATTTCTTCTTCTGAGTTTACCGTCGGGGAGGGGTCTTCTGTAACAGGCGGTAATATTACACTTAGTGATAGTTCTACTCTCAATGTTCAAAATGGTGCGGATTCAGATTTTTCTGCTTCTATTAATGCAGGAAGCGGTGATAGCATTAATGTCGATAATACTTCCACTGTTACATTGACCGGCGGAACAATCGATGCTAATACCGTTCTTAACGTTGCGGCGGGGTCCGGCATGAATGTTTCGGGAAGTTCTGCTGTTCTAAATATTAATAACAATGATAATTATTCAGGCTCTCTTTCTGTTGCTTCCGGTACTGCAAATATTTCAAATAAAGATTTTATAACCGACGGCACTGTTAACTTTAATATGACAGGCGGTACTGTTAACCTTGATTCTTCTGAAGTAGCTTTAAATACTGCAGGTTCACTTATAAATGGCGGAACTATTAACATGCAGAATAATTCCGGGGTGGCTCTTAATAATTCACAAACAAATATTGCTTCTATAACTACCGATTCTACCTCTAATACTTTAGATATAACAGCCGATTCAACACTCGAAATGATTGGCGGGCAAATAGCAGAAGATACCGCAGTTAATATTGAAAATGGCTCGGGCCTTTTAGTAAACGCATCTGCAGCATCGGCTTCAATTGATGATAATGACGTTTGGGCAGGTCTTTTGGAAATATTGAACGGGACTTTAACAATTAAAGATAAAATCGCTGAAGCCTCCTCAGGATCAATGTTTGTGCAAACAGGCGGAACGTCAAATATTAGTAATTCCGGTCTGGTGCTTGATACGGAAGATGCTTATATAGCAGGCGGTACGCTTAATTTTACGGATAATTCTACTTTAAGTATTTCTAACGGTTTAGAAAACAGAGCTGCATTAAACATGACAGGAGTTAATAATTTTAACATTAATAACTCATCTTCTTTTACCATGAGTGCAGGCAGTGTAGCAGAAGAAACAAATGTTAATCTGGCTTCCGGGGCAACATTAAATATCAGTGAGGGCGCTGCTTTATCGCTTGATGATACTGATATCTGGGAAGGACTTCTTTCCTCTGACGGCAGTGTAAATATGGCTGATATGAATGTAAGTACGGATGAAAATCGTATTTATCAGCAGGCTGCAAATGACGGCGCTGCAGTTCTAAATCTTGATAATACATCTCTTACTATTAATGAAGGGTCATTTTCTGAAGGCGGAACGATTAATCTCTCTAATAGCAGTGATTTAACTTTTCAAAATAACAGAAATAATTATGCAAGTATTAATACAACAGCAGATACAAATGAAAATTTAACAGTTGCTGATAATACAATATTAACCCTTCAGGGCGGAACAATTACAGAAAATGCTGTTTTGGATATTGCGGGAAATTTGGACATAAGCGGGGCTACGGTTACATTAGATTCTGATACCGATACCCTGACCGGAGATTTGACGCTGCTGCGCGGAACACTTACATTAAAGGAAATTCAAAAACAATCCGGTTTCGCGCAAACGGGCGGTATTTTAAATGTAGATGCTTCAAACCTTGAATTAACCGGGGATACGGATGTCCTTGACGGGGGATCGTTAAATCTTACAAATAATTCATCACTTACAATTTCTAACGGGGTGTCTAACAGTACAGATAGTATTTCTACTGATGAGTCGGTCAATAACATTGTAATAGAAAATTCTTCAAATTATACGGTACGCGGCGGTTCAATTACACAGCCCGCGCATGTTACGATTGACAGCGGAGCAGGACTTACTGTTGCAGGGGCAGATGTCACTTTAGACAGTGCTACAGACAATTGGAACGGTTCGTTGGCTCTTAGTTCCGGAACAACTTCTCTGCAAAATTTCAATGGCTCAGGGGCAGTAGTAACTGATTCGTCTAAGACTTTTAATCAGAGCGGCGGAACTCTTAATCTTAACAGCTCGGATATTACGCTTAATGAAGGATCTGCAATCACAAGCGGGCAGGTTAATTTAACAAATGCATCAGAACTTATTTTTAATAACGGAGTTACAAATACAGCAAATATTACGACTAATGATATCTCTACAAATATTCTCCGGATAAGTAATAATTCTACTCTGACTTCTATAGGCGGAATTATTAATGAGGCCGCTAGTGTAACAATAGATTCAGGGGCTGCATTGAATATTAGCGGGGTAAATTCTGATATTACAATTAGTTCCGAAGATACCTGGGATGGACAGGTTGCTATTTCTAACGGAACATTAAATATAAAAGACGGGATGCATGCCACAGATACATCTAAAACCTTTGTCCAAACCGGCGGGACTCTCAACCTGAACGGAACATCTCTTCAATTAAATACTGAAAATTCCTACGTTAATCAGGGTACTGTCAACTTAAGTAATAATTCAATGCTTACTTTTGATAACGGTAGAACTGATAATACTGCGGTTATTAATACTTCTGATACTTCACTAAATAATTTAATAGTATATGAAAATTCCGGTTTAACGCTTACCGGCGGAACAATTAATAAAGAAGCCTCCGTAACAATAGATTCCGGAGCGGATTTAACCATTAGAGGTGCAGGGGTTTCTTTAAATAACACTGATACGTGGTCCGGCGGTATTACATTATCGAGCGGTTCTTTAACATTAACTGACGGATTAAATGCTGTTACAACTGCTAATAAAACTTATGTACAGAATGGCGGCAGTTTGTATGTTGACAATGCATCTCTTACTCTGGATACTCCTGAATCTTATATTTCAACCGGTATCGGGTATTTGCAGAATGGCGGGAGTTTAACAATTGCTAACGGCTTGGATTCTAACAGCATGTCACTGTATGCAAATGATAACAGCGCAAGTTCTCTGGATATTATTGAAAACTCTACGTTGACTTTGACAGAAGGAACAGTTGATACAGCTTCTCAGGTTAATATTGATGACGGTTCTATACTTAATACGACAGGGGCTACTGTTAATATTGACGGCGCTTCCGGAGATGTATGGAGCGGGGAAATAGATATTAACGGCGGTACGCTTAATGTTTCCAATACTAATTTGGATAATGGGGTATTAAGAGGAGAAAGAGGAAGTATAACACTGGGTGCAAACTCAAAGCTGAATCTAGCTTCAGGGTCTATTATTACCGGAACTATGAGAACGGTAATTCAGGATACAGGAGAACTGCATATAACCGGTGGTACAACCGCAATAAATAATGGTGATACATGGTCCGGCGATATATATCTTACCGACGGGAGTTTATCCTATACTTCGTTAATTGAAAACGGTAATATATATGCAGACGGCGGAAGCCTGAGTGTTTATAATACCAGCGGGCGCGGTACCCTTCATGTAGATGGTGATTCATATATTAATGCGGCAACAGATGTAAGCTTAACCGGAAGCGGAACATTTGCGATAACCGATGGTGATGTATATTTTAATGAAGGTGATACCTGGCTTCAAATACTTTAATAACCCTTGATGGTGACGGCTTATTTGATTACAGCGACCTTACTTCCGGTGGAAGGTTGCAGGCCTCTTCCGGTAATGTTGATATTCATTCGGGGATTCTTAATTTTACTATTAATACGGCATATATTTCAGAGGATGTTGAACTAACGTTAGATGAAGGCGGTAAGATATTCATATCAAATACCAGCGGTGTTACAATCAACAACGGCGGTGCTGAAGGTACAAATGATACTTGGAACGGAGATATTGAATTAACCGGAGGGACTCTTAATATATCCGGTTATGAAAAGACTACTTCTGATACTTCTACATACACACAATCAGGGGGGACACTTAATTTAAGTGATGGTACAAATCTTACATTGAATGAAGGATCTCAGATTACCGGAAGCTCTACTACTATTAATTTTGCGTCATCAGGCGATACATCATCCCTGACATTGGCAAACGGGGCAGAAAACAGTGCAATTCTTTCGACTTCCGGCCGCGGAGACAGTTTTTCTCTTTCTGATAATTCAGAATTTACACATGTCAGGGGAACAATAGAGGAAGCAGATACTGTTAATATTGGCGCAGGGTCTACGTTTAATCTTGCAGGCACAGCTTCCAGCAGGTTATCAACACTTTATTTAAACGAAGATGACAACTATTCCGGAAATATTGATCTTTCATCAGGTTATGGACGTCTTTATCTTAATGGTGTAACAAAGGCTGAAACGGGAACTCTTGTTCAATCTTCTTCTAATGCTGTTACAACTATTACCGGTGACAATTTTGTCTTTAATAATGCGGGTGATAATGTTTCGGGCGGAACACTTAATATCGGTACGAGCAGTGATAATGCCAGTGTTGGTGTTTCTGCAGGAACTATTGATGCCGGAGCGGGTATTAATATTAATGACGGATCTACGCTTAATATTTCAGGCGGCTCTGTTACTGTTAATGCCGGCGATACCTGGGCAGGTGATATAAATCAGACCTCGGGTACTTTAATTTATGATGGTTTAACTTCTAATGGCGGATTAAATTCAACAGGCGGAGATTTTAATTTAGTAGGAAATGCTATTTTAAAACTCGGGGAAACTTCAAATATATCCTCTGCGACAAATGTATCTATAGGAGCTAATGCGGAGATAGATATAATAGACGGAACAAGCTTATCTTTGGACGCACAGGATGAGTGGCTGGGGCTGGTTCATAATACAAATGGAATATTAAATGCTGATAGTGTAAATAAAGCAGAAGGATCTTCATATATACAGGAAGGTGCAGATTCTGTTTTAAATGTCACAGGAACAGGTTTCAACCTTTCAGGAGAGAGCGATGAAATATCCGAAGGCCGTTTAAATGTCGGGGATGAGAACGGTACGCTTTCTGATTTCACTATTTCAAATGGAACAGTTGCGGATGCTGTTACTGTTAATGTTTTTGAAAATGCAGCACTTATAATCGATGGCGGTGAATTAACTCTTTCAGATACTGATACGGTCAATGGCACACTTGAATTAAGAGACGGCTTATTAACCTTAGAAGACTGGATTTTAAATGCCGGATATGTACAAACAGGAGGACTTCTTGATATGTATGGCTCCGAACTTCATATTTCGGATGCAGGTTCTTCTGTAAGCGGGGCTGTTCATTTAAATGATAATTCACTTTTAGATTTAAGTGCAGCATCTGATAGTGAACTTGAAATCCAAACAGACGGTACTGCAAATAGTATTAACATAGGTGCCGGCAATGTGACAGTTAATAATCAGACTTCTATTGATAATAATGCAAGTGTAAATATTTCTAACGGTGCCGGTTTTAATATTGCGTCGGGAACTGTTAATTTAAATTCCGGTGATACCTGGGCTGGAGAAATTAATAATAGTGCAAATTTAAATATAGATAATCTTTCTAAGACAGGCATATTTACCCAGACAGATAGTGGTGCCGTTACAAACATAACCGGTTCCGGCTTTGATTTAGGGGCTGTCGGTGATGAGGTTAGTGCAGGACAGTTAAATGTGGGGAATGTTTCTCAGTCCGGAGAACTTGCAATTTCAATAGGTACAGTTGGTGAAAATACGGCTGTTAATTTAGCGGATGGCTCTTCTATTAATATATCTGGCGGTAGTTTGACGCTAAATGACAATGATATTTGGGACGGTGATATTGGGGCAAGTGCCGGAACTCTTAATATACTTTCTCCAATTGAAAGAGAAGGTTCTTTGACTTTAAATGGTGCTACTGCCAATATTTATTCCTCATTTGTGATTGACGGTAATGATTCACTAACAAGCGGTATTCTTAATGCTTATGGAGATCTCGCTCTTGAAAATAACGCAGAGATTGCTTCGGATGTTGCTCTGACAATATCCAGAAATACAACAGTTGATATAGATAATACCTCAACTTTAACTGTCGGCAGGGATGATTACTGGTATGGAAGTATTAATAATAACGGGACTTTAAATTTGTCATCAGATAAGATTACTGATGCGGGGTCTGCTTACGTTCAGTCCGAAGGGGTTTTAAATATATCTGATGCAGCTAATTTAACACTTACGGAAGGAAGTTCTATAACTAATAACGGTACAGTTAATCTGTCAGAGGCTTCAGGGATAACATTTAATAACCAAAATGCAAATAGTGCTGTTATTAATACAACGGATAGTACAGCAAATAGTATTGCGGTCTCTGAAGGTTCTTCACTTTCACTTGAAAATGGTACTAATATTAATGCAGATGCAGGGGTTAATTTCTCAGGTGACGTATCAATTGCCGGCGGTAATCTTGTATTAAATACCGGAGATATTTTAGCAGGTAATTTGACTAATACCGGTGCATCGGTTGTTTTTGACGGACTTACTAAATCAGGTGTGTATACTCAAAATGATGAAGATGCGCTGCTCAGTATTCTTTCTGATTTAACGCTTGGTAGTACTGACTCCATTACTGCCGGCGGCTTGAATATTGACGGGGCTAATTTGACATTAGACGGCTTATCAATAACTGATAATATAGACGTGACTATTGACTCTGACGGGCTGCTTACAATTTCTTCAGGGAGCTCTGCTTACTTATCATCTGATGATACAATTAACGGGTCGATTGATAATTCAGGGAGTTTAACAGTAAAAGATATTACGCTCGGAAATTCATATTCTCATAATAATGCTGAATTAATTATGGATAATTCAAGGTTCAATGCCCAAACCGGAGTTGTAGACGGCGGAAGTATTACATTAAACAACAATTCGGTATTAAATATTTCTAACGGTGTAAGTAATTCATTTGGTGTAAATACAGACTCTACAAATAACCGGCTGGGTATTGCCAATAATTCAACTGTTACATTGGAGAGCGGCAACATACTGGAAGATACTATTTTAAATCTCTCAGAAGGTTCTAAATTAACAATAGGGGATGCTTCGGTTTCAATTAATGATAAAGGTGTATCTGCCGATATTTGGGAGGGTACTATAGAACTAAACAGTGCTAATAGCACATTAGAACTTGTAGATTTTACATCGCATGTCGGGGAATTAATTGCGGAACAGGGAAATTTAAGATTGTCCGGAAATACTGTTATATCGTTGACCGATGGTTCTATAGCCGAAGCAGTGGCATTGGACATAGGAACTGATGCTGCATTATACTTATCAGGGGCCTCATTAAACCTTGATTCTGCCGATAATTGGGGCGGAACAATTATTATGAATAATGCTTCATCTTCTTTAACCTTACAAGATATGGTTACGGATGACGCTTCAAATTTGGTAGCTGAAAGCGGAAATTTAACCCTTACAAACTCTACTTTGAATTTGACCGGAACATCACAAATTAGTTCTGATGTTAACGTTAATATCGAATCGGGTTCTACTGTTAATATAACCGGCGGAAACGTGACCTTAGACGGCTTAACGGATGTTTGGGACGGGAAATTAACAATAAGCAACGGGAATTTAACGTTGAATGATATGGAGAAATCAGAGAGCGGAGTATTCCAGCAAACGGGGGGAACAACAACGATACTGGGAACGAGCTTTGATATGAATAATAGCGAAGACTATGTACAGTCCGGCACATTGATAGTAGGAGATGGTTTAAATGAGGCATTGTTAACGGTATCAGAAGGAAAGATATATGATGATGCAACGCTTGTAATACGTGATAAAGGTGAAGTAAATATAATAAATAATGGAACAGGCGGCGAAAGCGGAAGCGGAAGCGGGGGATTAGACTGGGCCGGACATGTACAGGTAGACGGCGGTAGATTAACAATAGATGATACGGAAAAGACGGGAACGTTAACGCAGACTGGCGGAGAAATAATAGTAAGCGGTGACTTTGACTTAAATAACACCGGAGACCGTATAAGCGGCGGGAGTATGACAGTAGACGGGAATTTAGGAGTAAGTTCCGGCGTAATAGAAGCAGGAAACAGCCTGAATATAACGGAGTCGGGTGAAATCACAATAAACGGCGGAAGCGTAACGGTAAACGGCGGAGATATCTGGAACGGTTTGGTTTCGCTTACGGATGGAATTTTAAACGTAGATGGCTTAAGCGGACAATTCGGGTATTCCCAATCCGGCGGTGTTCTTTCGCTGTCAAATTCTTCTGATTTTACTATTGACGGCGGCTCTGTAATAACTGGCGGCGAAATTAATATTGATAATAGTTCTCTTACTTCTTCCTTAGGATCAGAAATTAACAACGCGTCTGTTAATTTAACAAATAGTTCTGATTTAACAATTTCTAACGGGGCACAAAACTCTATTGGTTTTAGTTCCGATTCCTCTTCAAATACGGTGACTCTTACTGATAGTTCAAGCTTAACTCTTAACTCAGGAACGCTCAGAGAAGAAACAGTCCTTGATATTCAGTCAGGAACAAGTCTTGATATAGCAAATAATTCTTCTGTTATACTGGATTCAAACTCCGGTACTGCTGATAACTGGAATGGAGAAATTACACTTGTAAATGATGATAGTACTTTAATATTAAAAGATTACACAAAAGAGGGAACAAGCCAGTTGAATGCTGAGCGCGGTAATTTTGTTCTCGATGGAACTACTCTTTTGACTCTGACTGATGGAACGATTGCTCAGGAAGTAAAGCTTTCAATCAACGAAGATGCAAGACTTAACCTCTCCGGCGCTTCTTTAACTCTTGATAATGCTGATACGTGGCTTGGTACTATTGGTATGGATAATGCAGGAAGTACTTTGACCCTCGAAGGAATGGAAATAGATGATAACGCCAATTTAATAGCATCCGAAGGAAATCTTGTTCTTGATAATACTGTTTTAACTATTGGCGGGTCATCAAATATTAGTAATGATGTAAACCTGAATATTGATGAAAATTCAGTTGTCAACTTTACCGGCGGCAGTTTAAATATAAACGACGGAGATACATGGAACGGGCAGGTTAATAATCTTGGCGGAGCCTTAACAATTGATAAAAATACTACTAATAAAACAGGTTCTTTAGTGCAAAATTCAAATAGCGCTGCTACAACGGTGCTTGGAAGCTCTTTTGACTTGAATAATGCATTAGATAGTATATCGGCAGGCAGGCTGACGGTTGGTAACGGGGTTGATAACGCATTATTAACTGTTTCTCAGGGGAGTATCGGTGCCGATACAGTATTAGATATAACCATGAATTCGGATATTTCTATTACAGGCGGAAATGTTACATTAAATGACAACGATATTTATCTTGGTGATGTGACTGTAAGTAATGGAAATTTAACTTTAGACGGTACAAATAAAACCGGCAGTTTAGTCCAAAACGGCGGCAGTATTACGATAGCTTCTGATTTTACTCTTAACAATATTTCTGATAGTTTAACAGGCGGAAGTTTGAGTATTGCGCAGGATGCGGGGCTGACTATTGAGAACGGAAGTATAGGCAGCGGCTCTGCTATTTCTATGGGGCAAAATTCTGAAATTAATGTTACCGGCGGGGAATTAACATTAAATGATAATGATATTTGGAGTTCGGAAATTAATGTTGATGGCGGAACTCTAAATATTTACGACCCTCAAAAAACCGGCAGTTTGGTGCAAACATCAGGGGTTACAAATATTTTGCAGGACTTTACACTTAATAATGCAGCAGATAGTATTACAGGCGGCAGACTCTCAATTGCGGACGGAGCAGATTTAACTATTGCAAATGGTGAAATTACATCAGATGCCGCAGTAGAGATGGCGGCTGATAGTGAATTAAGTGTCACCGGCGGAAGTGTGGTACTAAATAGAGATAATGATACCTGGAGCGGCTTAGTTACCCAGAATGGCGGAAGTTTAACCGTTTCCGGTTATGATAATACAAACCGAAACGGGGGAATTCAATCTTCAAACGGAAGTTTGAATATTCAGGACGGTTATTTAACAATTGCCGGCGGCTCATCTGTTGGTAATAATACGGCTTTAGATATAAATTCGGGCACAACGCTTGATATAACCGGCGGTACGGTTAGCATGAACGGTAATGATACGTGGAATGGCGATGTTGCTTTATCAAACGGCAGTTTAACTCTGTCCGGAGTAGATAAAACAACCGGCAGCGGGTCTAGCTTTACACAAACAGGCGGAAGTCTTGAATTAAATGACAGCAGTCTTGCTTTAAATGATGCTAATTCAGGAATTTCTAACGGTGATGTTGGTTTGATCGGGTCTGATTTGACCGTAAATAATGGTAATGTTACAAATAGTGATATTACAATGGAGAATTCATCCGGATTAACTATTTCAAACGGAACATCTAACAGTGCAAATATTTCTACTGACGATACTTCTAATGATATTTCAATTTCAGGAAACGGAACAGAACTTGATATTACGGGCGGCACAATTTCACAGAGTGCAAATGTAAACCTCGGGGCAGGTACGACTGTAAATATTATCGGAGATGGAGCAAACGTCACCTTAGATGGCTTAACGGATGTTTGGGACGGGAAATTAACGATAAGCAGCGGGAACTTAACGTTGAATGATATGGAGAAATCCGGGAGCGGGATATTCCAACAAACCGGTGGAACAACAACGATACTTGGAACGAGCTTTGATATGAATAATAGCGAGGACTATGTACAATCAGGCACGTTGATAGTGGGAGACGGAATAAATGAAGCATTGTTAACGGTATCAGAAGGAAAGATATATGATGATGCAACGCTTGTAATACGTGATAAAGGTGAAGTAAATATAATAAATAATGGAACAGGCGGCGAAAGCGGAAGCGGAAGCGGGGGATTAGACTGGGCCGGACATGTACAGGTAGACGGCGGTAGATTAACAATAGATGATACGGAAAAGACGGGAACGTTAACGCAGACTGGCGGAGAAATAATAGTAAGCGGTGACTTTGACTTAAATAACACCGGAGACCGTATAAGCGGCGGGAGTATGACAGTAGACGGGAATTTAGGAGTAAGTTCCGGTGTAATAGAAGCAGGAAACAGCCTGAATATAACGGAGTCGGGTGAAATTACAATAAACGGCGGGAGTGTGACCGTAAACGGCGGAGATATCTGGAACGGCTTGGTAGAAGTTACAGATGGTGACTTGATTGTTGATACAGGCGCTAATAAAAACGGTATTTTAACTCAAACCGGCGGTAGTACTGTTATTATGGATGATTTTGATTTGAATCACTCATCAGATTTAATTTCCGGCGGTGAATTGGAAATTCAGAACGGGACATTAACAATATCTCAGGGAACAGTTACCGCTGATACCGATGTAAATATTAATAACAATGGCGGAATTGATTTGACAGGCGGAAATCTTTCCTTGAATGCGGATGATATTTGGAATGGTGATGTTAGTGTTACCGGCGGTAATCTCGTAATTTCCGAAATTAATGACAAAACCGGAACACTTACCCAAACAGCAGGTGATATAACTATTACAGGAGATTTTAATTTAAATAATGCAAATGACTTAATTTCCGGCGGCAATATTACTATCAGTAATAATTCTGATTTAACGGTGTCTGGCGGAAATATAACATCAGATGCAAATATAGATATTAATACGGGATCCGGTTTGACTGTTGCCGGCGGGACGGTTCAAATAGATGCGGGAGATATCTGGAACGGGGATGTTGCTTTGTCAGATGGAAATTTGGTATTGTCTGCTGATAAAGAAACATCATCAGGTTCTGGTTTTGCGCAGAACGGCGGAACGCTCGATTTAAATTCAAGTTTGACATTAAATGAAGGAAGTTCAATAACAGGAGATAGTATTGTTAATGTCACAGGCGGAAATCTTGTGTTTAACAACAATACACAAAATCAGGGGAATATAACTGCAGATGCAGGTTCAACAATTGGTATAAATTCAGGTTCATCACTTAACTTGACCGGCGGAACTATTGCGGATACTTCTATTATTGATTTCTCCGGTGATTTATCTATATCGGGGTCTGAAACAATTGTAAATATAGGTGCTGATGATAATTGGGCAGGAAATTTAACACTAGCAGGCGGAAATTTAAATCTTGCGGTTGATAAAACTACTTCAGCAAATTCTGCATATAATCAAACCGGCGGGAATCTTAACATAACCGGCAGCGGGTTAACATTAAACAGCGGTTCTTCTATTACAGGCGGAAATGTTGACCTTGATAATTCGTCGCTTACAGCTTCAGGTGACAGCAGTATTTCTTCTGCAAATGTAAATCTTGGGAATTCCTCGTCGCTGGTTTTAGATAATGGTAAAAATAATACAATCTCTATATCTGCGGATACAACGGCCAATACAATAGATATTAATGAAGGCAGCGGTTTAACTCTTGTCGGCGGTGAGATTATATCAGAAACCGAACTGGGTATTTACGGGGATTTAAACATAAATAACGATGCGATTGTTACCGTTGACGGTTTGGATAGCTGGGAAGGCAAGATATCTCTGAACAACGGGACTTTGATTCTCGATAATGTTACTGATGCGGGGGATTTTGAGGCGCAATCCGGAACATTGAAAATTCTTGGCTCTGAAACAACACTCGGGGATAACCTGGCTGTAAATAAAGGTGTAACGACTATAGTTGATGAGTCCTCTACATTAAATATATCCGGCGGAAATGTAACTTTTGACGCTAATACCGGTTCTTCTGACGATTGGTCCGGCGATATTACAATGAGTTCAGGAAATTTCGTATTAACTGATAATTTTGTTCATCGTACGGAAAACGGCAGTTCTTATATTCAAACCGGCGGTACGCTGCAAATAAATAACGGCGGCGGGCTTACTTTAAATGATGAATTGAGTTCTATAACCGGAAATTCCTTTGTAGAATTGGGTAATAGCGGAACATTAACTATAGCAAACGGACTTGATAATAGTGCGGAGTTAAAAACTAACGGTAATTCAATATTTAATCTTTCTGACGGTTCTGTATTCACAACTACCGGTGAGTCAAATGTAGCGGCATCAACTACTGTTAATCTTGCTTCCGGTACAGAGTTTAATATAGCTTCCGGCAATGTTACATTAAATAATATAGGAACAGAGTCACCTTCCGATCAATGGGGCGGAAAAGTTAATCTTTCTGATACAGGTAAATTAGTTATTGCAGATTCACAGATTACTGCAGGCAGCGGCGGCAATCTTGCCGCTGATAAATTGGAAGTCTCCGGCGGGACGCTATCCCTTGCAAATACGGTACTTACTTTGTATGAGGATACAAATGATATTTTAAAATCAGGAACGGTTGAAATTGATAATCGTTCAAGAGTAAATTTAGGCTCTGCATGGGGAAATGAAAATATTAACCTCAAATCGGCAGGTTTGATAAGCTCAATCAATAATGCTGCTGAAGTAAATTCATTAGGCGGGTTTATTGTTGATAATGTTAACGGCAGGGCTGATTTTACAATTGATATTTATGAAGATGCTATTAACGGAACTTATACCGCTGATACTTTTGATTTTTCATCAATAGCTTCTGTTGACGGTTCTCAGGATGCTATAATTAATATTTCAGATTTTAACCTTGTTCAAAGTAATCCGGATGCTACAGTGCCTTCTCAGACAGTTGATTTAGGGCATATTTTTGATGCTGATGAAATTGCTGATAATGTTAAATTTACAACAACAGCTGATGAAGTGGTTACACCTGTTAATACTTATAGATTATCTGCTTCTGATGCAAATGACGGGACTTATTTCCTTAATGTTGCAGGGTATAATAAACAATCTTTCCGCGGTCAGGTTGTTTCTGTTTCGCAAATGATGAATCAGCTGGTTGTAAATGATATTTTATTTGACAGATTAACACTTACCCCGCAGACACTTGCAAAAACAGCAATAGCAAATCGTACGGCTATTGAAGATACAAAAACTTTGCCCGGATATGAATATACCAGACGTGATTCCGGTATATGGGTAAAAACTTATGGTAACTTTGAAACCCTTAGAATGAAAGAGGATTTAGATGTAGAAAATAGTGCTTATGGTTCTCTTGTAGGGGTTGACATGGGTACATTTGATATTGGCAAGGGCTGGAGCTGGATACCTACAGTTTATATGGGATATATCGGAGGCCACCAATCATTTGAAGGTGTAAGTGCCTATGAGAATGGCGGACAGGTTGGTGCTATGGGTACATTCTTTAATAAAGACTGGATTGCTTCAATCTTAGGATACGCAAGTTTGTATAATGTGGATATGAGTGTTCGCGGAAATACGGATCAGGATATTAATTATTATGCGGGTACCGCAGTCAAGGCGGCCTATAATTGGCGTATAAAAGATCATTTAATTATTCAGCCTTCAGCAACTGTGTCCTATAATTTCTTTGGCGGGCATAGCTGGCAGTCAAATTACGGACAAATAGGTATGACTACAGGTACTCTTAATGGTTTGAATGTTGCGCCGGGGGTTAATTTTATATGGCAGCAGGAATCCTGGAATTTATTTGCAACAGTTGCTTATGTATATAACTGTATAGGCGGTGTAAATGGTACTGCAGGCGGTGTGTCGCTGCCTGAAATGTGGATGGACAGAGGATATCTGCAATACGGATTTGGTGTAAGTAAGGAGCTTACAGACAGATTGTCTTTATTCGGGCAGGTTATTATACGAAATGTCGGCAGAACGGGTATCGGTTTCCAGGGTGAACTTGAATACAGATTTTAATTAATGCTGTTGCGTTGGCTATCTTTATACTATAATATTGATTGATATTATAGAGGTAAATGTGGATAAGAATTATCATTTTATAGCAGTTGGCGGTATAGGGATGAGCGGACTTGCAAAGTATCTGCTTGAGTCCGGCTGCAAGGTTTCAGGGTCTGATATTTGTGATAGTAAATATATAACAAAGCTTATTGATATGGGAGCAGATATTCATATCGGTCATCGTGAAGAAAATTTGCCGCCTGATTCTATTGTTGTGGTAAGTTCTGCAATAAAGGAAAACAATCCGGAACTTGTTAAAGCAAAACGTGAAGGGATGGTTATTCTGCATCGTTCTGATTTGCTTGAACAACTGTCGCATGTAAAAGGTAAATTTATTGGTTTTTCTGGAACCCACGGCAAAACTACTACAAGCGGGTTGGCTGCTTATGTACTGGAAAAAGCCGGGTTACATCCGTCTTATGTCGTGGGGGGTATCGTTCCTGAACAGGCTACAAATGCTCACCATGAAGCTGAGGACTTTTTTGTTGCCGAGCTTGATGAAAGTGATGGTACAATTGTTAAATATTCACCTGATATTTTGGTTATAAATAATCTGGAGGCAGACCACCTTGACTATTACAAAGAGGGGTTAAATTCTCTTGTTGCGACTTTTAATTCTTACCTTAAAAAACTTAAAAATACAATTGTGGTAGCAAATGCCGACGATGCGGGTGTGAACAGTTTGGAGTTTATTAATTCTGTCGCAACTTTCGGATTAAATAACAATGCTGATTTCATGGCAAAAAATATTAAGTTTTACGATACACATTCTGCTTTTGATGTTTATCATAACGGTGAATTTATGTATTCCGTAAAGCTTAGTGTTCCCGGAGTGCATAATATTTATAATGCGCTTTCTGTAATAACCGCACTTACTGCTGCAGAGGTTGATGTTAAATCTCTTATTCCATATTTTGAAGAGTTTTCAGGTATGGGCAGGCGCTTGCAGAAAGTATGTGAAATTAACGGTGTAACGGTTTATGATGATTACGCTCACCATCCTACAGAAATAAAAGCTGCACTGAGCGCGCTCAGAACTGCAAATCCTGATAAAAATATTGTTGCTGTTTTTCAGCCGCACCGTTATACCAGATTGAAAGCTTTTTGGAAAGAATTTAAACAGTCTTTTCCTTCTGCATCAAGAATTGTAGTGACAGATGTTTATGCTGCCTCTGAAGATGTAATTGACGGGATAAATTCATCGGAGTTTGTAAAAGGGTTTGATAATGCGGAAAATTACCCGGGTACAATCGCTGATGTTGCTAAAAAGCTGCTTCCGACATTAAAACCGGGTGATATAGTTGTCGGGCTAGGGGCAGGTACTATTACTAATTTAGGTAAAGAACTTTTGAATGCAAGCGGGGAGATAGCATGGAGGTAAAAGAGGATTTTGAACTTAGCAGGGTTACAACTCTAAGAATCGGCGGGCCTTGTGAGAAAATATTTTTTCCGGAAACGGCTGACGAATTTATTGAACTTCTGAATGGCAATCCTGATTTGTTTGTCATTGGTTCGGGGTCAAATCTTCTTATATCCTCAAAGGGGCTAAAGGGCGGGGTTGTATGTACAAAGCAGCTTAAAAAGGTTTCCCTGGACGGAAATAGGATAATCGCAGAATGTGGTGTTCCGGGGCCGTTTCTCTCGCAGTTTGCTGCAAAGGAAAATTTAAGCGGATTTGAGTTTTTTATTGCATTTCCAGGCAGTATCGGCGGAAATGTTTATATGAATGCTTCCGCGCATAATCAGTTTACTTCTGATTGCTTTGTTTCTGCGCGTTGTTATGACAGAGAGACAAAATCTATAGTTATTTTGAATAAACAGGATATGAATTTTGCGTATAAGCAGTCAGTATTACAAACCGGCCGATATGTTTTGATTGATGCTGTATTTGAATTGGAAAAAGCGGCACCTGATAAAATAGAAGAACTGATGTCGCGAAATCTTACCGGAAGAAAGCAGACACAGCCTTCTATGGCTTATCCTAATGCAGGATGTGCTTTTAAAAATCCGCCAAATGATAGTGCCGGAAGGCTGCTTGATAAGGCCGGCATGAAAGGATACGATGACGGAAACGTAAAAGTGTGGGATACTCATGCCAATTTTATAATTAACAAAGGTAATGCAACCAGTACTGATGTTCTTGAATTAATGCTGAAAATGTATAATAAAGTTAAAGAAAACTATAATATAGAACTTGCGCCGGAAGTGATTTATGCCGGAGAAATGACTAAAAGAGAGGAAGAAATATGCAGAGTGCTTTATCAAAAAAATCAAAAATAGCTGTTTTATGCGGCGGGATGTCTACAGAGCGGGAAGTATCTTTGCGTTCGGGAAAAAATTGTTATGAAGCTTTAAAACGCCTTGGATACGAGCATGCACAGCTTGTTGTTGTTGATAGTAATATTGCACAGATATTAAAAGGTTATGACTTTGCTTACAATGCGCTTCATGGAAAATATGGCGAGGATGGCTGTATTCAGGGGCTGCTGGAGATTATGAAAATACCTTATACAGGCTGCGGAGTAATGTCAAGTGCTCTTTGTATGAATAAAGAGTTTACTAAGCGTATGCTTAAGAATTTTGATATTCCGCTTATTAAATCCGTATTTATTAAAAAGGATGATGATGCTCAAGCTTCCGTGTCAAACCTTGACTATCCTTTGATGGTAAAACCTGTATGTGAAGGTTCAAGTTTTGGTATGAATAAAGTTAATAATCCGTCAGAACTTGTTGCTGCTGTTGAGGATGCAAGAAAGTATAATCCGGATATTCTTATAGAGGAGTATAAAGAAGGTATAAGTGCGACGGTTGGTGTACTTGAAAAAGATGGTGAAATCTTTGCAACAGAAATTTTAGAATTCAGGCCAAAAAATGAGTGGTATGATTATGAAGCAAAATATACCGAAGGGATGACAGAATTTATTCTTCCCGCGCAAATCAGTCCTGAACTGACAAAGCAGGTTAAAGAAATCACAATAAAAGCTTTTAAGGCTTGTGCCTGCAGCGGGGTTGCAAGGGTAGACTTTTTAATATCAGATGGTGTACCATACGTATTAGAGGTCAATACAAGCCCCGGCATGACTGATACCAGTGATTTGCCGGCACAGGCGGCAGCGGGTGGAATAGGCTTTGACGAACTTGTGGAACTCATTTTGAAAAGTGCAGGTCTTGATAAATAATGGCAAACGGGGATGAATTTCAGATAACTAAAGAAAATCAGTTAAGACGTTTAAAACAAGCACAAATGCAGCGTAAGGTGAAATATCAAAAGAAACGTCTTAAGAGGATGCGTTCTTTTTTGAAATTTATTATTGTTATTCTCATGATTGGATTATGTTATGGGATTGTAAAGCTTCCACAGTGGCGCTTGAGCCCTCATGCCTTTGATAAAGTTGATAACCCGTCCTTAGAAATAATAAATAACAAAATAGTTCCTTCTTATAAAATTCTGGCGGCATTAAGATGTAATCCTGTTCCATCTGAACCGATTTTTATGGTTAAGACGGATAATCTTAAGGAGAGTATAATGCATCTGGAACCTGTTCAGGATGTTTATATCAGGCGTTTCTGGTTTCCTGCAAGGCTTCAGATTATTATAATAGAGCGTACGCCGGTGCTTACCATTTCCCCTGAGGTGGATGTTCCGCCGATAGCATTCTTCTCTGTTGACGGTACACTTATAGGAAGAGATTATATGCCCCTTGATCCTGCTTATAAAACCTGGCTGATTTTGACGTATGGTACTAAAGATGATTACCGCTCCTGGGATGAAGCAAAGGTAAGAACTTTCAGAACTATTGCGCAATCTATTGAAGATCTATCCGGAGAACATGTTGAATATATTGATTACAAAGACCCGGATGATATTTATATTAAAATCCCCACGGTTAATATAAGACTGGGTAAAATTTCTACTACTACCATGAATCGTATTGCTAGGCTGCCATCACTCTTGCCTCAAGTCAAAATGCTGAATAAAAAAGTTAAGTATATTGACCTGAGATGGGAAGAAACAAATTATATAAAACTGGATGAATAACTAACGTTTTTTTAACTTCTTTTTAACCTGTGATTAATTTTCATTAACTATTATTTTTGATAGTTATGAAAAAGTTAGTTTTATTATTTATATTTTTTTGTTTTAGTTTGACCGGTGCTTATGCCCAAAATTTAAGGTTTATACAGGTAACGGATGTTCATATCTCCGGAGGTAATGTACGGGAATTAAAAGAAGAAGAGTATTTAAGAGTTTTGAACAAACATCTTAATGTAATTGCTATTGTATCCGGTCATTATCATTCAAATATTGAAAAAATAGAGGAGGGGGTTTATCAAATAGTCACACCAAGTTTCAGACATAATAGATCTTATAAAGTTATAGATATTGATACTGAAACAGGCGAAGTTTATACGATGCTTCTTGAAGATAAATAAAACCCCGGAATATTTATTCCGGGGTTTTATTTGAATTTTAAATAATTTATGCGCTGTATACGCTAACCTGTTTTCTATCACGTCTGTGAGTTTCAAACTTCACCTGCCCGTCAATTAATGCGTATAAAGTGTCATCGCTCCCGATGCCTACATTATTACCGGGATGGAATTTGGTACCTCTTTGACGAACAATAATATTACCTGCTTTAACGAGTTCACCGCCGAACTTTTTGACCCCTAGACGCTTGGCTTCGGAATCTCTTCCGTTTCGGGTGGAACCCATACCTTTTTTATGTGCCATTGTTATATTCTCCTATACTTTTAACTATGCTTCTGCAGATTCTGCCGCTTCTGCTGATTTAGATTTTTGTGCGGTTGTTCTGATTTTGTTAATCATAACTCTGCAAAAACCTTGTCTGTGACCTTGTTTTCTTCTGTAACCTTTTTTCGGTCTTTGTTTGAAAACAATAATTTTCTTAGCACGGTCATTTTTTAGTACAACCCCTTCAACAGAGGCATTAGCTACATAAGGTTGACCAACCTTTGATTTTTTGCCGTTAACGAGCATAACGACTTTATCAAACACTATTTTAGCATCTTTATCAGCACCGAGAAGTTCTACGTCAACGTAGCGGCCTTCTTCTACTTTGTACTGTTTTCCGCCTGTTTCGACTATTGCGTACATAATAATTTCCTTTCTTTTGAGGAATCGTATCCTTTATGGATTTAAAAACGATTTACCTATCTACAATACTATTCATTATAATTATGTGCGGCTGAAAGTTTACTGTCAAGTATAAACGCATTTTGGGCAAATTTTTGTTAATAAATGAAGAAGATTTATCCTATGCTCTAATTCCTATTTCTTCCTTATGGCTTTTTTAAGCCCCTCCCCCATTAATTTCATTTACCCCTTCATTTACCCCTCATTTACCCCCCCCATAAAAAAAGCCCCCAGTCCAGGGGCTTAGATTCCGAGAGTTATTTAATTTTTATCGCCGGTTAGAGCGACAAACTCTTCTCAATTTCGTATATTTTGTATAAAAGGCTGTCGATTTGGTCTTTCATCCAGAGAGTGTAAAGCTTAATGTTTTCTTGGAAACTGTATGTTCCCGGCCAATAATATCTGCACATAATTTCTATACTCCAAAAATATCAACAGTATAGTTAACGGCAGATTTTTGAAAAACTTTAATATTTTTCGATAAATCTTTACAAAAATTTACATAATGCCAAATTTTATATTATCATTCCCATGACATTTGGCAAAAGTCTATGATATTTATCGATGATTGGGTGAAATCTTGTTTCAAAAGTAACATGATCGTTATCAACCGTTATCCACTCAGATTTTTTTACTCCATAATGGTAATCGTTCATATTCTTTATGCGCTGCTGCGTATTATCAAGAATAAAGAAATTGTTATATCCAACTGTATCATTGTATTTCATATTTAAATCAATAAAGTCCGGAATGTTTTCTTTAATGTTTTTAAGGCTAATTTCTTTTGTAACTTTCTGATGCTCAATAAAATCATATATTGATGCGTTTAAGTTGTGGTTGTAGTATCTGAACGGCGCGGAATTTCTACAGTGATTTCGGGTAAGATAAGTATCAATTTTACATAGTGTGCCTAAAGCAAAAGGCATATCCAGACTCTTTGATTCACGAGGCGCAAGTTTTATGATAAATTTTTCTCCGTGGTTACCCCAAATACCAAAGACGTTTTTATCTGATTTGCCTTCAGTAAAGTATTTGAAATTAAATCTACTTCCCATTATTTCAAGCGCCGGAATTTCTTTAGGGGCTTTATATCCTATATCACAGAATTGCTGAAGATAAGCGGTTACCTGTTCAAACTTGCCGTGGTTTATTTCATCAGGAACATGTCCGAGTTCAAAATCATCATTATGATAAATTTCTCTGTGTTTTGCCAGTAAGACTTCTTCCTTCCAGTCCGGTCTGATTTCAAGTAATTCAGAGATTGATTTTGCATTTTCAAATCTTTTATCAATGTACTTTGTATACGCTTGTTTGTAGATATTGTTGGGGATAAATGACAGAAATATGTCGCTGCCGACAGGGAGTTTTTCATCAAAATCTCTCATAAAGTACTTCATGTTGCGCGGTTGTTTTATTATGCTGTCTATTAATTCATAACTTAGTTCGTCATTTTTTAAAATTGTATTTAAAAGAGTGCCGAATGCTTCTTTGCTTGTTTGGATTTTGAGCAGTGAATTTATAGCAGGAACCCCGTCGTGATTGATAAACCATTTGTATTCTTTAAGCATTTTATCAATACTGCCGGTATTAATATTACATCCAAAGTGAACTGCGCTTAAACCTTTCGGAAGCAGTGTATTATTGGACATAGTACTATTTTTTAAATTTTGCCGATTTTCTTTAGTGTTTTTATGCCGGGTAACGGCATTATTAATTTTACTGCTTACTGCTTGTACTTTCATAATAGTCTCCGCAGGTATTAAGTTTGGTAAATTTTATAAATTGCCAGTCTAATTCCTTAATTGTTACAAAAGTTAATTATAATCAAAAAAACTTTTAAAACAATTCCCTTTCTGTGCAATATATTGAGTATATTTATTTTCTAAATTCCCAAAATTCGGGTTGAAGAAGTACAAGGAAAGGGATGATTTCCAGACGGCCTATTAACATATCAAATATTAGTATCAGTTTTGTTACAGGATTAAATGTACTCATTTCATCCGGTGTAAAGCCGATGTTTCCGATTGCATTTAGAGCGCTAAGGGTTCCGGTTTCTGCGTTATGCTCAATAAGGGTGATTATAATAGCAGAGAATATAAAAATCAGAAAATAAAAGAACATAAAAATAAGTACCTGACCTATTACATCTTTGGGAACTATTTGATTATTTGACTTTACGTTTATAACAGCGTTGGGATGAAAAATTCTTGTAATTTCGGTTTTCAAAAATTTAAATACAATTACCCATCTGATAATTTTTATGCCGCCGCTGGTTGAACTTGCGCTTGCGCCGGTAAACATTGCCAGAAATAAAAATACCTGGGCGCCCAGTCCCCAGCTTGTGTAACTGTCGATAGCAAACCCGTTTGAAGTCATAATCGATATTACGCTGAAGGCTCCGTCCCTGACGATTTCACTAACAGGATGATGCATGTAAAAATAGCCATATACTGCAACAGCGGCAGTAAGCACTAAAAAGACATAGATATATACTTTAAATTCTTCATTAGTTATTAACGCTTTTATATTACGTTTTGTGTAGCACTTCCAGAGTTGGTTGAAGTTTGTTCCGCTTATAATCATAAATAGTGTAATTATCCATAAAGTCAGGCTTGTGCTCCTGGTAAACAGATTCCCATCTACAACAAACCCTCCGCAGGATAATGTTGACATTGATGTACAGAGGCTTTCAAACCAGCTCATTCCGGTAAATTTTAGAAGGCAGGTTAATATTAAAGTAAGGATAAAATAAATTTTATACATTGCGCTTGCTGTAGAACGAATGCGCGGAGTCAGCATTTCTTCTCCCGGCCCAGGGGTTTCTGCAAAAAACATTTGCCGTCCGGCAACTGCGAATTGCGGCAATATTGCTATGAAGATAACCAGAATTCCGATACCGCCCATCCATTGGGTAAGTGCACGCCAAAACAGCATTGAATGCGGATAATTATAATGTGTAAGTATTGTTGCGCCTGTGGTTGTTATTCCTGATGTCCCTTCAAATAGCGCATCTATCGGGGATATTCCGAAAAACAGAAATGGTACTGATAATATAATAGTAGAGGCTATCCAGCTTGTTACTACAATCCCGAAACAATTTGTTTTTCTTATATCATTAAGGTTTTGTATGTTGCTGCCGGTCTTATTTAACAGGAAGTTTATCAAAATAGCAATCAAGCCGGTATAAGCAAACGGCATGATAGAGGGATACTCTTTGTAGTATACGGCTGTTAATATTGGTAATATTAGTACAATTATGAAAAGTTTAAGAATTTTTTTTAAGACAAAAGCTAAATAATCAAATCTCATACATTATACCTTGAAAAATTTTTTTAATTCCTGTGAATTGCTTCTTGTTGTGAATATTATAAGTGAATCCCCGCACATAACAAGAGTATTGCCTTTTGGGATGAGAATTTTATTTTTTCTTTGTATAATTCCTATAATTGCCCCTGTTGGCAGTTTTAAATCCATTATCTTTTTCCCGTGAAATTTTTCAGGGGCATCAAGTTCCAGTACTTCCCCTTTCCCTTGTTCTACCGTTGCAAGAATATCTACGTCGTTTTCGTTAAGGTCATTTCTAATTTCTTTTATAACAGCAATATTAGAAGATATAGCAACATCTATGCCGACTTTTTCAAACAACTGGACATTAGTATTTGTTGATACTCTTGTAACCACACGTTTGACTCCGGCTTGTTTAGCAAGAAGCGAGCATAAAAGATTTTTTTCATCATTGTTCGTAACGCTTATTACCACATCAAAATCCTCAATGCCTTCTTCGTTTAATAGTTGTATATTTGTGCCGTCTCCGTTGATTATTAGTGTATGCTGCAATTCTGAAGCAAGAAATTCGCAGCGTTTTTCGCTTTTTTCAAAAATCTTTGTTTTTATTTTTAATTTTTCAAGATTTTTTGCAAGCATCATTCCTACTGTTCCGCCGCCTATAATCGCTGCATTTCTAACCAGTTCTTTTTCATGAAAAAATCTTCCTGCAAGGATATCAAGAGAGGACGGGGTTCCCATACAAATAACTTTATCATCTTTTTGAAGAATGGTATCACCGTTTGGTATAAATAACTCACTTTGGCGGGTAATTCCGACAAGCAGCGAGTCATCCGGGAAATTACACTCTCTGACTTTTTTATTTTCGAGCAGGGAGTTTTCCTGAATTTTGTATTCCAGAAGTCTTGCTTTACCATCTGCGAAGTGTTCAGCATCAAGCGCCTTAGCAACGGTTACAATTCTGAAAATTTCCTGCATTAAAAGTTCTTCCGGCCAGATTATATAGTCTAAATCAAGATCGCAAAAGTATTCTGCATCCTTTTTACAGCCTATTGATGTGTGGTATTCTTCTTTTGATATAAAGCAGATTGTTTTTACATCGCTTATTTTTTTTGCTGTGAGACAGGCAACGATGTTTGCTTCATCATAGTCAGTGCAGGCAATAAAAACATCTGCATCATCAATCTGTGCCTTTTTTAAAGTCGGCAGGCATGAGCCGTTACCGGCAACAAAACCTATATCAAGTTTGTTAAATGCATCTGTTCTGTTTTTTTCCTGATCAATCATTATTATGTCGTGATCTTCAAAAAACTCTGCTGCAATTATACATCCGATTTCATTTGCACCATAAATTATGATTTTCATTCCTAAATTATTCCGCAAGGTGATAAATATGTCAAATATCTTGCTAAATTATGTATTAAAGAGGACAAATCAGAAGTTGTGCGCTAATTTGTAAAGCCGTCTATGCATGCGGATGTGCTTTATCGTATACTTCTTTTAAGTGTTTTGTTGATACGTGGGTATAAATTTGTGTGTTGGAAATGCCGGCATGGCCTAAAAGTTCTTGTACGACTCTTAAATCTGCACCATTTTCTATAAGCCTTGTTGCAAAACTATGCCTGAAAACGTGCGGGGTAACTTTTTTTTGTAATTCAAGTTCTTTTACTGTTTCATTTATGGCATTTCTTATACTTTTATTTTGCAGCCTGTAACCTGTATTATTTATAAAAATAGGGGCATCTTCATCATTTGTTACATTAAACCCCGGGGCAATAAGGTTTCTTGCGGTGTTAAGGTATTGTACCAGATAGTTCTTTGCGCGGTCAGAGATTAGCACAATCCGTTCCTTTGCGCCTTTACCCATTACTTTTATTTCGTTATTTTCTATATTCAGGTCGCCAAAGTTCAGACCGCTTAATTCTGATACCCGCATTCCAGTGGCCCAGAGTAGTTCCAGTATTACTCTGTTTCTAAATCCGGCAGGTGTATCAATTTTTACGTGGTTTAAAATATTCTCTATTTCATCAGTTGTCAGAAATTTGGGAAGCGGTTTCGGACGTTTAGGCGCGTTAAGCGAAATTGCGGGATTTGTGTCTACTATTCTTTCTCTGTACAGGTATTTGTAAAAAGTCCTTATTGCCGCTATCTTTCTTGCTAAAGTTGTCTTTTGGTATTCAAACCTTTGTATGAAGTAAATATATTCTCTTAGTTTGTTAAAATCAGCCTCCTGGGGCGGGATAGTATCAAGCCATACAAGGAAGCTCAAAATATCCGATACATAAGCCCGTGTTGTATGTTCGGAAAAATTGCGTTCTACGTCAAGGTATGTTTTAAAATCATCAAGTAATTCTTTTGAACTGTTAAGCATTGTAAAAGTTACTTTCTTCTTTAATATTACGCTATACAGGTATTTTGTTCAATATTTTTAACTAATGTAAATTTCTGTTTTTTGCAATTTTAAAAAGTATATACTAAAATGAACTTATTAAAATGTGGAGTATATTTAATGGATAAAAGAATATGGGCAGCATTGCTGCTGCTTTTCCTGGCCGGAGGAGTAATTACTGCCGCTCCGTCAAAGAAACAGATTAAGTTAACTAAAAATGTTGCAGTACAACAGAAAAAATCCGACAAAATCACTAATAAAAAAGAATTGGCCGCTTACCTTCTGGAAAATCTGAGGTATAAAGAAGCCCAGCCCGTTATAGAGGAACTTCTTGCGGCAAATATAAATGATTTGGATACTAACATATATTACAATGCATTTTTGATTAATGCTTCCAGATTAAATGAGGCACAGGATAATCTTGATGAACTCTTGCAGAAAAACCCTAATAACTCGGATTTGCATTTTTTACAAGGACTTATTTATCTTAAACGTCCTGATACTTCTGATATGAATTACAGAAAGAATTCTGAATACTATTACGAAAACGGGGTCGAAGAGCTTAAAAAATCTATAGAATTAAATAAAAATAATTATAAAGCATATAACGCTCTTGGGGTAGCACTTTTATCCGCGGATAATTATGAACCGGCCGAAGAGTATTTTAAAGAAGCTATAAAACTAAACACAAATTATGCTACTGCCTATGATAATTTAGGGACTCTCTATTATCAGCAGGGCAATTATGAGGTTGCTGAAAATCGTTTTAATGAAGCAGTTGCAAGAAATCCCTATTGTTATACGGCTTACTATCATCTTGCAAGGTTAAATGCAAAAAACGGCGAGTATACCACAGCTCTTGACTTATTGGAAAAATCGCTGCTTATCAATCCTTCTTTTGCTTATGCTTACAATCTTGCCGGTGAAATTTACGCAAGGCAGCAGAATGAGGCGGCTGCGATTGTTAATTATAAGAAAGCGATTGAATTGCTGCCGGAGTTCACCACACCATACCTGAATCTTGCAAAACTCTATGAAAATAGAGCAGACAATGAATTTGCGCTGGAAAGTCTTAAAACAATTGCAGGTATGGATAAGAATGCAGAAGCTATATGCTTGAAGATAGGCGATATAGAACTTGCAAAAGGCAGTTATGCGCAGGCGGAGAAATATTATTCGCTTATCAGTAAAGAATCAACTTATTATCCGGAAGCCTTAAAGGGGCTTGCGGATACTTATTGGGCGGAAGCGAAAGAAATCATTTCCAATAGTTCTGTTATTTCCTCTGAAAAATTGTATCAGGCGCGCGAAAAACTGGGCGCGGCTATAGAACTTAATCCCTCTGATGTTGAACTGCGTCTTGCTAAACTTAAACTCGACAAGATTATAGGTATAGAGCGCAGCGATAAGGAGTTACAGGCAATTGTTGAATCAGAGCCTCAAAATGTTGCCGAGTATATTGTTAAGGGTGAAGCTCTGTCCGTTGAAGGAGAGTATGTTCTGGCCAAAGAAGAATATAAGAAGGCTTTAGAACAAGCTTCTAGTATTGATGAATATAAATATTTGGCAGAATTCTTTACGTTTAATAAAAATTATGACTATGCTCTTGATGCTCTGAATAAAGCTGAACTGCTTAATCCGGTTGACAGACAGGTTCTTGATAACAGGATTTATGTAAACAAAAAAATTGCTAAATCTGAGGAGTATTATAAGGATGCTGTATACTTCAAAAAAGAAGGGGATAAATTTTTCTCAAATAAATACCTTAAGCGAGCAGTAGAAGAAAATCCTTCTAATATTGAGGCCAATAAATTACTTGCAAAGTATTACAGAAAGAATAAAAATTTAAAAGCAGAATGTGCCTGCTATAAACAAATTTTAGCCGCATCTATAGAAGAACGCGATATTAAAAAATACACCAAAAAAGTTGCAAAGCTTGAAAAGAAAATTAAACGAATGGAGAATAAAGAGAGTTTTTGGTCGCGTTTGTTCGGATAGAGGTTTTATGAATATATTTGAGTCTTTTGAAGTTTTTTTTAGAGAACCTTTAAGTATCCTAAAGTCTGGTTTAATCCAGATTGTTGGTGTTGAAGTCGAGAATTTTTTTACAAAGGACTCATCAGTGCAGGTTAACTTTACTAAAAATAAAACACAAATTACGGTTTTTAATAATATAAAATTATTTAATCTTTTAAGTATGGCAACTGCACGAAACGAAAAACGTGTTGAACAGCGGAGTATAAAAAATAAAAAACCGGAATTCTTGCAGCTTTCAATGAGTGTGAGGAAACAGCATGGTTAATTTTATCTCCGGTAAATTTGTTGTAAGTGCTGAAAAACTTTCTCAATGTCCGGTATTTAATTTGCCGGAGTTTGCTTTAATCGGCCGCTCAAACGTCGGAAAATCAAGCTTTATTAATAAACTGGCAAATAATAAAAAACTGGCAAAAACTTCCAATACCCCCGGAAAAACAAGATTGATTAATTTTTTTAATATGTCAGACAAGTTTATTATTGCGGACTTGCCCGGGTACGGCTATGCTAAAGTTTCGCGCGCAGCACAGGAGGCCTGGCAGAAAAATCTTGAAGAATACCTGCTTAAACGTACTGAAATTAAGTCTTTAATTCAATTTATCGATGCAAGACACGATATACAAAAGAATGATATTCAAATGCGGGAATGGATTAATGCGCATGCCCTGCCGGTTTTTACTGTAATAACCAAAACGGATTATATCAGCAGATCAGATGTTAATAAAAAAATACAGAGTATAAAAAAAGAATTTGGCGGCGAAGTTCTGCCTTTTAGTTCTGATAATAGCTATTATGTTGATATTGTAACAGATTTTATTTTCCGGTTGTGCGGTTTTTAGTTTTTTATGGTATATTAGAAAATAGATGGCAAGGGAGAATAATATGTACACTTTTCAAACGAAAGCTGAAGTGACTCAAATATCGTTGACCGGAGCAAGGCTGATAGTTATTCTGGGAGCCTTAATGGTTGCGCCCCGTGATTTAGAGGAAATGAATGCTCTTATTAATGAATGCGGTCTGGTGGATAAGAATTATTCAAATGATACAATAAGAATTGCAATTTCTACCCTGAAAGCTGCAGGGTGTACTATTTCAAGGCCGTGTAAAGCTACAGGGTTTAAATACAAACTATTATCTCATCCGTTTGCTCTTGTCATATCCGATGAGGAAATTGCAGCACTTAAAATGCTTTATGCAAATATGACCCGCGGATCTGATTATAAAATAGCAGTAAAGTTTAATGAATTATTTAATATTCTTGCCGAACATACATTCGATACAAAGGTTGCGGCAGAGCTGAGAGGTATAACCTCTTTTTGTAAAATAGATCCGGAAGTTTATGATAAGATTCTTGCTGAGGATGGAAAAAATAATATACTTACAATTTCTTACGCTAATCCTGCTAAAAAATTAAGTGATAAGACATTTGTATTTGGCAGGATATTTTTAAAGAGTAATAAGCTTTATGTTGAAGGTTACGATCCGGAAACTAAAAAAACGGTATGTTATAATATGTCAAGAATTCGCGGGGTTATATCCTCTAAACCAGGTGAAATTGAGTATAAACCGGAGATTTATAAAGTTAAATATCTGTTGAAGAATTTTGACCATCACTCTGTTTCTTCTGATGTGCATGTAGAGAAAGTTGAACATAATACTGCAACTATTGATGTTGAGTTTACTAATAAATTCTTTGCTGTGCAGCATATTTTATCTTTGGGGTCTGATTGTACAATTTTAGAACCGGAAGATATCAGAAATGAAGTTATAGCTAAATTAATGGAGTTGAGAAAGATTTATGCTTAAAGTTAATATATCGTCTTTGCGCGTTTTGCAGATGCTTCAGTTATTATTTGAAAAAAATTATACAATGAATGATTTAATGGCGGCTCTTAGTAAAGTTTCCAATGAGCGTTGTTCAAATTTCCTTGTAAGTAAGTATATTAATACCTGTAGATTTTGCGGTATTGATATTCAGAAAATAGACGGCAAATATACTCTGTTAAAACTTCCTTTTGGTATAGACTTCTCTGATGATGTTTTAAACTTGTTTGACGAGATAAAAGAATATTCGTCTAATATGCGGCTCGGGAAAAATATAAGGGCATATAATTCCCTTCTTTCCAAGATAAATAAACGTTCGGACAGATATTATGCAAAGATAGAACCGCCTGAGGATGATAAGAATATTCAAGCTTTTGAATTTGCAATGGATAACGGCAGGAAAGTAAATATTAATTTTAAGTCTGACGGCAGGGATAATTTGATTTTGTGTGAACCGTTAGAGTTATCATGTGATGGAGATAAGCTAGTTGTAATTGTTAATAATAACGGGGAAAGAACAAAAATATTATATGAAGACATTACAGATATAAATGTTTCTGATGTAAAGTCCTCCGGTAATATTTTATCAACCTCTGTTATTTTTAAATTGCATAATGTTCTTGCAAGAAGATATACATTGCGCCCTGATGAGAAGGTTGTCGGTATTGATGATGACGGAGCCATTACAGTTCTTAATAAAACGGAAGATAAACAGTCCCTTCTAAACAGGCTGCTTAAATATGGTTCTATGTGCGAAATAGTATCTCCGCGTAATTATAAAAAGGAGATGAAAAATCTGATAGATAATACTCTTGCAAATTATGGCAAATAGTTTTTAATTTGAACTTGCTTGTAGTATAATATCGGTTATATGGAGTAAATTATGGCTCATATAGTTATTGATGAAAACAGATGTAAGTCTTGTTATTTGTGTATAGCAGCTTGTCCTAAGGGATTAATAAAGAAAAGTTCACATGTTAATAACCTTGGAGAGTATGCAGTAGAATTTTGTGATAACAATAATGAATGTATCGGGTGTGCAATGTGTGCAGTACGCTGCCCTGATTTAGCTATAACAGAGGTGCATAAGTAATATGGCAAAAGAATTAATCAAAGGTAATTATGCAATTGCTCAGGCTGCATTAAATGCAGGATGCGAGTGCTATTTCGGTTACCCGATTACTCCCCAGACAGAAATTGGCGAGTATTTGAGTTTAAAGATGCCTGAAGCCGGGCTTGCTTATGTGAGTGCAGAGAGCGAAGTTGCGGCAATTAATATGGTTCTAGGTGCTTGTTCTACCGGCGCAAGGGCTATGACTACTTCTTCCTCCTGTGCGGTTTCCCTTATGCAGGAGGCTCTTTCCTATGCTGCCTCTGATGAACTTCCTGTAGTTCTTGTTAATGTTATGCGTGCCGGCCCTGGATTGGGATCTATATATCCTGCGCAGGGGGATTATTATCAGTCTGTTTACGGGGGCGGAAACGGTGATTACAGGATGGTTGTTTATGCCCCTTCTAATGTACAGGAATGCATTGAACTTACGTATAAAACTTTTTATACTGCTCATAAGTACAGAACACCGGTAATACTTCTTGCAGACGGAGTTTTGGGACAAATGATGGAACCTGCCGAGTTTACACCGTATCCTTATCCTCCGGTTGATAATTCAAGCTGGGCGTTAAGCGGAGCTAATGGCAGAGCCGGTAAAAAGATTTGTTCTTACGGACCGGATGAAGCAAAACATATACAACATGTTAAAGACTTATTTGAAAAATATAAACTGATATCAGAACGTGAAGTTATGTATGAAGAATATATGACGGAGGATGCTGATTTTCTGCTGGTTGGTTTCGGCAGCCTTGCAAGACATTTAAAAGCCTCGGTAAAAGTGTTGCGCGCAAAAGGTATTAAAGCAGGCATGTTTCGTCCTATTACATTGTTTCCGTTCCCTGAAAAAAGGCTTAATGAACTTGCAGAACAATGCAATGAAGTTATGACTGTAGAAATGAATATGGGACAAATGTATACAGATGTTCGTTTGGCTGTTAATGGTAAAACAAAAACAACGCTTCTTAATCTCCGTCCTGCGGGTGAATGGATGAGTGTTGATGAAATTACCGAGGCGGTAGAAAAATCTACGGAGAAGGTTTATGCTGGTATTTGAAACACCTAAATCATTTAAAAAAGATTTTAAATATTCATTTTGCAAAGGCTGCGACCATGGGGTAGCAATCAGGCTCGTTGCGGAATTAATAGATGAGTTGGGATTAAAGGGTAGTACTATTCTTACAACATCAATTGGCTGCTCGGTTACAATGTATGATTTTCTGGATTTGGATTGTATTGAAGCCCCGCATGGGCGTGCAATGGCAGTTGCAACAGGTGTTAAACGTGCAAAACCCGATAAGTTTGTATTTACTTATCAGGGGGATGGCGACTTCGCTTCTATCGGGCTTGCCGAGTCTATGCATGCCGCGCTTCGCGGAGAATGTATAAGCGCTATTTGTATTAATAATACTACTTATGGTATGACCGGTGGACAGCTTGGGCCTACTACGCTTATGGGACAGGTAACAACGACTTCGCCGCTTGGCAGAAACCGTGAATATTACGGTTATCCGATAAGAATAGCAGAGCAAATAGCTTTATGCGATGGTGCTGCTTACAGTGCAAGAGTTGCTTTAGATACTGTACCAAATATCCGCAAGGCTAAGGCGGCAATTAAAAAAGCTTTTGAAGTTCAATTAAAAGGGCTTGGTACCGGTTTCGTTGAAATACTTTCAACCTGTCCTACCAACTGGAATATGACACCGGAGGAAGCTCACGAGCGTGTGAGAAATGAGATGATGAAGGTTTTCCCGTTAGGGGTATATAAAGATGTTACAGAGGAATAAAGAATAATGGAAGAAAATTTTATATTTGCAGGTTTTGGCGGACAAGGTGTGCTGTTGGCAGGTAAAATTCTTGCAAATGCATTTATGCTGGAGGGTAAAAATGTTACATGGTATCCGTGTTATGGCGCAGAAATGCGCGGCGGAACCGTTAATTGTGAAATTGTTGTAAGCAATGATGAAGTAAGTTCTGTTCACAAAAAAGAAACAGATTTTGCTATTGTACTGAATCAGCTTTCATTTGATAAATTTATATCAAGGGTAAAGGCAGGCGGAACTATCATTGCAAATTCTTCGCTTGTAAAAATTTTAAAACCGCGCAGTGATATTAAGTATATTTTTGCGCCAATAACAGAAATGGCGCAAAAGCTTGGAGAAATTAAAACTGCAAATATTATTGCATTAGGAGTACTGGCATCTGCGTGCCACCAACTAACAACTGAAAGTATTTATAAAGCGTTAGAGTATGTATTGCCGGCACACAGGAAGCATTTGCTCCAATTGAATCTTGAAGCTTTAAAAACAGGCTTTGATGTTCTTGCTGCTGCAGGTTAGTTTAGCTTTTTATTTGTAAAAGATGTCCTTAAGAAAATACTTCTTGAGGACATTTTTTTTTATAAAAATTGTATTTTACATCATGTAATTATTGAAAAATAATACTGTTTTTTTTTAATTTTTAAAATTACCCGTTTTTGAAAAATCTTGAATTTTTTCAAAAAATCAGTAAATTAATATTGAATTTGAATACATAAATTAGAAATAAAAAGGTTGAAAAATCAAAAATTTACCCGTGTAAATCTTTTAAAATAATTTATACGGCGATTTGAATTAAATTTGAGCGGAATATATCTTGAATAGAGGCAAATTTTGGGGCATCAAATGCCCTTGCTGAACGGGTCCTAGATAAGATGTAAAGTTTTTGTAATATTTCTTGGGTTTTTTCTTGAAAAAAGTGTAATATAAAACAGTACTTAAATTTGTTTGGTCGTTGTTGGACTAAACACCACCCCCCTATTGAAGTACAGGGATAGTATGACCTTTTTTAAAGAGGAGATATTGTTGTGCGTATTTTCAGAAAAGTGAATAAATAGTAAAAATGATATTATTTGTGCGCTCTTATCTATATTGTAGTGGTTATTTGGAGAACATTTACCCCGGCTTTTCTTTAAAAATGGAAGAACGAATTGTAAATAATAAATAACACAGGAATGCTAAAGGATAAAAATCGTGACCCGGAAAACAAAAAAAGAAAAAATTAAATCAGGTGTTAATGAACGCCATATAAAAATTTACGACAAGCTGCTGGATAACATAGAGTATCTTTTGGAAGGTTTTTCCAGGGGGATTACAAATGTTGAATATGAGCTTACAGAAGTCCCCAAATCTGCAATTTCAACTCTGGATTTTCTGGTAGCTTCGGTCGTAAAAATTCAAAAAGGTCATCGTATAGCGCTGGGGCTTGATGATGATCAGCCTGAAGAAGGTAATGAACCTAAAATCTCATTTATACAGGGTGTAGATTTTAAAAAGATTTAATCCCCTACATTTCTGAACCCTTAAAAAGGGTTCTTTCCCTAAGACAAATAAAGAAAGGAAAAATAAACTATGACACAAGATTACATTATTCAAACCGAAAATGAAAGGATTAAGTTAACCGAATCGGAAAAATCTGCAATTATTAACAAGATAGCAGATACGTTTTGTACTTACAATGATGCGCGTTCATCTAATCTTGCGAAATCCGATGCCTTAATCAACGAAATTTTCTTTAAAAATGACTATTCAACGGAGGGCGATAAGCATAAAAAGTGGAAGTCTAAGGTTAAAATGTGTAAACTTTTTATGTTTTATCAGACACTAAAAGCTTTTATCTGGAAAAATATTTATTCAAACGTCAATTCAATGTTTGATGTGTCAGGGGAAAACCATGAGAGCGATAACTTTGCCAACCGTCAGAAGGCAATACTTGTAGATATTTTTGAAAAAATGGATTATCAGAAAACCTGTGACACTATTCTTGATAATGCACTTTTGTATGGCGAAATAATATCGTTTACAGCCTGGAAAAAACATTATGAAGAGTACAGACGCCCGATAAAGTTTTTTAAAAATATTTTCAAAAATGATGTGGCAAAATTACCGCTTCTTCTTGATGCTCTGTCAAAAGGGCAGAACTTCTGGACTGAAACAAGAAAAGTGTATGACAATCCGTACGTTTATCCTGTTAATCCGGCAGATTTGGTGTTTGACGTAACCCAGCTTTCTAACTGGGATGATTGTCCTAAAATATATAAGAGTTTCAGGACTCCGTATGACATAATAAACAACAAGCTTTATACCCTCTCAAAAGAGGAGGTGGAAGAGCTTAAACAGTTGGTTAATCCGCCCTCAACAACAGATTTTTCAAACCAGTCAAAACGCAGGTTATATCGTGAAGTCGTTAATGGCTCAACAGTTGAAGTGCTTGAACACTGGGGCGATTTTAGAATGCCTGACGGCACCCTGCTAAAAAACTGGCATGCGGTTGTAGTTGCAAGAAAATATCTTGTTAAATTTTCCAAAAACGAACGTATAATAAATCCGTTTACATACGGTGCGTTTGTTGTGGATCCTGAAACAAGACGCGGTATAAGTCCTCTTTATTCAATACTTAACCTTGCACTTGTTCAGGAAAATCTTTTAAACAGAACCTGCGATATGCAGTCTCTTGCCGAAAACCCGCCTATACTGGCGCCGGAAGGTTTCTTTGATAAGGAAGAAATTGAACTCTACCCGGGGAAAATTATTGAATACGGAGACAGTATTTCACCAAATAATCTGTTTAAACAGTTGGATTTTAATGTAAATGTATTTTTGAATGATATTTCTTTTATAGATGACCTGATGTCAGAAGTAAGCGGTATTTACCCGAACATGGTCGGCAATAACGAAGAAACAACAAAAACGGCAACCGAGATTACAACAAAAACGCAAGGACAGTTAACGAGATTGTCTATGATGCTGGATATTATTAACCAGTACTTAATAATCCCTGATGTGAAAAATGTTGCAAAACTCTGTGCGGATTTTAAAACCGGAACGGAAAAGGTTTATCTTAATAACAATAATCAGAGAGATGTTATTTTGATTGATGACCAAATCCGTCAGGGTGACTACCGTTATACTTATTCAGACCGTTCGGGGATTGTTGAAAAATCACAGCGTGCGGATATGGTGGTAAGCGTAATCGAACGATTTGCACAATCAATCCCGCTTGATATAAGAGAGATATTTACCTGGTATTTTGAACAAAAAGGAGTTGAAAATCCGGAACGTTTTCTTGCCAAGGAGCAGCCGCAGCAAAATCAGGCAGCCGCTGTTCTGCAAAGCCTTATGAATAATCCTCAGGTTATGAAACAGCTCAATGAACAAATTCAAAAGCTAGTAGAACAGACTGTTAAAAATCCTGCAGCTAATCAGGTTATTAAACCGACTAAAAATACTGCTCCGAAAACGGCAAAAGAAACGTATTCCGTAAAGGCTCCTGAAAAATCAGGAGGTGATGGCACCGCAAATAATAAGTAATTTTTATAACCGAATTGTAAAAAAAAGAAATTTTAGAAAGGAGATTTTTATGTTTAAAAAAAACAAAATTGTAACAGACAATCCGGAAATTATGGCAGATGAAGAACCTTTATACTACGGAGATAATTCATATTCTGCCGGATACGGATCTGAAACTGCGCCGGCGGATGAAAGAGTTCCGCACCCTCTGGATAGAAATTCTATCCTCGGAAAATTCAAATCAGTAGAAGATTTATCAAAGGCTTACCTTGAACTTCAAAAAAAGTTCGGGCAGCTGTCAAGAGAAACGGGAGAACTTCGTAAAATAGCGCAGGAATATGAAGCCCACATGGCACGTTGCGAGGCCGGAAGAAAACAGTTAGAGGATTTCAAAAGGCTGGTTGACGGGATGGGCAGTAAATACAATACGGAAGCTTATCTTCAAAACCGCGAGTTTAGAGATCTGTTAAAAGCTGCTTATGATGGATATGGTAACAGTCTGGATGTAGATTCTATGGTAAAACTTGTTGACAATTACCTCAATTCAAGAATGGCACAGATGCAAAGAGCGGATGCTCTGAAATCTGAGTCAGATAAGGCTACAGATATGCTTGCATACACTAATAACCAGTCTAAGTTTAAAACTTCAGGGAAAAAACTTACAGATATGACTCCGGCTGAACTTGATAAAGCGCTTGATGAATTAATGTAGTTAGTATTTTAAAGAAAGGAATTAAAAATGTCAGTTCAACAAATTATTCAATCTATTTTTAACAAATCAATTGAAAAGTATTTTTACAATGAATTAGTAATCGGCAGACTTGCACACACCGAAACAAGAGCAAATGTACGCAGAGGTGATGAAATCGATATTATTATGCCGGCTTCTGTAGCAATGTTTGATTACGATGGCGGAGATTTAAAAGATGCTGAAGAAGCAGGGCTTTCTATTACAAAAGTAAAACTTGATAAGGGTAAAGCTTTTCACTTTGAATTATCTGCTGTTGAAGAAAAGCAAATTGAAGAAACTGAAACAAAAGACGGACAGTTAAGTTTAGCACGTACATACTGCGAAGATGCGGTTAAACAATTTGCTGCTGCTGTTGATACAGCGTTTGGTAATCTTTACACAAGGGCCGGACATTATCTGGATGATAATGGTTCCGCTATCACTCTGACTGCACAGTATGCAAAAGAAATTCTTGCAATAATGCAGGCTAAATTTCAAAGAGGAGACGGAAAAGGTCATACAAACTGGGTTGACGGAGCTATGATTTGTATTGTGCCGCCTGAGTTTCAATTCTATTTAGGTCAGTTAGAAGATTTAAAATATGTTGAATCAGGTCACAAAAAAATGGAAAAAGGCCACATTGGTAAATTATGCGGGTGGGATATTTATACTTCTAATAATATTGCGCAGCCGGAGGACGGTGTATTTTATCCGATGTTTGGTATTGCAGGAAAGACACTGGCAGGCGGTATTTCGGCAGATATGTCCACACAGTTCTATATCCCTGAAAAGAATTTTAATTCTACTTACAAAGGGTATGGTTTATATGGTGTAGGCGCACCGAGAGCAGACTTCTTAGGCACAGTAAAAGTAAAAGCACCGTTATCACTTTCTGCGGCAGCATAGTTAGTATTTAGAAAAAGGAGAATTTAAGAAATGGCTAGAGATGTTATTAGTGTAATTTTACCGGAAGTAGAAGCTTCCCAGTCGGTTGCAACCGAAACAGTTACAGCAAAAACTGTTACTGTTGCAAACGGTATTCAAATAAAAGAAGCTGCAAAAAATAAAAATAATTCGTTGGCAATTGTTATACAAAATACTGCAGAAACAGCATCAAGTGTAACATTTGCAGCAGGTGATACTTATCCTAACTCTATGTTAGGTGACTTAGATATCCCTGTTGACGCCTCAACGACAATTGTTTGTCAAATCCAGGATTTATCAAGGTTTGAAAATCGTGACGGCTCAATCAATATTGATTTTGCTGCCGGATTTACAGGCAATATTTATGCAGTTGCAAAACGTGCGGGGGTTGCTCCTGTAGAATAGTTTATATTATCTTGCGGAACGGGTCTTGTTACTCTCTTCTCTTAATACCTTTTCCCCGTTCCGCTTTTTTTTTAAGGAGGTTTTTACATGGTTAAATTTAAAAATATTTTAACAAAACACATATTTACCCTTCCGGAGGATAAAGCAATAGAAATTATTACTCAATCGCCTGAGGTCTATGAAATTATTTCCGGTCTGGATAAAGATTTTATATCGTCAAATATTAAACAGGATCTGTCAGAAATTAAAGACATCTACACCATTGTTGTAGAGGATGATGACACGGAGTATTATAGCTCACAGGAGAAAACCCCTGAAACCGAAATAAAAACAAGAAAAACAAGAAAAAACGCATCTAAAAGAAAGGAGAAAAAATAATGACTCTTACCCTTTTAGATATATACAACAGTGTTGCATCTCAGGCATGGTCTATGTTTGATGATGAAGTTGATACCGCGGCAGAGTTTGAAAATGTTCTTATTTCCTCTATTAACAAGGCTCTTTCTGACTTGTGGTGTTCTACTGATTTCCCTTTCAGGCGTAAAACGGAAGATTTACTTTTGATGGAAGGTGAGCAAGGGTATCCGCTGCCGGATGGAAATCTGGTAGAGCGGAATGTTGATGGTAAAAAAGGGTATTGTGTATCTATCAATGGCAAATATCTTGAGTATGTGGAAGGAATCCCGAATATTTCTGAAGAAAAAGGTACCCCGGAGTACTTTAGGATTGATAATCAGAATATTTATTTTTACCCTGTTCCGGATAAGTTTTATGAGGTTTATACAGAATATTATACGCTTGCAATCGGAACGGATGAAACAGGAAAATCATTGTATTCCTTAAAAAATGATACGGATACAATCGATATCCCTGAAAAACTTGAAGAGTTGTTTAAAAACGCTTTAATAACTAAGACAATGCTTTATGCTATAGCATCTGAGCATGATGAAAATTATTCAAGTTATAAAAAACAATTTGAGACGGCCTATAAACTTCTGCTTAAGTATACAACCGGCATAAACCCGGAACGTAAAGTAATTTTTTAGAAAAAGGAGCAAAACATGGAAGATAAAAAATTTAAAAAAGCTCTTGATTTTGTTCTTTTAATGGAGGGCGGGTATGTAAATCATCCTGATGATTCCGGCGGAGAAACAAATTTTGGAATTACAAAATCCGTTTATGACATGTATCGCAAATCAAAAAATCTGCCTGCCCGTTCTGTTAAGAACATAACATCAGATGAGGTTGAAGAAATTTATTATAAAAAATATTATAAAGCGTCCGGAGCGGACAGGCTGGACGAAGTTCTCGGACTTATTCATTTTGATACGGCTGTTAATATGGGTGTTTCAAGAGCCGGAAGTTTTCTAACTTTGTCTCAGGGAAATAAGGATAAATACCTGAAACTCAGAAGAGATAAATATATTGAGTTTTCTCAGGTAAATCCGGGTCAAAAAGTTTTTCTTAAAGGCTGGCTTAACAGGCTTGCGCGGCTGGAGAATTATATCAAGCAAAATTATGAGGTTAGTTAGTATGAATTACACATCTCTTATATGTAATACATTTAGCGGAATAAAACGGCAGGAATCTGTTTTTTCATCAAAAATGATTACTGCAACGGATATGCAGAATGTTGAATTGTTTAGTACTAATTCAAATTCAGGGGTTGGTATTAGAACTGTAAAAGGTAATATTTCTGTATGCGGGCTTATACCGGCAGGTGAAGTTGTAATAAATATTTTTGACAGTGTACAAGGCGGAACTCATAATTTCTTTGTTCATACTGAAAATTCAACAGAAGGAAAATTATATTTATTTAATGTTTCGGCACAAACGCTTACCTTGAAAAAATCAGGTTTAACCGTAACCGGAAAATCCTGCGGGTGTGATTTTGCGCAAGGCTGGTCGGATTTATTTGTATTTTCTAACTCGGAAGAAATGTTTACTGTAGAGTTAGGGAAAACAGATGATGACGGGATTTTGGACGAAGTTACAATGATGGAACTTAAAGACCGTGATAATCGTTCAATAGCCGGTATGGGGCTTGTGAACTTTGACGGACGGCTCTGGGTATTTAATGAAAAAGTACTCTGGTATTCTGTTCAGGAAAATATTTATGATTTTTCTACCGCGGATGCTGAAGTTGTAACTTCTGCAGGGTATATTGAATTTGTAAAACCAATTACTGCAATATACCCGTATCTGGGCTCTCTTGCTGTATTTCATTCTGATAGCTCTGTACTTGTAAGCGTTGCTGCGGATTATGGTTTTTCAATGACAGAAGAATCTCCGGGCGGATGTGCAAGTGATAAGTCGCTTGTATTTCATGGTGTAAAGCTTTATTTCTACGACCATAATAAAAAATCAGTGTATACATTTAATCAGGAAATGGCAGGAAATAAAATTATCGGAAAGAATATTGCACTGGAAATTCAGGAAGAACTTGTGTCCATACCTCTTGCAAAAACCTCGCAATGCAGAATGGAATCAGTAGTAACAATGGATAGAAATGAAATATGGTTTCTAACTCCGACTAATGATGATACGTATTCTATAATAATGATTTATGATTGTTTAAGAGAAGCATGGGTTAAGCGAAAATCCCAGAAAATTAATTGTTTTGCAACAATTAATGATGTCTTATATTCAGCCGGTGAAGATATTTTTGAAGAATACAGCGGACCTGATTTTAACGGCGAATTTATACAGTCGTATTATTACTGTTCACCTATTAATCTCGGGTCTGATAATACAGTGAAAATATTTTACTATCCGCCGCGGGTTACTTTGGATTTAGAGTATGACAACAGGTTTTATGTAAAATATCAAAAGAATTATGATACTTTAAAACCGGCAAAGGTAAGATATATAGCTGCTGATGGTATTAAAAATGTTCTTTATTGGGATATAGGGCATTGGGATGTGGCACATTATCCGCCCAAGGTTTTAAATTCAATTGTAAAGCTGCCGCCGGCTATGTTTAATACAATGGAAATTTCGTTTTTTAATCAGCAGTCGGGCGAAGAATTCTGTATCAAAACCCTTGAATGCTCAAGAATAAAGGTTAAGCAAAGATAAAATGAAAGTTTTAATTCCGCTTAACAGGGATTTTAATTATTTTGAGTGTAAAAATCTCTATACAAAATATCAAAGGCTAATAGGCGACATAGAAGATTTTGACAAAATATTAATTTCCACGTTGTTTTATTCATTTATCTCTGATGAAGGTAAATTTATAGGTTGTCTGTATTTTTACAAATCGGGTGACAGACTTTTTGTAAACGGCTTTTCAAACAGAAATTGCCATCTTCAAAATATTGAGTGTCTTAATATGGCTGAAGAATGGTTTGATTGCGATATCTGGGCGAAAACAAAACACATGACAGCGAAATTCTGCCTCAAAAGGGCAGGATTTAAACAAGTTGATAGTGAACTCTATGTAAAAAAGAAAGGAGAATAACATGGGAGGCAAATCATCATCTTCAACAGCAACAACACAAACAAAAACAAACACAACTTTAGGTAACACAACGACTTCAAACCCGTACGTTACCTCAACAACCACTAATGACGGAACATCAACCGCATTTGCCCAGGGCAGTGCATTTGATACTCTTAATAATTTCGTCAATGATAATATTACCGGACTTTTGCAAAATTATTTAAATCCGTCAATAGAGGATACGACAAGTCAGGCGAAACTCAGCAGCTTCACAAAAAATTTAAATGAAGATGCTGAAAAAAGTTTTGAAAATAACATAATTAATCCGCTCTCAGCACGGAATATGATACGTTCAAGTCAGGCGACGGATATGTACAATCAAATGCAGGAAAATATTAATGACAGTATTTCTGATTATACAACAGAGCTGCTGGCTTCTTCTCAGGAAAATGCCGCAGCAATTCTTTCTAACTTAATGGGCTTGTACCTGAACGGTTATAATGTTATTTCAAACAATCAGGCCCAGTCATTGAGTACGAGTAATGCAAATGCTCAGAGAGACAGTTACGGAACAGCGACTACGACTTCAAAGCAAAATGCAAACGCTATGGATTATCTAAATATGGCTCAGGGGGTAGTTAATCTCGCTCAAAGTGCAATTACCGGCGGGTTGTTAGGTAATAATAAGAATACTACCCAGTCAACATAAATGAGGGCTTATGGAAGAAAAAATTATTGAGTATGCTCCGATAATTGTTTGCGCGGTCATATTCCTAATACAGCAGCATTTGCTGGTTTCTCCTGAACAGTTAGAAAAGAAACATCGGGAAATATTAGAAAGTATCGAGCGAAAGTATGTAACATGGAGTTCCTTCAGGGATTTGAAAGCACAATTTACGGATATTCAATCTAAAATTGACAAAATATACGATGTAATAATGAGCGGCAGAGAATAAATCTGCCGCGGAAAGGAAATAATATTATGGCATTAACAAATATAGAATACGGTTCAGTGGCCTCTTCTGAGGTTGTAAACAACAATTTTCAATATCTGGATGACAAAATCTCATCTGTTTCACAGAGCTTAAGTACAAATGCAACGGCTCTATCAGGAAGTATTTCTTCTTTGTCGTCGGTTGT
>CALVDX010000016.1 GCA_944326425.1 Candidatus Gastranaerophilales bacterium
TTCTTCAGAAATATCGAAGTCGGGTTCCTCTATATCCAAAGCAGCATCGTCATCAACATTTACCAACGGAGATTCATTCAAAACATCCTCTGTTGCTGCTCCTTCTTCAGAAATGTCGAAGCCATGTTCCTCTATATCAAAAGCAGCATCGTCATCAACATTTACCAACGGAGATTCATCCAAAACATCCTCTGTTGCTGCTCCTTCTTCAGAAATATCGAAGTCGGGTTCCTCTACATCCATAGCAGCATCGTCATCAACACTTACCAACGGTGTTTCATCCAAAACATCCTCTGTTGCTCCTCCTTCTTCAGAAATATCGAAGTCGAGTTCCTTTATGTTCAAAGCTACATCGTCATTATGATTTACCGAGGGCTGCTCATCAAGAATATCGACGGAAATACTTTCTGTCTCGATAACTTCCGAAGAAGTATTATCCAATATTTCAATTTCATTCCCGCCAACCGGCTCCAAGTCTGAAATATTTGCCCCCGTTATCGGGGCGGCAAGGTCATCCTGAACAGTATCAATTTCTTCAAGCTGTTCATCAATAATGTCTCCGGTAAAATCTTCTGTATTGATTTCCTGATTATTTTGAGCCGTCATTACATCAGCCACGGGCACATCCGCATTATCTATATCCGCGAGTTTTTCCTGATTGAATAAACCAGCCTGCGATTTTGTATCTGTTTCTATATATTCTTCAATATCCGGCGTTTCCTGTTCATTGCTGAAACCCGAACTATCAAAATCGATAATCCCGGAATGTTCATCAGACAACCTTTCAATATCCAATGGTTCTGAATCTAAACGATTATTTTCCTCCTCATATATAGAAGGGATTACCGGATCCGGCTCTATATCAACCAAATTATCAATAATTTCTAAACTTTCTGTCTCTACTTCGGAAACTGAAGATGAAACAGAAGTCTCTTTAGGAAGTTCTATCGTAAAATAATCAGACTCTTCAACATCAGATATTATTTCCGGCTCTGTATAAGCAGGTTCTTTTTTCAAATCAAGAGAAAGGCCTTCTTCATTATAAGGTTTTTCAGGTTCCTGCGGAGTTTCTTCAACTATATCCAGGGCATCAATTTCTGCATCTTCTGCTTCACTTTCCGCTTCCGTTTCGGGACTTAATACATTCTCCTTACCGCTGCTGACCGAGGTTTCCGTAATAAATGTTTCTATATCAACGACTTCTTCCTGCCCTGAAATATCACCACCCTCAGCAGCAAGCCCGTCCGCATATCCAAGATCAACTTCCGGAGGAATAACTACAGGTTTAACCTCTTCTTTAGAAATATTGTCAGTCTCTGCAAGGTCTTGTTCATCTAAGGAGATAGAACATGTCCGGATTATATCTTCCGCAAAACAATAGTCCAAAAGCATCTTTCTTGCTTTTTCATAGTTCATTAAATCACTATAAAACTCTTTTGTGTCAAGAAGCAGGTTATCAAGGTATAATATACATTTCTTTTTACAATTAAGCGGTAGCCCTGCTTTAGCCTTAGGAACCAATGAATCAAACAAAACTTCTAAGTTATTAGACAAAATGGCTTTGTTTTTAGAAACAATATAGTAGTAGTCATCATGCTGGGATTTATCTATCTTTTCAGGTTCCAAAAACCCGGCAACTTCGGTTTTCCCTGTGGTATCATCGTAATCTACAAACATATACAAGTCCGGTGTAACACCGAATTCATAGTGTTTACAGGGGATAAGAAACACGTCCTGGGATGCCATTCCAAGCCGAACATCAAGCCTTAAACCGCCAATATACAAATCAGATATATCAAGCTCTTCAAATACTTTTCTTATTCTATGCGCTGCCGCTTCCATACGCGGCTCCAACCCGCATCTTCCGAAAAATTCAAAGGCTGCTTTCAGGGCAATGATATTGGCTAAAGCGCAACTACGTTTTTTCTCATCAGCTATATATCCGCAAAACTCTTGTTCTTCAATCAAATTATTTGCTAACAATTTAAAAAATCTCTTCTATAAAACTACCACTCAGGAAAATAATACCATATATTACATTTTTTTTCCAGTAGTTTAATAAAATTAAAGATTTAGTTCTTATCTCCGGCCTGAAAAGACATTTCCGCAAGAATTCTGGAAATATCACCGCCGCCAAATATAATTTCGAAGATTAGCTGAGCGTTAATAATCGCCGTTTCGCGATATTCCATCGTATCTATGTCAATGATATTAAACTCTATATAATCATCACCAACATAATTTATACGACCGTAGTCATTACCGGTTGCCCAGCGTAAAAAAACGTATTGTTGTTCTAAATTTTTTAGTCGGTTTATTAATTTCATTTAACATCCTTCTTACATATATAGTATATTTTATTATTATTTTTTGTAAAGTCAAAATTCTTTCTTTGATTTGTTTTGATCTGTCAACTGTTTTATAAAACATTGTTTAGTAATATAATCAACATCCGCCGGATTTATACTTAGAAATTTAAAGGCGCACACTTTAATTTTTGCATTATCGGAAAGCTGCCGTTTGTGCACAAACTCTACTTTTGTTTTGATATCCTTATCCGGGAAGTGTAAACAAACTCCTATTTGTGCATATTTCTGCATTGACGGACTTGAAACTAATTCTATAATGTTTTCATTGTTCAATAACGGTGTTATCAATAAACTTGTTCCATTTCCCGAAATATCAAAAGTTTGGGATTCAAAAACTTTTGTTTCGCCATTGTTATAGTATATTGTGAGTTCTGCCTTCAAGTTAAACCTTGTTCTAAAGAATTCACGCTGCTGGCGTATATCATAGTTTTCAGGAATTTTTATATAGCAAAAGGAGTATGGTGAATTAAAAACCAGATTTTTTACCTGTGTGTCCAGTAAAAATACTCCGTTAGTACAATAAATTGCAACGCTGATATTTTCACCGGAGTGAGGAAAGTTTACCGACGCGCTCGAGGATATAAGCAAAATTTCATCTTCACCTATCTCCTTTAGCTCTATGCCCTCTGTGATAATTGCACCGGACCACATTGCTCGTACATCTTTTACCTCACCTATGCGATCCTTTAAACCTTTTACCATATATAATATTATTTTAGCATTTTATTTTATCTTTCGCAATAAAATTAATTATTTATTTATATTTTTTAAGTAGCTTTTAATCCCGCCTGTAATTATTAAATCCGGTTCAGCCGAACAAAATTCATCCAGCATTATTATCCCTTCTCTTTTTTGGCCAGATTCTATGAGCAAAAGCCCTTTTAGTACTTTATTGAACGGATTCGTTTTTATATCTAACGCATTTATTCTGGATTGTACCACACCCATACGTTTATAACATTCTGCAAGATTTATATAGTATTGCAAATTTAACCCGTACAATTTTAAAGCATTCAAATAACAATCCTCGGCAAGATTAGGATATCCTATTATCATATATGTATCTCCAAGGTTATTATAATAAACCGCACTTGCCTGAGTGTCCGGCTCCAATGATATTGCTATTTTAAACTCTTGAATCGCGGCATAATAATACTTATCCTGCATATAATTAAGACCGAGATTATTATGGAAATACGCATTTTTTTCAGCTTCAATTGTATATGTATGAGGCTTTTTATAACCCGACACAACAAAAGCAACTATTATAAGAAGTATAACTGAAAACAGTTTTCTTATCATAATAAGGAGATTTCCAATCCTTCGCGCGACATTACTGCATCCGACGAAGCGTACATTTCTGCTAACTGATCAAGACGTTCATCATTATAAGTCGGTTCATAGTGGAAAAATACAAGTTTCTTTGCATTAATCTGATTTTTTACTTCGAGTGCCATTTCAAAAGTTGAATGTCCAAACCCCTGTTTAGGAATATAAATATTCAAATAATCCTCAGTTGCATACTGGCTGTCATGAATGAGCAAATCGCAGTTTTTAGCGAATTTAACGAGTTTCTTATCCCCGCCCGGGTAACTTTCTTTATCTGTCGCATAAACCACTGACTTACCTTTATACTCTATTTTATACACCAGAACACCGTTCTGCGGATGAGCATAAGACTTGTAGCATGTAATAACTACATCATCACTGCCGCAGTCGCCTTCTTCAAGTTCATCCACACGTTTAAGAAGCGGATCATTTTTGCCGGGTTTAAATATAATATAATTAGTTTCACTTACATTGTTTATATGAAGATTTGCCGCTATATCACCCAGATCCAGCGGAAAAGATTTTGAAAAAAGAATATGGGATAACTCCTCTTTCAGAGTTTCATTATAATTAACTCCTCCAAACAAATGCATTTGCGTTGATGCTAAATGCAAGGGTTTAAAAAATGTAAACCCCTGAATATGATCCAGATGTATATGGCTTAACAAAATACTTGCCTTTACGGGAGTTCTGTCTGTAATAGTAGTGCCTGACTCTATATACCTTTGCATCAACTCATTACCAAGTTCTATAATTCCGGTACCTGAATCTAAAATAATTAAATGCCCGCCTGCATTAATTTCAACACAGGCAGTATTGCCGCCATATTTCAAATAGTCGCCCTTTGCAACCGGATAACTTCCTCTTACTCCTCTAAACTTAATCTTAAATTCCGACATTTTATACTTCCTTATTTTTCTAATTCATACGTTCCTGATTTATCACGTTCATCCCCCTCAAACATCCCGGGAAATATTACCCGAAGTCTGGAGCGTGATTGTACATCTTTCAAACTGGTTTCTTTATAATATAAGTCTACAATTACTTTATCCTTTTGAGAATTAACATTAACAATCCTGAAGGCATTAGGGTATGAAATCAAAGCAGGAGAATTAATAAATAAAATTTTTCCGTCCTGCGTGACCTTTGTACCATGATAATGCCCGGCAAGAACAATTAACGGACGTTTATAACTATACAAGTGTTTTAGAACTTCCTTATCGTTAAGTAGTTTATGCTGTTCGTTTGAATAAGGCTCGACTACCGGAACATGCTGAAAAATTATAATCACTTCATTATCAGGAGTTTGTTTAACCTCCTTATCAAGCCATTCTAATTGTTCAGGAGTAATTTCACCATTTGCAGTAACCTGTGATGTAATCATTGTGTCCAAAACTATTACTTTAAACCCTTTTTTTGGTTTAAATGAATAATACGGCTTAGTCTCGCTAAAATTAAGATTATGGGCACATATAATTTTCAGGAAATCTTCCTTTGTAAATTTTCCGTCAAAATCTACATCATGATTACCAAATGCAATATACCACGGAGCATTTAATGTTTTTACAATAGAAATAAAGTCCATAAGCTGTGAGCGTTTAGGATTATCTATCAAATCGCCGGAGAACATAACAAAATCAATATCTTCAGTGGAATTAACCTGAAAAATCGCATCAGATAATAATTCGCCGCTATTTTCAAGCATTTTATATGAAGAATTTTTCTCTCCGGAAGCAAAATGAACATCACTAATTTGTGCAAATTTAAGATTATTCCCCGCGGCACCTATTACCTGCGTACCGATAAAATATGCAACAAACAATGTTGCAATAAAATTAAAAGCTTTTGACACAAATTTTTCTCTCTTTTTGTACTGGTGCCCCATAATAAAAAAAATTATACTTAGCGTATTGTAAAATTTCTACAACCATTTGATGGAAATTTTTACCTGTATTCAAAAAGGGACAGATAAAACTGTCCCTTTAAATTTTTCTGTTATTACTCTTTTTGAGTTTTTTCTGCGGCTTCTGTTTCTGCAGGTTTTGTCTCAGATGCTTCAACCACATTTCCATTGTCAGCGTCCTGTACTTTTTCTGCGGATGTCTTTTTTTCTTCTTTTACCTGAACTTCATCCGATGATACGTTACCGTCGCCTAATACGGGAGTTTCCTCATCATCCTCAATAATCATATTCATTTTAAATACCTGTCCTTTTTTAAAGACAAGGTCATTACCGTATTTGTAATACGAAAGCGGAGTTGCATCAACAGCAGCAACAGCACCTGATTTCAGACGGTTGCCTTCTTCATTTTTATAAACGCCTTCTACGACCTGATAACAAGGGCTTATACCCTGAACTACCAGATTACCGGCAGTAAGAATACCTGTTTTTAGCAGTTTTTTCGCTTCAAGCTTTGCTAATGCATCATATTTACCTTCAATATGGTATTTAATTTCATATTTATTACCATCTACGTCATAAAACATAATTGGCACAAAAACAAACGAGGCATCGCGTTTTAATCGTTTAGGCTGCACAACATCAACTATACGTCCCTCAATAACAGAACCTGCCTTAAGCACCTGTCCTGCTTTAGTTGTAACATCTTCAACCAGACTTACTTTCCAGGTTTCCGGCGGATCAGCGGTAGTAAAGTTACTTTCCGCAGCCACTTTCACAATTCTGGCATCTGCAGAAGGTACTATCACACACGCCATTGCCAATAAAATCAATAATTTTTTCATTAGTAAAATCTCCATTCTTATCAGACAATTTTAATTTACCATGCGAATCGATACTCAGTCAATGAACAAGGTGGTTTATATTTTTTTGATATACAATATTTAATAGAAGAAAGATAAATAAGATGAGAACAGTAATTTTAACTGCTGACAATTTAGGTATTGATATCCCCTCTAACCGGGCTATTTTTGAAACATTCCATGCCGGAAACATACAAAACGCAGCTCTTATTGCAAACGGAGAAAGTTTTGATGATGCAGTAGAGAATGTTATAAAACAGTGTCCGGAATTGGATATTGGTATACAGTTAAATATTATGGAAGGAAAATCTCTTATTACCAGTTATGATTCTTTTCTTACAGCAAATGACGGATACTACAACCTGAGTGTTGAAAAATTAATATTCGTCTCTAACAATAATAAATACCTAAACCAAATAGAAGCGGAGTTTTGCTCTCAAATTGACCGTGTTTTGTCGCAAGGTGTAAAACCAATATTTCTATCATCACATTTTAATATACATGCAATCCCTAAAATCTTTGATATCGTCTGCCGTCTTGCCTTAAGATACCAAATTTCCTGTGTCCGCACACAAACAGAACTCCCGTACTTCGTAAAAGAATTTTACAGACATGCCGAAAGTAAATATATCAGTAATGCCGGAAAAAATCTTTTACTTAATACTGCAACCTGGATTAACCAGACAACACTAAAAAAATATGACATTAATACAAATGACTATTTTATAGGGGTGCTTTACGCAGAGCAGATGGATAGAAATACCATTTTATCCGGAATTAAGCAGCTTCCTGATAACACAATTACCGAAATTGTATTCCACCCTACAACAAACAAATGGAAACACTTGAAATATCTTGAATATAAAACTCTTGTCGAAACTTCATTAAAAGACGAAATTCATAATCTTAATGCAAATATTTCACCCTGGAGTAAAATAAAATTAAATACAGAAGATACCACTCCAACATCAGAGCCCAAAGAAGATACTCCCGCAGAACAGGATACCACTAACGAAGAAACCCTTCCTCAACACAGGTACGAAACAGTAGTTCATTCAATTAAAGTTTCAGAGGAAGAAAACAATACTCAAAACCGGAACGAGTCTAACGAATAATTTTCATAACTTTGTAATATTATAAACCTCAAATAAAAACCTGCTTGACATAAATGTATGTTCTTAATAGAATAAACATTGTGCCGGTATAGCTCAACGGTAGAGCAACGGTTTTGTAAACCGTAGGTTGTAGGTTCGATTCCTATTACCGGCTTTTTATCCCCCGGCGGAACAGAGGACCTGACAAAGGGCGGAGTAAAGGGCAGAACAAAGGTAAGTAAACCTTGCAAATTAAACGAGAGGCCGGCCTAGAGTTAAGCCGCTTGAAATTTGTAAAAGGACCGGAGCTAAAGTAAACGCAACGGAAGTACCAGAAGCCTTTGTGGCGCAGGGGTAGCGCACTCCCTTGGTAAGGGAGAGGCCATGGGTTCAAATCCCATCAAAGGCAAATTTTTGAAAACTTAATACGGGTAGGTGGCCGAGTGGCTAAAGGCGACAGACTGTAAATCTGTTCACGAGAGTGTACGGTGGTTCGAATCCACCCCTGCCCAATTCTTTAAGACTCCCGAACGGGAGTCTTTTTGTTAGTCAAATGGGCAGATAGAGTATCACTCAATGTGTTTTAGCAAATTTTAGAACTGATGCAAGCAAGGAATGGAATAGCCTCCGCCACCATCACTACCCTGTCTGTCTCCGTACTACTGTCCAATAAAAAGCCCAATTAAAATGGCAACTGTTTATGATTTTTATATCTGCAGCGCTGGTATTTTCGTTTTTTTAAGTATAGAACACATTGTTACCGATAATTTTTAACAAATTTTTCATTGGAATTTCACAGTATACCTGTTTTAATTTTCTTATTAAATGTATTAAACAAAACTTAATCCGGTTACATATTAACAGCCGGTATCAAAATATAATTCCACCAATTATAATTCATATACCTTCTAATAGTAGGTGCACTCTTTTATCTGACCTATTTTTACCTGTTACTATATCATTACATCTACATCTTCTACTTTCCATTTACTATACAAAATACTACATCCACTCAATATAAACATATCTTTTACTACAATGAAAAAGTTTTATTTTTGCGGTAAAATCAAACTGTAAGAAAAGGAAAACAAATTATGTGGGATTATTCAGAAAAAGTACTAGACCATTACAGGAATCCAAGAAATGTAGGAAGCATAGATGACGCGGATGCCATCGGCGAAGCCGGCTCACTTGCCTGCGGTGATTCTCTAAAAATATACTTAAAAATAGATAACGGTATTGTTACGGACGCCAAATTCCAAACTTTCGGCTGCGGCTCTGCAGTTGCCAGTTCAAGTATTTTAACTGAGATGATTATCGGAAAACCGATTGAAGAAGTAAGAAAAATCACAAACAAAGATATTGCAGATGCCCTTGACGGACTCCCACCCGAAAAAATGCACTGCTCGGTTATGGGACATGAAGCATTGGAAGATGCTCTTAAACACTATTTTAAAGAAGAAGCTGCACAGCAGGAAAAAATTGTATGCACCTGCTTTAACGTAACCGAAAAACAAATTTGGGACGCTATTAAAGATAACGGACTTAAAACAGTGGAAGAAGTTACAAACTACACAAAAGCAGGCGGCGCCTGCGGAAGATGCAAAGGGATTATTCAGGATATTTTGAATACCTATAATAAAAAAGCCGTTGAAGAAGCAAAAATGACTTCAACACAGATGGTTTTAAAAGTTAATAAAATTATTGAAACCGTTATTGCGCCGGAACTTGAAAAAGACGGCGGCGGCATTGAATTAATAGATGTCTCCGGCAATAAAGTCATGGTTAAGCTTTACGGCCGCTGCTCCTCATGTAAAAATTCGCTCGTAACTTTAAAATCGTTTGTTGAAACAACGTTAAGAGAGAAAGTTAGCAAGGATATAGAAGTTATACAGGTATAAAAATGATTTACTTAGACAATAATGCAACCACAAAAGTAGACGAAAAAGTGCTTGAAGAAATGCTGCCATATTTAAAAGATGAGTATGCAAACCCTTCAAGCATGTATGATTTTAGCAGAAGAGCACACAATGCAATAAAAGAAGCACGAGGTAAAATAAAAGATTTCCTTAATGCTGTAAACGAGCGGGAAATAATATTCACCTCCTGCGGCTCCGAAAGTGCTAATATGGCAATAAAAGGAGTTCTTGCTTACAATAATTCCAAACGCCATATAATAACAACCAAAGTAGAACATCCCTGTGTATTAAACACTTATAAAGAATATGAAAAACAAGGGTATGATGTCGATTATATCGGGGTTAATAATTCCGGTGAACTGGATCTGGAAGAACTGAAAACAAAAATTCGCAAAGATACGGCTTTAGTATCCATAATGTGGGCAAACAACGAAACAGGAGTTATTTTCCCTATAAAACAAGTCTCGGAAATAATAAAAAGCAGAAATCCTGAAACAAAATTTTTTGTTGACGCAGTTCAGGCAGCAGGGAAAATTCCTATTGATGTACAGGAAAACGGCATAGATATGTTAGGAATTTCAGGACACAAGTTCCATGCACCAAAAGGTGTCGGGGCACTGTATATTAATTCAAAAACATCAATACTGCCGCTTATCACCGGCGGACATCAGGAAAGAGGTTTAAGAGCCGGAACAGAAAATGTTCCATACATTGCAGGGCTGGGAAAAGCAGCAGAACTAGCCGCCGCCGGATTGGAATATGAAGCAAAAGAAGTAAAACGACTGCGTGATAAACTGGAAGCCGGTATTTTGAGCAGTGTATTTAATGCCCGCCTGAACACTGCAATTACAAACAGGGTCCCCAACACAACAAACATTGGATTTGAATATATTGAAGGAGAACTCATTTTGCTTCACCTGAGCGACCTTGGTATCTGCGCGAGTTCCGGCAGCGCCTGCACATCAGGCTCATTGGAACCAAGCCACGTTTTGAGAGCTATGGGAACACCGTTTACGTCACTCCACGGAAGTATCAGATGGAGTCTTAGCAAGTTTACTACAGAAAAAGAAATTGATTATGTCCTGGAAAAACTTCCGGTCGTAATCGAAAAACTAAATAAAATTTCTCCGTTCCAAAAAGAATTAGAACACCTTAAAGCCTGCAAGGGGGGGGGTAAATAATTCCGCCGTGCAGAAATAGGAACTACCGGCTTTACGCAAGGGGGGGGGGTAAATAATTCCGCCGTGCAGAAATAGGAACTACCGGCTTTACGCAGGGGGGGGGAAATAGTTCTGCCGTGCAGAAATAGGAACTATAAGCTTTATGCAAGGGGGGTAAATAGTAAATAGTTCTGCCGTGCAAAAATTCTTGACGCACTTGGCTAAAATCAGAGGTAAAAACAGGCCGCACGCAGTTAATGCCAATTAAAACGCCTCCGGTTTACAACAAAAAATGCTGCTATTCTTCGGGCAGCATTCTTGGTTTAATAACTGCAATTGCGCACGCAAGTCCCATCCCGACATAAGGAAGTGATGCCATCGCCATTCTGGTCATGCGCGATACAAATCTGGCACTATTTATAACATACTCAGGCTGGTTTAATATCATACGCCTGTAACTTAAGCGTCCGTCGCGCATCATTTCTTTCATTCCCATAATAAAGCTGTTATCATCAATTTTTTGTACAGAGCCGGTAATCCCCCTGCCAACTTTAGGATATTTTTCCGAAAAAGCCTCTCCCGCTCCTTTAAGCAGATAGTAGCCACCAACAGAAGCAGCCCCGACGCCCGCCATTGCCGCTATACCATGATTGTATTCAAATTCCCTGAATTTTTGTGAATTTCTTGCCAAAAATTTATTTACTCCCATCATTGAACAAAGCGACAATAAAAATGCCCCCCATTTCATACCGCTCTTTGCACCCTCTAAAAGCATTTTAGAAGGCATCCCCCTGCGATTTTTATATCCCGCGCTCAAAGCCGCAAGAGCCGGCGTAGACAAAAGTATTTTATCCTTCTGGTCTAAACGCTCGTTATAAGAAGTAAAATTTGTATAATGCAAGACATTATTCGGGATACGCATATCTTTATTAACTCCTTTAAAAAACTCCCTTTATTTTAACATCTTAACGAAAATTTTTCTGCTCTCATAGACAAATTGTATTTACATAACTTTACAATTAAGCAACTTTTCAATAGTTTTCGACTTTATATAATTGTAGTAGGTGAATAAGGTTATATTATGGCTGAATATCTTGACAGACAATTACAGGTTCCAAATTATTCCGGAGTAAACATCCAAATAATAAACCCTGCCGTAAATATGGGAGGACACGGAAACCTGCCTGCAATAAAGACAGGAACACAAACAGACAGTGCAACAATACCTGTACCTGAACAAGCACAACAACCAGAACCGGTTACAAATCCAATAAACGGACAAGCGCAGCAAGCCGGTAATCCGTGGGCAAGTATTCCACAGGGGTCGATTTATAATAACAATAATAATGAAGTAAACAACAATATTCAGTACCCGCAGCAACCGTCATACCAAGGGTATCCTTATCCTGCCCCTTATATGGCTTATCCGCCTTATCCTCCATATCCCGGATATCCGCCTTATCCGGCCGCACAGCAGCCGGAACAGCCCGCCGAAGAAAAAAAAGAACAACCAACGGGCAAAAAACGTATAGTTGCATTAACAGATGATTATATAAAATCACTTGAAAATTACTTAAACAATCCGAATAAAGAAGTAAGACTTCAGGCAGCAAAAGATATTGTAAGAAGGTTTGAAGAAGATGTAACAAGATACAATGATCCGGCCCTCAACGCATTGGTAAATAAAATGCTTCAGGATCCGCAAGGCTCAGTAAGAGGTATTGCACTAAGCCTCCTTAGTACAGGAACGGCTCAGGGAAACAATTATACCGTTACTTTATTGAATAATATGAAAAATGACCAGGTAAATAAAGAAGACGCTCTTCAAGCGGCAGAAGCATTACTTAGGATGTCTGCAAAAACGGAAGTTGTAAGTTATCCGCTATCGCCTGAGGAAGCAAAAAAAGAGGCTGTAAAACATGGCAATCGCACTTAAAAACATTTTAATAAAAACAGCCGGTGCCGGCGGCATAGGGCTCGGGGTTTATGATGCCCACTCACGCGGCAGACGCGATTCTATCCGGTATGGTAAAGTTCAGATGGCCGATTCTACACTTGATGCCTGGCTTGATTCTAACAGACTTTCTAAGGAAAGCGATGTTGAAAACATGATGAAAAGAGGCGCATTCAAATGGAGACTGGACAGTCCGATAGCGAAAATGTGGGGAAATATTAAAGGATATGCAAGCGGCTTTTGCTCCTCCCTTGCAGATAATGTTGTACCAGTAGGATTATCTGCAGGAACATTTATATCAAAAGGCGGAAGTATATTGCAAAAAATATTTGCAGGAAGCTTAGGAATATATGCTCTGTATGCGATAGTAAAAGCTTTTACCGGAATCGACAGAACAAATAAAATGAACTAATTCCCTTTGTCTATAAAGATTTCATCAAGATTGTAACCAATGCCGGATAACGATGTAGGATATAAATTTTTCAAATACTTACGCGCAGCAATTATTCTCGTCGGAGAATAAAGGTAAATCATAGGTTTTTCATCATAAATAATTTCCTGATACCGGTCATAGAGTTTTTTCCGCTCATCAAAAGTTGTTTTTAAAGCCGCTTCGTCAAAAATATAATCAAGTTCTTTTTCCATATCCAATCTATCATCCGTATTATATCCGGCAGGACGCTGGTTAAACATGTGCAAAGGGCCTGAAGAATACCAGACATTTTTCCCGCTGTGCGGTTCTAATGGCGACCCGGTAAGCCCCATTATAGCCATATCGTAGTCATAAGTATTTACAAGTTTATTTACAAGTGAATTAAACTCTACAGGTTTAAAATTAACTTTTATCCCTAAATCCTCTATATCCTGTTTAACCATAACCCCGAGTGCTTCGCGTTCTGTATTTCCTGCATTGGTAAATAGGTCAAATTCGACATAGTTTGTATTTTTATCCCTTAATTTCCCTTTCTCATCATAATAAAACCCGCCCTGCAAAAGGATTTCACGCGCCTTATTTAAATCACGTTCATGACCCGTGATAGATTTGTTCAGGTAAATAGAATTAAGACTCTCTGCCGTAAACAGCGGAACACCAAGCCCGTTAGCAATATTCATTACCATACTTTTCCTGTCAAGCGCATAATCAACTGCTGTTCTGAAGTTCTTATTACCAAACCATTCCTGCTTAATCGGGCTTACATTATACTTACCCTCTTTATTTTTGCGGTTATTCAAATTAATTGTAATAAACATTGTTCCGGTATCAGGGCCAAGGTTATAAACAGTATAATCAGAATTCGGCTCTTTAGCTTTATATCTGGCAACATTAGATCCGCGAAGAGTTATCATATCAATTTCTTTTGCTTCAAATTTTAAAATCTCATTATTTAAATCCGCGACAATAAAATACACAATTTTATCAAGATACGGCAATTTTTCATTATTGCCATTAACTTTGTAATAGTTGGGGTTACGTTCATACACAACTCTTTGGGCCGGAACATACTCTTTAAGTCTGAAAGCTCCGCTTGTAACTAAATCTTTCGGGTTAATATCGGTAGAAAGAAAAGTATTAAACGCATCCGCGCCTTTATCCGATACAGGTTTAAAAACATGTTTTGGCGCAATCGGGGTTGATAGCTGCCTTAAAAACGGAGCAAAAGGCTCTGATGTTATAAATTTAACTGTATAATCATCAATTTTTACAACCTCCGGCAATTTGCCGTCAATAACCATCATATCACGGGTCGAAGTATTACCGAGGCCGGCAAAAATGATTTCTTTATAAGTATAAATAACATCCTCCACGGTAATCGGCTGCCCATCCGACCACTTAATCCCTCTTCTAAGATTTATAGTATACTCTCTGCCATCAGGGCTTATTGAAAAACTTTTCGCAAGAAGCGGTATCACTTCTCCTGTTGCAGGGTCTGAGGTTAATAATCCGTCATACATAATTCCGCCCATCGTAGAAGAAGTTGCATCCATCGCATTAAACGGATTAAAAGTTTTAGGCCCCTCACCTATCGTAGAGACAAAAAACTCGCCGCCAAATTTTCCGTTCTGCGCCCCTGACTTATAATAATCCACACCGTCAATCGTTATTGTCGTATCCTGTTCCCTTTGCGGCGTTTTAACAACGGGAGAAGGTTTGTAAGAATGCTTTTTCCCTACATCAGGAACATCTTTATGGAATATAAGCGCCATAAAAAGCAGAACAATAAAAAATCCGGACAGTATGCCAAACAACCTCTTCATAACAATAGGATAGCATAAATCCATCAATTTGCCATACCCGTCAGGACGAATGAAAAGGACAAATCATAGACATATCGGCGCAGACTCCGAAAAGGAGCTGCAATCATTTTAGACCATTAAATAAATTTTTTCTTTTAATCCATTAAATCAGTGTTTATCTTGTAATATATTTTTAATACAGACGCCTTTTTTAGCCGGCAATTAATTTATCGTAATGTGCCTTATAAAACTTATCAAACTCATCATTCAAAATTGCCTGACGTGCTTTTTTAGCAAAATCAATAAGGAATTTGATATTGTGAATACTCATCAATGCCTGTCCTGTACCTTCCTGACACTTATAAAGGTGGCGTAAATATGCACGTGTATGATTTCTGCAGCAGTAACAATCGCAATTTTCGTCAAGCGGACGCGGGTCATCATAATATTGTGCATTCTTAATCTGTTTTTTCCCTTCATAAGTAAAGAATGACCCGTGTCTTGCGTTTCTTGTCGGCAGAACACAATCAAACATATCCACACCGCGCAAAATTCCGTCCAATAAATCTTCCGGAGTCCCAACCCCCATAAGGTATCTCGGTTTATCTTCCGGTAAAAGCGGTGCGGTTAATTCTACAAGGTGGTTTTTAATCTCCGGCGGTTCTCCGACACTTACCCCGCCAATCGCATAACCTACCGCATCAAAGGTAGAAACCACGGCAGCGCTTTCCCTTCTCAGGTCATCTTCAAACGCCCCCTGACAAATAGGGAACAGTGCCTGATTGGTTGAAGTTTTTGCTCTGAAGCATCTTTCAAGCCACCTGTGTGTTCGCTCCATCGCTTCTTTTGCCGTTTTATAGTCACAAGGGTAGGGCGCGCACCAGTCAAACGCCATAATTATATCAGCGCCTATATCCTGCTGGATTTCCATTGATACTTCCGGACTTATAAAATGTTTTTTGCCGTCCTTTGGATCCCTAAACTCAACACCTTCTTCGGACATTTTTCTTAAATGGGCAAGCGAAAAAACCTGAAATCCGCCGGAGTCGGTCAAAACAGGTTTTTGCCAGTTCATCCAGCCATGAATACCGCCAAATTGTTTAATAAGTTTATGCCCCGCCCTTAAATAAAGATGATAAGAGTTAGCGAGGATAATCTGCGCGCCGGTATCGTAAAGATTGTTGTTGGTAACCAGCTTAACTGTGGAATTTGTACCGACCGGCATAAAAATCGGTGTTTCAATATCACCATGCGGTGTATGAAGAACTCCGGCTCTTGCGCCGGAGTTTTTGCAAATATGTACTAAATCGTAACTAAATCCCTGAACGTTCCTGGTCATAAGTAATCATCTCCAGCATAGACTGCCAGTTATCATAGATTTCTTCAGGCTTAAAGTAAATACTAATTTCTCTTGCAGCACTTTCGGGCGCGTCTGAGGCATGAATAACATTGTATTCCATAACCTGTGCAAAATCTGCTCTGATTGTACCGACATCAGCTTTAACAGGATCTGTACAACCCACCATGTGGCGCACACTCTCTATTGCACGGTACCCTTCAACAACCATTGCTACAATCGGACCGCTAGTAATATAGTTTACAAGTCTATTGTAGAACGGTTTGCCCTGATGCTCTTCATAATGCTTTGCAGCAAGCTCAGGTGTTACCTGTAAAAGTTTCATTGCAACAATCTTAAATCCTTTTGTCTCAAACCTGTCAATAATTTTACCGATTAATCCTCTTTTTACCCCATCCGGTTTGATTGCTACAAATGTTCTTTCTTCCGAAATCATAATCTCTCCTTAATCTGTCTCCTTGTGTTATTACACCATAAAGAAATTTTTTTGTAAATAAAACTATTTAAAAGCAGCAAGAGAGTTTTTTAATTAGCACAATCATTGTAAATTTTTGTTAATAACTTTTTAATTTTATTAAAGTTTCTAGATTTTTTGACGTTATTAATATCAGATATTAGCGGAGAAACATAATGGTTGATAAGATTAATCCTGCAAACATGCCTGATTATAAACCAATTACTTTAAACGAACTTACCAAAATGGATGAGGCAAGTATCTTCAATAAACTTGATAAGGATAAAAGCGGTACAATTTCCGATAAAGAACTGACAATGGCCGGTTTGGTTGAAGAAAATCTGTTAAAAGCCAAAGACTATTTACTCCAAAAGTTTGGTATTAAAAAGATAACAAACAACACCCCCGGAGAAAATTATTTTGAATACTCACCGGCTAATACTAAAGTAACGACAGCACATACGATCGATGAGCTGCCAACAAGGGGGAGTTGGATTAGAGATGCCAGAGGTTACGATATAAGCAATTTAGAACTCCCGGAAACAGAACTGTTAAACCTGTGTATTGACAACACTACCATCCTTTCACCCGAACAAAAAGCTATTATTGAATTTTATACTGAAAAATGTAAAGATCCGGGATTAGGTATACGGACATTGCATGAGCAGGGTATAACAGGCAAAGGTGTCCATATGGCAATTATTGACCAGCCGCTTGGGAAACATCAAGAATATGCGGCAAATATAAGAAGCCATACAGACGTAAACGCGACAGAAATGAGATGGTGTGAAGCCTCAATGCATGGTGCCGCTGTAACATCCATAGCCGTCGGCAAATCTGTCGGAGTAGCACCCGATGCAACTGTTGATTATTACTCAGCCGTAAATATGACACAGGATCCGGAGGCTAATAAAGATTACATAGAATATCTGGAATTATCAATTGAAAAAGAGTCGATTTATCTTGATGAATGCTCAAACGATTTAAAAGTTAAAGAAGAACGACGAATAGCCCTGCAGGAGAAACTTAGCAGCGGGAATAATTCCCGATTACAAAATGAACTTAAAATTGTTGAAGAGGATATAAGAGCAATACAAGAATACCTTAAAGCAGCTAAGGACAACATAAGCAGCTTGCAAGAAGAAATTGAACATATTAAAAAATACGGACAAAGCTCATCAAATTCATCTTACGCAAACGCTATAAATAAAATTCTTGATAAAAACCACACCCTTCCGCCCGATGAACGGATTTCGGTTATATCCGTAAGCTGGGGATTTGATAAGCACGCCGAAGGGTATGAGGATTTAGTACAGGCTATAGCGCGCGCCAAAAAAGAAGGCGTTTTTGTAGTATCAACCGCCCTGTATGAACATTACGGAATGAGAACCTGCGGAGCCAATCGCGCTCCCAAGGGTGATTTAAATTCACCGGAATCGTACGAAGCCGGGGCGTTCTTCAAACATAATTCAGAAATACGCTCCAAGGAATATAAAAACAATTTACTGCTGATCCCCATGGATCATAGAACAACCGCAGATTACACAGACGAAACTTCATACAGATATGAAGGTAATGACGGCGGAATGAGCTGGTCAACCCCGTGGCTTGCGGGAATGTATGTCCTTGCCAAACAAACAGATCCTGACATTACCCCTCAAAAATTTTGGGAAATTGCGCTTAATACATCTGATGAATGTACCAATAACGATTCCGGCGTATATGTCGGCAGGATAATTAATCCCCGGGAATTGATAAAAGCAGTGAAAGAAGGAAAAGAACAGTAACTTGTCCCTAATTTTTCTTAAATATTGCAAGCCTGCGGACGTGATTTTCGGCGGTAGGCAAAGTGTATTCAATAGTATCAACCTGCACAAAACCGTTTTTTTTCATGATTTTTTGGGCGCTTTTAAGTTCATCCTCGAGTAACCGTGATTTGTAGGCAACAAAATAGCCGCCATCCTTTAATAGCGGTGCCGCATACAAAAACAATTTGTCAAGCGATGCCAGAGCGCGTGAGGTAACGACATCAAATGTTTTTTCTTTAAAGTTTTCTATCCTTGAACAAACAGGATACAGATTTTCTAAATCGAGTTTTTGTTTAATATTTTCTATCGCGCGGATTTTCTTAGCAATACTGTCAATCGCCCAGACCTGTATATCAGGATATGCAACTGCCACCGGCACGGCGGGAAAGCCGCCGCCTGTTCCTATATCCAGAAGGGTCTCCGGAACAATGTATTTGTCAAAAAATGTCGAAATCGCAAGAGAATCCGTTATGTGTTTTTCGTAAAGATATTTTTCTTCATTTTTAGATATAAGATTAATCTTTGAATTTTCTTCAAGAAAGACCTTCATATACGGTTCAAAATTATTTCTATCCATACTTTTTCATAATCTCCGTATATTTTTCCGGTCCCAGACGGATTTCCATATCTTTAATTCTTGCAGTAATCTTGTCTATGTTTTCCCTTGAAAAATCATCTTTGACACTCATATAAACACTGACATATTCTTTAAGTGCATTTTCATTATCATTAATCCTGTAATAATAATCTCCCGCAAGCAAATGCGCCTGTGCAATATAAAAAGAATCATTTAAAGTTTCTGCGCTATTTTGCGCCATTTTTATATATGGCAGCGATTTTGCCGGAGCTTTTTCAAAATAAAGGTTTGCAAGATGGGTTGAAGCATAATAAATCCCGTCATAATTATTTTTAGCCATATCGATATCATAAGCTTTTTTAAAATATTCTTCCGCTTTTTTTAAATCTCCGGCTTCTTCAAGCATTGTCCCAAGATTACAGAATACAGATGATAAATAAGTTTGCGCCCCTGACTCTATATACTTATAATAATAGGAGATAGCTAATTCCTTTTCACCGTGCTCGTCGAGCGCCACCGCATACCTGAAATAAAGTTCATCTGCAGTTTCTTTTGGAGTTGTTTCATCTATAGAATCAACTCCCTGCTTGTAATAAACAAAAGCCTCTTCATAATTTTGGGCATAATCTTCTATATTTCCAAGCTGCAAACACGCATCTATCATAAGACCTTTGGGTGAATCCTGCGAGAATATAACTTCCTTTAAAGTATTGCGTGCCGCCTCAAGATTAAACATATTATAGTATACGTTTGAAATTTCAAACTTAATGTAATTAACATTTATAGGTTCATTATTCCTGTTAAAAAAATCTTCTACTAAAAGATAATAATGAAGCGCTTTTGACCAATCCGAGGTTTTAGAATAAAGTCTGGCAAGCGATGTATAAACATCTGTCAGCTTCATACAATTATCAGACATTGCTAATATACTATTATACACATCTATTGCTTCAGTGTACTTATGAAGGGATGTTAGTTCTTCAGCCTTTTTTATCAATTCGTCTTCATTAGCTTTACCGGATTTAGAGTTACTAACCTCCGAAACTTTAATAACAACAGACTGTTCTTGTTTCACCTCCTCTGCTGCCGGAATATCATCAACAAGCTCTATATTACTTTCAGATTTTGCAGCATGATACTCTATTTCTGCATTTAAAGACTGTCTAGAAAGCTTTAACACTCTGTTTTCCGGTTTTTCTTTCAGCTGCGACTTATAAATATCCGCCAGATATTTATGAAGTTTCTGCTTAATCTTTACCGGAATAATAATTTCTACAGAAGAGTGGAAATAATCGCTCACATAAATAACTCCCGAAGCTTCATAAATATATCCGTTTTTCAAAAGATATTTTACAGACATTTCGTCATACAAATCCAAAACGCTCAGTGCGTCATAAGATATACCATGTCTTAACAGGAGTAAAAACCAGAAAAAATTCCTTATGGGAAGCGGCAGGACAGATATAGCCGCATCACACAAATATTTATCAAATATTTTACCCGCATTTTTGCATCTTAATAAAAACTCCTTAAGCGAAATACCCAGATTACTAATTACGTTTGATGTAAGTTTTGCATAATAATAATATCCACGTGTAAGTTTATATAACTCCTCAATTTCAGACTCATTAAATTCAATATTTTTAGAGCGGATATATTCTGTAAATAAAGCCCTGTTTAATGCCTTTGATATAATTTTTGTGTATTCAATGCCGGGGGGAATTAATGAGGAGTCAAAAGTTTTAGCAGTAATAATTATTTTTACTTTGTCATAATTAACTACAGAAAATAGAAAATCAAGAATAAGTTTTGAATTTTTCTTCTGAACATTATCAAAAGTATTAATAAAAATTAAAACAGGAAAAGTGCTTACACTTATATATCGGTTAAGAGTTTTAGCGAAATTTTCAATTTTAGGGGAAAATATTTTTTTAGCATCCGGAGTTTTTTGCATCACCTCAATAAAATGCATAAGAATATCATCACAAACCGTAGCGGCTTTACAATCAAACCCGACTCTTAAAACATTTGGGGCAAGAAAGCCTTCAGAATGTTCTATTATCAGCCTTTTCCCTGTGCCGCCAAAGCCCGTAAGCAGGAGTATTGACTGTTCTGAAGCATAAAAATCATATATCTTTTTCAGTTCGGTTATACTATTTTCCTGCAAAAATGTACTTATGTGAGTAGATTTGATATTTACAATATCATTTTTATTGATATTATTATTTACAAACTTAACCATCCAGTTAATTTTACAGTATTTATTAAGTTTTTTCAAGAGGATTTACTCTGCCGAATAAAGCTGCCCTTTATGAAAACAGCGTATACCCCGCCGTTAATGCCAGTACGGGGAGAAATACCTTCCCTCTTGTCATAACCGGAAAAATAAAATAGAATTAAAACAGAGAACAAATCAACATATAAATGAGGAAAATTATGAAGAGAAAAGCTTTTACATTAATGGAAATACTTTTAACTATATGTATTATCGGTATTATAGGAACAATCCTTGCAAAAGTAATAGGCGGTGTTATGCCGGATATTTATAAAGCCCAGTTTCTAAAAGCATACAACGCATCAAAAATGATAGTACATGACATGATAAATGACTCCTCTTTATATCCGGACGAAGATACTTCCAGTCCTTTATACGGTTTTGGAAACAAAGAAGCCCCGCCCAGAGGTATTTATGCAAACGGACCATACAGCGGGGAAAATAAATTTCCTTTAATTTTTGCGGATAAACTTGGAGTTTCCGCAAATAATGTTTCAGGCGGTACTTTTTATTCCACAAGAGATAACCTTGAATATGAAATCACCGGTTCAGGCGCCTATACAATAACATTCTACGCAACTATAAAAGATGAAAGGACCGCGCTCGGGGGCCTAAATGTAACCCAGGACGGCAAAGTCAGCTGCTTTTCAGCCAGAGACTATTGCGGAGACAAAATGACCGATCTTAAACGAGACTTTGGAGATGACTAAAAATAAGAAACTCTCAAAATAAATGCAGGCTGATTTCAGCCTGCATTTATAGTTTCTGCTATTGCAAATGCGCCGCTCCAACAGTTTTGTAGATTAAATCCGCCGCAAAAACCGTCTATGTCTAACACTTCACCCGCGAAGTACAAACCGTAAACAACTTTATGCTCAAAACTCTTTGAATTTATAAATGCCAAATCAACCCCGCCAGCCATAACGGTTTCGCCATCCGGCTTCGGCTCCGTAACCGTTATTTCATAATTTTTCAAGTCATTAAAAATACTGTCTCTTACAAGCGCGTTTACCGAACATGCCGGAACATCAGGAGAATATCCCTTTTCACGACAGAAAAAATTAACAAAATTTCTTGGCAAAAATAAAGATAATACATTCTTTAACTCTTTTTTAGAATTCTTATCAAGTATCTGCTGAAACGATTTTGAAGAAGGTATACTATCACTTATTAAATCGAAATGAAGGTTGTAAGGATAATTATCCCTTGCTTTAATAGATGAAATTTTAAAAATAAGAGGACCCGATACACCAAAATGCGTAAACAACATGTCTCCAACCTCTCCAATTTCTTCATTATAAATATTTTTCAATACTACTCCGCTAAGACTGCTATAATCTGTTTTTGTCACCAAACCGGTTAAGGAAGGCTTCACCGGTATAATTTTTACCTGCAAAGACTTTAAAAAATCAAAATTACAGTGCCCGCCGGATGCAACAACAACTTTATCGAAAAAGTACTTTGACCTGCCGGATATAACCCAAAAACCATTATCAACTTTTTGTATATCAGTAACCAGTGTTTTTTCTATATTACAATGCTTTATTTGTGCAAGCATTCTTTCACGCACAAACTTTGCACTCATTTTTTCCGGAAAAACTTTTCCGTTTTCAACGACTACAGTTTTTACACCAATACTGTCAAAATAATTAATAATATCAACTGATGAGTATCTGGAAAGCGCTGAATATAAGAATTTTCCTCCCCTTGGATAATTAGCGGCAAAACTTCTGTAATCAGTTTCAGAATTAGTAATATTACACTTGCCACCGCCTGTAGGCAGCAAAGTTACCAGAAGCGTTTTAGTATCAAAGATTGTTATATCAAACCTCTTGTCCAGAAGCGCAGCCGTCATCACACCGGCAGGGCCGCCGCCGATTATACCGATTCTACAAGCGCGTTCCATACAGACAGACCATTTCCGGATTTTCAAGTTCATCGTACAGTTTAGACACTGTCTTATTATACAAAGGATGAATAAAATCCTGTGCTATTTCAAGCATAGGCACAATCATAAATGCCCGTTTATGAAAATGCTGGTGCGGAATAACTAAATCAGGTTCATTAATTACTTTGTCATCATAAAAAATAATATCAATATCAATACATCTGTCCAAATAAATGCCATCCTGCGTTTTTTCATTAATCCGGCCTAAAGTTTGCTCTATCAATTTAATAGCTTTTAAAAGTGCTTCCGGCGAAAGGGTTGTACTTATCTGCATAACAGCGTTTACAAAGAGATTATCACTATCCATTCCCCATGGTTCCGTCTCATAGAAAGAAGACGTCGTCACAATACTAACACCGTCCGTCCCCTTAAGAAGCGAGGCCGCCTGTTGTATATATCCTATTCTGTCGCCCTGATTTGAGCCCAAACATAAATACGCTGTTGACATAAATCAATTTTATATCTTATTTAATCCCTTTGTCAATTAAGTAATTATGTTATGAAACCGTTTTAAATCTCCTTTCCCGCACTCCATTATTCACTTCCGTCATTTCCGCTTGCGTATTTCCGCTATTTATCCATCAGCAGCCTTATTACCCGCACGCTCTACCATTTTCCCCCCTTATTTACCCCCCGTCTGTTTCTGGTATAATAAAATTACTTGGTGAGGAATTAGTATTATGCAAGATATGTTAGATAAAATAAAACAGATAGAAAAAAAATACATAGAACTTGGCGAAACATTAATGGATCCTAATGTTATAGCCGATTATAATAAATTTCGCGACCTGTCAAAGCAAAGAAAATCAATGGAGGAAACCGTTGAACTATATTACGCCTGGCAGAAAGCGACAAAAGAGATTGAAGAAGCAAAAGAATTAATGTTTGCGGAAAACGACCCCGAGATGAAGGCTTTTATGAAAGCAGACATTGAAGAGAATGAAAACAAAATCAAAGAATACGAAGAAAAAATGAAAGTTCTGCTTCTCCCGCGCGACCCGATGGATGATAAAGATATTATGTTAGAAATCAGAGGCGGCGCAGGCGGCGATGAGGCAAATATTTTTGCGGGCGACCTGATGAGAATGTACCTTAAATATGCTGATAAACAGGGCTGGCAAACCCAGATACTTTCAAAGAATGAATGTGAAGCCGGCGGGGTTTCGGAAGTAATCATTTCAATGAAGGGTGACAGCATTTATTCAAAGCTAAAATATGAATCAGGAGTCCATCGTGTTCAAAGGGTTCCTGAAACAGAATCCCAGGGAAGAGTGCACACTTCAACAGCTACAGTTGCTGTTATGCCGGAAGTTACAGATGTAGAAGTAAACTTAAATCTTAACGACTGTGAGATTTCAACTGCCCGTTCGGGCGGCGCAGGCGGTCAAAACGTTAACAAAGTAGAAACTGCAGTCCGCGTGTTCCACAAACCTACAGGAATAATGATTTTCTGCACGGAGGAACGTTCCCAATTACAAAACAAAGAACGCGCGTTAGAAATCCTTAAGGCAAAACTTTATGATTTGGAACTCCAAAAACAAACGAAAGAAATAACAGACTTAAGACGTTCACAGGTTGGAACAGGCGACCGGAGTGAACGAATCAGAACTTACAACTTCCCACAGGGAAGGCTGACAGACCACAGGATTAACCAGAACCTCAACGTATGGACAGTTATAGAGGGGGATTTGGATGAGTTGATAAACCTTCTGATAGAGTACGATCAAAAACTTAAACTTGAAAAACTGGCAGCAGGTGTATAAATGTTGCGAAAATGTGTTGGTTGTGGCAAACTGGAAGAAGCAGATAAAATGATTAAGCTGACAAAAGAGTACAAATCCGGCAAAGTCATTATCTCGCCTGATTCAAAGGTATTTGGCAGATCAGCATATCTTTGTTATAATCAAATGTGTATAGTGAAATCTTTTAAGAAAAATAAATTAAATAAAGCCTTGAAGACTTCACAGGAATTGAAAGGATTATTTAATAATGGAGAATACCAGAGTAAGTGAATTAGCAAAAGAACTTGGAATGACAAGTAAAGAAGTGATAGAAAAATTTGCGGAAATATCTATCACAGTTAAGTCGCATTCCAATGTGGTAACTCCACAGCAAATAAGACGCTTAAAAGAACATCTTGGGCAAGCAAGCGGTGCTCCGGCGAAAAAACCAAAAGCCTTTGTAGTAAAGAAAACTAAACCGGCAGAACAGGCTGAAAACGATAAATCAGAAGAAGCAGACGAACAGCCAAAACAACAAAAAAAGACAGCAAATAAACCGCTCATTGAAATTGTTAAAAAGAAAGAACAACCGCAATCAATAAAACAAGCCGAAACAGAAAAGCAAAAAGAAGAAGCCCCGGCAGAGATAAAACCGGAGAAGAAAACAGTAAAGGTTGAACACACTAAAATCGAATATCCGGATAAAAGAACAAGCCGAATTGAAATTGTACGCAGAGCTCCGCAAAAACCTTTGATAGAAAAAGTTGAACGTAAACCCGCCGATGGAGAAAAACGTTCGTCAGATGGAGAAAAGCGTCAACTCAAAAAAGAAAATAATCCGGAGAAAAAACTGGTTGAAAGACGTATTATTCCTCAGGAAATATATGATAATAAAGGTTTTTCAAAGAAAAAGGCAGACAGAAAAAAAGATAAAGACTACAATTCGAAACAAGAAGAACAGGAACGCATTTCTTTAGAGAAAACAGCCGCACACAAACACAAGAAAAAAGTTCATAAAGAAAATGAAGAGGCCGAAGTAACACAACTGGTAGTCAATCATGCAATGACAATCAATGAACTTGCTGAGAAAATCAAAAAAACACCTGCTGAAATTGTTAAATTTTTAATGTTCCAGGGCATTATGGCTACAGTTAACCAGCTTATTGATGTGGATGTAATCAAAAAAGTTTGCGCAGAATACGGCCTTGAAGTACTCGATGAAGACCTTGAAGCCTACATTGAAGAAGAAATGGAAAAAGAAGAAAAAAATAAGGCTTTAAGTGAAGTAGATAAGAAACTGCTGAAGAAACGCGCGCCGGTAGTCAGTATTATGGGACACGTTGACCACGGAAAAACCACATTGCTTGATAGTATCCGTGCTTCAAAGCATAAAATCGTTGCAACCGAAGTTGGCGGAATTACCCAATCAATCGGGGCTTATACGGTATATCTTGACAACAAAAAAGAAAAGAAAATCGTGTTTGTAGACACTCCGGGACACGAAGCATTTACAGAAATGCGTGCAAGAGGAGCAAAAGCTACAGACATTGCTATCCTTGTTGTTGCAGCAGATGACGGTATAATGCCGCAGACAATTGAAGCAATCAATCACGCAAAAGCAGCGGATGTGCCTATTATTGTTGCGGTCAATAAAATAGATAAACCAGGTGCAGACCCATCTAAAGTTCTGCAGCAGCTAACAGAACACGGACTTGTTCCCGAAGAATGGGGCGGAGATACAATTGCTGTTAAGGTTTCTGCTCTGCAGGGACAGGGAATTGATGAATTATTAGAGTACATTCTTCTGTTGGCCGATGTACTTGATCTCAAAGCAAATCCGAAAGCTGAAGCAAGCGGTGTAGTTATTGAAGCAGACTTAGACAAAGGTAAAGGGCCTGTTGCAACACTACTTGTTCAGAACGGAACATTAAGAACGGGCAACTGTATAGTTGTTGGGACAGCATGCGGCAGAGTAAGAGCATTGTTATCAGATTCAGGCGAAAGAATTACCAAAGCGGAACCATCAACACCGGTCGAGGTTTTGGGCTTAACAGAAGTTCCGCAAGCCGGTGATTATTTTGAAGTCGTTCAAAATGAAAAAGAAATGAAAACTATTGTCGAAAAACGTAAAGAAAAAGAACGCAACAAACGATTAGATGCAATGCTTCCGGCACATATACGGAAAGAAGCCGTACAGGGTAAAGAAGGTGATATACCTCAGCTTAACCTTATTATTAAAGCAAATACTTTTGGTGCAGCGGAAGCTGTTTCTCAGGCTATTGCCCAACTTGAATCTAAAGAAATTATTACAAAAATTATTCACGTTGGTGTCGGCGACATTTCCGAAGCAGATGTAATGTTAGCTTCTGCATCCGGCGCACTGATTTTAGGCTTTACAGTAAAAGAAGATTCAAACGCACTGGCTGCCGCAGAACGCGAAGGAGTTACAATCAAGAAGTATGATATCATTTACCAAATACTTGAAGATATTGAAAAGACAATGATTTCACTCCTCGATCCGGAAGTAAAAGAAGTTGCTCTCGGGAAAGCCGAAGTACGTCAGGTGTTTACTATTGGCAAAACAACAAAAATTGCCGGATGTTACGTTACGGAAGGTAAAATTGTCCGGGCTAAAAATGCAATACTTTTAAGAAACGGTCAACAAATATTCAAAGGGGCAATTGACCAGCTTAAACGTTTCAAGGATGATGTTAAGGAAGTTGCCCAAGGCTTTGAATGCGGTGTTTCATTCAGCAAATGGAACGACATTGAAGTAGGTGACATCATTGAAGTTTCAACAACCGAAGAAGTTGAAAGGACAAGTCTGTAGTTACGGCTTTTTAGAGGAGTAATAAACAATGTCTCTCAGAAATGAACGTGTAAGAAAAGAGTTAATGCGTGATATATCGGAAATCTTAAGAAAAGAAATCAGAGGTTTGTCCGGAGTTGTATCAATTGTTGATGTAGAAGTTTCACACGACAACTCTTATGCCAAAGTTATTTACAGTGTATTGGGCTCACCCGAACAAGTTGAAAAAGACAAAGAGATTATTGAAAAAAACACTTCAAAAGTTCGTTACGAAGTAGGAAAACGTATCAGACTGCGCTTAACTCCGGAAATCAAATTTGTATATAGCGACGGCTTAGAAAAAGGTTCAAAAGTTACAGAATTGATAGATAAAATCTCAAAAGGTGAGATTTAGTGTTCGGATTTCTCAATGTCTACAAACCTTCAGGGATAACATCACACGATGTAGTCGCAAGATTACGCAAGCTTACCTGCATTAAACAAATAGGGCACACTGGAACACTAGACCCCTTTGCAGAGGGTGTTTTGCCTGTCTGCATAGGCAAAGCAACACGGCTTATTGAATACCTGGCGGATGATAAGGCGTACGAAGGAATAATTCAATTAGGAGAAGCTACAACAACTTACGACAGAGAAGGGGAAGTTACTAAAACCGGCAGCAAGTTAATTACTGAAGCAGAGCTGCTGCCTGCGCTTGACCGTTTCAGCGGAGAAATAGAACAGAAACCGCCAATATTTTCCGCAATAAAATTAAAGGGGAAAAAACTTTATGAGTACGCGCGTGAAGGGAAAGAGGTAGATGTTCCCGCAAGAAAAGTAACTATATATAAACTGGAACTTTTAAACTTTGATTATGATAAGCAGCAGGCAAGAGTTTATATAGAATGCTCAAAAGGTACCTACATTCGTTCGATTGCAAATGATTTAGGTATTTTCCTCGGCTGTTACGGATATCTTGATAAGCTTATACGGGTTAAGGCGGGGAAATTTACAATTGACAGAACTTATCCGCTTGATAGTTTGACCGGAGAGGCAATCGAACAGGCGTTAATAAACCCGCTTGATGTATTAGACTATAAACAAATTGAGATTAATGAAACAGAATTTGCAATGGTTAAAAACGGAATGAAACTAAAAAACCATGGGATTAACGAGGCTGAAACGGCTATTTTAACTTACAAAGGGACTCTCGTCTCTATAGCGGAAATCCGCAGCGGAGAAATTATCCAGAAAAAAGTGTTTATATAATATTTTTGCCTGTTCTGATGCTCTACCGTTTCTGCCGTAAGATAGTACTATAGAAAGAGAAACAAAAATTATTTTTAAGTAAAAAGCCTGCCCCCCTTTACAAAAAAAAATCAGCATATTATAATAACTTTGCAGGTGGTTGACCTGTAGAAATGCTGAAATATAAAGTGCTATTGTTGTTAATACGGCGTAGTACAACCATTATGGGGGCTTAGCTCAGCTGCCCCAGGAACCGGTAAGGTTCCGAATAGAGATATAATGCTCTACCTGCTGAGCAGTGATAATTGAATATTTACAACCATTATGGGGGCTTAGCTCAGCTGCCCCAGGAACCGGTAAGGTTCCGAATAGAGATATAATGCTCTACCTGCTGAGCAGTGATAATTGAATATTTACAACCATTATGGGGGCTTAGCTCAGCTGGTAGAGCATCTGTTTTGCACGCAGAGGGTCAGGAGTTCGAATCTCCTAGCCTCCAAAAATATAAAAAAGAGCCTTCTAAGGCTCTTTTTTATTACGTTTTAGTCTATTTTAATATTTCAAAATACAACCCGCTAACACTTCTCCACACGCCCCATCAAAACAACTTTTGCTGTTCAAAATTTAACAGAAAAGATTTCTGATTGCCGGCTTGTATTTCATCGGTATCCTTTAAATCCCCAAGTATAAACGCTGAATCAGGGTTATATTTTTCATAATTTGCCCGGGCAATCTCCGGATTCTGGTTGGCGTAACAATATTTACACCCGTTAGGGCAGGTATCGTAATCCCCTATATTACGACTTTCCATACATTTACAGTTTTTACGGTTTCCGGAATGCCGCATCGGCTTAAAGGTAATACCATTAGCCCGCTCTAAAATTTCTGCTGTCAAACAACCCGAGTTTAATATCCCGAATTGTTCATAATCCTCATCAGAAGCGCAGGTTTGTATAAGCATATTATATCTCTTAGAAATCGCACCAATGTTTTTCACTAGTTCTATTTTATCTTTCGGGGTAAGCGGTATAATTTCCGGCATATTCTTTTCCAGTTTCTTATACATTTCCACAAAACTAAAAATACACCTGTCTATATACGGAGAAATCCGTTCCGCCATATAGTTAAAAGTTCGGTAATGACGTGCTTTTGTATACTTATCCGTTAAAAGTATCGGGTCATACCGCCACGCAATCCTCTGTCTGCCGACTATATCGGACAATTTAATTAAAGTTTCAATGCTTTTATCAATATTCGGCACATTTGGCTCAATATCTCTGTCATAGGCGGTTATTGTGTAATAAAAATATGTATTAAACTTCTTTGTAATCCGCGCTATATACGGCAAAATCGGTTCGTAATTTTTTGAACAAAAAATAACACAATCCACCACCGCCGGATTTAATTCGTATCTTGTTACCTTATCAGTAAACATAGGATTTCTGGAGTAGACAAAACCCTCTTCAAACCGTTTTAACAGCCATTCCGTATAATACTGGACAGTATCTGTCCTTGAACCTGTATTTATTATCATAATTGTATTTTATACTAAACAACGCCAGAAAATCACTATATTTTTGATAAAACTTCCTTTAGGATTTGTTATATAATATAATATAATAATCATAAACTTTAGTTTCAGTGAGAAGAAATGAGCGATATAGAAAAATATCTTAAAGAAAATATGATTAACTCGAGGTTAGAATATTTGAAAAAACTAATCGGAGACAAAACCGTCATTATATATGGCAGCGGGCTGTTGTTCCAAACAGTAAATAAACTGTATGATTTATCAAAATTTAATATCACAGGTATTTCTGATAAAAAATTTACATTAGAAGATGCCGGTAAAGATTTTACGGGGTATAAAATAATCCCGTTTATAAAACTTGCAGAGACAAATGCGGACTACATCATCGTTGCTATACAAAATTATTTCCCTGTAATTGCCGAATTAAAAAACTTCATAAGCACTTCTAATATTATTCCTCTTGTAGACCCGGATTTTTCAAAAAATAAAAGTTTGGCAAAACAAGAGTTTATTAGCGAATTATTTTCAATAAGGGATACCGCTGCATCCAAAATTGTTACGATTTTTGGGAGAAAATTTATATTTGAAAACGAAACAAAGAAACTTGCAAATAAATACAAGCTTTTAGAAACACAATTGGCACATAATCAGGATTTGTTAAATAAAATTGTCCGGGCTATGTCCAGCGGTATAAATTATGCCATAACAGAACACAAAATTGAACAAATGACAGAACCAGGAGTATCTGATACTCCGAGAGAACCGCGGCTTATAGTTTCATTAACTTCCTACCCTGAAAGAATGTATGATATTCATTATTGCCTATATTCACTTTTAACCCAGAGTGTTAAACCGGATAAATTAATTTTGTGGCTGGCGGAGGAAGAATTTCCAAACAGAGAAAAGGATATACCGCAAAAAGTTTTAAGACTGCAAAATTTTGGACTTACAATAAAATGGTGTAAAAACCTAAAATCATACAAAAAACTCATACCTGCATTAAAAGAGTATCCGCGAGATATTATCGTAACTGCAGACGATGATGTTTTTTATCCGCCAAACTGGCTTGAAAAATTGTACAACGCCTACCTTGATGATATAAAGGACAATATATATATATATATGCCGATATATGCTAACAGAGTCCACAAAATTACTTTCAATGGCGAAATTATGAAACCCTACGCAGACTGGCAAAAATCAATTGATGACAATTCGTCCGATTTTATAAATGTTGCTGTTGGCTGCGGAGGAATATTGTATCCTCCGGGTGTTCTTTATAAAGATGTTTTAGATGAAGAGACCTTTGTACAGGCAGCTCCAAGTGCTGATGATTTATGGTTCTGGGCTATGGCCGTTCTCAACAATACACAAATAAAAGTGATTAAAAACCCGATTAATGAGATTACATATACAAATCCGACAAGGGAATTCGGTTTTAGCAGAGAAAAAACTTTAGCAAGTTCCAATATAAACGGCGGTAATGATTTACAACTAAATAATATCATTAAAAAATACCCTGAGATAAAAGCAAAATTAAGAGATTATCATTATGTATTTGAATTATATAATGATAATATTTATGATTATATACTATTTTTAGACCACAAATTTGCCTATGAGTACGTTACAAAATACTTAGATAGCAATTCCTCTGTTTTAGAAATCGGCTGCGGGGACGGATACGGAACGTCCTGTCTTGCCAAACACTTTAGAGAAGTAGAAGCCGTTGATATTTCTAAAGAGGCCGTTGAAAAAGCTAAAACAATTTATAAACTTAATAACTGCTCTTTTAAATCCTACCCGGGCGGCAAGCTTAACTATCCGGATAAATCATTTGATGTTGTAGTCTCTTTCCACGTCATTGAACACGTTAACGATGTTAACCTCTATCTAAAGGAAATAAAGCGGGTTTTAAAAGATAACGGAACATTTATTATTACAACCCCTTCCAGAACATACCGCCTTGCGCCGGAACAAGCACCGTGGAATAATGAACACCTCAGGGAGTACGATTCAAAAACCTTAGACACCACTTTTTCAGAAGTATTTAAAAATTATAAAATATTCAGCGTTACAGCCAAACAGGAAATACTGGATATTGAGTTTACGCGTGTTGCCCCGAAGCGTCTGGATTTTGACGGCAAAAACAAAAACATAAACACTAATATTGATTATAAAAAAGAATTTTCTGCGGAGGATTTCAGGTTATCAGAAAGCAATCTTGATGGCGGTATAGATTTAATGGTTACAAACTTGGAGTTTAACTCCGGAATATATTGGGAAAACAGATATAGAAGCTGCGGAAACTCCGGTGCAGGAAGTTTTGGCCCGCTTGCACAATTCAAAGCTGATATTATAAACAAATTTGTTGCAGAACATCATATTGAAAGCATTATTGAATTCGGATGCGGCGACGGGAACCAGCTTGAGTTATTCAGTTTTAAAAACTATACAGGTTTTGACGTTTCTGATACAGTTTTAAACATTTGCAAAAATAAATTCCAGAACATTCCGCAATACAAATTCAAAAATATATCTGAGTATAATAATGAAAAAGCGGAACTTACATTATCTCTGGACGTAATATATCACCTGGTAGAAGATAATATTTATGAACAGTATATGAATCAACTGTTTGGCGCGGCCGAAAAATATGTAATAATTTACGCTTCAAACAAAGATGAAGAGCAATGCATCCATGTAAAACACAGAAAATTTACGGAATGGATAGAGAAAAACAAACCTGACTGGGAATTACTGGAATTTATCCCGAACAAGTACCCCTATTCACCTGATAAAAACATAATCAGTTCATTTGCAGATTTCTACATATTTAAAAAATTATAACTGTCCGGCAAAAAATAACCCTTTAGGGCAGTAATTAATGCTGCGCTTTTATCTCCCTAAATATGCCTTTAAGGTATCTATACTGATACGATATAAGTATTTGCTATTTTTAGAAAATGGTAAATAATAGAAGAATAGAAAGGATTTTGTATGGACTTAAGTAAAAACGAAAACTTAATACAAAATCTTAGGGATGCAGATTGCTCCGCAGAATTTATAAAAGAGTTTTTAAAGATAAAAAATTCCGGTACTACAAAGCAGCTTTTGCAGCTTCTTTATAAGCATAAATCCGGTCTGCTTGAAAATCTGCATTGCGTACAAAAGAAAATAGACTGTCTTGATTACCTGATGTTTCATATCAATCAGATTTAATCAAATATTATTACCAAGATTTGATATAAAAAGCAGAAGGAATATAAGAATTATGAAAAAACAAATTTTTAACCAAACATTTGATGCAGAACGTTCACTGTATAATATCAAAAATACAGATGTTATTAACTGTAAATTTGAAGGCCCCGCAGACGGAGAGTCAGTCTTAAAAGAATGCAGAAATATCAATGTATTAAATTCTTCGTTTTCACTCCGTTATCCCGTCTGGCACGCAAAAAAATTCCTGCTTAAGAACTCCGCAATGGATGAGAAAACAAGAGCTCCGCTCTGGTATTGCAAAGACGGGGAAATCTCTGACAGCAATATTAACGGTATTAAATGTTTAAGAGAATGTAAAAACATTGCCGTCAATAACTGCAGCATTGTGTCACCGGAGTTTGGCTGGAGATGCCGCTGTGTAAACATAACAAACTCAACAATTGATTCAATGTACTTTTTATTTGAATCAAGGGACGTTGAAATAAATAATCTTACAATGAGCGGCAAGTATTCTTTTCAGTATATGAACAACCTCCATATAAAAAATTCCAACCTCGATACAAAAGATGCATTCTGGCACAGCAAGAATATTGTAGTGGAAAACTCCGTTGTAAAAGGTGAGTATCTCGGATGGTTCAGTAAAAATCTGACGTTTATCAACTGCAAAATTATAGGCACACAGCCATTATGCTACTGTAAAAATTTAAAATTAATCAACTGCACTATGGAAGATACAGATTTATCTTTTGAGTACTCTGATGTTGAGGCAGATATTAAAGGTAATATTCTTTCCGTTAAAAACCCTAAATCAGGAACGATAATAGCAGACTCGGTCGGTGAAATTATAATGGAAGATGCAATAATGAAATGCAGCGAAGAAATTTTACTAAGGGAAGAAAGGCTTTCAGCATAATGGATAATAAGGTTAATATAAACGAGTTTTTAGAATATATGGCATCAGGCAAGGTAGTAGAAGCCGGCTCCCCGATGAGTCTTTATTTTCACGAACTCAGTCAGGAAGCAATAAAAATAACCACGGAATTAAACAACAAATACCATACACCGGAAGAAATCGTAGAGATTTTCACAACTCTTACGGGTAAAAAAGTTGATAACACTTTCCGTCTGTTTCCACCGTTTTATACCGACTGCGGGAAGAATATCACTTTAGGAAAAAATGTTTTTATAAACGCAGGCTGCAAATTTCAGGATCAGGGCGGAATTACAATCGGCGACGGGTGTCTTATCGGGCACAACGTTATTATTACAACGCTTAACCACATGCCGGAGCCTGAAAAACGCCAGTCACTAATCCCTAAGCCCGTAAAAATAGGGAAAAACGTCTGGATTGGGGCAAGTGTTACAATTGTCCCGGGAGTAACCATCGGCGACAATGCAATAATCGGAGCTGGAAGTATTGTAGTAGACGATGTTCCTGCAAATGCGGTTGCTGTTGGAACACCGTGCAAAGTTATAAAGTATGTAGACAGCGAGGTGAAGAATGTTTAAAAAGTTTTTAATTTTAACCGTTACATTTTTATTAATCATAGGAGGTGCATGTATGGCAAAAAGTAATGATTGGGACAAAACTTTCAAACAAAGCGATAAGGTTGATGTAAAAAAAGTAAACTTTAAAAACAGATACGGCATCACTCTTGTCGGGGATATGTACACACCGAAAAATAAACCTGCGGCAAAAATGGCAGCAATAGCCGTTGCAGGGCCTTTTGGAGCAGTAAAAGAGCAGGCATCGGGATTATATGCGCAAACAATGGCGGAAAGAGGATTTGTAACGCTGGCGTTTGACCCGTCGTATACGGGAGAAAGCAGCGGAGAGCCAAGAAATGTGTCCTCTCCCGAAATTAATACGGAGGATTTTAGCGCGGCAGTCGACTTTTTGAGCGTTCAGCCGGATGTTAATCCTGATGAAATAGGGATTATCGGAATTTGCGGTTTCGGCGGGTTTGGTTTAAATGCAGCAGCAATCGATACAAGAATTAAAGGGACTGTAACCATTACAATGTATGATATGACAAGGGTTACGGCAAACGGATATTTTGATTCAATGGATGAGAATGCGCGGTATGAATTAAAAGAAAATTTAAACAAACAAAGAACGGAAGACTTTAAAACCGGTACTTACGCAAAAGCGCCCGGACTGCCTGAAAAATTAACGGGTGAAGAACCGCAGTTTGTAAAAGATTACTACGGATATTACAAAACTCCGCGCGGATTCCATAAACGTTCAATCAACTCTAACGGCAACTGGAACACTACCGCATCTTTAGCCTTAATCAATATGCCGATTTTAGCCTACAGTGATGAGATTAGAAACGCGGTTTTAGTGATACACGGAGAAAAAGCGCACAGCAGATATTTCTCGGAAGATGCGTTTAAAAAACTTAAAGGCGATAACAAAGAGCTTTTAATAGTAGAAGGCGCAAACCACGTGGATTTGTATGACAATCTTGAAAAAATCCCGTTTGATAAAATCGAAAGCTTTTTCAACACTTATTTAAAGGAAGGCGGTAAAAAATAATGCTGAATTTTATAAAACGCGGACTTGCGCTCTTTATAATAGTATTACTGGCGCAAAATACGATTTTAGCAAAAACAGAGGATAATAAAATGACAAGAACAGATATTTGCAAAGAAAACTACAAAATACTTTTTGGCGGCGAAGCACTGACACCGGCCGGCGATGATCCGGAAATGATGGCGATTTTGCAGAAATATATTTTTGGCGAAGTGTTTACCGTCGGTGAACTTGATATTAAAACAAGAGAAATGATAACAGTAACCTCTCTTGCAGTACAGCAGACACTTCCGCAGTTAAAAGCACATATTAACGGGGCATTGAACGCGGGCGCAACGCCGGTAGAATTAAGAGAAGTTATTTACCAGCTTGCACCGTTTATCGGTTTCCCGAAAACTCTTAATGCACTCGGTGTATTAAACGAAGTGTTCAAGGAAAGAGGAATTAAAACTCCGCTGCCGTCAACCGCTACAATAAAGGAAGAAGAACGCTACGCAAAAGGGCTTGAAATCCAGACACCGTTGTACGGCGATGAAATCAAACAGGCATTGAGCGGACTGCCTGAAGATATGGGCGCTGATGCTGCAAGATTCTTAACCGAAGTATGTTTTGGCGATTTCTATACCCGAGAAGGGCTTGATATTAAAACAAGAGAATTATTGTTTGTCGCAGCACTTGCAACGACAGGTAATACCGCAACTTTAAAAAGCCATATTAAAGGGAATTTAAAAGCCGGCAATTCTAAAGAAACCATTACCGCCGCAATGATTCAATGTCTGCCATACATCGGGTTTCCAAATACAATAGCGGCATTAAAAACACTTAAAGAAGTGTTAAACGAAAAATAACTTAATTAATAGAGCTATAGAATAAACACCGGGGGGCGACTGAAGGCGCCCCTGGTATTTATACAAGATTTTCATACAAAATCAGAATAGAACGGCTAAAGAAGAAATTGTCACAGGAAGAACTTGCAGAATTAGCAGGAATCGGCGTAAACTCTGTCGGCGGGATAGAACGCGCAGAGCAGTCACCAACTGTTGAAACAGTCGCAGCCATAGCAAGGGCGCTTGATATAGAACTCTATAAATTATTTATTTTCGATATATAAACCCGTTTTTTATTTACTTTTACACAAACCGTTGAGTTGCAATTGGTGGCTCCATTTATTCCCCATTGTACCCTTTGCATCATTTACCCCCCGGGTCGGTGTCAACGTTCAAATAGAACGCAAGCGGAATAAGCAGAAACGCGGCAAGCGCACAATAGTTGAAAATACCAGCATATTAACCGAAGCGCTTAAAATCGTTCCTATAAAAAAGTTTTTGTCTTTAAATAACCTTAAATTAATAAGCGGGCTTTTGTTTTCAAGCTCCCATACAATAAAAAATCCAAGCGCGCAGGCTGAAAATCCCGCAAGCCACGAAATCCACGCACAATCAAACCAGTTATACTGCTGCCCTTTATCAAGTACTATTTGCATTGATAAAAGCCATAAAACAAGTGCTATCATGCCGGGATAATCCGGTTTCTCAATTTTAGTACGCGTTTCCTGATCATCAATATTTGCGTGAACAAGTGCGATTGAGAGTATACCGACCGGAATGTTAACGTAATAAATCCACTGCCAGTCAGCATTATCAACAATAAACCCGCCAAAAGTCGGCCCTAATATTGCAAAAACCATAACGGCAAGCCCGTAAAGGCTCATAGCAATTCCTTTTTTGTCCGGCGGAAACGCCGCAAGCAGGATTGACTGGGAAATAGGTGTCATAGGCCCGCCGCCAATCCCCTGTATCAAACGCCCGAGCACCATAATGTTAAGATTTGGCACAATTGCACAAATAAGCGAACCTACTGTAAATATTGTTATAAACACTTTTAATAGTAAAGAGCGCCCCATCAGGTTTTCAAGCCAGCCGGACATCAGTATCAAACAGGCATTTGCAATCATATATGATGTGATAATCCAGTTTGCTTCGTTAACAGTGGAGCCAAAATATCCTGATATATGGGGAATAGCAACATTTGTCGCGGAGGTTGCAAGACAGGCAAAAGATGTCGGTAAAAGTATTGATAACGCTACAAGCCATAACGGTGAATTGTGGGGTTTTGTATTAACGGCAATATTCATTTATTCTCCTTTTATATTTGAAGCTTTACCTTATCCCTTACGGTTGAATATATTTTTTCAAGGGTATTCAATGTATTGTTTAGTTCTTCTTCGGAAATATTTTTCTTTATGGTTTCCCTTAGTTCTATATCAGTAGGGAAAATTTTATCGCTAAGCGCTTTTCCCTTTTCCGTAACGACTATTTTATAGATTCTTCTCCCGTTTGAATCGGGGATTTTTTCAATGAGTTCTTTATCTTCAAGTATTTTGATAATCCGTGCAATGTTTCCTCTGTCTTTGAGGGTAATTTCGGCAAGCTGCCTTTGGTACATTGCACCGTTTTCGACAAGCAGCGCAAGGATAAGATACTGTTCCGGAGTGATTTCAAAACCTTTCTCAGCAAAAGTCTGGGAGGACAAGCCCCTAATCAAAACACCGGTCATAAAAATCATTGACCCGAATCTGCCATGCAAAATATCTTTATACATATTTCCGTTTTCCTTAACAACCGTTTCTTGTGCTATAATTATAGCACAAGAAACGGTTTATAAACAGTGTGAGAAATAATAGAACAAACTGATTACAATCCGGCTTTTTGCCAAAAATCTTTCACTTTATTTCCTGCAGAAAGCTCATTTATATTAATCTCAGCAGCTTTTTGGAGATTCGATATTGGTATCTCCGCGCCGTATAGATATTCTAAAGGATAATTATGAATTTTTTTTAAGTTTTCAGACTCAAAATCGGCAAAGGAATTCCAAATTCCGTCAGTTTTTTCAGCTTTATCACCGGCAAACCTGATTCTGCGCCAGCTTATCATTTTTTCATTTTCCGGAGTAAGCGGCAGTTTCAGCAAAACAATCGTTCCTTTGGATATCGGCCCGCCCTGCCCTGCGCACTTTCCGCCGTACCAATCAAGCATCCCTTCAAAAGCTTTGCTTTTATACTTATTTTTTAAGTCCTCAATATTAGATAAAAATACACCATCACCATACATTGATTTTTTAACCTTACCGTCCTTTATCATAGAATTGTAGTTTTCAAGCGTTGTCATATGATAAAGATATTTAGGACGAACTATCTCTTTACCGGAATTATTTTGCGGGCGAAATATACCGGTAATCCGTGCTATTAAAGAATTACCCTTTCCGAATTTGATATATAAGCCGATTCCGGCGGCGGCAACAGCAGTACCAATAATTGAAGCAGGAAGTAGTTTTCCATTTTTTCCGGTATCGCTATTATCATTTTTTGCAGAAATCCTTGCCCGATTTTCTACAGGTATACTATTTGCAGAAAAAGCAAATTTATTTATATTGCTGCAATTACTAACCGAAAATATTCTCATACTTCTATCAAACCCGTGCAGAATATTTTTTTGCTGTAACGGGTAATAAATGTTACATTTTGTTATAATATACTTATGACAGAAATAAAAGTAATCAATGGCGATATAACAAAACTGGAAGTTGATGTAATAGTAAATGCCGCAAACAACTCACTTCTTGGAGGCGGCGGAGTTGACGGCGCAATCCACCGTGCAGCCGGACGTGAGTTATATAAAGAATGTCTGGAGTTAAACGGATGTAAAACAGGAGAAGCAAAAATTACAAGGGGATATAACCTTCCGGCAAAATACATCATTCACACAGTAGGACCAATCTGGAGAGGCGGTAAAAATAATGAGAGAGAACTTCTCTCATCCTGCTACAAAAACTCACTTAATCTTGCAAAAGAATACAATCTGGAATCAATAGCTTTCCCTGCCATATCCTGCGGAGTATACGGATTTCCGATAGAACAAGCATGTAAAATCGCAGTAAAAACAGTGAAAGACTATATCGCAACTACAAACAGCTTTAAAACAATTATTTTTGTTGATATTAACGATTTTGTTATAAGTACTTACAGGGAAATATTAGAGCAATAAAAAATCTCATTTAACCCAAGGATTGGATATTTTTTTTAAATCATTCATAATAAAGGTAGGTAAACTGACTGCAGTTACAAACATAACGTGTACGGGCTATAAATTTAGCCAAAGGCTTAAGCTATGAGTTGTGAAGGATATAAAGTATGACAAAGAGAGAGTACTACAAAATGCGTATATATTGTAATTTAGCATTGATTGCAATGGCCGTCATATCAGGGCTGTCGTTTGTTGCGCAAAAACTAGGAATGCTGTATATCGGGCCCTTCACTTTTAATACTCTAAGATGCTTTATCGGGTGCATATGTTTGATACCTTCCGCTTTTATAATGAAAAGTCTTGAACCACGTAGAAAAAATAGACACAATATAAAAAATTTGCTTAAAGGCGGTTTTTGGGCAGGTGTAGTTATATTTATCGCTTTTACCATAAACCAGTACTGTATGATTTATGCACCCGCCGGAAAAGCAGGTTTCATAACATCACTTTATATTCTTTTTGTGCCCATCCTTGCTGTTTTTATGAAACACAAACTCCATAACAACGTAAAAATTAGTATTATAATTGCAATTATCGGATTATACCTTCTCTGTTTTGAGGGAAGCGCCCGGTATGAATTAGAGGATTTATTCCTTTTAATAAGTGCCTTTTTCTTTGCCTTGCACATAATGGTGGTAAACAAATACACAAAAAACACAAATGTCATAAAACTCTCCTGTTTGCAATTTCTCGTGGCCGGTATGCTTTCACTACCGTTCACACTAATTTTTGAACATCCTGAAATCACCTCTATACTTGCAGGCTGGAAACCCGTATTATTTATCGGTATTATTGTTACAGGAGTTGGATATACCCTCCAAATTTTCGGGCAAAAGGCTACCAAACCTGTCGTAGCAGCTTTTATTTTAAGCAGTGAAGCGGTATTTGCCGTCCTTGGCGGTATGTTGCTGCTCGGGGAAACCCTTTCTATCAGAGAAATAGCCGGTTGTATTATGATGTTTACGGCAATTATACTTGCCCAATCACCTTACAAACTTAAAAAGAAAATTTCCTATAAAATAAACCCGCAATATCAGTGATAATAAAACTGCCGGCTTATCATTTACAAAACCAGTCCAGCAAAGGTTTTTTCTCTCCAAAAACAATGTTAAAACCGCGCTCAAAATCAGGATTTGTCAGAAACTCATAACTAAGATTAAACCCTAACGGATTCTCTTTATAGCCGTACTCTTTAACTTTTTCATCAGATAACTGCTTTGTTTCAGAATCAAAAACTTTAGAATAATTCAAACCTTTAAAACAACAAAACGGGGTTTTAACAGTACCATCCGGACTCTGGGAAAGCAATCCGAATGTTCTGCATACCACACCGCGATATTCATAAACCGAACAACAATTATCTATCAAAAACGGGCAGTCATAAAGAAATACCCCGCCATTAAATGTCTTTTTTTGCTCACCCAGTTCGTAAAAACGTTTTTCTATCAGTTCTTGTAACTTTTCCTCCAGAGTAAAAAATCCTACCGCCAGATACTGCACCTCGAGCTGTGAGTATGGAAATTCCGCGTTACGGCAGCACAAAGAACATCCTTTATGACAGCAAATGTATTCTTTTTGCATTTCAAAAAAAGCTGTTAATTTCTCTTCTAAAAATTTTAAGTATGTTTCGTAGTTCTTTTGCATATACCTTCAATACTTCTAAAATAACACAACAATGTACTAAGCGCATATTGTTTACATAAATTACCCTGTGAATTATAATTATCATTATGAAATTATTAGAAACAGGGTTAGAAAATTTTGATACAATATATGCGGATATGAAACAGCAGTTCCCGCAGGAAGAGCTTAAAGATTACACTGCTTTTCTCAACTTGCTAAAATCTCCCTGTTATAAACTTCTCTGCTTATATGAAAATGAATCTTTATGCGGTTACATAATTGTTTATACCGGAGAAAAATATCTGCTTGTCGATTATATAGCCATACTAAAAAGCACTCAGTCAAAAGGGCTTGGCTCAAAAATTATTCAATTATTACCGCAAATTTTTAAAGACAAAGCCGGATGTTTATTTGAAGTTGAAAAAATCTCGGATTTAAATCCGCAAACCCGAAGGCGCGTAAATTTTTATTTAGCTAATGGTGCCCAAAAACTTGATATTAACTACATTTATCCCAATAGTAACGGCGGACTGCCAATGGATTTATATTATATGAACTTTACCGGCAAAAATCCTATCAGAGATAATATCCTTAAGTTTATAAAAGAATTTTTTGACTTTCTTCACAAAGATATAGTAGATATTGATGAAATATACTCTAAAATAATTTAAACTACCGACCCGGGGAATATAAAATCTTACCCTCCTATGCTAATTTTAAGTCAAAGCAGGGAGACAAAATGATAAAAGAAAAAACATTATGCCTGAAAGATTACAGAATAATTAAAGTAATGCTTTCCGGCAAAAAACCGCTTAATTGTACAGAAGAAATAGGATTGCCGGCAGGAGAAATAGCGGAACGCATTGACAGAATAAAAGTTACAGTCCCGGGATTATATAAATTAAAAGCATTACAATGTAACGAAATGTAACAAAAAACAGAGAAAAAATTAAAGATTTTAGAAAAGATGCCGTAAACATGAATACAAGGGAACTAAGACCAAAAAGGGAAAAGCA
>CALVDX010000017.1 GCA_944326425.1 Candidatus Gastranaerophilales bacterium
ATAACAACCATCATCTCCATTAAAGAGAACCCGTATTTAATTCTGTAGAGTCTTTTCATCGAAATAGTATCCTCATTCTTTATTTTAATATTTGTGCTTTACTAACAATTTGCAGCCGCCTAAGAATCTCTTAAGCGTTAACGGATTTCCTATAACAAAACAAGACTCTCTAAGGTGTATTCAAGAGCTGTTTGATGTGAAACGGAACAAAAATAATCACACATGCCTGAACAACAATTTTGGCATGCCGCAATGAACTTTACAATTCTGTGCTCTATTATGCTCATTTCTTATCTCTATAGGCAGTCCGATGCTGCCAGCAAATTACCTGTAGATAATTATACCTTTAATTATTTGATATTGCAAATAGTTTTTATTTTGTATAGCACAGGGCAGTTATTATAAAATATTTATACAATGGCTCCGTGGCTTGCATCCTGTACAGAACGTGCATATTTAGCAAGATATCCGCTTGTGTGTTTTGGGGTAAACGGTTTTAATTTCTTGCGTCTCTCTTCAAGAATGTGTTCATCAACAAGAAGATCAAGTCTCCTCTTATTTATATCTATTTTAATTTTATCCCCTTCCTCAATAAGAGCAATAACTCCGCCATCTGCAGCCTCCGGGCATATATGACCGATACAAATTCCTCTTGTTCCTCCTGAAAATCTTCCGTCTGTAATCAATGCCGCACTTGTTCCGAGCCCTTTGCCCACCAAAAGAGAAGTTGGTGCAAGCATCTCTCGCATACCGGGGCCGCCCTTAGGCCCTTCATATCTTATTACTATTACATCACCTGCTTTAATTTCATCCTTTTCAAGTGCTTCCATTGCTGCTTCCTCGCTATCAAAGGGTTTTGCTGTTCCTTCAAACTCGTAACAGCTTTCGTCAATTCCTGATATTTTTGTTACACACCCTCCTGAAGCAATATTCCCGTATAATATCCCGAGTCCCGGTTTTTGGGTTACCGGATTAGTTACATTATGAATTAATTCTGTATCAACCCATGCATCTTTAATTAACTCTTCTATGCTTAAGCCGCTTACGCCTGTTGTATTTGTTAATTCCGGTATATTATTGTATAACGTTTTAAGGACAGCTGTAATTCCGCCGGCATTGTGTAAATCTGTCATTGTAGGAGCTGCTGACGGGTCAAGTTTTACTATTTGTTTGATTTTTCCGCTTAATTCTTCAAAGTCCTTTAGGGTAACGTCTATTCCTCCTGCATTTGCAATTGCAAGTATATGCAGGAATGAATTTGTTGAACCGCCCATTGCAAGGTCGCAGATGATAGCATTCCTGAGAGATGCTCTGGTTATAATATCAGATGGTTTAATATTGTTTTCTGCAAGATTTACGATTTGCAGCCCTGAATCAAAAGCAATTCTTCGTTTTAATGCAGAGACCGCCGCAGCAGTACCGCACTGCGGGAGGCTCATTCCTATCACTTCTGTTAAACATGCCATTGTATTGGCTGTATACAGTCCTTGACATGAACCGGCAGATGGACAAGAGTTTTCCTCCATTTCCAGTAGTTCATTTTCATTTATCATTCCTGCGCGGTATTTCCCGACAGCTTCAAACGAACCTTTTATCATGGTTAATTTCTGGTGTTTACATATTCCGTCGAGCATTGGACCAGCAGTTACTATTATTGCGGGTATATTTAATCTTGCGGCAGCAATCAGCATTCCCGGAGTGATTTTATCACAGTTAGAAAGCAAAACAAGTCCGTCAAGCTGGTGTGCTGCGGCTACTGTTTCAACGCAATCGGCAATTAAGTCTCTTGATGGCAGTGAATACTGCATGCCGCTGTGCCCCATTGCTATGCCGTCGCATACTGCAGGAACTCCAAAGACAAAGGCCTGTCCGCCGCCTGAATGTATTCCCTTTTCAATCTGCCTTTCCAAATCACGCATGTTTATATGACCCGGGACTAAGTCAGAGAAAGAACTTGCAATACCGATAAAAGGTTTATTAATATTTTTTTTGCTTACACCTGCGGCATATAATAATCCTCTGTGCGGTGTTCTTGCCAATCCTTTTTTGATTTTATCGCTGTTCATTTTTCCTCTTTTCTGTTATATTGTTATGTTTTACGGATTTGCTGTCCCCTCACCCCCAGCCCTCTCCAGACGGGAGAGGGTACAGTTTTTAAGTTCGGTTAGACAGTTTTAAAAATCTTTGTTTTTTGTTTCCTACAGCCCCTCACCCTGCTATCTCCTGTTGGATGAAAGCTCAGCATGACAGGTTTTAACCCCCGCTTTTGATTTCCAGTATATCAAAATTTGTATCCCATATAATTTTGCCGGGCAAGTCAATATTGTGATAATGATGTACATTATTTATATAATTAAGGTTCAATAACTTTTTATCGTACAGTCGTTTTACGATTTTATCTAAAAGGGTGGTGCTTCCTGCAATTGTACCGGTAAGAGATGTTGCTGTTTTTCCATTATAAAAAATTTTTTCTCCTGCAAATTCTGTTTCTTTTATATCGCTGTATGTAATGGGCAGGGCATCGCTTATAAGAATTATTTTGTCTTTTGGTTTAAGTTTTGCTGTAAGTTTAATGATTTCATCACTCAAGTGAACACCGTCGCATATTAATTCAGTGTATATGTTATCGTTTAATAGTGCAGAAAGTGCTGTACTTACGCCTCTGTGTAAAACTCCCTGCATAGCATTAAAAAGATGTGTAGCCGCGCTTATTCCCCATAAATCAGAGCCAATACAGTGTCCTGCCTGAACTTTTATCCCTTTGCTGTTAAGATAAGGTATTAGCCCCTCATCCAGCTCGGGAGCAAGAGTTACTATTTTTATGAATTCATCTTCAAAAAGACGGTAGTTTTCTATTGTTGAAGGAAGAAAATGCTCGGGATTATGTATACCTTTTTTTAGCGGGTTAATGAAAATTCCTTCAATATGTATTCCTAAAATTTTAGCACAATTTGATTTATCACATTTTGCAGCTTTTTTTATCTCTGTAATTTGACGTTTTATATTTTTTACGCTGTCAGTGACAAGAGTAGGAAAATATCCGCCTATTCCGTGTTTGTACAGGGATTCTGATAAATATACTATCTCCTCTGCTGCGGCGCTGCTTAAGTCCACACCGAAAGCACCGTGTATGTGCTGATCAATTAAAAGTTTTGTGGTTGTATAAGCCAAGTTTAGCCTCTCTTTTAACCGTTTGTTAATTAAAAATCTTTTTTACTTCTTCTCTGTCATCAAAGTGTATTGTTTTATCTTTTAAAATCTGATAGTCTTCATGCCCTTTTCCTGCAAGAACAACAATATCATCCCTTTTGGCAAGTTTTTTTGCTGCTTTGATGGCAGATTCCCTGTCTGCTTCAACAATAACATTATCGGTAGATTTAAACCCTGATAAAATATCTGACAGGATTTGCTGCGGATCTTCACTTCTCGGGTTGTCACTTGTTAAAATGACCTTGTCTGCAAGTTCTTCAGCTATTGCCCCCATCTGTGGTCTTTTAGTTACGTCCCTATCCCCTCCGCAGCCAAAAACGCATATAAGTCTGCCTTTTGGAGATTTTATTCCTCTTGCTGAAATTAAAATATTTTTAAGTCCGTCCGGGGTATGTGCATAGTCAACTATAACCATTGGTTCCTGATGTACAATTTCAAACCTGCCGGCAACCCCTTTTAGCGGTTCAATTGATTTTATTGCTTTTTTTACATCTAATCCCATTGCATAAGCTGCAGTTATTGCTGCCAGTGTATTATATACACTGAATACTCCGTTCATTTTTAATTTAACTTTAATATTTTCTTTTGGGGTAATACAGGTATATGTAACTCCGTGGGCAGTATATTTGATATCTTTTGCCATAATGTCTGCAGAAGAATTTACTGCATAAGTATGAATTGCTACTGAGGATGAAATCATGTTTTTGAGTCTTTGTCCGTATTCATCATCAATATTAATAACGGCAAAGTCTCCGGAGGCAAGATTTTCAAATAATTTTGCTTTTGCCATAAAGTAATTATTCATTGTAATATGAAAATCTAAATGATCCTGTGTAAGGTTTGTAAATATTGCTCCGTTAAAGTCGCATCCTTTCACTCGGTGCTGGGCAATCGCATGTGAACTGACTTCCATTACCACATTTGAGATTTGTTTGTTGTATTTGATTTCTGAAAATATTGACTGTAATTCCGGTGCCTGCGGTGTGGTATGTCCCGTTGCATGGTAGTCATCATTTGAAGAAAATTTGTATCCGAGAGTTCCTATTAGTGCACAGCTGCCAAGCTGGTCCTCAATCATTTTTTGTAACAGGTGTGAAACGGTTGTTTTTCCGTTTGTACCCGTAACTCCGATTAGGTTTAACGAGGTAGAAGTGTTGCCGTTTAATATTATCGCTAAATCAGCAAGTATTTCCTGCGTAGAGTTTACAACAATTTGCGGAATATCAGAATTAAGAATTTTTTCTACAATACAAGCTACAGCCCCGTTATTTACTGCTTCCTGGAAAAATTCATGACCATCGGTGTGTTCGCCTGTTATGCATACAAATATATCATTCGGACGTGTAGTTTTAGAATTATAAGATACGTTTTCAACGTCTAAACTATAGTCATTGACGTTAACTAATTCTTTATATTGGATTTGTTCTATCAGACTTCGTAATTTCATAAATTCCTCCAACCATAGCAAGCCTATTCTATCACTATTTTTTATCGGGTGTCAAATTAAGCATTCTGGTGACCTGGTTTGCAATTTCTTTGAATATAGGAACAGCAACCGTATTTCCCCAAATCTCGTATCCTTGCGCTGAGTCAACGATTACGTATATGAGAATTTGCGGATCGGTGGACGGCAGATACCCGAATACTGATGTATATAATTTGTTGGTATATCCGGCGCCGTTTTCTTTAGGCTTAATTGACGTGCCGGTCTTGGCGGCTATATTATAATTCCCTTCTTTTAAAATTGTTCCGCCCTGGTTTATTGCTTCTGTTAACAGTTCTGTTATGGCTTTTGCGTTTTCTTCACTCATAACGCGTGTTTGTTTTACTTTTACGGCAGCTTCTTCAGGAGAATATTTAATAACGTGCGGGGTTACTCTTACGCCTTTATTTGCAAGTGTTGATAAAGCGGAAACCATTTGTATTGCTGTAACGGATGTTCCGTAGCCGTATGACATTGTTGCGTGGTCTGATGAATCCCATTTGTTAGGCGGTTTTAGCAGACCTACAGATTCACCGGGAAGATCTATCCCGGTTTTTTCTCCAAATCCAAATTTTTTCAACATATTATAGAATTCAACAGAGCTCATCTTTTGAGCAACTAAGACAGACCCTACATTGCTTGAATGTTCAAAGAGATATACTAAATCTATCAGTCCCGGATTGGGATGACGGTTGTAATCGTAATTTTTAATTGTCCACCAGCCTATTTTGATTTTGCCGGTATCATTGATTTTTGTATACTTGTTGATTTTGCCGGACTCCATTGCGCTTGCAACGGTTATTGCTTTAAATGTAGATCCGGGAGGAAATACATCAGTAAGTGTCCAGTTTTTTGTTTGCAGGAATGTTGCATCTTTAAACTTGTTGGGGTCAAAGAACGGATAAACCGCGTATGCAAGAATTTCACCGTTCTTAGGGTTCATTACAATTACGGCCCCTCTTAAGGCCTTATGTTTTTGTATGGCTTTATTTAATTCTTTTTCACAAATATGTTGGATAGCTGTATCAATGGTTAAAGTCACATTTTCACCTTTTTGGGGTTTTAGTGCTTCTACCGGATTGGTATTTAAATCGTATATAATTTTCCCGCGGGGTGTGCGTTCTATTAAAACTCTGTTTTCTACGTGTTCAAGTTTATCTCCTGCAGTATATTCTACCCCTGCGGATACATCGGCATCGGCATTATAGTACCCGAGAACATGGGATGCCAGAGCTCCTTGGGGGTAAACACGAATATTTTTTGGGTCCATTGGAATTTCTCTCAGTCTCAATTTTGCAATCTGTGAGTATGTTTGTCTGTCAACACCTTTTTTCAGCGATATTAACGGTTCATTGCGCTTCAGTTTTTCCATTAATGTGTATTGTGAGACTTTAAGTATCGGGGCAAGAATTTTTGCAAGCTCTTCTTCGTCGTGAACATAATCGGCAGGGCGGGCAAATATATCATAGTAGATAGTATCACCTGCCAGTTTTATTCCGTTTCTGTCATAAATATCGCCTCTTAAAGAAAAAGAGCTTCCGCGCCGCTGGTTTTGTGCTTTTATCCTGTATTTTCTTATGTCCAAAACCTGTATACAGAATAAGTATATAATAAAGATTATTATGACTGCAGCAAAAATAACCTGAAGAAATACTATTCTTGATTTGAATGTTCTTATTTGTACTTTTTCATCACTGTTTTCAGGAGTTTGCTTTTGCATATTAACTACTAAATTACCTCTTCCTTGCCCCTATGATACCATAATTAAAAATACTTGTTAAATATTTTTTTTCACTGTTATAAGCGAATTGTACCCGTATTGGCAAAATTCATCTTTTTATGTGACTTGCGATAAGTTTGATGTTGTGCTAATCTAATCAGCAGAAGGGTAAAAGAGATGAGCGAACAAGGACATTGGGTAATAAGCCACGTATTTTTAGGCCACACGCTCCATTTTAATATGGATACTATCTTGACAATGTGGTTTGCCATGGCGCTTCTTTTAGTGCTGGCACTTTTAACGACAAGGAAATTATCAATATTTCCATCAAAAATACAACTGGTTTGGGAGTCTTTTATTAACTATTTTGTGGATATTACAACGCAAAGTATGGGTGCAAAATACGCAAGGAAACACTCTCCGCTTATCCTAACCCTGTTTTTCTTTATTTTGACAGCAAACCTTGTAGGACAGCTGCCTTTGAGGTTATTACACCTTAGACAAGGGGAGTTTGCGTCTCCTAATAACGATATTAATATGACCGCAGCAATGGCTCTGGTCGTATCTATATATTATATTTACTACGGCGTGAAAAAGAATGGTTTGAAGTTCTTTTTCCACGGCTGGAGCATTAACGGAATAATGATTACGCTGATTGATGCACTGGAGTTGTTCGTAAGACCGTTTTCTCTTGCCCTGCGGCTTTTTGCCAACATACTGGCAGGCGAAATCATGATAGTAACGTTCCTCTCTCTCTTTGCGTACCTTGTTCCGCTGCCGTTTATGTTGTTTGAGTTGTTCGTAGCATTAATTCAGGCATTGGTTTTTGCTCTGTTGACAACAACTTATATAACAATGGCTATACAGGAAGAAGAAGATTAAGTCATTATAATTGAAAGGAGACATTATTATGGAAGAAGTAGTACAACAAGGTTTAGACGCAGCTAAATTGGGTGCCGGGCTTGCTGTATTGGGTGTATTCGGCGGTGGTATCGGTATCGGTATTGCTACCAAGGGTGTTCTTGATGCAATTGCAAGACAACCGGCTATCAAAGGTGAAGCTTTTAAAAACTTTATTATTGGTGCCGGGCTTGCCGAAGCAACTTCAATCTATGCTTTGTTTATAGCTTTGTTATTAATTTTCTCATAATAAATAAGGTGTAAGATGTTAGAGTTTAATACGACATTATTAGTTTGTATAGTTAGTTTTGTTATATTTCTTCTGATGCTTAATGCGATTTTGTATGAACCGCTTGCTAATGTTGTTCAAAGACGCATGCGGTACATTACTTCTAATTATAAAGAGGCTGAAGAAGCAAAAGAACGCATGGAAAAACTTGAAGCCTGGAGTTTGGAAAGAAAACAAAAGTCTAAAGAAGTTGCGCGTGAAGTTTATTCTAAAGTGATTAATGACTACAAACTTAAAAAAGATACTTTGATAGAGTATGAACATACTATATCAGCCAAAGATATGTCCGGTGTTAGACTCCGTCTGCAAAACATAGATCGTGAAGCAAGAATGCGGTTAAAAGAGGGTATCGGTGATTTAGCGAGTGCTGTAGCTTCAAAATTCCTGGGGTACGACAGACATATTGATACGATTGATGAAGAAACAGTAGACAGCATACTGAGTTCTTGTACAGAGGAGCAGGCCAATGGATAAGTTTATTGAATTTTGGAATTGGTTGATGTCGACAAATGTTTTAAACTTTGTTGTCATGGTTGCTCTGCTTTATTATATTTCTGTAAAATTTGATTTTGCGGGAAAACTTGAGGAAGCAAGACAAAAGGTTGTAGATAGCATACGTGAATCCGAAGCAGAGAAAAAACGCAGCGAGGAAGCGTTTGAAAAAAAAGCTGAAGCGGCTTCGCATATTGATGAAGAGATATATAATACTCTTAATGTTGCTGAAAAAAGCGCGAATGCTCTAGGTAAAAAGATGCTGGAAGATGCAAAAATTATTACGAGGGGTATAATCACTTCAACTCAAAAACGTATTGATGCCAAAATGAGTCTGCTGCAGGCCGAACTAATGAAAAAAACTGCGCTTGCTGCCGTAGAAATCGCGAAACGGGATATTCAGAATGAGCTGGCTGAACATTCCGAATTGCATGATAAATTTATTTATGAAAGCTTAAATGCTTTGGATGAGGTAAGACAGTAAATGGAAACCGTAAAAATAAGCAATAATGAATTAGCGGCAAACAGATGGGCAAAATCTTTGTTTGATCTTTCTCAGGAAGACGGACTTTCTAAAGAGGCTGTGCTTGCTGCATTAACTGATATTGTTAATACTGTTAATGCATCGGCTGATTTAAAGGCGCTTTGTGTTAATCCTGTTGTAACAGTAGAAGAAAAACAAAATATTATTGAAAAAGTTTTTACAGATTCATTGCCAAAGACTGTTAAGAATTTTCTTATGGTTCTGGCAGAAAAAAAACGTTTGGGACTGCTTGAAGATATTCTGGAGGAATATAAGAAAGAACTTAACAAGTGTGAGAATATCGTCCGACTCAAAGTTACATCTGCTGTAGAAATTGATGAGCAGAAACGCGAAGACTTAAAAAGACGTATTATTGAAAAACTTGCAAAGAACGCTGATATTAAGTGGTACGTAGATAGTTCTATAATCGGCGGTTTGATATTTAATATCGATGGTACAATTGTTGACGACAGTATACGTACCAAGTTAAACAATTTGTGTAAAAGAATAATTACAAAATAAAGGGGAGACTATGGCTGTAATAAATCCGGATGAAATAAGCTCAATAATAAAAGAGAATATTAAAAACTATGAAACCAGAACAGAAATTTCAAACATAGGCAGCGTATTAGAGGTTGGTGACGGTATTGCCCGTGTTTATGGTTTAAGAAATGTTATGTCTAACGAACTTGTAGAGTTTGAGGACGGCAGAGGAACAATCGGTATTACTTTAAACCTTGAAGAAGATAATGTCGGTGTTGTAATCCTTGGGGAATATACTCATATCAAAGAAGGTATGACAGTTAAGACGACAGGAAAGATTTCGTCTGTTCCTGTAGGCCCCGAGTTAATCGGCAGAATAGTTAACCCTAACGGTGTACCTATTGACGGTAAAGGGGATTTGCATACATCAAAAATAAGACCGATTGAACGTGTTGCGCCAGGTATTGTTGATAGAAAATCGGTATTCCAACCGCTTCAAACAGGTTTAACTGCAATCGATGCCCTTACTCCTATCGGTAGAGGACAGCGTGAGTTGATTATTGGGGACAGACAAACCGGTAAAACTGCGATTGCGCTTGATACAATTCTAAATCAAAAAGGTCAGGATGTAATTTGTATTTATGTTGCAATCGGTCAAAAAGCTTCAACAGTTGCACAGCTTGCAAAAACTCTTGAAACTCACGGGGCTATGGAGTATTCAATTATTGTATCGGCTACTGCTGATGAGTCTGCTCCGTTACAATATATTGCTCCGTTTGCAGGGGTTACAATGGCAGAAGAATTTATGGAACAAGGAAAGCACGTTCTTATCATATATGATGACCTGACAAAACACGCTCAGGCATACCGTGCAATGAGTTTGCTTCTTAAGAGACCACCGGGGCGTGAAGCTTATCCGGGTGATGTATTCTATCTTCACTCAAGACTTTTAGAACGCGCGGTTAAACTTAACGATGAATTGGGTGGCGGCAGCATTACGGCTTTGCCTATTATTGAAACCCAGGCCGGCGATGTTTCCGCTTATATTCCGACTAACGTAATTTCAATTACAGACGGTCAAATATTCCTTGAATCGGCTCTGTTTAACTCGGGTGTAAGACCGGCTATTAACGCAGGTATTTCAGTATCCCGTGTTGGCGGTGCTGCGCAAACAAAAGGTATTAAACAGGTTGCAGGTAAGTTAAGACTTGACCTTGCACAGTTTAGAGAATTGGAAGCTTTTGCTCAATTTGCATCAGATTTGGATGCTGCTACAAAGAACCAGCTATTAAGAGGACAAAAACTTACGGAAGTTCTTAAACAGCCGCAGTATAAGCCGCTTTCTGTTGCAAAACAGGTAAGTATTCTTTTTGCAGCAAACGAAGGATTTTTGGATGATGTAGATAATAAAGAAATACAAAAATTTAAGGATTCCTGGTTTGAATATTTTGAAGCGAATATGCCTGAATTACGTGACAGATTAGACGGCGGCAGCGCGCTTTCAGATGAGGATAAAGAAGAACTCAGGAAAACGCTGGTTAACTTTAAGGCAACGTTATAAGTTAGGATAGAATAATGCCAAATTTAAAAGATATCAAGAATCGGATACAAAGCGTAGAAAATACGAAAAAAATAACTAAAGCTATGAAAATGGTTGCGGCTGCTAAAGTTAAACGGGCAGAGTCTACGGTTAAGTCAGCGCGTCCTTTTTCTGATGAGTTATTATCTTTGTTTAAAACGATGCTTTCTAAAGTAGATGTTACGGTATCAGATGGTATAACTCCTGAGCGTGCTATCGATAACTATCAAGTGTTACTTACACCGAGAGAAATTAAAACAAAAGGTGTTTTGGTAATTACTTCAAATAAAGGGTTAGCCGGCGCATATAACGCAAACCTTATAAGGGCAGTGCATAAAGAGATAGAAGATAACGAAGCTGCAGGCTTAAGTACAGTCTTATATGTAATAGGTATGAAAGGTTCGGCGGCATTTAGACATGCTAAAGGCACTGTAAAAGTAGCAAAGACTTATACATCGGTGGTGGATAATCCTTCTGCAGGTGCGGCTGATATGATAGCACAGGACATGGCTGAGGCTTATGTTGCTGGTGAAATAGACGATATTAAAATTATTACAACACATTTTAATAATATGATGTCCTATTCTTTAACAGAGCAGCAACTTTTACCAGTAAATTTAGATGAAGTAGAAGCTAAAGAAATTGATCCGTTGATGGAGTTTGAACCCTCGCCCAATCTTGTATTGCAGACAATAGTTCCGCTGTATATGTCTAATACAATATTCCAGGCGCTTTTAGAAGCAAGTGCAAGTGAGTTGGCATCAAGGATGACAGCGATGTCTGCGGCATCTAATAATGCAGAAGAAATGATTACTAATCTTACTATTAATTATAACAAGGCCCGTCAGGCTGCAATTACTCAGGAACTTGTAGAAATTGTTTCAGGAGCAAATGCTGCAAAGGGGTAATTGGTTAATTGGTTTCTAATATTAAAGGGGCAGTTTGAGACTGCCCCTTTTTAGTATATGACAACCAGAGGAATGTTTATTTCCTTTTTGATTGCCATTTATTTTATTACACATTGCTAAGTAGCTTTTTTAGCACCTGTTAGGCAATATGTTGCAAGTGCAGAAAACAATCCTACAATAATATAACCCGTTTTCTTTCCTTCGCTCATGTCACCGGCTTTTATTACGGTTGTTTGATTTGCCGGAGCTTTTTCATAAACATCGTTTGCTGCGTTGTTTGTTGCCGGAATGAGTGTCATAAGCGGAACAATAGCTGCGTAAGCTAAGTTGAGCGGGCTTTTCATACCGTTTTTAGCGGGTTTTAACTTTAATCCTCCGGTGAAATTTGATTGATTGTTGTTAGTTATTGCAGATACTTTCATGATTTTTTAACCTTTCTTTTAACCTTCTTTAATAGCATTAGTAACAGTTCTTGCAGCACCTCCTATAAAAGCACCTGCAAAAATTGCGATTAGATAATCCTTAAAGGTCATTTCATCTGCTTTTTTTTCAGGATGATATTCATTTTGGATTCGTTCAGCGTTTTCCCTTGTTCTTCTTTGTAATTCTTCCAGCAGATCACTGTCATATCCGGCTTTTTGGCTAAGTTCTGTTTTTGGTGTTTGTTTTTCTTTGTTTGACGGAATGAAAGCATCCGCTGCTGTTAATAGCGAAGTTGCAAAAATAGCAGAATATGCTAAATTAGCGAACTTTCCCGGCTTTACTACGTTTCCTTTTGAATTAACAGGATTAGCCGCATTAATTGCTTGTATTTTCATAATTTTAACCCTCGAATATTTGAACCATTTATACTTATAATTCTATATAATTATATATATAGTTCAAGGCTTTGTAAAGATATATTGCAAAGAAATAGAGAAAATAGAGGATATTATGTCACAGTTACTGTTAAGAGTTGTTATAAAAACTGATACGAATAATTAATATATGACGGGTAATATTGTTTGAAATGTATTTTTAGAACATATAATTGTAACGAAACCTTAACAAATTTTTCAATGTAACAAAATGTAAAGATGAATTTACATGGGTCTGAAACCTTGATATAATCCCTTATATGATATGATATGATATGATATGATATGATATGATATGATATGATATGATATGATATGATATGATGGGATGGGATGGGGCGGTCTAAAGTTTTGAAAGAAGATGTCGTTATACATACAGTACGTACAGTGTGACTTATTAAAAAAGAAAGGTAAAAGTTATGACGACAAAATTAAATCAAATTTTTGCTAATCTTAAGGCTGCAATAATGGATGTAAAGAAAACAGAAGGAGATGCAAATAAAATTGACAGCCTTAAAGAGGTTAGCAAAATAGGAGAACTTTTGGCTAATGCAGAGATTGAGATAGGCGATGTATTAGAAAAAGAACAAACAAATTTAAGAAAACAAGCAGACAGTTTATCGCATTCTCAATATACAAATAAGGAAAGCGAGCTGCGTGAAATGCAGCAAACAGCGTATTCTAAAATTGAAGAGGTACGGTTTGCTCTCGATTCCGAAAAAGAAACATTGGCGGCTGCTTTGCCCAAGTATCAGTATTATGATGATGCAGACGGACAGGTTAAAAATATAAAAAACCTGCATAGTGTGCGTCCTGACGGCGGATATGAGGTTAGGGGCACAAATAATGCAGATGGCTCATATACAACTAAAGTGTATAATGCTAAGGGACAGGAATACGGTATGAAGTTGTATAATAAAGATGGAGAGCCTACTGATATGAAAAAAGCTGCCGAATATTTTGGGTTGAAGTCCGATGGCTTTTTTAATCGTTTGGGAGCGATATTATTTGATATTATACCGATGACTGATCACGATTCAGCCAGTATTTTAGCAGAATTGGGTGAAAATGAATATGTTCGCAATCGGGATGTTTATCGTTGGAATGCAGAGTCTGCTCAATTTGATAAAGTGCGTAGCTATCCTTCAAGGCATGATTGGGGATATTGGGAGGTAAATATGGATATAGATATAGGTCCGGACGAAAACCCTTTTACCCTTGATGAAGCGGTAGACAATTTAACCGGTGCTAAATCTTTGGAACAAATAGCTGATGATAAAAGACAAGCTGAACTTGATAGGCAACGGGCTGAACATGAGGCATGGCTGGCTCAATATAGGAAAGAACAAGAAGAGTTAAATAAAAAGAATGCAGAAAATTCGCCTTAAACTACTCTAACCGGAAGCAATCTGAGAAAATTACAAGACTTGTCAAAACATGCAAGTCTTGTTTTATTGAAAAAAGTTTTTTGAAACGGATGTTTTTTAAAGAAATATTACAAATTATAAAACAAGTTAAAATGTACAGTTGACATGGTTTTTTGTTTATATTACGATACCTAGTGCTATAGTATTAAACCGAAATATAATATTTTTATAGCAGTCTGGTTCGGGTGAAAGCCCTGATTAGATTAGTGTTACAAAGTCAGTGAAAAGGATTAAAAAATGGCAAGTCAAGAACAAGGACAAAAAATCAGAGTTTGCTTACGTTCTTACGAACATAAATTAGTAGATATTTCTGCTGAAAAAATCGTAGAAGCAGCAAAGAGAACAGATGCAAAAGTTGCCGGTCCGATTCCTTTACCGACAAAACGTCGTATATATTGTGTATTACGTTCACCGCACGTTGATAAGAAATCAAGAGAACATTTCGAAATCAGAACGCACAAACGTATTATCGATATTTACGATTCAACACAGCAAACAATGGCTGAGTTGAGCAAGATGGATTTACCGGCAGGCGTCGGCGTAGAAATGAAAGTTTTATAATATACAAAAGTATATTGTAATTTTGAAAATTTAATAAGCATTATGCATATAATGTGAACTACAACGTCCCTCGCGGCGGAAGGTTAAATCCCTTAAGGTAAAAGGTTATCAAAAAGGTAGCAATCGCAAGATGTAAAGGTATATTTGTACCCCGTGTACGATATGCCGGAAAGGATAAAATGACACTAGGTGTAATAGGAAAGAAATTAGGTATGACCCAAATCTTTAACGAAGAAGGTTTGGCAATTCCGGTTACTGTAATTAAAGTTGACAAGACTGTTGTTACTCAGGTTAAGACAGTTGAAAAAGACGGTTACAGTGCTATTCAGGTTGGTACTGTTCCTGCAAAAGAAAAACATTTAACTAAAGCAGAAATCGGTCATTTTAAAAAGAACGGTCTGGATAACTACAGACATTTACAAGAATTCAGAGTAGAAAATTCTGAAGATTATAAAGTTGGTCAGGAAATCGATTTATCAGTACTTGATAATATTCAAAAAGTTGATGTTACAGGTACATCAATCGGTAAAGGTTTCCAGGGTACGGTAAAAAGATGGAACTTCTCAAGAGGACCTATGGCTCACGGGTCTAAGAACCACAGAGAACCGGGTTCTATCGGCGCAGGCACCACTCCGAGCCGCGTTATCAAAGGTAAGAGAATGGCAGGTAATATGGGCAACGAAAGAGTTACTATTACCAAGTTAAAACTCGTTAAAGTTGACAACGAAAACGGTTTGGTATTAATCAAGGGTTCCGTACCGGGATGTGAAGGCAGATTGGTTACAATCGTTCCTTCAAGAACAAAATGGAACTAGGGGAGTAATCCTCAACCGGCGGGAATATCCGGATATAAAAACTTGTTAGGAATAAGGGCCGGCAAAAAAAGTAAGGTCACATGGCTGACAAGGATAACAAAAAAAAGAATCCCGCACAAGACAGTAAAATACAAACTTGCCATATAAAGCAGCCGCAAGGTTCGCAAGAGGTAAGAAAGGATAAGGAAAATAAAATGTCAAAACAAATATTAAGTACAAAAGGTGAAAAATTAGGCGAAATTACTTTAAACGAAAAAGTTTTCGGTGTAGAGCCTAATCTTCATGTAATGCACTTGGCATTAAGAAGACAATTAAATAATGCAAGACAAGGATCAGCTTGTGCAAAAACAAGAGCAGAAGTTTCAGGCGGCGGTAAAAAACCCTGGAAACAAAAAGGAACAGGACGTGCAAGAGCAGGTTCATTACGTTCTCCATTGTTTGCAGGCGGCGGTGTAATCTTTGGGCCGAAACCGCGCAGCTATGCTTTTGATATGCCTAAAAAGGCAAGACAATCAGCGCTTAAATCCGCCCTGTCAGCAAGAGTTGATTCTATGGTTGTTGTAAAGGACTTCTCATTAATTGAAGCTCCTAAAACTAAATTGATGGTTGAAGTTTTAAAATCATTAAATGTAGCAGGAAAAGTTCTCGTTATCGCAGATACTAAAGCTCCTGAAAATAAATATCTTGAGCTTTCTGCAAGAAACATTCCTTCAGTAAAAATGATTTTACCTTCAAATATTAATGTAAAAGACATATTGGAAGCTGATTTTATTGTTATAACCGAATCAGCGGTAAATGAAATAACAGAAAGGCTGCAATAATGAGTAAGACTAGAACAAACACAGAAAAACTTTACGATATAATCAGAAAACCTGTTATTACGGAAAAATCAATGATGGCAACATCATTAGGCAAATATACTTTTGAAGTTAATATGAACGCTACAAAAGTTGAAATTGCTCAGGCAGTTGAACAGGCTTTTCCTGGAAGAAAAGTAAAGAAAGTGCACACGGTTTATATGCCGTCACACGCAAAAAGAATGGGTTACCACTACGGCAGAACAGCGTCTTACAAAAAGGCAATTGTTACTGTTGAAGGTGATCCTATAGAAGAATTAACAGCAGTATAGGCTGTTAAGAGTAAATGAGCGGTTCCGAACAGATGGTTCCGCATTAGCCAAATATAAAAGGAGAAAATAAAAATGGCACTTAGAAAAATTAATCCGACATCTCCGGGACAAAGAGGTATGACAAAGAGTGATTATCAAGAAATCACTACACAAACTCCTGAAAAATCTTTATTAAAGCATATAAAGAAAACAGCCGGCAGAAACAATACCGGTAGAATTACATGTCGTCACAAAGGCGGCGGTGTAAAACAAGCATACCGTATTATCGACTTCAAACGTGAAAAGTTCGGCATTCCGGCAGTTGTTAAAACAATAGAATACGATCCGTACAGAAACGTACGTATTTCACTGGTATTTTATGCTGATGGTGAAAAGAGATACATTCTTACTCCGGAAGGTTTAAATGTTGGTGATACAATTGTAAGCGGCCCCGATGCAGCTATTCAGACAGGTAACGCTTTACCGTTAGACCTAATCCCGTTAGGTTCAATAGTTCACAATATTGAATTAACACCGGGAAGAGGCGGTAAAATGGTTAGAAGCGCCGGTAATTTTGCACAGGTAATGGCAAAAGAAGGCAACTATGTAACCATTAAACTTCCTTCTTCAGAAATGAGAATGGTAAGAAAAGAATGTATGGCTACAATCGGTACCTTAGGCAATGCTGAGTTTAAGAATATTTCAATCGGTAAAGCCGGTCGCCATAGATATATGGGTGTAAGACCAACAGTTCGTGGTGTAACGATGAACCCGTGCGATCACCCTCACGGTGGTGGTGAAGGTAAAACCGGTCCGGGCGGACATCCTAAGACTCCTTGGGGTAAACCTGCTCTCGGTCAAAAGACCAGAAAAACTAATAAGGCTTCTGACAAGCTTATTGTAAGAAGACGTAAAAAATAACAAGTAATCAATTAGATAAAGGAGAAATTAATGGCACGTTCATTAAAAAAAGGACCATACGTACATGAGTCACTTCAAAAGAAGATAGACAAGATGAATGAAAACAACGAAAAGAAAGTTGTTAAAACTTGGTCACGGGCGTCTATGATAGTACCTGATATGCTGGGACATACAATTGCCGTACATAACGGAAAATCGCATGTTCCTGTGTATGTAACAGAACAAATGATAGGCCACAAATTAGGTGAATTTGCACCGACCAGAATGTACAGAGGTCATGCAGGCTCAGATAAAACTGCAAAAAGAAAATAGTAGCAGGCAAGGCTAGAAAAATAAAGGAAACGAAAAAATGGAAGCTAAAGCAAGACAAACAGATATAAAAATGACAGCAAGAAAACTTCGCAGAGTAATCAACGAAGTAAGAGGCAAGTCAGTTGGTGAAGCTCAAGATATGTTGCGTTTTATGCCTTATTTTGCAGCCAGTGTTGTAGCAAAGAATTTAAGAGCAGCAGTGGCAAACGCTTATGAAAAATATGGTGCAAAGCCGGAAGATTTAAGAATATCTGAAATCTATGCCGATGAAAGCGTTACATATAAAAGAGGTAAGCCAAGAGCGCAAGGTCGTATATACAGAAGACTCAAACGTACATCTCACCTCACAATAAAAGTTAGTGATAACGCACCGGCTAAGAAGGCATAGTTTTGTCAACAAATGGCAAAAGCTGCCTTTCGGGCGCACAAGACGTAATAAAGTAGTAGAAAATATAAGGTAGAAAAAATGGGACAAAAGACACATCCGACAGGATTTAGAGTAGGAATAATCAGACCTTGGGTAAGCAAATGGTACGCTAAGGTTAAAGATTATGCCGGTTTCGTCGCAGAAGATGCGAAGATTCGTAAATTCATTAAGAAAAAATTATACGCAGCAGGCGTATCAAATATCTTTATTGAAAGAAAAGACAAGGCAACAACAATAACTGTTGTAACAGCTAAGCCGGGTATTGTAGTCGGCAGAGGCGGTCAAGGTATTGATGAACTTAAACAGGAAGTATCAAAATACTTGGGCAGACAGGTTATTATTAATGTTGTTGAGGTTGCAAGAGTTGATGTAGATGCGCTGCTTGTTGCGGAAGCTGTTGCACAGCAATTAGAAAAACGTGTAGCTTTCAGAAGAGCAATGAAGCAGGCAATGCAAAGAACAATGCGAGCCGGCGCGCAAGGTATCAAGATTATGGTATCCGGTCGTTTAGGCGGTGCTGAAATCGCGCGTTCTGAATGGGCAAAAGAAGGAAGAATTCCTCTTCAAACCTTCAGAGCTGATGTTGACTATGGTTTTACTGAAGCAGATACAGTTATGGGTAAAATCGGTGTTAAGGTATGGATTTTTAAAGGTAACTTAATGCCTGGTGAAACTGCCGATATGAATATTAAAACAAAAACCGGCAAGGATTCAGGTGAAAGGTTCCAAAGACGCGGCACCAGACAACGTAAAGCGATAGAAACAAAGTAAAATTTTAATAACAGGAGTACAATACAATGTTAATGCCTAAAAAAACAAAATATCGCAAAATGATGAAAGGAAGAATGAAAGGTCATGAAACCCGTGGCGTGGATTTTGAATTTGGTCGTTATGCAATAAAGGCTTTGGAACCGGGTTGGATTACCAGCCGTCAGATTGAAGCCGCAAGACGTGCAATGACACGTGAAATTAAACGTGGCGGTAATGTTTGGATTAAAATATTTCCTGACAAACCGATTACCGCAAAACCTGCTGAAACCCGTATGGGCTCAGGTAAAGGTAACGTAGAGTATTGGGTAGCGGTTGTAAAACCGGGCAGAATACTCTTTGAACTCGATTACTTTGATAGAAGTGTCGCAATCCACGCGTTGGAACTTGCAGCACAAAAACTTCCTATCAATGTAAAAATCGTTGAAAAAGAAGCTTAATGATTAAGGAAACAAAACAATGAAAATGCAAGAAATTCGTGAAAAAACAGTTGATGAATTAAAGCAGGCTGTAGAAGACTATAAAAAGCAATTGTTTGATATGCGTTTAAAACACTCAATGCACAAGCTTGAAAATGTTGCTGAAATAGCTAATACAAAACGCTTAATTGCAAAAATCAAAACTGTATTAACTGAAAAAGAAACAGAGGTAAAAAATGCCTAAGAAAGAAAAACAAGGAATTGTCATTAGTGACAAAATGGACAAAACGGTTGTGGTAAAAGTAGCATCTTACGAACCGCATCCAAAATATAAAAAGATTATCGAATCTAATAAAAATTACAAAGCTCATGATGAAAAGAACGAATGTTCAATCGGCGATGTAGTAAGAATTATTGAATCAAAACCGATTTCATCTGGCAAACGCTGGGTTGTTGAATCAATCGTAGAAAAAGCTAAGTAATGATAATCTAAAACACGCCGGCCGGACACGGTAACCCCGGGAGGACGGTGTAGAGTTAAGTAAATACTTAAGTAAAAAATAAGGAATGTAACAATGATACAACAAGAAACAAGATTAGCGGTAGCAGACAATACAGGTGCTAAAGAGTTACTGGTTATCCGTGTTATGGGCAGCTCTAACAAGAAGTTTGCTTATGTTGGTGATGTTGTTGTAGCAACTGTTAAAGATGCAACCCCGAATATGGCGGTTAAAAAATCAGAAGTTGTTAAAGCGGTTATCGTTAGAACAAAACATGATATTAAACGTCAAGACGGTTCGGTTATCAGATTTGACGAAAATGCTGCAGTTATCATTAACAAAGACGGCAACCCGAGAGGAACTCGTGTTTTTGGACCTGTTGCGCGTGAATTGAGAGACAAAAACTTTATGAAGATTGTTTCTCTTGCGCCGGAAGTAATATAGGAGTCGAAAATGGCAGATAAGAATAAAAAAGGTTTGCATGTAAAATCAGGTGACAGAGTTGTCATTCTTGCAGGCAAAGATAAAGGAAAAACGGGAAACGTCAAAAAAGCAATTCCTTCTGAATCAAAAGTGGTTGTGGAAGGTTTGAATATGATAACTAAATCCCAAAAAGCACAGCCGGCTTACGGTATCAACGGCGGTTTAATCAAGCTTGAAGCACCTATCGAAAGTTCAAATGTTATGATAGTTTGCCCGGCTTGTGAAAAACCAACCAGAGTAGCACACAAGGAAGTTGACGGTAAAAAGGTTCGTGTTTGTAAAAAATGTGGCGAGACATTAGATGTTTAATGTGTTATAACATTGTAACGACATTAAGTTCATCTTAAATTAAAGGAAAAAGAAAATGACTAAAACAAAAAATTTAAGAGCAAAATATAACGAAGAAGTTAAAGCAGCACTTAAGGAAAAATTCGGTTATACAAATGACATGATGGTTCCTAAGTTGAGCAAAATTGTTATCAATATGGGTGTTGGTGAAGCTTCTCACAATTCAAAAATTGCTGAATCCATTCAATCTCAATTAACTAAGATTGCAGGTCAGCACGCAGTTATTACAAAGGCTAAAAAATCAATCGCATCATACAAATTAAGAGAAGGTATGCCGGTTGGTGCAATGGCTACATTGCGCGGCGAAAGAATGTATGATTTCCTTCAAAAACTTATTTGTATTATCCTCCCGCGTATCAGAGACTTTAGAGGTATTTCAGCTAAGAGTTTTGACGGCAGAGGCAACTATACTTTAGGTTTGAAAGAACAATCATTGTTCCCTGAAATCTCTTATGAAGAAGTTGATCTGGTAAAAGGTATGAATATATCTATTATCACGACTGCTAATACTGATGATGAAGCAAGAGAATTGCTCAGATTATTGGGTATGCCTTTCAAAGGTTTAAAATAGGAAAAAGTTAAAACATAAAGGAGAAAATCGTGGCAAAGAAAGCGATGATAAACAAAGAAAACAGAAGACGCGAACTTGCAGAAGCAGGTAAGTACCCGAAAGTAAGACTGCACAATCGCTGCAGCATCTGCGGCCGTCCTCACGGTTTCCACAGAGATTTCGGTCTTTGCAGAATCTGTTTGAGAAAAATGGCTCATCAAGGTTTGTTGCCCGGTGTAACCAAGGCTAGCTGGTAGTTTACCGTTAATCTTTGGCTATACTGCTAAAACAAGCTCTTGTTTGACGCAATATTTATTTAGTAAGTAGTAAAAAGAAAAGGAAATATAAATATGAATACAGATCCGATAGCAGATATGCTAACAAGAATAAGAAACGCTAATATGGTTTCTCATCCTACTGTTGAACTCCCTTCTTCTAAGCTTAAATTAGAATTAGCAAAACTTTTAAAATCTGAAGGTTTTATCGCTGATTATTCTGAAAAGCAAGAAGGTAAGTTCAAATATTTGACAATAACTTTAAAATATAATGAACACAATAAACCGGTTATCACAAACTTACAGCGTGTTTCTAAACCGGGTTTAAGAACATACATGAAGGCTAAAAACTTACCGCAGGTATTCGGCGGTTTAGGTATTGCTATTATTTCTACAAGTAAAGGCTTGTTGACTGATAGAAAAGCCCGTAAAGAAAATCTCGGCGGAGAAATTCTCTGCTACGTTTGGTAGGTTCTTTAAAAAAATAAGTTTAAAACAGCCGCGTAAGCGGCTGTTTTTTGTTTATTAAATATTTTAAGAAACTTTAACAAAGGGTTTACACACAAGAGTTTTCATGGGATAATATCACTGCACGGGTGCAATTGGCAGAAAAGCCCGGGGGCAGAGAAGGTCAGCCAAAAAGGTTTACCGGTGTAAAATCTCAAGCAGGCGCCACTGGCAGACTCGGAGAATGGATAGAGGTAAACCTCGCAGACCGCAGATATTCCGCCCAGAAGAAAGTAAACCCATACAGCCGAAATATTAGGGTTTACAGTGTTAGTTAATATGTCAAAAGGAGAAAAATCATGTCACGTATAGGAAAGAAACCTATTGAAATCCCATCAGGCGTAGAAGTTAAAATTGAAGGCCATACCGTAACTGCAAAAGGTTCTCTTGGTACTGAAGTTGTAACTGTTCGTCCTGAAATCTCAGTTAAAATTGAGGACAATCATGTTATTTTAACAAGAAATGTTGATACCAGAGAAGCGGATGCTTTATACGGTTTATCAAGAACTCTTGTTGCTAACGCAATTAACGGTGTACACAAAGGGTTTGAAAAGAAACTTGAAATCGTTGGTGTCGGTTATCGTGCCAACATGGAAGGTACAAAACTCAATATGCAATTAGGATACTCTCACCCGGTTATTATTGAACCGCCTGCAGGTATCACTATTTCTGTTGACCAGAATACCAAAATTACTGTTAAAGGAAGCAACAAACAAACAGTTGGCGATGTTGCCGCATTTATCAGAAGTAAACGTCCGCCGGAAGTATACAAAGGCAAAGGTGTTAAGTACGAAGGCGAATACATCAGACGTAAAGCCGGTAAGGCAGGTAAAAAATAGGGAACGGGACAAGTTAGGAATGTATTTCAGCCTATTACCGGTATATATTCTTAACAGGTGTATTACATCCCTTAAAAGTGTACGATTACAATACAAGATGCCCGCATAAACCCTTGAAAATCTGTATCAAGAAGGTTTGGGTGAAAGGAAAAAGAAAATGATTAAATCAGAAAACAGAAAAGCAAAAGTTCAAAAAAGACATAAATCACTTCGTGTTAAATTGTCAGGTACCGGAGAATTCCCGCGTTTGGCAGTATACAGAAGTACAAAACACATTTATGCACAATTAATTGACGATGAAAAAGGTGTTACTTTAGCATCTGCATCTTCTGTAGATAAAGAGCTTAAAGAAAAACTTTCTCATGGCGGTAATATTGATGCAGCTAAAATTGTTGGTGAAGCTATCGCTAAAAAAGCGAAAGCCGCCGGTATTGAATGTGTTGTATTTGACAGAGGCGGATTCCTCTACCATGGTAGAGTTGCTGCACTTGCAGATGCTGCCCGTGAAGCAGGTTTAATGTTCTAATATTTGTAAAAGTTTAAGGGCGCCGGAAAAATTTTTTCCGGCGCCCTTTTGTATTTACACATACGCTAAAATCCGTTAAAATGTTTTTATTAAGTGGAGTGAAAATGATACCTGTAGTTTTTATTTGTGATGAGAATTATGCTATGCCGACTGCTGTTGCAATTACGTCGCTTATAATGAATAAAAAAAAGACTACGGAATATGATATTATTGTAATTTCTAATCAACTCTCGGCTGAGTCTGAAAATAAGCTTAAAAAAGCTGGCAACGGCGCTTTACGTATCCTGAAACAGTATGATAATTATGAAGGCCTGTTTAAGCATAGCTATGTTTCGCCGGTGGCGCTTTATAAATTTGAAATATCAAATATTCTGTCTGAATATGATAAAGTAATTTATTTGGATTCCGATGTTATTATAAATTCTGATTTAACAAAATTGTATGAAATAGAATTGAAAGAATGCTATGCGGGAGTGGTTAAAGACTTTTATTCTCATCTTACAGAACATGATAATTTAAGGCTTGGACGGAAAGTCTATTTTAACAGCGGGGTTATGCTGCTAAATTTGAAAAAAATGAGGGAGTACGACATTCCTAAAAAACTTTTTGAAGAAAAAAGGGTTAATCTCTGTAATAAATATATGGATCAGGATGTTTTGAATATTATTTTGGGGGATAAAGTTAAACTTATTTCACCCGTATATAATTTTATGCTTCGTAATAAAGAGGATTTAGAGAAATTTTATGAGGTATATGGTGAAGAACCTTCTCAAAACAATGTTATTGTTCATATTACCCCCATAAAACCCTGGCAGGATAAAGAATGCTTGTTTTTCCGGCTTTGGTATAAATACTATAAAAAATCACCATATAAAAATACAAAGTTACCGGCGTTTAGAAATGCAAGAATTAAACTCCGGCAAAATATAATAAATTCATTTTTTAAATTTTTTGGTTATAAAATATCCCGTATTGTTTCAGAAGTGAATAAGTATAAATTTTTGATTGAGCAAAAGGGGTATGTTGTTAATTCTCTAAATAATACAGTTTTTATTCCGATTGCAAATATTACTCTTAATTATGCGGATGCGGCGGATTTAAAGGAGATATACGAAATTTTTATACAGGAAAAATTCGGGCTGGCATTAGGTGGTTTTGATTGGACGGTTGTGGATATAGGAAATTCCTGTATATCAGCGTTTTATTTTGCTAAAAGACCGGAAGTTGCCAAAGTTCTTGTTTGTTATTGTAATGACATCGATACCTTTGCTTCGGGAATAAAACAAAATTCAGGATTATATAAAAAAATAGAACTTTATGAAGAGTTTCCAAATATTTCCGAAGGAAAACTCATATATAAAATTTCAGATAATACTAAATCAATGTTTCCTGTAGAAAAACTTTCAGAGCAGGGTCTGTTAAACAAAGCCGATATTATTATAATAGAATGGCAAGGCTTCTCTTTTGAAATTATAAAGAGTATACTTCTGAAATACGGTTATAAATTGTTTTATAAGTATAATGACACTTATAGCGGGATTATTACGGCTGTTAAATAATTGTTGTGCCAACAAAATAAATCAGGTATAATTAGAATCAGGAAAGAGAGGTTCATGTGAAAAAGAGATATATATTAACTTTTTTAATTCCAATGATTCTTGCGGCTCTGATAGCGCTTGCAATGACACCGGATGTAGCAAAAACACTTTCATCAAAATTATCTAAATTTGATAAAAGCAGCTGTTATTATGAAGTAAAAATATCTTATACCGGTGATGGTGCCCAGAAGGAGCGTCAGAAAATAAGCCAGTACAAAGATGGAGATAAATATTTTGCTCAATATTATATAAATCGGGACGTTCCTCTATTGGTTAATGTTTCAGGTAATGAAGTTAAATTTGGTACAGCGCACATTACGTCTTCTGTCCCTGTTAATAAGTTAAAAGCGCAGCATAATGTGTTTATGATGGATAAGCTTACAGCTGAAGATATAAATAAAGACTCTGTAAAACGTGACAGAAGTACAGATGAGGATAAGTACCTTGCAAAGCTTAATGACGGTACTAACATAGTTGTTGTATTTGATAACAGGGGCAAATTGTCAAGAATTGAGTATAAAAACTTACAGTTTACAACTAATTTGATAAATTCAGATAAGAAATTGGGGTCAGTTACTATAGAAATATTAAACCTTGATAATGCTGCGGATCTTGACAAAAGTTTTATTCTCCCATCGAACGCTATAAAAGTATCATACGATGAAATCAATAAATCAATTGAAACTGATAGTTTTGAATATGACGGCGCTGAAGATGCTTTTGCTGATTTAAAGCGTGTATTTAATAAAGATGGCGGGGATATGCTTCCAGAGGACGGGTACGCTTCAGATGAGGAGTATGAAGCGGAAGATACTTTTGAAAGTAATATTGAAGAAACTGTTGAGGATAATTTTGATGAACCCTCTCCTGAAAATTTAAATGAGGATTTTTCGGGTGTAGAAGAGTCTAATGGGCCGGTTATACATTTTGAAGAATTAGAAAATCAACCGGAGGATGGTTTTGAGCCTGAAGTTCCGCCTGATTTTGAAGGATAATTATTCTGAATAAGAGCCGGTATTAAAGCCGGCTTTTTTATTGAACAAAAATTTTGTCTGTCTTATACTAAAAATAGATTGTACAGATATATAAGGAGGAAGTATGTCGGAGATTGATGTCGTAACAATCGGAAGTGCTACAATGGACGTATTTGTGGAGAGTGATGAAGCCAATATTGTTTCGGTCTGCTCAAAAAATAAGAGCTCTGATTTTATGAGTTATCCTTACGGAGCCAAAATTGATATGACCAGTTTTGCGACAAATATTGGCGGCGGCGGATTGAACACTGCTATGAATCTTGCCAATCTCGGACTTAAAACTTCCGCCATTTTTAAAGTCGGTAATGACATTTATTCTGCGGGTATTTTTGATGCTCTTAAAAAGACTAAGGTTGACTTGACCGGGGTTGTTCAAAACCCTGATGTATCTACAGGTTTTTCTATTATTCTTGTCAGTTTTCAGGGGGATAGAACGGTTCTTGCGCACCGCGGGGCAAATGCTCTTATAAATATTAACGATATTAATTTTGACCTGATAAAAAAAGCAAGGCTTCTCTATATTGCACCGCTGAACGGGGAGTCTAATAAAGTCCTTGAGCCGCTTGTTAAATTTGCACATGAACACGGTGTCAAGGTCTGTTTTAATGCCGGCACTACAAGTTTGAAAAAAGGTTTTGAAGAAATAAAAAAACTGTTGGAAGTTGCTAATATTGTTGTTATGAATAAAGAAGAAGCTTCTATGTGTAGCGGTATTATTGTAAGGCCAGATACAAAGACAGAAAAATTTTCTCAGGAATTAATCCATCCGGATGTAAAAAAAATGCTTGAAAAACTAAAGGTTCAGGAATATCAGGTGATAGTAATTACTGACGGTTCAAAAGGCGCGTATGCTTTTGACGGTATGAAATATTACTATTGCCCGACGTATCCTTCTCCTGTTGTGTCAACGCTCGGTGCGGGAGACGCTTTTGCATCGACTTTCTGTGCGGCTTTGGGCAGAACAAAATTAAATATTGGCAGAGCGCTGATGTATGCATCTGTTAATTCTGCAGCAGTTGTTTCTAAGTTCGGCGCAACAGAAGGATTTTTGAATTTTGACCAAATAGAGGCAAAACTTGAGGCTTCGCCTGATTATACTTTTACTATTGTATAGCAGGGTTAATGGCACAAACCGGATTTGGTAAATTTATCCGGTCGTATTACAGCAAAATAAATCACTCCGTAAAGGTTATAAGCCGTAGTATGTCGGTCGTTATTCCGGCAGGAATTAGTACATAAGTTATGAATATAAAAAAAATTTATCTTGAAGAAGTCGATTCTACAAATTGCCATGCAAAAGAGCATTTGAACATAATTGATGACCGTTCTGTTGTATATACTTACAAGCAGACGGCGGGGCGCGGCAGATTTGACCGAAAATGGAAGTTTACGGGTGAAGATAACATATATGCCTCATTTGTTTTAAAACCCTCCAAACATATTTTGCCCTGCTATTCCAATCTTACCCAGTATTTGTCGGTAATTTTGACACGATTGATTGAAGAATACGAATTAACTCCTAAGATTAAATGGCCTAATGATGTGTTAATAAACGGAAAGAAGGTTGCAGGTATTTTATCGGAGAGTACTGTTAGAGGAAACGAACTTTTCGGGATTGTTTTGGGAGTGGGTGTAAATTTAAACGGTGGGGAAAATGTTTTTGAAGATATTGAAAAACCGGCGACATCAATAGCTTTGGAGTCGGGAAAAATCGTTGACAAGGATGAATTTTTAAAAAAACTTTATTCAAAATTTTTTTTGTATTATGATAAATTCTTAGATGAGGGTTTTCCGATGATAAGAGAAGAATACTTATCAAAATCTTCGTTTTTGAACAAAACTATCAAAGTTTCGGGAATTGGTCATGTAACAGAAGGACAGGCAATTGATGTTACAAATGAGGGGGCTCTCGTTTTAAGAGATAGTAACGAACAAATTATAACACTATGGATAGGAGACATTTTATGAGTGAATTACTGTGCGGATTATGTGAAACATTTACAACAAATATTGCTGATGCCTTGAATTTAATGGTTATTGGTATGGGCACAGTATTGATTTTTTTATGCATTATGATTGTTGTAATGCATTTGATGTCTAAATCGGTAATGGTTTTAAACCGTTATTTCCCGGAGGAGATTCCGGCCGCTGTAAAAAAGATTTCTAAAAAAATAACTGATGATGCAGATGTTGCGGTTGCAGTGCTTTCAGCAATGCTTAAAAAGTAATTATTACAAAATAAGAGAGGATATATAAAATGACAAAACAGATTAAGGTTATGGATACGTCTTTTCGTGACGGATTTCAGTCGGTATACGGAGCAAGAGTATTTGTTGACGACTTTTTACCGGCGCTTAAGTCCGCTGTAGACGCCGGTATTAAACATTTTGAAGTTGCAGGCGGTGCAAGATTTCAGTCACCGATTTTTTACTGCAATGAAAACGCATTTGATACAATGGATAAAATAAGAGCAGCAGTGGGACCTGATATTAATCTTCAATCTCTTGCGAGGGGGGTTAATGTTGTCGGGCTTGATTCACAGCCGCGTGATATGATTAATCTTCATGCTAAAATGTTTAAAAAACACGGTGTAACAACTATAAGAAACTTTGACGCATTAAACGACGTAAATAACCTTATTTATTCCGGACAGTGTATTGTTGATAACGGGTTAAATCATGAAGTTACAATAACTATGATGGAACTTCCTATCGGATGTACCGGAGCGCACGACCCTGATTTTTATGAAAGGGTTTTACGTTCAATCCTTGATGCAGGTATTCCGTTTACTTCGCTTGCTTTTAAAGATGCTTCGGGAACGTCTGCTCCTAGAAAGGTTTATGAAACAATCAGACGAACAAGAGAAATTTTGGGTGCGGATGCTCATATAAGATTCCATTCGCATGAAACAGCAGGAACAGGACTTGCTGCGTATCTTGCAGCATTAGAAGGCGGTGCGGACGGTATTGACCTTGCGATGAAACCTGTATCAGGCGGAACCGCGCAGCCGGATATAGTTTCTATGTGGCATGCTTTAAAAGGTACAGAGTATGATTTGGGTATAGATATCAAGAAAATCTTGGAAACAGAAGAAATCTTCAAAGAATGTATGAAAGATTACTTCATGCCGCCTGAAGCATTGGCTGTTAATCCTATGATTATCCAATCCCCGTTGCCGGGCGGAGCGCTCACTGCAAATACCCAGATGCTCAGGGACAACGGTATTATGGACAAATATCCGCAGATTGTTGCGGCAATGGAAGAAGTTGTTGAAAAGGGCGGTTTTGGAACATCGGTTACACCTGTGTCGCAGTTCTATTTCCAACAAGCATTTAATAATGTGATGTTCGGTTCGTGGAAGAAAATTGCCGAAGGTTACGGGAAAATGGTTCTCGGCTACTTTGGTAAAACTCCTTGCGAGCCGGATGCGGAAGTTGTTAAAATTGCCTCGGAGCAATTGGGTTTAGCACCGACTACTGAAAAAGTTGTTGATATTAACGACAGAGATCCGGAAAAGGGGATTGAGGCGGCAAAGAAAATGCTTGCTGATGCAGGACTGGAACAAACAGAAGAAAATATCTTTATTGCAGGTGCCTGCAAAGAAAAAGGTATTATGTTCCTTCAAGGTAAAGGACAGATTGGTGTCCGCAAAAATTGCCCTCAGGCAGAATGCGCGCCGGTTTCTAAATCAGGTTCTGAATATACGGTTTCTGTTAATGGTAAAAAGTATTCTATTAAACTTGAAGGCGACGGCAAAGCTATGGTTAACGGTAAGGAGTATTCTGTTAACGTAAAAGAAGGTATTGAATCTGCTGCATCATTTTCAAGCGGTGAAGGTACACCGGTTAATGCCGCACTCCCCGGTGTTATATTAAGAACCTGTGTAAGTGAAGGGGATGAAATTTCGGAAGGTGACGTAATCCTTGTTCTTGAAGCTATGAAGATGGAAACAGAAGTTAAATCACCCGTTTCAGGTGTTGTAAAATCAATAGAAGTTGAACAGGGTGATAAGGTAATAACCGGTCAATTATTGGCGACAGTAGGTTAGGAAAGGGAAAGAAAAATGGATTTGTTAGAAGGATTTAAAAGTCTTTGGCATTCAACAGGTATAGCGAATTTTGTTCTTGCTCCTGACCCTAATATTACTTCTGCGGCAGAGCAGTTTATGCACCAGTACGGACAGATTATTATGATATTTGTCTGCCTGTTCCTGTTATGGCTTGGTATTAAAAAACAATTTGAGCCGCTGCTCCTTGTGCCTATTGCGTTTGGCGGTTTGCTGTCAAATATTCCGGTATGTGATATGGCGGGGCCTCACGGTTTCTTAGGGATTGTTTATGAGGCAGGTATTCATAAAGGACTTTTTCCGCTGATTATATTTATGGGGGTAGGGGCAATGACAGACTTCGGACCGTTGATTGCCAACCCTAAAACTGCACTTCTCGGCGGTGCTGCACAGTTTGGTATCTTTGGCGCTCTGCTTTTAGCATTGTGTTTCTTCGGGTTTACACTTCCGCAGTCAGGAGCTATCGGTATTATTGGCGGGGCGGATGGACCGACTTCGATATTTGTTACGTCTAAGCTTGCACCGGAACTACTGGGTGCAATTGCTGTTGCGGCATATTCCTACATGGCTCTTGTTCCTGTTATTCAGCCGCCTATCATGAAAATGCTTACCACAGATGCTGAAAGAAAAATACAAATGACCCAGTTAAGGGAAGTATCAAAGCGTGAAAAAATTGTTTTTCCGCTTGCGGTACTTCTTCTGTGTGTTATTTTCTTGCCTGATGCCTGTCCGCTTGTCGGTGCGTTAACCTTCGGCAACCTCTGCAAAGAATGTGGTGTTGTTGAAAGACTTTCTGATACAATGCAGAACGCTTTAATCAATATTGTAACTATTTTCTTAGGGCTTTCCGTGGGCTCAAAGCTTTCAGCCGAACAGTTTTTAACAGTTCAAACACTGTTTATCCTGTTCCTTGGTATTATGGCATTCTCGCTTGCAACTGCCGGCGGGGTTATTATGGCAAAGGTTATGAATCTTTTTTCAAAGGAAAAAATCAACCCGCTTATTGGCTCAGCAGGGGTTTCTGCTGTACCTATGGCTGCAAGGGTGTCTAATAAAGTCGGCTTAGAGTATAACAGCCAGAATTATCTCTTGATGCACGCAATGGGGCCGAATGTTGCCGGTGTAATCGGTTCTGCGGTTGCTGCAGGTGTTTTGCTTGCGCTTTGTAAGTAAGTTTTTATCAGTGTTTAATAATATATAGCGGCGGATTTTATCCGCCGCTTTGTTTGAGTATCCGAGGAGAAAGGATAGTCATTAGAATATTATAAGTTTATTATTAGTAATTTTCTGCCTTTACAAAGAAGTAAGCTTTCGGGTGTTTGCATACAGGGCAGAGTTCAGGTGCGTTTTCCCCTTCAAAAACGTGTCCGCAGTTTGCGCACTCCCATCTTACTTTTTCGGGCTGCTTGTCAAATACTTTTCCTGTTTTAACATTTTCTAAAAGTTTTCTGTACCTGTCCTCGTGCTCTTTTTCAATCTTTGCTACAAGTTCAAACAGTACTGCAATTCTTGTAAAACCTTCTTCCCTTGCTTCCTTTGCAAATCTTGCATACATATCTGTCCATTCATAATTTTCACCGTTTGCAGCGTCCTCAAGGTTAATGAGAGTTTCAGGAACAGAATCGCCATGGAGGAGCTTGAACCAGATTTTTGCGTGTTCTTTTTCGTTGTTTGCGGTTTCTTCAAATAATTTGCTTATTTGCACATAACCCTCTTTTTTGGCCTGTGATGCATAATAAGTATATTTGTTTCTAGCCTGCGATTCGCCGGCAAATGCTTCCATCAGGTTTTTCTCAGTTTTTGTTCCTTTTAAGTTTTCGTTCATAATTAATGTTCCTTTCCATACTTTAGTCTAAATTCTTTTTTCTGCATTCTTTGCAAATCCCTTTGAAAATAATATCGTGATTTGTGATTATAAATTCATCTTTTTGTTTTATTTCCGGAATTTTAACATCTTCTTTTTCAATATCATAAATTTTTTTGCATCTGTTGCATATAAAATGGTAATGTTCATGTGTATTATGGTCAAAATGTGCAGATGTATCTAGTCCGTCAATTTTCTTTATTATTCCGCTTGCGGCAAGCTGGTTTAAATTTCTGTACAAAGTTCCTTTGCTGATAGTTTTATCTTTTGAGTGTACTTTCTCGTATAACTGCTCAGCTGAAGGATGTACGGTGTATTCTCTTAATGTATCTAAAATTGTTTCCCTTTGTTTTGAATAATTCATACTTTTAACCAAAATTAGTAATAATTCCTAATTTTTATTTTAACTTATTCCGGAATTTTGTCAAGTGGGGTAGGGGTAAATGTATTTTTAGATTGATGGAGAGCTTACCGGCTAGACGTGTTAGGCGGGGTAAATGTATTTTCGGATTGATAGAGAAACTACCGGCTTGACGTATTGGGGAAGAGTCAATGGTTCTGCTGTCTCTGCTCCCCTCATCCACGCGGTAATTTACCACCGTGCACCTTCTCCCCATCAAGGAAAAGGTAAATATTCTATTATATATTTTACCCCTTCCCCCCCCTAATTATTAATAAATCATTAATTAATTATGTTTCTTCAAGGTTTGTGTTATGATGTTTTTAATATGAGGAGTACACATGATTGGATTTTTATTAAAGTTACTTGGGGATCCCAATGAAAAGAAGATAAAACACATGATGGGCGTGGTTGAACGTATTAACGCGCTTGAACCGGAGTTTGAAAAACTGACGGATGATGAACTGCGTGCTAAAACAGATGAGTTTAAGGCTATTCTTGCAAAACGCCCGACATCTGATAACGAAAAGGCCGACAGAATTCTTGAAAAAGAGGCACTTGATGCGATTTTGCCGGAGGCTTTTGCTACGGTGAGAGAGGCAGGAAAACGTGTTCTTAATATGCGTCACTTTGATGTACAGCTAATCGGCGGGTATTTTCTCCACAACGCTCATATTGCCGAAATGAGAACAGGTGAAGGTAAAACCCTTGTAGCAACTCTTCCTGCGTACTTAAATGCGCTTACCGGTAAAGGTGTTCATGTTATTACTGTTAATGATTACCTTGCAAAACGTGACAGCGAGTGGATGGGTAAAATTTATAAGTTTCTGGGACTTTCAGTCGGTGTAATTCTATCCAATCAGCATTCTCCGACAGAGTTTGAGGACAAGCGTGCTGCTTATGCCTGTGATATTACTTATGGTACAAACAATGAATTCGGGTTTGACTACCTTCGTGATAATATGGCGGCAAGTGAAGATATGTTAGTTCAAAGACCTTACAATTATGCAATCATTGATGAAGTTGACAGTATTTTAATAGATGAGGCGCGTACTCCGTTAATTATAAGCGGACGCGTTGAGCAGTCGGCTGATACATATACTCTGATGGCAAAAGTTGCTCCGCAGTTGACCAAAGATGTTGACTATGAAGTTGATGAAAAAAATAAGAATGTAATCTTAACAGAGGACGGTATTGATAAGGCGCAGGAATTAATCGGCTGTAAAGACTTATTTGATATTAATACCCAGTATGCACACAATTTATTGCAAGCCCTAAAGGCCAAAGAATTATTTATAAAAGATACCGATTACGTTGTTAAAGATAATCAGATAGTGATAGTTGATGAATTTACCGGCCGTTTAATGCAGGGCAGGCGCTGGTCTGACGGGTTGCACCAGGCAATCGAGGCTAAAGAAGGGGTTGAAATTCAGGACGAGACCCAAACTCTTGCAAGTATAACCTTCCAAAACCTTTTCAGGTTATACCCGAAACTCTCCGGAATGACCGGCACTGCAATGACGGAAGAAGCGGAATTCGGGAAAATTTATAACCTTGAAGTTACTTCAATCCCTACAAACAAACCTGATATCAGAATTAATTATCCTGATGTTATTTTTAAAACAGAGGTTGTTAAATATAACAAAGTTGTTGACGATATTATAAAACAGCACGAACTCGGACGTCCGGTTCTTGTCGGGACAATCAGTATTGAAAAATCGGAATATCTTTCATCACTGTTGAAAAAACGCGGAATTAAACATAATGTTTTAAACGCCAAACAGCATGAACGCGAGGCATATATCATTGCACAGGCAGGACGTTACGGTGCTGTTACTATTGCAACAAATATGGCAGGCCGCGGTACAGATATTCTTCTTGGCGGTAATGCGGAGTACCTTGCGAAAGAAAAACTTGAATCAATGAAGGTATCGCCGGACAATCCTGATTATGAAAATATCAAGCAAAAAGTTTTTGAAGAAACCAAAAAAATTACAGAAGAAGAACATAAGAAGGTTGTTGAGGCCGGCGGACTTCATGTAATAGGTACGGAACGCCATGAATCCCGCCGTATTGATAACCAGTTAAGAGGTCGTGCGGCACGCCAGGGTGACCCGGGTTCTACAAGATTCTTCTTATCCTTGCAGGATAACCTGATGAGAATTTTCGGCGGTGATAAAATGACTGCAATTATGAATATGATGAATGCCGACGAGGATATGGAAATCGAATCGGCTATTATTACCCGTCAAATTCAGGCTGCGCAAAAGAAAGTTGAAACATATCACTTTGATATTAGAAAAAGCGTTCTCGAGTACGATGATGTTATGAATATTCAGAGAGAAAAATTTTACGCTCAGCGCCGGAAAGTGCTTAAAGGTAAAGGTTTAAGGGAAGATATTAAATACATGATTGAACGCGAAATAGACCGCCTTTTAAAATCATATATCACTCCTGAAATGAGTCCGGAAGAGTATGTTAAAGAGGATATTGAAACACTTGTAAAAGAGCTTCATTCAACAATACCACAACTTTCTTATATAGAATTTGATGATATAAAAAATTATAAATATCAACGGATTTATGACAACTTAAGAGATGCGGCGCTCAAAGCGTATGACGACCACGAAGAAGAAATTATTAATTTCTATAATGATATTATGAAACAATATAATCCGGACGGATATGTTGAACAGGTGCCGTTCAGCGATGATAACCTTGTACGTTCACTGGAGCGCGATATACTCCTTAGAGTTGTTGATAACCGCTGGATTGACCACCTTCATAATATTGATATGTTAAGAGAAGGAATCGGATTAAGAGCCTACGGGCAAAAAGATCCGCTTATTGAGTACAAAAAAGAGGCCTATGATTTGTTTAACAACATGATGCATGAGATCCAAAGTAATACGGTTAAACACCTGTTTAGAGCTAAGTTTGGTATTCAGTTTGTTGACGGAACAGAGCAGACCGTGTAAATGTTCGGAAATAAACAATACAGGGCAAAATACGGGCAGCAGCTTATAGGGTAGCATAATGTTTAGCGAAGAAGAAAAGAAAAAGATTTTATCGGTACTTGAAAATGACGGAGTAATTGCCTTTGTTACGGATACCGTCTGGGGCTTAGGATGCCTGCCGGAGAGGGAAAATGCTGTTAAAAAAATATATGAAATAAAAAACAGAGAAGCCGCAAAGCCATTGATATTGATGTCTAACGAGGTTTATAATTTGTTTCCGTTTGTTAAACCAATACCGATGGCGGCACAGCGGCTTATAAAACAGCATTTGCCGGGTGCACTTACTGTCGTTCTTGATAAAACATCGAAAACTCCAGATTTTGTAACTTCCGGCATGAAAACAGTCGGGATAAGAGTTCCTGATTGCCCTGTTTTTGCCGAAATTTGTAAAATTATCCCCGGACATGTTCTTGCAACTACCAGTGCCAATATATCACACGAGCCTCCGGCATTAAGTTATCAGGAGGCTGTGGATTGTGTAGGAAGTAAGGTTGGTTATATTGTTAAGGATTATGGTTTTAAATCTCTGGGGACTGCTTCAACTGTAATAGGTATTAATGATGGTGAAATTAAGATTTATCGTCAGGGGAGTATAAAAATATAGTATTTTTTAAATTCACTTAGGTATATTTTATTTTGTATCATTATTTATACGTTTTTTCATACTTTCCAGTTCGTCTATATTAACGGAATTAGTTGTTCTGTTGTTTAATGTTTTTTCAGCCGCTTCTAGATTTAATTCTTTATTAGTTTTTTCAAACTTTCTTATAGCATCAACAAATATATCTCTGGTTAGTGTAACATTATCTGGTTTTTTGCTTTTTACTTTTTGAGCCATTGTTTTTGCTATAGCATCTTTTATAATACCTGTTATATCACGATAGGAGGTTCCTAAAAGAGCAGTGGCTATAAAGTGTATATCATCTTTATTTTTGAGAAGTTCTTTAGCCATTGGTACTTTCCCGAGGTAAATGTGCAGGGCGCTTTCAATTGCTTCTACATCCGGATTATCAATAAATATTTTTGTACCAAGCCGGCTCATTGCTGCAGGGTTCATATTTCCTATAACACCGGTTTTATTATCAAGAGTCATGTTTGTTGTTGCAAATACTTTTATATTTTTGTACGCTTTAAACTGATCCATTATTCTCAGGAAAGTTTTAATAACCAGCTGTCGGTCTTGTTCTGCACCGGAAGTCGGGTTTTTTATATCTGATAAAATCGCTTCAATTTCATCAAATAAGACAAAATATTCCTTGTCCGGATGTTTCTTTGCATGAGCAATAATCGCATCAGATTTTGCTTTTAACTGAATAGCCGTAGCATTCATATAGGATGATCCTTCTTTTGATAAATCAAATTCGGCTACTTCTGCTTTCAGTTTTTTCGCAGCAGAGTAAACAAAATTTGTTTTACCTGTTCCCGGAGGACCGTGCAGTATACAGGCTAATTCCATATCAACGTTTTCTTTCGCATATAAATCTCTGTATTTAATAGGGTTAATAACGTTTTCTATAAAAGTTTGTTTGGCTTCTTTCATCCCGGGTAATTTGTCGAAATCGATGATATTTTTGTCGTCATTAAAGTTTCTGAACAAATCATTTGAGTGTCTTTTGAAAAAACTTGCGATTACAGGTTTCATACTTATCCCGATAATAAATACAAGTGCAGCGGAAATACCAAGGCTTGCAATTCTATATAAATTATCCCAGTTTCTTTTTTTAGGTTCCTGCATTTGCATTAGCTGCGGCAAATATATAGGGGGTTGTCCCTGTGTTCTTTGCTGCGGTCTTGCGGGTTGTTGATACAAGTTATTATATTGGGAAGGTGTTGTTCTTGCATTATTTAGTACCGGCTGTTGATTTTGTGAAACAAAAGTATCGCGAGGTTGAACCGGTATACTTCTTGGTGTCTGTACTTCCGTTTGTGATGCATCCTGGTACCGGTTGAATACGGTTTTAGGCTCTGTACCAAAATTCACATTGTTCATAATAAACACTTCCTTAAAGACTTCTACACATATATACTAAAACGGACAGATATAAAAAATTGACATTATAAAAGTATATAGTTTACAAAAATTTACAATTGCTTTTAGCCGTTTAAAATGAATAAAAGATGGGAAAATTTTGCCAAAATTTTACTCTTGGAAAACTTATACAGTCTGAATTTAGCACGGAAATAAGATTAAAATTTGATTTTTAATTTTTTTAACTATATAATTAACAAGTGTAAAAAATACAATGTATAGTTGGTAGACGAATGGCGCTTAATTTTCAGGATTTAATACTTAATTTATCAAGATTTTGGTCGGATTACGGATGTATAATCCAGCAGCCTTACGATATAGAAAAAGGGGCATCGACTATGAATCCTGCAACCTTTTTGCGCTCATTAGGGCCTGAACCGTGGTCAACGGCTATGGTTGAACCCTGCCGCAGGCCGACTGATGCAAGATATGGCGAAAATCCTAACCGGCTCGGGCATTATTTCCAGTATCAGGTTATTTTAAAACCATCGCCTGATAATGCGCAGGAGCTTTATCTGCAAAGCCTTGAGGCGATGGGTATTGATTTATCCAAGCACGATGTAAGGTTTGTTGAGGATAACTGGGAATCCCCAACCCTCGGTGCTGCCGGTGTAGGCTGGGAAGTCTGGCTTGACGGTATGGAAATTACGCAGTTTACTTATTTTCAACAAGTCGGCGGTTTAGAAGTTAAACCGGTTGCTTTAGAACTTACTTACGGCTTAGAGAGAATTGCAATGTATCTTCAAAACAAAGAGTCCGTTTATGATGTTATGTGGAACAATGAGTTGAAGTACGGCGATATTTATCTTCAAAACGAAATTGAACAATCTAAGTATAATTTTGAATATTCCAATCCTGAATTGTTATTTAAATTATTTGATTTATATCAACAGGAAGTTGATAACTGTGTAAAAGCAGAATTGGTGCTTCCCGCTTATGATTATGTGCTAAAATGTTCTCATACTTTTAATTTACTTGATGCACGCGGTGTTATATCTAAGGATGAAAGAATTAATTTTATAAACAGAGTAAGAACTATGGCATCAGCTGTAGCCAATTTATATGTAGAACAAAGACGGAAACTGGGATTTCCGTTGTGTAAGGAAAAATAATTAATGACAGAAAAAAACAACTATCATTCACAACCTTCTCTTATGAGAAGTCTCCTCAAACGTAAAAACCCCGATGAAATGATGGCAGATGCCCAAAAAGGCGGACTGGAAAAAACTTTAGGCGTTTGGGATTTAATTATTCTTGGTGTCGGTGCGATTATCGGCTCCGGTATTTTTGCTATTGTCGGTGTCGCCGCTGCCACTCCCGGAACCGGTGCAGGGCCCGCTCTTATGGTATCAATGGTTATTGCTGCGATTGCTTGCGTATTTTCGGCGCTTTGTTATTCAGAGTTTTCCTCAATGATACCGGTTGCGGGCGGTGCGTATATTTATACGTTTGCAACTCTTGGCGAGTTTGCGGCGTGGATGGTAGGCTGGATTTTGATGCTTGAGTATGCTATCGGGTATATTGCGGTCGCGTGTGCGTGGTCAAACCACTTTATGCAGTTTTTGAACGGTTTTAAAGCCGTACTTCCTGCCTGTATTACTAATCCGCCTATTTGGCTGGTGTCTGATTTCCGTTCTGCGGGTGAGTATTTAACTTCACAGGGTATCAGCCCGGAAAGTGTAATTCCGCATTTTGCGGGAATTCCGATATGTATTAATTTACCGGCATTTGTTATTGTTGCTATTATTACAATGATTCTTATAAAAGGTACAAAGGATTCTACCAAAATGGCGGCCATCATGGTTGTCGTTAAACTCGGCGTAATTGCTCTGTTTGTAATTGCGGGGGCTTTTTATGTCAAGCCCGAAAACTGGGTTCCTTTTGCTCCAAACGGGTTTCAGGGACTGTTTATGGGCGCATTTATAATTTTCTTTGCGTATATCGGGTTTGATGCGCTTGCCACGGCTGCTGAAGAGTGCAAAAATCCTCAGAAAGATTTACCGATAGGGATTATAGGGTCGCTCCTCGTAACGACTGTTGTTTACGTGCTTGTTGCCCTTGTTTTAACAGGGGTAATGAAAACTAACGGCGCACCTGTTCCTCAGGAATTTTTAAAAGCACCTATGGCATATATTATGGAAATGGTTGGTCAAAACTGGGTTGCAGGATTAATTTCTGTCGGCTCGCTTGCAGGCTTAACCTCCGTTTTGCTGGTTTTACAGCTCGCTGCAACGCGTATTCTTTACGCAATGAGCCGCGATAATTTCCTGCCGAGTATATTTCAGAAGCTTCACCCGAAGTTTAACACTCCGCATATTCTTACGTGGGTTGTCGGTATAATTTGTATGATAGGGACACTTACGCTGGATTTGAATGTCGCTTCGGAGTTGTGTAACTTTGGTACATTTACATCATTTATAATTGTTTGTGTTGCTGTTCTTATATTAAGAAAAATTGATCCGGACAGACCGCGGCCGTTTAAGGTTCCGTTCTCTCCATGGTTTCCGCTTGCCGGAATAATTTTATGCACAGGTTTGATGATATTTTCAATGGTAATCAAACACTCGCTGTCTGCACTTCTTTTCCCTGTATGGGTAGTAGTCGGTATTGCTATTTACACCTGCTACGGGTATAAGAAAAACAGACTTGTTGAACAAAATAATACACTGGAAGAAATAGAAAAAGATGAACATAAAATCACTACTTAACAATCTGCTCAAGAAAAAAAGCACTGACGAGTTGATTGAAGCGACAAAAAAGTCTGAATTAAAAAAGACATTAAATATTTTTGATTTAATCATAATCGGCATTGGCGCGGTTGTCGGGACTGGTATTTTTACTATTATCGGTACGGCAATTGTAGGAACACCGGATTCAGCGGGTGCGGGACCTGCGATAATTCTTTCTATGGTTCTAGCGGCTATTGCCTGCGTATTTACGGCACTCTGTTACTCAGAAATTGCTTCAATGATACCGGTTGCGGGCAGCGCTTATACTTATACTTACGCTACAATGGGCGAGTTTATGGCATGGATGGTCGGCTGGATTTTGATGCTTGAGTACGCTATCGGAAATATTACTGTTGCGAGTGCATGGACAGGGTATCTTGTGCAGTTATTGAGAGGGTTTAAGCAGTATCTTCCTGATTTCATTGTGCATTTTCCGTTGTGGCTGAGAAATGATTATATTTCGATGTTAAGGATGTGCAAGATTTACGGATGGGATATTCATGATAAAGTTCCGCATTTGTTTGGTATAATCCCTGTTTCTGTTAATCTTCCTTCCGTCTTTATAGTTCTTGCGCTTACTCTGCTTTTGATTAAAGGTGTTAAAGAATCGACGCGAGTTGCGGGTATTATGGTCGGCTTAAACTTATTTATGATAATAAGTTTTGTACTCGTCGGCGCTTTTTATGTTAAGCCTGAAAACTGGACACCGTTTATGACTAACGGGTTTGAAGGTGTGTTTATGGGGGCTTTTCTGATTTTCTTTGCATATATCGGATTTGACGCTATTTCAACCACTGCGGAAGAAACTGAAAACCCGCAGAGAGATTTGCCTATTGCGATACTCGGAACACTTGTTATATGTACAATTTTATACGTGTGCGTGGCTCTGGTGCTTACGGGGATTGTGCCGATTTCACAGATTGATACCGGCGCGCCGATTGCGCATGCAATGAGTTTTATTAAAAAAGACTGGTTTGCAGGATTTATTTCCGTGGGCGCACTTGCGGCTTTAACGTCGGTACTTTTGATTTATCAGCTTGGTACTACCAGAATTCTTTATGCAATGAGCCGCGACAGATTTTTACCGAAGGGGTGGAGATTGATACATAAAAAATTTAAAACTCCTTATGTTATGACCTGGTTTGCGGGTATTGCAGTTATTGTGTTTTCATTGTTTATGGATTTGAGGATTTCTGCTGAACTCTGTAACTTCGGTACGTTTACATCGTTTATAATTATCTGTATTGCGGTTTTAATTCTCAGAAAAACGGATCCGGACAGAAAAAGACCGTTCAAGGTTCCGTTTTCGCCGCTCTTTCCGATACTTGGAATTGTTGTGTGCGGTGGATTGATGGTGTATTCGCTTAAATCGCTGCATGAGTCATCAATATATTTCCCGCTCTGGCTGCTTGCGGGGGTTCTGATATACGTATTTTACGGGTACAGACAAAAACGTATTGAGGACGCACAGCGCAACCGTAACAATTAAGTATGAAGAGATTTTTCTTATCGTTATTAGATCTTATTTATAAACAAAAATGCTATTGCTGCGGCTCGTCTGCGGAAAATTGCAAGATTTGTTCCAAGTGTTATGACGCACTTGAAACCTGCCCGCCCTCTCCGGGTAAATTTGTTGCGGGAGTGAATGTATATTGTGCCGGAAAGTATAATAAGAATTTGCAAAAAATGATACGCGGCTTGAAGTATCATAAGCAAAAAGATATGGCTGTTTATATAGCTAAATTTATGTATGAATACTGGAGGGATTTGGGAATAAACGGGAATTTTACGATAGTTCCCGTGCCGCTGCATCCAAAAAGGTTGAAAAAAAGAAAATATAACCAGATGGAATTGGTGGCTGAGGAGTTTTCAAAACTCAGCGGGTATCCTGTTAATACAAAACTTATCAGACGTGTAAAAGAAACGCAGCCCCAGTATAAATTAAGCAGGATTGAGCGTCTTGAAAATTTGAAGAAGGCATTTGCGGTTGATAAAGATGAGTATACAGGCGGCGGAGTTTTGATACTTGATGATATTTCAACGACCGGCTCTACGTTTGAAGTTATGGTTAACGAATTGAAATTTAACGGGATTAATAACATTGTTTGTTTTGCTGCCGCAACCCCGTTTTGATATGTTAAAAAATTTGGTAGTATTGTTTTATTAATTTTGGGATGCTGCAGCACTTGAAAATAGGGATTACTTAATTTTAAGTGTACCATAGTATGAAAAAAATCGAAGCAATGTATACCAAACAAATTAAGATGAATAATCCCGCCCCGAATAATTTAATGTATAATCGGAGCCTGTCTCTACCAGATAAAGGAGGTGAGTCTGATGACGGCTTTAATATAAAATCAAATGTTAATAATATTAAGTATGGAAATAATACTAAGGTTGGAAAACTAAAGGAAAATTTCTTGATAGAATCGTTGAAAACAACTCCTAACCAAAAGAGAGGTGAAATGTCACTTTTTATTCCCATTAATGTATATATAGAAAAAATATATATGCAAATTGCAAAAGTTATAAGTATAACAGGTAAACTAAAAAGCCATTTATCTCTTTTTAAGATTAGTGATATCAAAAATCCAATAAAAATATAAATGATGCTATATGGAAACATAAATATCCATGCAGTAATAAAGTAAATAGAGATATCTCCTACAGTTGTATTCAGAAATGGCATAAAATTTTTATATGGACGTGTATAAGTAATTTTTTACTCCTTTTGGTTGTTTTATGTAATGGGTTGCCGGAGATTTCTCCGGCTTTTTTTATAATGGGGTAAA
>CALVDX010000018.1 GCA_944326425.1 Candidatus Gastranaerophilales bacterium
CTCTATTCGCTATTTATTCCCTGTGTCGCTTCCGGCTTCCGCGTTTCCTAGAAAACTTTTCGTTTCCCGCGTTGGGCAATCAAATTGTCCAACTCTTCTATATTATCTGCTCAATTTTCTTTGTCAACATTAAACAGTAATATTTGTTTACAATTTTAAAATTCAGAGCCGCTTTCCGGTTACGGAGTAATCCGCCGCCGGAAAACCTCCAAATTTTTAGTGCTTATTTTATATTTCGGTTTAGTGTAAATGTACGGCGGGCAACCCCGCCCTCAGCGCGCAGTACAGATTAGCTTTCGCGCGCACTATTTATATTAGCACGGGTATTCTTCATTGTCAACTGTTTATTTTTAATTTTTCATTTTTTAAATCGTAATTTTAAAAGTCCGCCGATAACAGCCAGTAAAACACCTATTCCGGCTACTTTAACTATCATTGGAGTTTTGTCTTTTGTTTTATATCTATATCTTTCAATATTATTATTAACTTCGCGTTCAAGCCCATCCATGCGCTGCCGTGCATCTGCACTTCTAATACTATTTGTATGAAGTTTTACATCCGGCCCGCTAACCACCCGCGTAGTAACTATATTTTGCTGTATTACACTCATAAACCACCTTTTTAAAATAATTGTCTGTATCTTAAAAGTTTTTGAATATTTTCCTTGGGCAGATACATGTACCCGGGAGGCATGCGGAACTCAAAAATATTTTTTTCAATGCACTCTTTTAATTCTTTATTACTGTCCGGATCTATATACCTAAATCCTAATTTGTAAAAAAATTTGGGACTAGTATCTTCATCAGAAAGCTGAGCCATATACAAGATCACCCTGCCAAGCGTATCATCATCGAGCATGCTTTTTTCTACAAGGGCCTGCATAGCCTCCGTACCTGCCCCCTCATGCGGTGTAGGACTTTCTATATTTGCTAGAAGATAGCAATTATTAAAGTATTTTTGCTCATGCTCTTCATCTACAATACCGGACAAAAAGAAGTTTCCTTCATGGGTTTTCTCCGGTAAAAAATTCAAACACTGGCGAACACTTTTAATTATAGAGGTTTTTATCCCTTCATCCGTTGAATAATAAGCTTCCGGCAATCCGTCCGGTGCTGTTATACAATCAGAAGTTTTTATTTTTCTGTACTTAATTTTTGCTTTTTGTTTTTTCTTTTCCTGTATACTGCCCGCATAACCCGAAATTTCTCTGGCTCCAAGAGTGGAAATCTTTTGGGATACGAGTTCCTGATAGTTTGTAACAGGAATATTACCCGACACTAACATATACCTTTACCCATAATTTAAAAAACTAACCTTATATATATAAAGTAAAAATCCGCCGCGAAATTGCTTATTTTTAAGGGTTTAGCTTTACATTTCTTCACAAATAAGCAAAAAATTTTTTCACGGAGTTATACTAGATAGGAAAGTGTTTATTAAAAAATCAGGAGGTTAAAATGAGACTACAGCCCGTAGGTGCAATTAAGAGTGCGCCCATACAATCAAGGAACTTAAAAGCAAAGGGGAATAACGCTTTACAGGAAACGAAGACCAATAATGTTAACTTTACCGGCAATCCAAATCATGTAATTTTTTATGTTGCAGAGTTTCCTGATTACAATAAAAAGGGCGGAGTTGCAAATGTCGGCGGGTACTATGAAAAAATGCCCGGTATTGAAGCAGCTATAGTCCAGTCCTACTATAATGGACAAAAAGATTATAACAACAAGGGCGAATATACAGGACTCATTCAACCGTGGCAATTTGATGCTAACTGCCGCTATGAAGGTCTTAAAAACCAGTATTTTTATGTTAAGTTTGATACAGATAAAAAAAATATTAAAACAGAGACAACAACAAACCTTGCTAATAACATTGAAAAGAAAAATATTGTTATTCTGAAAAAAATAGCAGAAAAGAATGTAACATACGGAAAACAGCAGCCGGAGGATATTATACTATTCAAAGTAATGAATGCAGTTCCCGTAAAAAATGAAAAAGGTGAAATTACAGATTACAAACTTGAAGAACTGCCTAATGATCCGGTAACAGGGAAAACAAGAAACCACTTTTTAATATATTCAAAAGGTACAGCGGAATTTAAAGTACCTTATGATGACGGCTCATACTCCTCCGATAAAACTAAAAACCCGGAAGCCTTCAGCAAATATAAACCAATGCCTTATCCGGAAAACAACCGAGCGTTTACAGAATTTAAAAAAGAAATTTGCGATGCAGTAATTACTACGGATAAAAGTAAATTTGATCCAAAAACTATCCACTGTTCTGACCCCCAAACAGTATACACTGCTTCCTTTATGAGAGAAGCCGCGATTAACGGAAATCCAGAATTCCAGCCGCAGGATGTTTCGCCAGCTTATACTATACATAATTTAAGAATGGGATATACCGGAGAATGCGGCGGTTTGGACATGGCTTTGAATCTGGGACTTACTTCCGATGAAGTCGATATTATGCGAAAAGATCCCGAATTTATCAAGGCAGAAGAAAATGGAACACTTGATAAATATTTTGCAGAATACATGCCGGAATTAAAAGATTTCTTCGGCTCATTTAACCCGACACTTATTGCTTTTAACCTCCGCAAAAATGGTTATATGACCGGACTTAACACCGTTTCGGATGGTTATGCAAAAGACGTTGCAAACAATCCCAATATTCCAACAGCCTTGCAGGGAGATTGGAAAACCTTAATGGATCAAGAAAAGGCTATTGGTATTATGAACCCGTTTGAAGATCCCGGCTTCCACATCTTTAAAGGTGTTACAGGTATGGATGGCTATCTCGAAGCCGGAGTTAATAAAGCAAAAGAGCAACTTTCTAAGTTAGGCGGGGAGTATGCCGCTCTTGCCGAAGAAATCCATCCGTTTGCAGTCGTCGATGAATCTAAATTCCCAAAAGAAGAAAATGGAAATTACAAAGTTACTGAAGAAGCATACGACCATTATATAGACATTAAAAATATTAATAAAAAAGAATTCTTAAACAGATTAACATCTAAATTCGATAAACTTAAAGATGCCGACAAAGATTTATATAACACGCTCATTGCCGGACGTGCCAACTGGAATGTTAATTTAATCGGCCGGATTGATGAAAATCTGCTGACGCCGGAAAAAATAAAGGACTTAAAAGTATACGTTTCCTGGGGCAGACTTGATTCACAAAAATCACCTGATATTGTAATGGATGCTTTTGATAAATATTGTACAGAACATCCCGAAGATGCAAAAAATTGTATTTTAATACTGGGCGGAGAAGCACCCGGAACGGAATATTCAGACAAAATTCTTGCAAAAGCTGAAATAATGGCAAGTAAATACAACGGGCATTTTAGTTTTATGGAATCTTTTGCTCCGGGTAAAATACTGGTATCTGTTGCAGAAATGGCATTATTACCATCCAGAGAAGCACCCTGCGAACTCACTGATTTGGAAACAATGCAATTCATGACATTGTTAACCGCAACAAATGCACAAGGTATGGCTGATAAAAATTTCGATCCTGCTATCGATGGTGAAGATAAAGCAACCAGCTTTAAAACCGAAAGCGGATATTATATTTCCACAAGCCAGATTGAAAATTGCAAACAAGCCGGTATTGGAGAACAGTGGAAAAAAGAATACGGGAAATTAATGGCGGATATAGCAAATGAACAAGCAAATAGAAAAGCTTCTGCCTTTAAAACCGATTTAGACTCTAACGAAACTCTTGAAAACTATATTAATGCTAATCCAAAACATAAAAAAGCTGTAGATGAATTGATTGACAAATATCGTTCCTTAATACTTGCCGCCGGAGTTGCCGTATGTATGGAACGGGGAGTAAGCCTGACAAAAGCTCAAAGAATGAAGATGGCAGAAAATGAATTGAATTTAAAAACCGGTTGGACAAATAATGAAGTCCTGACTAAACGTGGAAAAGCTTCAGCAGATTTGTATAAAGCAATCTTTGCATCAAAACCGGAGCAAGATACTGGCAAATACTCTACATCTTTCCTGGGTAAATTAAGAGAACACTTACAAGCAGTAAAGAATGATATAGAAATACGCCAAAATGCAGGTTCAACTCCGTCTATAAAACCATCATTCTGGGGTAAATACAGAAAAGTCATTACCTGGTCTGCTGCATCTGCGGCAATAGTGGGCGGAGGGGTTTACCTGTTTATGGCAAATAAAAACAATGACTCCGGCAATAAACACGGAATGCACATTAAAAAACATCCGGGCAAACCACGCCCGCGGAAAATAAATATGAATGCATAAAAAAGCGGCAAAGCCGCTTTTTTTATATGTAAACCATCCTAACATCAGATTACGACAATGCTTTATATTGTTCTTGTAATTGAGTGATACGTTCTTCATTTGCTTTTTTCATTGCATCTAATTCAGAGCCTTCAACTACTGTTCCACGGGTAGCCTGTACAGACTGCGGGTACACCCATCTGTTAAAATTAGAAGTTACATATATTTGAGGTGTATTACACTTATTCCAATATTTTTTTATACCGTTACCTGTTTTTTTACCAATAGCAGCTTTTTTATTTAATACTATTTGTAAGAAGCCTTCATTCTTAGTCTCAAACTTTAACCCTTTGATTATATCATCTACTGATGATATATATGCTTCATCATTAGCAGGAGTGCTTGATAAATACCTTTTAATAAAACTTCTTGCTTCAGTCTTCTGTGCATCGGTTGAAAGTTGATTCTTAAGAACATTTGCATATCTTGTTAAATCGGCAGCTCTGGACTCTACTATTAAATTTGCTTTCATTGCTTGCTCTTGCGCCATTATTACTATATCATTGTACGATTTCATAACATCAGCTGTAGTACTTGGATTATTTCTCATTTGCTCCATTTTTGTTAAAGTCTCCTGAGCTATTTGTTCAAAACGACCTGCAGCACTCTTTTGTTTTGCCGGAGAATTCGCGTTATATAAACTTCTTGTCGCCGCCTTTATTCTGGTCAAAATACGAAGTTTAAACTGCTGCTCCGGAGTTGCTGTATTTCCTAAGGCTCTAAGTCCACTAATTTGAGTATCTAAATCCGCCATTTTTTGAGTATAACCGCTTGTTCCAAACTTAGCAAATCTTACATTATATGCACCACGCGGAGCTATAGATTCCGCCATTTTTATCATATCATCAAATGCTGCAGCCGCCTCATCAGATAAACCAGTATTAGAGGTCCTATATGTTTTTGCAGCATTTGCCAGACGTTGTAAATCATCAACTGCTTGTGTATATTCTGCATTTGTCTTTGCCTTATAAATATTTTCATAGGCAGCCGCAATATCATCTGCATATTGTCTGTATTCAGTACCGGCACCCGGTATATCAGTTTTAAGTTTATTCAGGTTGTTGGTATATTTGTTTTCGTAATGAGAATACCCGAATTTAGAAACAAACTTGTCAATGCCTATTTTCATTTGATTAAAGTTTTGCCTGATAGCTTGTTTCATCCCGCCTGCTGCACTTATATCCGCCTTAGCAGATTTTAAGCCCAGTTTAAACGATTGATCCAGACGCCATGTCTTAGGTGTTTGTACACCCAACTTATTAGCAGCATTAACACCAACTTTTCTTATACCAAAAGCCGCCAATACTGTCTGCAATGTACCGGAACCAATGTTTTGCCAAGCTTTTTCTGCACCTTCATCCGTGGTTGTAGTGATGGACTGAACAATACCAGTTCCGAGTGTTAAAGCACCGCCGGCCAAAGCCGCACCTGCAAGAACTGCACCTGCACCAGGTATCAGGAATGCAGCAACGCCAAGAGCTCCACCGACGACTAATGTTGTTGCGGCTTTCTTAAGACTGAAATGACCGTTTTCATCAAAAAACATATCAGTAACAAGATTAACGCAGCCTTTACCGAAGTTGAAAAGTTTGTTTGTCCAGCTGATTTTACCATCATCTTTTCCATCCTCAGCAATATAGCCTGTTTCTTTATTAAAAGCCTCAGCATTTACACGTTGAACCCCCTGAGAAGTATTAACATCAACATAATCAGATAATTGAGCGCGCAGAGAAAAAGCTTCTTCCAATTGCACTTCTATATCCTTTTTTTGTTGTGCTTTTTCGGCAGCAGAAGGAGTTGCCGTATGAGTTCCGGAAGTGTCTGAAGATGTCACCGGTATGTATCCCGGCATCCCGCCCATTCCCATATTGCCCATAAAATTAAGCGAAGAACCATATTGTTGAGCAGCATTTTGCAACATCCAATAATTCATTGGAGTAAATAATCCATACGGCGAATTTAAAAAATCGACTGACATAGTTCTCCTTTTTATCCTTATATATATAAAAGATATTTTTTGAAGAGAAATTGCCTTATTTGTAAACTTTTATTAAATTACTTATAAATATAATAATTGATATTGTAAAAATAATTAATGAAACAAATGCAGGGAAGGGCAGACCAATAATACTTAAGGTTGAATCTATCCTTATTAGTTCTACAAAGAAACGTATAAAAGAATATCCCGTGAGATAAATAAGAGCAGATGTTCCGGGTTTCATGTTTGTTTTAACAGTTAAAACATAAAATAAAACAACAAATAAAATTAAATCCGCTAAACTTTCATATAAAAAAGCCGGATGGAAAAAGCTATTTTCGGTAAAACCATAAGGACGCATCGCAGGGGGTATATAGAGCTTCAAAAAACCATCATAAGGAATACCAAATGCTTCATTATTGAAAAAATTTCCCCACCTGCCTATTGCCTGACCCAAAATGAGCCCCGGCGAAGCATAATCACACAGAGAAATAATACTTATATTTTTTATTTTAGCATATACCAGAAGGGCAATAAAACCGCCTAAAATTGCTCCGTGTATAGACATCCCCCCCGTTCGCAAATTTAAAATTTCAAAGGGGAATAATACATATTGCTCATAATTAATTAAACAATACCAAACACGAGCTCCTATTATGCCTGATATTACCAAAAACGGAGCAATATCAATAAAAATACCTTTAAAAAAGCGGCCTGATTTATCAGCTAAATAATTTGAAACCAAAGTGCCGGCTAATAAAGCCAGAGCCATAATTACACCGTAATTATAAATATCAAAACCATTTATTGAGACAAATACTCTGCCGGGAGAGCTTAATATAAGCTCATTTAGCATACTTTATCCTTCTTCAGCCTGTTGGGTTTCAGTATCAGCAGCCTGCTTCGGCAGTTGTTTTGTAAGCTCTTCCAGTTTATTTTTAACGGACCCAAGCTGGGTTTCGGCAGAAAGTTTGGAATCTTGTGAAATATCTTTAAATGTCAAATATTTTTCCAGAGATTGGATTGCATTTGAATACAACGCAGCAGCTTTCTGTTTATCCTCTAACGAAATTTCTTTGGGTTTATCGTTATCTGTTTCTTCTTTGTCTGCTTCATCCATATCTTCATCATCTTTTCCTGACATAATATCTTCAGCCGAGTTATACTGTGCAACAGCTAAAGAATAATAAATATCAGATTGCTCAGGCTTCATAGAAGCAGCTTTTTCTAAAACAGAAACCGCTTCATCGTATTTTTCCGCATTAATATATGCAACCCCGAGATTATAATTTGTTTCAAAAATAGTCGGATCAATATCAAGACTGGCCTCAAGTCTGCCGATAGCCGAATCGTAATCACCCTTTGCCATATACTCGGCCGCTTTATTGTTCAATTCCTGAACAGCAAAATTATTTATACATGCAGTGGACATAATTGCTGCAAACAAAATTGTTACTATTAACAAAGCATTTCTCATTATAACCAATCCTCAAATCAAACTTTTTGTACATTTTAATACAATAATTTTTTTTTGGCAAGCCTTCTGCAATTAATACATATTACAGCAAATAAGCTGCTTTCAGGTATTTAATACGCTTAACAGCATTTTCCGCCAAGGCATATAATTCTTTATCCTGCTTAAAACGTTTATAAATATTATTAATTACTTTTTTAGTTTCTGCGTCACAGGCTCTGTATAACAAAATATCTATTCCTGCATGTAAAGCAGCAACAGCCGCTTCTTCCGGAGAAAAGCCGGCAACTCCCCCCATATTCATATCATCCGTTATAATCACACCATTGTATCCTAAATTTTTTCTTAAATAAGCTATCGCTTTAGGGCTAAGAGTTACAGGCAGCCCCGGCTCTCCAAAACACTTACAATCCAGATGGGCAGCCATAATCATAGGAACCCCGGATTGTATTGCCGACTTGAAAGGCGCAATATGTATTTTTTCCATCACTTCAAGCGGTAAATTAATTACCGGAAGCGATTTATGACTATCCTGAACAGTATCTCCGTGTCCCGGATAATGTTTCGCGCAAGTTATAATTCCCGTTTTTTTATAAATGTCAAAAACAACTTTTGACGCCTTTATGACATCTTCCGGATTATCCCCAAAAGCCCTGTCGCCTATTACAGGATTCTGAGGATTAGTATTAACATCCAGAACAGGAGCAAAATTAAGATTTAACCCGAAAGATTTTAATTCTCCTGCCATTTCCTCAGTCTGCAATTGTAAATAATCAAGCCCCCTGTTATAAGTCTCTTTAGCAGACAGGCGTCTCGGTCTTATATTCTCTGTTCTCTCTACACGCCCTCCCTCCTGATCTATTGCAAGAAACGGAGGATAAACAGCCTTGGTCTTTACATCACAAATCAACTCTTTAAAATCTGTTTCAGAGTTTATATCTTTTGAAAAAAATATTACGCCGCCTAATCCTTTTTCCAAAAATTCATCAAGGTAATCTCCGGTACCGGTTATAAATATTTGATAAAAATCTTCATCTTTCATAAAATAATCATATATTTAATTGAGGCAAAAAAGCAAACTTTGTTATAATAATTATAATAGTAACGTCAGATTTTGGGTGAGTATATGAAGAAGTTTATTATTTTATCGTTGATTGGTGTTTTATTAGGCTCTGTATTTTGCATAGATGCACAGGCAGCAAGAAAAAGCAAAGCAAAGTCCAAAATATCTAAAGAATTTCTTGAAGAAACAGAAACGGAAATTAACCGGTTAACAACAAAAATATACGGTCACGCACTTTTATCGCCTAAAGACAATGAAAGTCTTATAACTATAAAAATCAAACTGGATACACAAATGATAGAAGGAAGCGCACCGGAACTTGCCCCTCTTTACTATAAAACAGGAAACATCCTTAAAATGAGAGAGATGAAAAAAGATGCAATAGAGTGTTATCAAACCGTGCTGGAAAACTTCCCCAACACAGCCTTCGCACCAAAAGCAAAAGCAGCACTTTTAGATATGGGCGTCGAAATTAAAGAACCTGAAAACGTAAATGAAGACAATCTTTCAGATCAAATTCAATAGCCATAAGTATAATATCTGTTTCCTCCAGCAGAATAATAGTAAAATCAACCATTTAGAGGATATCAAACTCCCTAACCGGCTAGTAGTTATTTATTGAAAATAATTTTAAATTAATAAGTGTAGCAAACAGGGAGAGTTTAATGAAACTTAGAGTCAGCGATTATATGAGTCAGGGCTTTGCAGAATCAGATATAACAGTCTATCCGCAAAATGATATTATTGAAATTGCTAATATTATGTTTGATACAAACACCAAATTAGTAAAAGTTGCACTAAGCCCATGGGATAAAACATGTATCGGAATTTTAGATTTTAACAGTATTAAAGAATTTGCCGGAGGTTGAGCAAAATATACAACATAAACGTATCAGGTATCTGTCTTTAAAACAAATACCGAAAACAATAAACACTATTTTTTTAACAGACTGCTATAGTATAACAGCATGAACGTTAACAATATCAGCCAAATTTTACTGTATAAATTTAATATCATTGTAAAAAGGTAGGAGGCAAAAGTTTTAACAAACTAAAACAGCTATATCCTATAATTAATACAGATTACAGGATATTATTTTATGTAAATTTTTGTAAAAAATTATGATTTAAATAACAAAATAATATATTTAGAGGTTTTAAAAAATTATCAAAAAGTATAAACTCTAAAGTAGAGGATATTCAATAAGGGTTTATATTTTTAAATTGTGAGGTTGTTTATATGGTAGATAACAGGTCAGCAGGATTTTTCGGAATCGGAGGCGCGTTTAATTTTAAAAGCGGCGACATTTCCGGCACTGCGGCCAAAACCAATGACGAAAAATACGGTCCCGGAACAGAATACGGAATAATCAACCGCGGCGAAGGAGAAGAAGAACAACTGTATCAGGAAGAATTTACGGACAGAAGCGCACAATTAAGAGCCACTCTTAACTCTCTTGCCATGATGAATGTCGCGGCCGTAATTAATTCTAAAAAACCCAAAAAGCATGAACAGCTTAATTTTAATGACTTAGAAAACGAAACAGAAGAAATTATTAAGGAAAATTCAAAACACGGACAAAAAGAAGAAGAGCCGGAAGAAAATAATCAGGAAGATAACCTGCTGGAAGAAAACGAACAAAATATCGATTTATTTCCGGACGATGAAGATGAGGAATTTGAGGAAGAAGAAATTTAGCAGTATTTGCTATAATTTTTATATATCGTTTTGTTAAAATATTTTTGTTTTGCTGTGTAAACTGCAATTGTTTATACTAAAATGTCATCATGGAGGTTTTCATTGATGAATAAAAAGTTTTTAGCATTAACCCTTTTAACATGTTTATGTTTTTATAATACAGCAATTCCTGTTTTTCCAAAATTTTTAAAAGCGGATAACAGCGCTAACGAAAGCGTCTTAAATGAGGTAACTGATCAGGAACAAAGCGCAGCACCCAAAATGCTTTCAAGGAAAACAGAAAAAGAATTAAAAGCAGCAATAACAAAAGTTTATGGAGCAGAACAAACAGATGAAATTTATTCACATATTCTTGAACTTGCTAAAAATGCCCGTGAAAATCGCTCCGCAGAGTTAAAACAGCAGGACAAAACAAGACCTTCCGACTGGTACAAAGACGAAATTATTTACATGTTTTACACCGACAGGTTTGGGGTTGCCTCTGCAGATAAACCCAATCAGTTTAAAGATACGGCTAAAATGCTGGATTATCTTGAAGATTTGGGGGTAACAACTCTGTATATATTACCGTTTGCAGAATCTCCAATGTCCGATGCAGGATTCGATATAAATAATCCGGATAATGTCCGCGAGGATCTTGGCGGAATGAAACAGTTTGAAGAGTTTGTAAAAGCCGCAAAAGCTAAAGGCTTTAAAATCAAAGCCGATTTAATATACAACCATTTCTCCGATAAACACGAATGGTTCCAACAAGCACTTAAGGGAGATTTAGATAAGATAAATTACTTTGTTGTAAAAGAAGAGATGCCCGAGTATCGAAAATATACCGATGAAAAAAAAGGTATTATAGTAGAGTATACAGAAAGCAACGGGAAAATATCAAAACGCAGATTAATATTCCCTGAAATAACTGAAAACCACTACAGAAAAGTAAAAATTCAGGGCAAAGATTATTATTTCTATCATACATTTTATCCTTTCCAACTTGATATAAATTGGCTAAATCCAAATGTTTTGTACTATTGCTTGGAAACGCTTAGCAACTGGGCAAATCGCGGAGTTGATATATTCAGAATGGATGCAGTTCCATATTTCATTAAAGAGGATGGAACCGATGCCGAAAATAACCCGCTCACACACCAAATATTAAAAATTTTAAGTATATATATGCAAATAACGGCGCCAAGCTCAGTAATGATAGCCGAAGCCTGCCAAACGCCCAAAGATATATTGCCATACTTCGGGACAGAACGTAAAACTTCGGCATTTGTTGATGATACAGAACTCGACTTCAAGCGCACAGACGAATTTCAAATGGCATACCACTTCCCGTATATGCCTGCCTTATGGGCAACACTTGTAACAGAAGATAGTAAACATTTTACAGAAGCAAATAAAAATACACCGCAAATTCCTCAATCCTGTACGTGGGCAATATTTTTAAGACTTCATGATGAATTGACACTTGAAATGATTTCTCCTGAAACAAGAGAAATTATTTACAACTCGCTGGTAAGGAAAGGCGCCGGATTTAGAGAAGGACTCGGCGTAAGCGGAAGAATCGCAGACTTCCTGGACTATAACCCCGATAGAATTTCAATGGCTTTTTCTCTCCTTTTATCGCTTCCCGGCACTCCGGTAATCTACTACGGTGATGAAGTCGGCGCGAAAAACGATATGGAATTTGCCCGGGAATTCGCACGTCAGAGAGAATATATACAAAAGAAAAATAAAATAAGACTTTTAAGCTATTTTGACAGCCGTGATATACATAGAGGGATTATTCCGCAAAAACTCTTCTACGGATCACTCAAAAACTGGTATAAAAATAACAGTGAAATTTACAACAACGTAAAAGCATTAATTGCAATAAGAAAACAATTTCCCGCCATAAGCAGAGGCAGCTTCACATTGCTAAAAGCCAAGAACAAAGAAGCCTTCGCTTATATAAGGGCCGATAAAAACAATAAAATACTTATTGTAAATAATCTTTCAAATAAAAAAATGATTGCGGAAATTGACCTGCCAGTTAACACGGTATTAAAAAAAGGCAGCAAGTCTATACTGTTTAAAAACCTTATGAATAATCGTAAATACCGAGCGAACGTCAGCATTACAAACCGCAAACTTTATATTCCGCTTCAGCCGTACGAATTTTTGTGGCTAAGCGCCGAAAATGAAGTTTTGTAAATATTTGTTAAATAACTGGCAAATATTATTTTTACAGTTTTTCATACAAATGTAAAAATAAGGAGTAAGCAATGAAAATTCCGAAGATCAAACAACCAATTAAAGCCATCGGTACAAAAATCAAAAATATACGTATTGAAAAACAACAGGCCGAAATAAACAGGTACATAAACATCGAATCCGGTCAGAATAATGATGCCTACAAACAAATTTTTACAGCACAGGAAATGCTGGCAAACTATGCAAAAGCAAAGGATGTCAAAATCCACATTGCTGATACTCCAACTTCCGGCGGTAAACTAATTAATATAGAAGTACTGAAAAGAGACGGCAATACTAAAGTCGAAAGTATAAATGCAGATACTAAATTAACACTAATGACAGAACGGGATAATAAAAGACTTTTAGAAAACCGTGACGGGCTCGACTACCAGGTAAACGGCAAACTAAAATCAGAGGACACATTTTTAAGAAACCTTTACAGAGTGGTAGAAAGCTTAACAAAATAGTATAAATTTTGATTGTGATATATTTATGTTACTCGGCACCGGAAACATTTCGGTGCATTTTTTTATTTATGGTATAATTTTGAGCGGAAATACGGAGCAAACAATGTACGCAAATTATCATGCACACACATATTTTAGTGATGATTGTTCAATGCCTATGGAGACCTGTGTTAAACAGGCTGTAAAAGAGGGGTTGGACGAAATATGTTTTACCGAACACATCGATATAGGTGTATACAGCATGCACGATTGCGACTGCAAGGCGTATTTAAAAGAGTTTAACAGGATGCAAAAACTGTATGGCAACAGAATAAATTTGAAATTCGGAATGGAGTTTGGAATGCAGTCGCATACAATTCAACAGTATGAGAAAATTTTTCATTCTTATGATTTTGATTTTATACTCCTTTCTCTGCATCAAATTAATAACCGTGAATTCTGGTCACAGTCATTTCAGAGCGGAAAAACACAAAAACAATATATTGAAGAATATTATGATGAATTATACAGAATTGTTTCTAACTACAATAATTACAGCGTTCTCGGGCACATGGATGTTATAAGAAGGTACGACAGGATGGGAGCATATCCTTTTGAAAAAATTAAAGACAAAGTTGAAACAATACTGAGAAAAGTAATTGAAAACGGTAAAGGGATTGAAGTTAACACCTCCTGTTACAGATACAATATCGGGGATTTAACACCGTCAATTAATATAATAAAACTCTATAAAGAACTTGGCGGAGAAATTATAACAATAGGGGCAGATTCACACTATCCTGAACACGTTGTATATAAAATAAAAGATACCGAAAAAATTTTAAAGGATTTAGGGTTTAAGTATATCTGTACATTTGATAAAATGATTCCTGCTTTTCATCCGATAATGACCGAACCTGCTGTTAAACAATAATTTTCCCCTGCCCTTGCAGAGAACATTTATCGGGGGCTGTGTTTTCACAATACATAAAAAAACAACCTCCTATTAAGGAGGTTGTTTTTATCTATTAATGTTATTATTTACCAAGTTTGTACTGGAAACCGCCCATAAAGCCGATACCTGTTCTACCACCGTTTCTGATAGTAAATTGAACATAACCGCCAAGTCTTTCTTTGAAGTTTTTAACAACACCTAAACCATATTCAAAATACGGGTGTTTCATTCTTACATCATCCAATGTAACCTTTCCGGCTTGACCGTCAACACCGCCCATGATATTAAATACCATTTGCGCTGTACCGTAGATACTAAAGGTCTTTTTATTCCAGATAACATTAACCCCTGGCGCTACATTTATACCATTGAGAAATCCTGAGTTCATACTTAAGTTACCGCCAAAAGTAGAACCGTAATTTTGATTACCAAATATATTGTAAGCAACCATTGCAGTAGGCTGGATTATGAAGTTTTTCGGTAAATGGAAGTTATATGCTGATTTAGAAGCAACCCCTGCAAACCAGTTTCCTGTATTATCAGCAAGACCGGTTGCACCATAACCCATATTTCTTACATTCATTTCATTAGCATAGCCGCCGCCGTAAGCTAACAATGAAGTAAAGAAGTTGCCTTTATAAGCAGTAGCCATAGCACCGATTTGCCCGCCATTTTGATACATGCTTACAAAATCGTAATTTTGATGTCCGCCGTTATAAGCAACATAAGCGGTAGGAATTAACTTCCAGCCGTCTTTTAATTGTACAACCGGTAAGTCTGCACCTAAGATTGCACCATAAGCGTTGTTATCAACATGGAGCCCCTTCGTCATCGAAATATTTTCAAAGTTACCATAAGCTTTGAACCACAGACCGCCGTCTTTTTTACTGTATTGATACGGTCCAAATAGCGGATTAGCAGCAGCATAACGGTTTGCTATTTCATCATCGCTGCTTGATCCGAATTGTCCGGATACTATTGCTGCATGGTCAAACAACAGGTTATTAAATGCTAATTGATTAGCGTATTGGGCAACAGTTGCAACCTGTCCTCGATACATTTGCGGATTAACTGACTGCAATGAGCCGTTTATTACACCGCCGCCACCGCTTGTTGTCGTAACAAGGTATTTACCAAGAGCAGTATTTGCCATAAACTGGCTGTCGCCGAGATTTGCAACTCCTGAGCCCGTTGCTGCATCAGCTATTAACTGTGTACCGTCAATAGTGAATGTATAATTATCCGGAGAGTTAACAAAATTAATACCTGTAATAATTATCTGGCTATCACCATTATAACTGCCGGCTACAATTTGATCCATTGCATCACCACGTGGATCGTAATCAAATACCATATTGACATCAGTATTATGGTTTACATTACCATTAACGATAATTGAACCAACACTTCCGTCCTGCATATTGATTGTAGGAGTAGATGTAACTCCTGTAGAATTATCAATCGTCATGTCGTTGGTAATAGTCATATTGGTGAAGTTATTTAAAACACCATCTCTCAAAGTAAGGTTACCTGTAAGAGTAGTCGTATCACCATTAAGAGTTAATTCTGAGTTTTCTCCGGCAATAGAAATAGTTTGACCGGTTACGTCTCCGTTAACTACGGCTGTAGAATCGCCGTTAACTACAAAATAGTTATTAAAATTAACATCGCCCTGAACAGCAAAGTCTGAACCGTTAGAAACACCGATCATACCATCTGTTGTCAATCCGCCCAGAACGTTAAGCGTAGAACTATCAACCGCTACATTTTGATTAGTTGATACATTACCTCCAATAGTAACATTACTGCCATTGGTTACCCCTAAAGATGTACCGTTAGTTGAATTTTCAGCGATTAAGTCGCCTAAAACATTTAAAGTAGAGCTTTCAATATCAACAGTTCCGATCATTGAAGTAACACTGCCGCCAGAAGAAAGGCTTGCCCCGTTAACAACACTTATATTTCCTACAGCGCTAACATCCTCTGCTACAGAAACAGCAGCACCGTCTTTAACTCCGAGGGAAGCATTATCATTGGTTGTATTTGCTACCAGCAAACCTTCCCCAATACTAACAGAAGTACCTTCACCGCTTGCTTCAAAGAGTTTTGAATCTAAAGCACCGCCGACACTAACAACAGAACCGTCGTGAATACCAATGTTATCTGTTATAATATCTTCCCCAACATTAACAATTGAAGAATTAATATTTATAGCTGAGTTAGGATTTGCATCCGAACCGCTTCCGAGGCTGCCAAGTATATTGAGGGTACCGTTATCAATATCAATTAAATTTTCAGCTTCAAGAGAATTATTAACAGTTAAAGTACCGTTATCAACGATTACCTGCCCGTAGTCGCCGCCGCCGTTAACAAGAATATGTGCATCAGTTGTAAGAGTACTATCGCTTACATTTATTCCGCTGAGATTTAATACAGCACTCTGATCATCACCCGCTAAATCGAGGGAGCCGCCGGATACATTTATAGAACCGTTATAATTAGCCAGCGATGATTCTATAGAAGTTGAACCGGCTCCTGATTTATTGATAGATGCATCAACTGAATCAGAAACAATTGTCGGATTGTAGGCAATATTTGTTGTTTCATTAGCAAAATTCAATTCGGCATTGCCGGCAAGATTAACAGTTGAATCTTCTTTTATATAAGCATTATCTTTATATGTTAGAGAGGTTTCATTACCGAGATTAATTGTATCAGCATCAACACCCGAACCGTCGCCGGCTGTCAGGTGGCTTACGCCCGCACCTTGAACCAATGATATAGAATTATCAGCCGCTTCACCGGCAATAACCGTATTATTAAACAGACCTAAACCGCCGCCGGTAACCGTAATACTTTGAGTAGAGCCGTCACTGTTCAAATATGTAAGAGCCCCGTTGGTAATCGCCGTTTCAGCATCAAGAACCGTTTTGCCTTCAAGCTCATCAGTTCCTGCCTTACCTTGAACAGCGTTATAAATATTTACTGTACCATAACCGCCATTTGTATTTGTTGTAACACCAACACCGGATTCAAGGATTGCACCGTCAGCGAGAGTAAGCGTACCGCCGTCAATGGTATTTGTTGCACCGCTTAAAGTCCCGCCATTCTGAATATTAAGCGTACCGCCATGAACTGTATTAGAGTTCCCGCCAAGGACAGCCCCTTCCTGAATAGTAATAGAGCCGTCATTTAAAATATTATTGCCATTAAAGAATACCGAACCTGACTGTGCAATCACTGTACCCATATTTTGAGTGTAGGTACCGGTAAACCCGCTGTTATCAGATTGAATAATAACCGTACCGACGCCTAAAGGATTCTGGGTAGTTGAACCATCATCTTTTATAACTGTTTCAACAATTTCATCAACCAGAACAGCACCTGTACCGGTAACAACATTATTTTCGGCCAGTATCAACTCTGCACCGTTCTGCGGAGCAAGCTGAAGCGTAGACCCGTTCTCAACTTCAAGACCGGAAGCGGTTGTTGCATTATCACTTAAAATCAAATCAACACTTTTAGCGTCAGTACCTATTGTTAACGGACTGTTTTTATCAGTACCTGAAATATCAGCATTTATTACCGTAACATTTTGAGTTAAGACGTTATCTGTAACGATAACATCTGTATCATCCATAAAGAAGTTATTTACGTCACCATTAATAGCAATATGGCCATCACCAACCTGCAAACCAGCATTATCAATAGTTGCAGTTTCACCATATCTCATGACTAAATCTACATTATCTGTTATAGTAACAACATCATTTTCAGCAATAGAAACATTCCCTATTAATTCAAATGTTCCAGCATCAATTGTCATATTTCCGTTTGTTAAATCCAAAGTTGCATTATCTAATGTAAGCGAAGCATTCTCTTCTTTTTGAGAATATGTGTTAAGTGTTAATGTTGTATTAGAGGCAGTAACACTACCGCTGTTTGTTAAGTTTGCAGATGAATATTCTCCGTTAATAACAACATTTGCACTACTTGCTACTGTAGTTGAACCTTTATCCTCAAATGTACCGTTTATAGTAACATTAGCGGCTTCTGCAATAGCAGTAGTTACACCACTCTCTGTAGTAACGGTACTGTCTTCAACTATTTCAGCACCGTCATTAAGATTAAATGACCCTGCTTTAATGGTACTTTCACCGCCAAAGAAATCTGAACTAACACTTGTTGTCCCGCTGTCCTGAGTATAAGTACCGTCAAAATCCTTATTGACAGAACCTTTTTCTAACGCAAGTATAGCCCCGCTGTTAGTTATACTTGTTTCAGCAGCTCCGGCTATCCCGCCTCCGATAGAAACGGTATTAGTTCCGGTAATATCAACTGAAGCAGCTGCAGATGATACGGAATCAACATCCAGATAAATATCATTAGCCGTACCATTTGCAGTATTACCCGTAAAAGTTATACTCCCGTCAGCGGTGTCGAGGATTGTTTCACCAGCCGTATAAATGGCACCGCCCGCAGTCGCAGCCTCGTTATTTTTAAAAGTTGTATTTCCTGAAATAGTCAATTCATTTTTATTTGTATTTCCATAAGCTGAATTATAAACAGCTCCGCCATAACCATCTGAAGTATTGCCAGTGAAAGTTGCCTCCGCATCAACAGAAACACCGCCGCCATAGTTAGCAACAGCACCGCCGTTTCTTGATGCATGATTACCCTCGAATAAAGCACCCGTTCCTATTGATATTGTTGTATCCTTAGTTCCGTCAAAATCGTTTGCATTAAAATTAAATACCGCACCGCCGAGCGTACCGGAATTATTTACAAACTCAGCATCATTACCAACCACAACGCTTGCCGCCATGTCTCCGCTGCCGGACTCACTGTAAATTGCACCGCCTGCATATCCTTTGGCAGTGTTATTATAGAACTTCGCGCCATTACCTATTTCTAATTCCGAGCGCTGGTTATGAACAGCACCACCCTGCCCTTCAGCAGTATTGCCTATAAAACTTACGTTATCACCAATAGTCAATGATGTTTCTATACTTCCGCTGTCGGTATTTGATATGGCACCTCCAACACTTGCACTATTCCCTGCAAATGTGACATTATTGCCAATTTCCATAGTCCCGCCGGCATCATTCATTAAAGCACCGCCCATATTTGCGCTGTTGCCGGAACCTGCCGTCACAGTAATTGTACCGTCTTGGTTAATTGTAATTGAACCTTGCCCGAAAGAAGTACCATCCTGAACTTCCGCATTTCCTTTGTTGTAAATTGCACCGCCATAGCCTGTTGCAGAATTAGATGTAAAACTTCCACCCACATCAATAGTCGCATCGTTACAGATTGCGCCGCCATTACCGGTCGTAGCCTCGTTAGCACTAAATACGGCATTAACAGCATTGAATACTGCATTATCAATTATTGTACCGTCTAAAACAGTATTACTAACAGCTCCGCCGCTTGCTGCGCTATTGCCGGTAAACGTTGCCCCATTAGCAGTGACAGAGGCTGTTCCGCCGGATTGTACTTCGTTACGGATAGCACCGCCGCTGCCGTTTGCCTTATTTCCCTCAAAACCAGCACTTCCTATATTCAATGAATAAGATGCATTGCTGCTATATGAAGAATTGTGGATTGCACCGCCATCAGTAGAAGCCTCGTTTTCAATAAACTGCGTGCCATTCCCTATTAAACTGTTGCCGTCAACCCAATAACTGCCTGTAACAAGCGCACCGCCCGCGCCCCCTTCAGCTTTGTTACCGAAGAATACAACCCCTTCGCCGATAGAAGCAGACATATCACCGATATAAACAGCTCCTCCGAGACCAGTTGAAGCATTATTGGAGAAATTTACGCCGCTGCTAATTGTTAATAGACCACCGCCGCTTGCAGCAGCTTCAGAATAAATTGCACCACCCACCGTTGCTTTATTATTTGATATCTCCGAATTTGCCGCAACAGTAATTGCACTCCCGTCCGTCGTAATAACAGCACCGCCGGCAAGCCCTGAAACTGACGAATCAATACCTGACAGACTGCCTACTTCTGTTGGAGTACTGCCACCGCCTGTTACAACAACACGATCATCCGCTAATACAGCACTATTAAAAGAGCAGAATGACAACATCAATAAGGATGCAATAACCTGCTTCATTTTACTATTTTCCATACAAAAAATTCTCCACTAATTCCATTTTAATTCCTGTTAAAATTTTACTATAAAATAGAAAATCTTGTCCAGCTATTTAAGAAATTTTTCAACTTTTTATAGGAAAGGTGTACTACTCCGCAACAGATAATTTATTGGCTGCAATAATTTCACAAATGTAACAATTTTTCTATTTTCTTAACATTTTAACAATTTTTTTTATTCAGGGATTTATCATAATAAAAATCGGAGTTCATTATGCAAATACATCCAATTTTTCGACACAAACCAGAAACAACTAATATGACGTTCTGCGGTAAAAACCACAATTTATTAGAACTTTTACACAGGAATTATACACTTAATTCAAAAAATATAGCTGATAAAATTATAACAAACGGCCGCCTGATTTCAGCAAATGGAGAGAAGGCAAAATATAATATATCACCCGCAGGAAACCCGCCTAAAATTCCCGCAGCAGGGATTATAAAAGGGCTAATGGAAATCATCATCGACCGTCCCAAAAAATTGATTACAAGTATAAAAATATTTTCAGGGAAACAGCCGGAAACATTACTTGAAGAAACTCAATATACCTACAACAAAAAAGGACAAATTATAAGGACACATAAACAAACTTTTTCTCCCAACGGTATTCAGCATAGTATTAAAACCAACATAAAATACGAAGACAACAGTATTACGATGAAAAAAGAAATAGATGAAGGTGTAAAAGATACTACGACCATTATTACATCAGTAAACGGGAAAAAGCTAATTCTTAAATCCGGCAAAAATCAAAACGGCACAATTGAACATTTTAAATATGAAGAGGGGAAAACACTATACTCAAATACTGTCTCAAAACACTCAGGTGGGCAGTTTGAAGCATTCGGAGACCCCCATACGGGCGAAATGGTATTTTCGCGCAGCACAATTAATCCGACAAATGCCGGCGAATATATAGAGTTATTATCAAACGGCAGCTACGAAAAGCAAGTTCTGTCAAGGAACGGTCATATAGCGAAAAAAGAAATACCGCCTTCTGTAGCAGACGATTTTATTCATCAGAGAATCGATTTAATCACACCGCAAAATGAAATACTTACAAAACTTGAAGAGTACGGACTATAAATGTCTAACATAATCATAGTACTCACTTGACCCTAAATTTTTTATATCGTCAAGCATCTTTTCTTTGGTAATATACCCTTGTCTCCATGCAATCTCTTCCAGACAGGCTATTTTCACTCCCTGATTTTCTTCTATTGTTTGAATATACTGCCCCGCCTTTAACAATGAACTATGCAGCCCCGTATCAAGCCAGGCAAACCCCCTCGGACATTTAATAACATTAAGCCTGTTTTCATTTAAGTATAACTTATTTAAATCCGTAATCTCCAATTCTCCCCGTCCTGAAGGCTGCAGTCTGTCCGCCATAGCACTCACTCCTTCGGGATAAAAATACAATCCGGTTACAGCGTAATCAGACTTCGGAAACTCGGGTTTTTCTTCTATAGAAACAGCACGCATGTTATCATCAAATTCAACAACACCAAATCTTTCAGGATCCTTAACTTTGTATGCAAAAATTGAAGCATATCCCTGTTTTGCACATTTTGAAGCCTCCTTTAGCATGCCGGAAAAACCGCCGCCGTAAAAAATATTATCTCCTAAAATAAGAGCCGTACTGTCTTTTCCGATAAATTCTCTGCCCAGTACAAAAGCCTGCGCGATTCCATCCGGCGACTGCTGAACAATATATTGAAGCTTTAAGCCGTACCTGCTTCCATCCTCCAAAAGTTTTCGCACACCTTCATCGCTTTGCGGCGAAGTAATAATCAAAATGTCTTTAATACCGGCAAGCATAAGAACAGAAAGCGGATAATAAATCATAGGTTTATCATAAACGGGAAGAAGCTGTTTTGAAACAGCAAGAGTACTCGGATAAAGTCTTGTTCCGGCTCCGCCCGCTAAGATTATTCCTTTCATTTGTTATACCTCCATTTGATATTTATTTGTAGTTTAGATTTTATTTATTATGTTTTTTTAGGATATCCCCTCACCCCCAGCCCCTCTCCCGTAGGGCGAGGGGTAAAAGTAATAGTAGGTTGGGCTTTCAGCACCACAAAAACTGATTGATTACTTTAGTCACCAGCCTGTCGGCGAAAAAATATTCTTTTGTCATACGGCAAGCATCAATGCACGCTTGCCGGCATTTATTATCCAATCCTTGTTATTAATGTACCAGTCAATTGTACTTTTTATGCCTTCATCAAACTTCTTTAACGGCACCCAGCCGAGTTCCGAACAAATTTTTGTATTATCTACAGCATATCTTCTGTCATGTCCCAATCTATCTTCAACATACTCTATCCGTGATTCATCATACCCGAAATAATCAAGTATTATTTTAGCAATTTCCAGATTTGTTTTTTCACAATGCCCGCCAATATTATAAATCTCTCCTACTCTTCCTGATAAAATAACTTTTTCAATTGCAGAACAATGATCATAAACATATAACCAATCACGAACATTTAACCCGTCACCGTACAAAGGAATTGTTTTATCGTTCAAAAGACGTGTAATAAAGAATGGAATAAGTTTTTCAGGATACTGGTTCGGCCCGTAATTATTTGAACATCTTGTAACTGTTACAGGAAGCCCGTAGGTCGTATAATATGACAGCGCAAGAATATCAGCCGAAGCTTTACTTGCCGAATACGGGCTGTTCGGGGATATCGGCGTCGTTTCCGTAAAGCAGCCGTCTAAAATGCTGCCGTAAACTTCATCCGTTGAAATCTGTACAAACCTTTTGCCTCCTGCTTTTAATGCAGCATCTAAAAGATTAAACGTACCTTTTATATTAGTTTCTATAAACGCATCAGGCGAAATAATACTCCTGTCAACATGAGTCTGGGCGGCAAAATTGACAACACAATCACATTCTTTCATCAGGTCACTGACCAGTACACGGTTGCAAATATTACCATGTACAAATCGATAATTTGAATTACCTTCAACCTCCCGTAAATTTTCCGGATTACCGGCATATTCAAGGGCATCAAGATTTATAACTTCCCAATCCGGGTGCATATTAAAAATATATTTTATAAAACAGCTGCCTATAAATCCGGCACCGCCCGTAACCAATAATTTCATACTGTCACCCCCATTTAGTCTGAATATCATAAATTATTTATATTATCATCTTATTTCAAATGCAAATCTTTTTCTGATAATATCGGCTGGAAATCAATTCCCCAGTCTATTTTTAAAGATTCATCGTTCCAAAATATCCCGCTGTCTGCTTCCCGATTATATTCAGCATCTGTTTTATACAAAACAACCGCCTCTTCCGATAGAACAACAAACCCATGCCCGAAACCTTTAGGTATATAAAGGGAATGCCCGTTTTCTTCAGAAAGTTCTATTCTTAAATATTGTCTAAACGTTCCGGATTCAGGGCGTAAATCGACAGCTACATCAAAAATTCTTCCCTTAATACACCTTACAAGTTTTGCCTGCGAATGAGGATTTTTTTGATAATGAATACCGCGCAGCACCCCTTTACATGAACACGAAACATTATCCTGAACAAACTTTGTATCTATACCGTTTGCCGCAAATTCAGAATACTTATAAAACTCGCTGAAATTTCCGCGGTTATCCTTAAAAATTTTAGGTTTTACAAGTATAAGCCCCTCCGGCTTAAGATTTACAAACTCAAATGGCATAATACTCCTTAAACTTAATAAACTTTTCCTACCTGATAATAAGAAAAACCTTTTTGTATTAATCTTGCCCCGTTATACTGGTTTCTGCCATCAAAAATTACCGGTTGTTTCAGTAAAGATTTAATTTTTTCAAAATCCGGACGTCTAAACTCGTTCCATTCAGTTAACAGCAGTAACGCATCCGCGTCTTTAAGAGCATCGTAAGAACTTTTTGCATAGGTAATTTTATTACCAAAAATCAGTTCTGCACAATCAAAAGCTTTTGGGTCATAAGCCTGAACTTTAGCCCCCTTATCCAGCAAATCATTGATAATTGTAATCGCCGGCGCTTCACGCATATCATTTGTTTTTGGTTTAAATGCAAGTCCCCATACCGCAAAGGTTTTTCCTGTCAAATTTTCGCCAAAATGATTATAAATTTTCTGCAGGAATAATTTTCTTTGTTTTTTATTAACCTTATCAGCCGCTTCAATAATCTCATAGCCGCATCCGCTATCCTTTGCCGTTTTTAAAAGTGCTTTTACATCCTTCGGGAAACAGCTTCCGCCGTATCCTAATCCCGGGAAAAGGAACTGTTGTCCGATACGTTTATCAGAGCACATACCTATTCTTACCATTTCGGCATCAGCCCCTACTTTTTCACAAATATTAGCAATTTCGTTTGCATATGATATTTTTACCGCGAGAAATGAATTAGCCGCATATTTTGTCATCTCTGCAGATTTCACATCCATTATTATTACAGGATTTCCGGTACGTAAAAACGGAGAGTATAATTCCTGCATAATATCTGTTGCGCGCTGGGAATCAGACCCGATTACAACCCTGTCAGGCTTAAGAAAATCATCCACCGCCGCACCTTGTTTTAAGAATTCCGGATTTGATACAACATCAAATTCTTCTTTCGTTTGTGACTTAATAATTTGAGTTACCGCTTCTGCCGTTCCTACAGGTACAGTCGATTTATCAACTATAACTTTATAACCGTTCAAAGCTTTTCCTATTTCGCGGGCAACCTGATAAACATATTTTAAATCAGCAGACCCGTCCTCGCCCTGCGGGGTGCCTACCGCAATAAAACAAATCAAAGATTTTTGAACAGCCGATGCCAGATCATCCGTAAAACTAAGTCTGTTTTCTGATACATTTACTTTTATAAGTTCTTCTAGTCCCGGTTCATAAATGGGAACAATACCGCGCTTCAACTGTTCAAGTTTTTCTTTATTATTATCAACACAGATTACGTCATTCCCCATCTCCGCAAGACATGTACCTGCAACCAAACCTACGTATCCGGTACCTATAACACAAACCTTCATTATTTATTCTCCTTAATTTTACGTTCAAAATATTCGATTGTTTTTGTCAAACCTTCTTCTACACTAACTTTGGGTTCCCAGTCAAGTAACTTTTTAGCCCGTGATATATCCGGCCGCCTGCGGCACGGATCATCCTTTGGCAGAGGTCTGTAAACAAGTTTTGAGTTAGAGTTTGTCATTTTAATAACAAGTTTTGCGAAATCTCCGATTGTAAATTCAGAAGGATTTCCAAGATTAACCGGTCCGATGGCGTTTTCTGAATTGTTCATCATTCTTATCATACCGTCTACGAGATCTGAAACATAACAGAAAGAACGGGTTTGGGAACCGTCGCCGTATATTGTAATGTCCTCTCCTTTAAGCGCTTGAACAATAAAATTAGAAACAACACGGCCGTCATTCATATCCATATTAGGCCCGTAAGTATTAAATATCCTTACTATCCTGATATCAACTCCGTTTTGACGATGGTAATCCATCATCAGAGTTTCCGCGCAGCGCTTGCCTTCATCGTAACAGCTTCTTATCCCTATCGGATTAACATTTCCCCAATAAGACTCAACCTGCGGGTGCACCGCCGGATCTCCGTAAACTTCACTGGTGGATGCCTGCAAAATCGTACCTTTACATCTCTTAGCAAGCCCCAGCATATTTATCACGCCAAGTACAGATGTTTTCATTGTTTTTATAGGGTTATACTGATAATGCGGCGGGCTTGCGGGACAGGCCAAATTATAGACCTGATCAACTTCCGCGTAATATTCCTTAGTAATATCATGCCTCACTAATTCAAAATGGTCATTGGACAAAAGTTCCCTTATATTGTCCTTACAGCCTGTGAAAAAATTATCCAGACAAATAACATCATTTCCTTCATCGAGCAGCCTTTTGCACAAATGACTTCCAATAAAACCGGCCCCGCCGGTTACAAGTATTCTTTTCATCTATTCCCCTTACTTCAACCTAACTAATTAATGTTGTATCAAGCATTGCATTTAATTTCTTTTCCCACGCATAAGCTGATGATATACTATCCTGCAAAGTGTGTTTAGGTGTCCAGCCGAGAGTATTTTTAATTTTATCCGCGTTGGCATAAAGCTTTGCAGGGTCACCGGCTCTTCTGGATACCATTTCTACAGGTATTTCTTTACCTATAACTTTTTCACACACCTCAAAAACTTTTTTTACACTATCTCCGTGTTCTGTTCCTACATTAAAAACATCTGAGCTGTTTTCTTTATTAAGATATGAATACGCAAGAAAATGTGCTTCAGCTAAGTCCTCTATATTAACATAATCTCTAATACAAGTCCCGTCTATAGTTTCATAATCACTGCCGAAAATTTTAAAAGATGTCCCTGTTTCACTTAATGCAGATTTCAGAATCGTCGGAATTACATGCGTTTCAGGCTCATGCCATTCGCCGATTCTTGTAGCGGTATCAGCACCGGCCACATTAAAATACCTTAGTTTTATTGATTTAAGGCCGTAAGCAGTATCATAATCCTTCATAATCCTTTCAACCATAAGTTTTGACGCACCATAAGGATTAATCGGCGCCTGCGGATGCTCTTCGTCTATAGGTGTGTATTCAGGCTCACCGTATGTTGCACAGGTTGATGAAAACACTATTTTTTTACAGTTATAATTAAGCATAGTGTTTAAAAGATTTAATGTTCCCGCAACGTTGTTATCATAATACTTTCTCGGGTTTGTTACACTTTCGCCAACCAGTGCAAACGCAGCAAAATGTATAACTGCATCAATTTTATTATTTGCAAAAACAGTATCTATATCATCAGCGTTACGGAGATTTCCCTGAACAAACTTAACAGATGAAGATATCTTTTGAAGTTCTTTAATCGTTTCTATATGCCCTGTTTCAAGACTATCAAATATGAGAATATCTTTAATTCCGTTATTCAAAAAATTAATAACTGTATGGCTTCCAATATATCCTGCCCCGCCGGTTACAAGTATCATAAAACCCTCCCTTTAGAAGTTAATTAATATCCTACATAATTACACAGTTAAAGAACATTGTAAAGTATTAAATTTATTATATAAATGCCAGATAAATAACTTTGGATAAACCCGTTTTATCTGTTTCCTAACAATATTGTGCACAGTATATAAAAACGTCCGTAACACATTCCCGTAATACAACATTTACCGCCAAAATCTTTTATGCTAAAATCTTTTGTGGAGGCGCAATGTACACTATAAAAGAAGTATCAAAAAAAATGGATGTATCCGAGCATACATTAAGGTTTTGGGCTAAATCCGGTTTTTTCCCGTTTGTTACAAGAGACAGAAACAATATCCGTCAGTTTTCAGACAATGACCTTGAATGGGTTAAAATTGTAAAATGTCTTCGCTCCGCTGGTACAGAAAATAAAGCTATTAAAAAGTATATTGAACTCTGTATAGCCGGAGACTCAACAGTAAAAGAACGATACGAAATAATTAAAGCGACTAAACAAAGAGTACTTAATCAGATGGAAAACCTGAAAAAACAACTCGGAACACTTGAATATAAAGAAAATTTTTACCAATCTATTATAAATAATAATCTTGAGGATTCCTGGAATCCGATGAATAAAACACTCAAAACAAATATTTAAAGGAACTTTATTAATGTTAATATCCAACATCACACAAGGAAATAACTATTCCCCGCCATTTCAAAAATTTTTAAAAGTCAAGGGAAAACTCCATCGTCTTGAAAACCTTAAAGATGAAATCCGGCAGCAAAAACAGAATTTAATACCTTTTATATCAAAACAAAGTCCGCATAAGGGTACATTATATGTTTTAACAGGAAAAGACGCAGATAAATTTCTTGATTTAATTCCCCAGGTTTTATTTAGAAACCGGAGAACTAAACCGGAAAAATATATGAAGACAAAAGCAAAAGAAGTAAAACCTTCAAAACTTATTAAAGAACTCATCGGTTAATCTTCTTTTCTGTCAATTAATGAAGCAGCAAAAAGCCCCGCTTCAAACAAGAGCCATGTCGGAACACCCAGCAAAAGCTGACTTACCACATCCGGCGGAGTGAAAATAGCAGCAAGAATAAGGATACCGACGATAATATAAGGTCTTAAATTTTTTAATGTCTCTACACTGACAAGCCCGAATTTCACTCCTGCAAGCACTACAAGCGGGAATTGAAACATTATCCCGAAAGCAAGAATTAAGCCGGAGGCAAGGTTCACAAAATTAGCAAGCCCGATTGTAGGTTCTAAATTTTCACTCATAAACCCTGCAGAAAAATTCATCACAAGCGGAAGTATAAGAAATATACAAAATGCACACCCCGAAGCAAACAGTATTACAAACAATGCCAGAAACCAGCCTAAAAATTTTCTCTCATTCTCATACAGCGCCGGAAGTACAAATTTCCTTACCTGATATGCAACAAAAGGTGATGCAAAAATAAAAGCAAGTACCAGCCCGGCTTTTAATTGAATAATAAAAACCTCCATAGGCGAAAAATAGTGGAGTTTCGGCATAGCATCCGGCATAGAAACAATGACAAGCCAGTCAATAAATTTGGGAGCAAAATAAAAACCCAAGGGCGATAAAAGCATCACCGCAAGAATTGAATTCAGCAGTGTATGGCGCAGCGCCTCTAAATGGGCTATAAAAGACTGGTCGTCTTCAATATTACTATTGTTTGACTTCTTCATCTTTCTTTGCTTCGGCTTCTGCAGCCTTTTGAGCGCTGTCTGCTAGTTCTTGTGCTTCTTTTTTCAAAGTATCCTTAGCATTTTTAAACTCGTAAGATGCTCTGCCGAGCGCCTTTGCAAGTTCAGGTATACGCTTTGAGCCAAAGAGTAACAGTACTACAACTATAATTAAAAATATTTCAGTAAATCCGATAGACATATCTTCTCCTGTTTCTTAACCAATATTATATCTGAGACTGGGGGTTAATGGCAACTATTTCTATTGCATCAACCGGACAAATATTCTCACACGCACCGCACCCTATACATTTAGAAGCTATGTATACAGGCATTTGCCCGTATTCATGGGTAATTGCGCCTTTAGGACATTTAGCGGCACAAAGTCCGCATTTTGAGCATTTGTCGTAATCAAATCTTGCCAGCCCTATTCTGCAATTTTGTTTTTCCTCCAATGTCATTTTCCTTATAGCACCGGTCGGACACACATCAGAACAGTTTTTGCAGTCAAATTCACACTTGCCGCCCGAAAAATCAATATGAACGGTATCATACTCACCATCAGGCTTTTTAAGAATTTTACCTTTACAATGTTCGACACAGAGCCCGCAATTTGTACATTTTTGTACAAAATTCTCTACAGAAACAGCACCCGGCAGACAAATCGGACGTTTCTTCAGCCCTTCTGCTATCGCAAGCGCAAGTTCTTTTCCTTTTGCAAGAACCCCGATTGCAGCAGCCGCAATTACACCTGTTGCAATAAAAGTACGTCTTGAAGGAATAAACTTCTCTTTTTCGGGCGCCGTATACTTAATCCCTCCGCCGGGGCATGCCGCAATACAGCGCAGGCAGCGCGTACAGCGTTCGTTATCAAGATATTTTTCTTTAGAATTAATAGCACCGGCAGGGCATTCTCTCTCGCAAACCCCGCACCCTTTACAAATATCTTTTGATATACAAAGTCCCCTGGGGCTGAATTTTGCACACAATCCGAGAACAGTACCCACAGGACAAATCGTTGTACAAAAAATCCTGTTTTTCCATATAACAAGCCCGATAATTACAACCAGAGGGCTAAAAGTCAATAAAGAAACCGTTTTAATATTAATAAATCCCGTAACAATATTACCGAAATTGGAATACGGGTCTAAAAACCTCAGCACAGCCGTTACACCTAACACCATAAAAGCAACGACAATTGCGAGAATCCCGTATCTAATATACGGCAAGTTAATTGTTTTACCTGTTTTACGCCTGAAAATAACACCGATTATATCCTGCAAAAGCCCGAACGGACAGAATACCGAACAGTAAAACCGTCCGAAAAAGAAGGCAATAAGCAGGTTTACAGCAACAATAATAAGCGCCGTGACGGAAAAATCCGCAGCAAGCCTTGCCGCCGCCGGCGCAAAACTAAAAGATAATAATCCTGCAATACTCTTTCCGACAGGGAAAAATGCCAGAATTTCGGCAAGAAAAAACAAAGACGCCGCGGTAACACGTATCAAATACGGTTTTTTATTTCCTCTAAATTTCATTACTAAGCCCCTTTAGCCTCAAGATATGCTTTGTGAACTTTAACAAGGAGTTCCGGAATATCAAGCTGCTGCGGGCATTTAGGTTTACATAAACCGCACTTTATACACTTATCCGCACGTTCTGATTCTTTAAGCGCCTCATAATGGTTTATGAAACTCATATTTTTATTAGCCCTGTCATCATACATATACTGGTTATACAGTGAGAAAAGCCCCGCAATATTAACCCCGACCGGACATTCACAGTAACGGCAGGCTGTACATCCGATTGCAGACTGCTTTAAGTGAGCGGCAATAGCCTTATCATAAACTTTTTGTTCTTCTTCCGACAACGGTGTCAGATTTGTAAATGTTTTTATATTGTCCTCCAAGTGTTCCGGAGCACTCATACCGCTAAGCATAGTAAGAATACCGTCAAGCCCTGCAAGCCATCTGAAAGCCCACGATGCTACACTTGCATCCGGATTATAATCTTTTAATATTTTTGTTGCTTCAGCATTAAGATTGGCAAGCAGGCTGCCGCGAAGCGGTTCCATTACAACAATAGGAAGATTTGCTTTTCGTGCAATATTGTATTGCTCTTCGCCTCTTGTCGTTTTCCAGTCAAGGCGGTTAATTTGCAATTGTACAAATTCCCACTTATCATAATAGTCAATAATTTCCTGTAATAATTCAGGAGTATCGTGGTGAGAAAATCCTAAATGTTTAATTTTGCCTTCTTTTTTCTTTTTTTCTAAGAAAGGAATAACGTTATACTTTTTAGTATTATCTCAATTTCTTTTGTTTAAACAGTGCACAAGATAGAAATCAAAGTATTCTGTCTGACACCTTTTAAGCTGTTCATTAAAGATACGTTCAACATCTTCTTCTTTTTCAAGCATCATAACGGGCATTTTAGTTGTAAGATTAAACGATGCCCTATCGTAAGGTTTAACCGCACGGCCGGTAATTTCTTCACTCTTGCCGCCCATATACATATAAGCGGTATCATAGTAATTAACCCCTGCAGCCATAGCCCTTTCAACCATTTTTCTGTTGAGTTCTTCATCTATTTCTCCGGTTGGTTTCATCGGCATACGCATACACCCGTAACCTAACATTGAAACATCGAGTCCTTTAAATTTAGCTGTTGTAATTCCGCTCCCCGGTTTAAGTCCGGTGCTGACATTCTTATTATTAAAAGTACACCCGCTTAACAACACTGCACCGGTTGTAAAAAGCAGCGAATTTTTTATAAAATCTCTTCTGTCCATATTTCCTCCCTATATTCCATAATTTTAGTGCTTATTTTAATTTAACATTTAGAGTCAACTCTAAGTCAAGATTTTTTTTACATGCCTGCAGCAGCTTTGTCTTTTTCAACGGTATACCTCAACATTTTGTTTAAAAAATGCGGCAGGGTAAAACCTAAAATCGCCATATTGCTTAATAATGACACCCAGTAAAGTGCGGCACCGATTGTTTTTGTTTTTTTGAGCGCTTCAGGCGGAATGGATTTCATCTTATCAAGTTTTTTAAAGTTTCTAATACCAAGAGTAAACCCTTTCCAAAAGCCGATTTTCTTATCGCCATACTTATCGGTTTTCATGATTTTGGTACCTAAGTACTTATCAGAAAGTCTGCCAAGAATATTATTTATCAGGAAATCTCCGCCAAAAAACATAATAAAAGTACCGCCTTCTCTTGCAGTCCTGTCGCGTAATTCATATTTATCACGCGAGGACGGAAGCTTTGCAAGAAACCCTGTAAATGCCCATTTTAAAGCATTAACTGTTTTGGACATACTTACACCCGAAGTATAATTAAAATTAGAAGCATTATTTTTTATAAAATTAGCTTTTGGTGCTGTCAGCCCTTTAGTTACAGATTTTGATATTATTATCCCCGGAATAAAGGCAAACGCAAGAGTTCCGAGTGCGCGTTTTAATTTACTCTGTCTGTGTTCTTTTTTAGAAACTTCTTTTTCCTCAAGCATATCAAACGTTGCTGAAAAACCTTTTCTGCCCGTTTTTAATTCTGTAATACCCGTTGCAATCCATGGAATACTTCCCATTAATAATCCCGTCGACATAAAATCAGAACGTAGAATCCCTTCATGTGCCTTCAAGAGCTTTTGTTTTAATTCCTCCTCCCTGCCTTTAAATCTTAAAAGAATTTCATCAAACTCTTTTTCAGCCTTTAAAATTTTTGCAGAAGATTTTATGCCTTCAATCATTGTTTTGGTATCAGAAGTTAGAAATTCTTTTGAAACCTGAATAATTTTCTTCTCGTTATTTTTAAAATTGGAAACAATCCCGTTATGTTTAAGAAAAAACTTATTGTACTTTGGCAGCAAAAACAACGGCATTACAAATGCAAAACTAACACTTAGTGCAGACATACCTATTCTTTCAAGAGCCTCGGCACGTGTATTGGACATTATAGCGTTAGGAATCGCACACCCGCCGATATTCGTAAGCCCGCGATTTAAAAGTGTATGGTTTTGAATAAATGCTGTAGCATTATAAAGTCCGTTTCCAAACACCGGCGAATTTCCGTAAATTCTTTTATCAAGTTTCCTGTAGTCCTCCGGCGTCATATCTTCACTGTAAAACTGTTTTTCATACTCAATCCCTTTTGGAAAAACTTTTTGTTTAAGTATTTTATACCCTTCTTCAGGATTATCAGTATTCAGAACCAGTTTTTCAAGCGGACATTTTATTTTGGAGTTTTTATCCAAAACACTGTCAACAATTTCATCTGTTTCATATTTTACACCGTTTTTGTCAAAGAGTTCCTTTGCGGATTTTGTCATAACAGGTGTTTGAACATGTTTTGCTCTGCCGTATACCATAAGCATTGCAGATGCTTTACTGATTCTTCTGTCCGTTATATAACAGTTTGAAAAATCGTTGTTATTATCCTCAAGTGCCAGAAATAACGGTTTAAGATTTCTTTGGTTATAATACTTTATTTCCCCGTCTTTATAAATTCCAAGGGTATGTTTATCAAGGTTTTTAAGCATTTCTGTCTTAATATCAGAATCAGGTATTACCTGCGCCTGTCCGCCGGAAACATTTTCCGCAGGCTGATAATATTTTACCCCCGGGGTTATAGTACTTATTGCGTTACACTTCATTGTTCTTTTGCTATTTATAAACTACGACACAATTAAATATTAACACTGATAGCTGCTCTAATATCAAGAGGGTTCTATTAATTCAGTAAATTTATGTTATTTTATATTTATGAAAAAAATTTTATGTTTTGGCGACAGTAATACATACGGCTACAATCCTGAAACAGGCGGCAGGTTTGGCAAAAATGAGCGCTGGACAGGTATACTCCAAACGCTGTGCAGCAGCAAATATAATATTACCGAAGCCGGCTGCAACAACAGAACTTGTTTTCGGGATAATTTTGAGGGCAAAAAATATACAGGTTACAAAATACTGCCCGAATACCTTACCGGAGAAAACTATGATATTGTAATCCTCTGGATAGGCTCTAATGATTTACAAAGGTTTTATAATGTTTCTATCCCTGAAATTCAATATGGAATTGAAAATTTGATAGAAATAACATATAAACTCTCGCCGGACAGCAAAATTCTAATTATTCCGCCGCTAAAAATAAGAGAAGAAGTATTAACAAGTAAAATATTTTCTTTTTTATTTGACAAAACCTCTATTGAAAAATCCATGTATATAAACAATATTTATAAAACCGCAGCAAAAAAATACAACTGTAGTTTTTTAAGTCTGGAAACGGCCATTACCCCGTCAAAATACGACGGATTACATTTTGACAACCGCGAACAAGTTAAAATTGCAGATGCTGTTTATAAACAAATTGCTAAAATGTAAATTTTTCTTAACATTTCATCCAAAAGAAAAATTTACGATAATATAGCAAGTATAGGAGTTTGTATCTATGAGTATTTCAATTTCACCAATCAGGAGTTTCGGGTGTGGTTATTCTGCTGCTTCTAAACAGCAAAAACAAAAAGTAAGCCAACCTGCACAGAATTTTACACAAAACATTAACTTCACATCAAAAGTTCCTCAGGCAAAACATATCACCAGAACACTTATAGGTCTCAGCCTGGCTGCATACACCCCGCTAATCAAATCTTTCAGTAATTATAGTATTCCTGTTCATAACAAAAATATTTCGGACCGGCTCAAAGAAACATATACTCCGGAAGAATTTAACGAGCTTTACACCTTTGCAGAGAAGAAAGGCGTTTTTGATTATGTAATGAACGGTAAAACAGGGCTTGTAAAAACTTCTTTTATATCAACAAAAGAAAATCCGTTAATGGCAGATTTAATCTGGATAACAGATACCTGCCACAATATGGATTTAGTTAAAAATAAAGAACCTGAAAAATGTACAGAAGTATTCAATAATGTAACCCAGTTCTATGAACACCAGCAGGGGAATTTTGATAACACAATATCTAACCCTCAATCATACTGGCATAATGGTTTAATATGGGCTGGAGAGCAACACGGCGGGATTGGCCATTGTTTTATAACCAAAACTAAAGAAGCACATCCGTGGTACCCCAAAACCAGACTCGAATCCGTAGGAAACTATCTTCAAACTGCTGCGGATTTAATAACAACAGGACTTAACGGCGGAAGCTACGGTTACAAAACAACCGATGAAATTCCGGACAGTGTTTGTACCGCCGTTTCAAACTGTACAGCATACTTAAAAGCAATAGAATACCCGACTGCCCGTTCATGCGGTGCATGGGAGGAACAAACGTTCCTTAATTCACTCACCAGCGATACCTCTATTTGCAATGAAGGGCTTCGTAAGATTATGGGGATTATGTATGATGAAACCCAAAACCCTGAAATACTCAAACTGCGGGAAAGAATTCTTAATACAAAACACGGAAATGTTTTTAATGATAAAGAAGGGCTTCAGCAATTATTATCAAAAGGAGAAAAACGTATAATTGATACACCTGATTACGAAACAACCTGCTATGATAATGTCCCGCCAATTAAACCTGGAGAAGAAAAATGCGTAGAAAGAAAGTACGATGCGGCAATGAGTTTTATGCCGCAAACAGAAACACTTGTAAAAAATGATATTATAAAAGATTCAGAAAAAAAACTTGAACTTCTGGATGAACTCAGCTGGGCTATTGTTAGAGAAAACGGTGCAATAAGGTATCCCGGAGATGAATATTTAAAACTTGATTATCATAAAGATAAACACAAGTTTTCTCAAGACTTTGAAGCTGAATGGTTCTTGGTAACCGAGATTTCAAAAGGATACGGCAGTGTTGCAAAGGAACTTTTAGATGCAAAAGAACGCGGAGAAAAAACATCAGAAGAGATTAACCCCTTGCTGAACAAAGCCATGACAAAAGAAACAGAATATATTAACCGCGGCTTTGCAAGGATTACGGCTCCAAACAGTATAAAATCAAACGGCTTTCCCTGTCCGGAATATAAAGTTCCGGAGGCCTACGAAGCAATAACCGGAGCCGATGGAAAAATAAGATATGTTCCTGGCGCACATCCGCTTGCCTGGGCAGAATCATCATTATACAGCGCCTCAAAACTATTCGCAGAAAATTTGGCCCGATATGCCGGTGTCTGATTATTTTATCAAATTATGCACCAATATATACATAAGGTTGTATAACCCCCTGAAAGGGTTTAATAATTTATTTTACCTGTGCAGTGCGCCAACATCTCTTTATTAATTTTTGTCCTTCCGGACAGGATGATGCCTACGGCAGGTCTTCCAGACATGGTCTCTTTTGGCGGCAAAAGAGACGCAAGACCTCAGCGCCTCGCAATAAACGGCACTGCTCGGCTTTCCCTGTGCTGCGTTCGCCCATCAATTGTATAATTCAAACCAAGGGACAAACGCGGTACTTCGTACCTTGAACGGTGGCCGCTTTGCTGTTATTTCACTAACATTGATGGCTCACTACGCAGAGAGTGCATTAAAATTATTTACCCCTACCCTATTTGTAAATTTTTGTAAAAATATCTCTTAAAATACTAAAGTTTTTCTAATTTATGCCGTTATACACATCATAATGTATATTTGTGCATTAAAGTCTAGAATGTAAGAGAGGTAACAATGAAAAAGCAAAA
>CALVDX010000019.1 GCA_944326425.1 Candidatus Gastranaerophilales bacterium
TTGAAAGCATCTGATGGATTTCCGCTTCCTCCTCCTGCACGGTTAAACAAGAAGTACCCGAGCCCGTCCTCTTCAACAGAGTAACCTACATCATACTTGTAGATGGGCGAGTATGCAACGTTAGTTCCTTTGTAAGAAACAGACGTGTCACCGGAGTATTGAACATTGTTAGCTAAAGGCTCATCAGCAAAGAGGATTTTGACATTATTTTCTTCGGTAGTGGATATTAAGTTGAGGTAGTTAACATTTAGGAGAGCATCCTCAGCTATATTGTAGTTATCAGCGGTAACCCTGTCCATGATTTGATTTTGTAAATCGACATCAACGGAGAGGTTTGTAATTCCGTTAAGAGCTAACTGAGGAACGTGAACACTTCCTATTGAATTGTTAACAAGATGCAGCGACCCTGAGTTAAGGTTTAACGCAGCGGATTGATTGAATACGTTTTCTCTTCCTAAGTAGAGATTGGTATTATCAAGAGAGATAAGCGCATTTTTGATGTCGTTGTTAATGATAACGGAAGCGGAGTCATCACCGTCAATACGAACAGAGTACCCGTTAGTACCGTTAATGGTGTCATCAAAAGTTATTTTCCCTTCATTAACAGCGTTGAGGTAGATGACAGAGTCTGCGTTGTTCATTTGAATAGCAGAGCTATTTCCTGAAAAATGTGATTCTCCATTATCGGCAGATATGTTAACATCGGTATTGGCAAGAATGCCTGTACCGTCGGTGTTGGTGATAGAGGAGTTAACGAGGTTAAGTTTTGCATCAGTGTTTTCAATATTTACGGCAAAGTCCTTAGCGTTGTCAAGGGTAGTGTCAGAGATGTTTAAGGCGGTATTGTTCTTTAAATCAAAGAGTGTATGATTGTTGGCATTGATAACGGAGCCTGCGGTTCTCCCTTTTATATTCAGAGTACCATCGGTGACAGTAGTAAGGTCTTTAGAGAGGTAGTAAGTGTCAGCGGTTTGGAAAGTAAAACTTCTTTCGGCGTTGGATTCTTTCCCAGCGATAAGGTCTAAAGTATCGTAGATTTTGTCTCTGAAAATGATTAAGGAGTCGTTCTCTGTATTAGTAGATGTAATGTTAATGCCGTCCTGCTGCATAAATACATCATCGTTAAAGACGTTGTCGGTGATGGAGTCGAGGATATTGTCTACGGTGTGGAAGTTATCCCCGAGGGCGATTTGCAAATCGCTGTCATCGGCATTGTTGTTAATAACCTGAATGGTAATGGCTTCTTCTGTAGCGCCGATGAAGTTAACGGAGTTGATAACGATTGTGCCGGAGGAGGTGTTTGTAGTAGTGATAGTGTCGGCGGTTTTGCTGCTCAAATCGACATCGAGGTTGAGCTTAGAGTTTTCACCTGCATTAAAGGAAACGAGGTCGTAGTTTTTAGTCTCGTTGTTAACAAAATCGACGGTAACATTATCGGAAGAGACGTTAGCATTGATGATGTCGTTGTAGAGACTGATAGTTCCCGTGCCGTCGCCTTTAAGCGCCAGATTGTATTGGTAAGTATGATCAATAGTTGTTCCACCTCCATTTACCCCTCCGCCGTCTATCTGGTCATAGAAGAGGACTTTTCCGCTGTTCTCAGCAATGAGGGAGATAGTCGGTGATGAGGAAGAAGAGGTTTGGACAAAGATGGCGTTCGGGATGACGCCGCGGGAGTCTTCGGTGTAGTTGCCTTCAAAAGTGATAGTATTTCCGTCGGCAATAAAGTTCATATCGTTGGTAGTGTATACCGCCCCGCCGAGTGCAAGCCCTGAATCTGACTTGGCATAATTCCCGATAAATGAGCCATAGATTCCGCCTACAAGGCTGCCGGAATCGTCAAGCTGACCGATTATACCAGCGTTATCAATAGCGCCGCCTCCGCCATAGTCGGCTGAGTTGTTGATGAAATCACCGGTAATATTGCCGATTTCTCCATAATTTTCAATAGCGCCGCCGTAGCTGGCTGAGTTGTTGATGAAATCACCGGTAATGTCGCCGATTACTCCTTCATCATAATTATAAATCGCCCCGCCGTAGCTGGCTGAGTTGTTGATGAAATCACCGGTAATGTCGCCGATTACTCTATAATTATAATTATCAATAGCGCCGCCTCCGCCATGGTCGGCTGAGTTGTTGATGAAATCACCGGTAATGTTGCCGATTTCTCCACCATTATCAATAGCGCCGCCGTAGCTGGCTGAGTTGTTGATGAAATCACCGGTAATGTTGCCGATTTCTCCATAATTATCAATAGCGCCGCCGGAGGTGCCGGCTGAGTTGTTGATGAAATCACCGGTGATGTTTCCGATTTCGTAGTTGTTATCAATAGCGCCGCCGTAGGTGCCGGCTGAGTTGTTGATGAAATCACCGGTGATGTTGCCGATAGATCCATAATTATAAATCGCCCCGCCGGAGTAGCTGCTGGCTGAGTTGTTGATGAAATCACCGGTAATGTTGCCGATAGATCCATAATTATAAATCGCCCCGCCGGAGAAGCTGCTGGCTGAGTTGTTGATGAAATCACCGGTAATGTCGCCGATTACTCCTTCATCATAATTATCAATCGCCCCGCCGTCGCTGCCGGCTGAGTTGTTGATGAAATCACCTGTAATGTTGCCGATTTCTCCATAATTATCAATAGCGCCGCCTCCGCCATAGTCGGCTGAGTTGTTGATGAAATCACCGGTAATGTCGCCGATGGTTCCTATGGGGTTATAAATCCCCCCGCCGCTTGTTCCTGCCGAGTTTCCTATAAAATTACCTGTAATATTTCCCATTTCATAGTGATTATAAATTGCTCCGCCGTTACGGCCTGCCGAATTTCCGATAAAATCCCCTGCAATGTCACCTATTTTAACTGTAGCTCCTATTGACGTGCTACTTGCACTCATTATCGCTCCGCCGTCCCTGCTTGCCGAGTTTCCTATAAAATTACCTGTTATGTTCCCAATTTTAACTGTAGCTCCTATTGACGTGCTACTTGCACTCATTATCGCTCCGCCGTCCCTGCTTGCCGAGTTTCCTATAAAATTACCTGTTATGTTCCCAATAACACCATCATTGAAAATGGCACCGCCATAATTGGCAGAGTTGTTTATAAAATCGCTGCTAATATCTCCCAAGCTCCCCCAGGCATTAAATATAGCGCCGCCGTTATTGCTAGTTGTAATTCCCATAAAGGTACCGGATACAGGTGTACTGTCAACCGCTGAGTGTTTAATCCTTGATTGTAAATCAGCATCGGAGTAATTGAAAATTATACTGTTGTTTCCTGTCGCACTGCTGCCTTCCAACAAGACATAGTTTCCCTCATCATTTACCGCCCAGTTGTAAATGACCTGCTTATCACCTGTACCATACTTTGTCTGAGCAAGGTTAACTTCGTAGTAGTGAGGGATGGTTTCTTTAGTAACCACTTCTTTGTACTCAACATCGGGGAGCCTGTCGCTTTCAGCAACCTCTGTCCCTGTTGTCGGGTCATAGTATTTTGTAACTTCTTTAATTTCGTATTTAGTTATTACATTATCCGGAAGCGTTGAAACGTCTTCCGGAGTTACTTCTGTCAGAGTATACCCGCTTTTTAAATCTTCCGGATAATATTCAACAGGATCGCTGCCCGGTATTTCCTGCCCTGCAAGAGAGTCAAGTGTAGGAGTTCCTAGTTTAGAAACATCAGAATCAGCCCCTGCAGCGAACGCAGGAGAGCATAAAAACATGCAGGAAATTACACAAACTGCTAGAAGCCTGTTATAACGCATGTTTAACCTCGGGGGGGGGGTAATATCCTTATTATAAGCTGAATACAGCCCATTATTTAAATCTTTCTTCTTTATCATAATAAAAAACCTCGTGTTTGATTGTTAACCTACAAGTTTTATATTCCACAGAAGATAGAGTTTATAACCGCCGGATTGTAAATTTTTGTAAATCCGGCAGTAAAACCTGTCTTTACCCCTCTCCCTGCGTCTCCTGCCAAGCCGCATCAACAGGTTATACCCTCCCTTTTGTCCTGGATTATGCGGGCTGGTGGAAAATTCCACATTTCCCGCCACCTTACGGGCCGGGTTCGCTTACGCTCACACAGCGCCCTTCCGCAAATCCGCCTCCCGATGAGAGAGGGAAAAATAAATATCCTTGCCCATGCCTCTGCCCGTTTACCCCTGCCTATTTACCCTGCTCATTTACCCCCTGCCCATAACTGCTAAGGCATGAAAATTTACAACCGGCAAGACCATGCCCGGTTTTGTAAATGGCATACTCCGGTATGACCGCATAATATTTGATAACTACTATTACGGCAAAGTTTAAATAATACTTCTTTTAAGTCTCTCAACCCTGCTTTCGCTTAACAGGTTCTTTAATTTCATAATAGCCTGGGCATGCAGCTGTGAAGTTCTGGATTCCGAGATATCTATAGCTTCTCCTATTTCTTTTAGTGTCATGTTTTCGTGATAGTAAAGTACCAGTATTGTTCGTTCGCGTTCGGGTAAACGTTTAAGCGCATTTTCTAACTGTGCTTTTATTGTTTTATCTTCAATTTCTTCGGATGGATTTTTCTGGTTGTCATCCTGGATTGTATCAATGATTTCTATTGATTCATCGTTTGACATCTTTTTATCGTAAATAGATGTAACGACTGTGTCTTCTCCAAGGATTTGTTCGATTTTTTCTTTTTCGCAGCCCATAAACTCTGCAATTTCACTTGTTGTAGCATTTCTGCCAAACTTCTTCTTTAATTCCTCCTGGGCGTCTTTAACGTTTTTTATCTTTTTTCGGATGCTTCTTGGTAAAAAATCCTGTGACCGGATTTTATCTATTATATTACCTCTTATACGGACAAGGGCATAAGTTTCAAATCGTGCACCGTACTTAGGGCTGTATTTTTCAATTGCATCAATCAGACCTTCAACTCCGTAGCTTGAAATATCTTCAAATGAAAATGTAGGCGGAAGTGCTACTTTCACACGGCTTGCAACGTAGCGTGTCAGGTATATATATTGTAATATAAGCGCATCTCTCAGCCTTTTGTTTGTTTTGTCCTGAAAATACGCATTCCACAACTCTGCCAACTCTTCATTGGATACCCGCTTTATTTTATTGTAAGAACTAAAGTCGAACTCTTCTTCCATCCCTCTGTCCCGGTACTTTAGTTCCATTCTATAATATTGTTATTGATAGAAAATCCTGTAGATATATGATTTTATAATAAGCCGCGTTTAATGGCTTCTGTTACTGCTAATAATCGGCAGGATACACCAAGTTTATCAAGAATGCTGCTTATATGTGCTTTAACCGTATGTGTGCTTATGCTTAATGTCTCTGCTATTTGCAGATTAGTTTTTCCTTTTGCACATAATCTTAGTACTTCTAATTCTCTTTTTGTTAGATTCCTGTTTAATTTACGCATTTGCTATTCCTCTCTTTTTTATAAAATAGCAAAATTTAGGTCATTTGTGCATGAGCCGATAGTCCTATTTTTTTTATAAAGTTTGTATATAAATTAAAAAAATATAACTCCGATAATGGCAAAAATGATTAACGGAATATTATAATGCAGGAATGTAGGAATACATGTATCGTAAATATGATTGTGCTGCCCGTCTGCATTAAGCCCTGCTGTTGGTCCGAGAGTTGTATCGGAAGCCGGAGAACCGGCATCTCCAAGAGCTGCAGCGGCAGAAAGTACTACAATGGCTTCCGGCGGCGTGAAACCTAATTTTATAAAAACAGGTACAAATAGTACTGCAAGAATTGGTATTGTTCCGAAACTTGTTCCAATCCCCATTGTTACAAATAATCCCGTTAGGAGCAGTAAACCTGACATAATAATTTTATCAGACGGAAGCATAGGGATTACTGTGTTTATAAAATTATCAATTCCGCCGGTGCTCTTAAGGACTTCTGAAAAACCGGACGCCACCAGCATTACGAATGCTATAAATCCCATTAAATAAACTCCCTCATTAAGTATATTATCCATTTTATGGTGTTTTACGGCACCCAGAGAAAATATAATCCCTAAGCCGACTAAGGCTCCCAGCGGCAGTGATTTAAATATCAACTGCACAATAAATGTTGCAATTATTGCAATTATAATTATTATTTGCTTTTTACCGAATTTTTCATCAGTCTTAAGTTTTATTTCACTGTCAGATAACTTATACTCTCTGGGCTTCTTGTAGCTTATAAAGACAGAAGTTAACAGTCCTGCAAGCATACCTATTCCCAGAATAATATTTGATTTCCATACCTGCGCAGAGGTTACTATAAATCCGTTATCAATCATACTTGTTTTTATCAGGTTTTGAAAAATTAGTCCAAACCCGATAGGGATAGTAATATACGGGGCTTTTAATCCGAAGGCCAGCGCGCAGGCAACCGCTCTTCTATCTATTTTTAGTTTATTCATAAGCCCCAGCAGCGGAGGAATTAAAATAGGTATAAAAGCGATGTGTATCGGAATAATGTTTTGTGAAGCAACTGCCACAAGTGTGAGAATTAAAAGAAGAACATATTTGTTATCCTTAATATATTTTGAAATAAGAGAACCCAGCATACCGGTTACGCCTGTGTCTGTCATTGCAGCTGCAAATGTCCCGAGAAGTATATAACTAAGAGCTGTTTCGGAATTTCCGCCCATTCCGTTTATAAAAGTGTGCATAATTGTTTCTACCGGCATGCCGGATATCAATCCCGCTGCGATAGCAGATACAATTATTGAAAGCAAAACATTAACTTTACATACACACAGTATACAAAGCAGTACTATCGATAGTATTACGGGATTAAAAAATATTGCTTCCATATATTTATTTTAAGAATCCTGAATTATGTGTATAAGTTCAAGGGCAATTTCCTTCTGATGTTCAACGGATGACTTTTGAAGGTATTCAAAGGCTTCGGCTAATTTTTCATCATTATCATACCAGCGTCTGAATAAGTAATTGAATGCGCCGGCTAAGGGATTACTTTCAAGTATTACACCGTTTTCCTGCGCCTTTTGCACTATAAACTCTGCATACTTGTACTGGTTTTCTATACTTGCATTTCTTAATAAACTTATTGCCAGACTTACTGCAGGATCCTTATCATACCAACGTTTGTACATATTGTTAATTCCTATTGCTACACTTTTTAAAAATAAAACATTTTCAAATAGTTGTCAATCTTATATTGCGTATTGTGAAATAATTTCTTCTAAATTTTTTACGGCATTAGGAATCTTATCGTTAATTATAATATAATCATAGTTTTTGGATTCTTTGTTTTCTCTCTCTGCCTGTCCGAGTCTTGTTTGAATTACTTCCGGGGCTTCTGTTTGCCGGCCTTCCAGACGTTTTTTTAGTTCTTCAAATGACGGCGGAGCTATAAAAATAAGAACAGCCTGCGGTATTTTATTTTTTACCTGAAGCGCTCCCCGGGTTTCTATTTCAAGGATAAGATTTTCACCTGTTTTAAGTGCTTTCTGAATATTTGACTTTCTTGTTCCATAATAGTTATTTGAAAATTCCGCCCATTCAATAAAGTCACCGTTCTCAATGCCCTGTTTAAACTCCTCGCGGCTAATAAAGTAGTAGCTTTCTCCGTCTTTTTCTCCGGGACGCATTGGACGGGTTGTGCACGATATTGATAATTTAAAATCAGGATTTCTCTTTAAAAATTCTTTTATAATGGTACCTTTACCAACTCCTGAAGAGCCTGATATTACAAATAATCTTTTCATTCTTCACCTTCTTTTTTAAGGATTTTAATTGAAAAAATATACCTTTTCAAGTACGGTTAAACATATAAAAAATTAAATATCCGATTTATTGCTTCTTCAGGCGTCTTGTTATAATAAAGCCATACTTCCTGTTCAATAGTTTTTAAAAGTTGTAAATCCGGTGTCTCAATCGGCGGGCCTGCAGGGGTTGAACGTGAAGAATTCTCAGGATTGGAAATAACTCCGGTTGATCTGATAAGGCTTAGTCTTAACTCGTTTTTAAAAACTTCATACTGGGTTATCCCGCATAGTACAGCCCCAAAATCGTTTGTACTGACAAGTCTCTGGCACGGGGCTGTGTTTGTTTTTGCTTCAATCCCGCGTTTTTCAGGCAGGTGTTCTCTTATCTCGTATTCCGGATTAAAAGCTCTTTTTGTAAATCTGTTCATATCTTCTGATATGGTTTCTGTAACAGGTTTATCAAATTCCAAGCACATAAAAAGATGATGGTTTTTCTTTTTGTTATTTATAATAAAATGAAATTTAGGGTAATCACTGTCTGCATTTAGTGCAAGTTCGAGTTTTATGCTGTTTTCAAATTTGATTTCAAGAACAGATCTTAAAGAAGATTTGAACTTTAGCCGTGATGATTTTATTTTTAAAATCCTGCCGCTGTCACCTTTTACCGGCCCTCTGTTATAACTGTCTCCATAGTCTTTAAAATCTTTTAAAAATATATTTATACATTTTTTACCTGCGCAGAATTTGATATAATCCTGTACTTCAACGGTTACTTTACCTTTTAATACTGTGTCATCGGCTTCGACTGTTATATCGGGAACTGCAGGCTTAAAATCTGTTTCCCCGCTGCCGGCTTCTCTTATATATTCCAAGGTTTTGTATATATTTTGATAATCCTCTGTTACCGGAATTCTTTTTATGTCTGTTAATAAATCTTCCGGAAACCCTTTGTTTATCCCCAATACAATATCATTTTTGTTCTTTTTGTATTTTATTCTCTCAACAACTCCGCTATATTCCGTTGCACCAAGGTTTATAATTTTATTGTTTAATTGTTTGTCAAATTTTATTTCCGAAATTATTTCTTTACAAATCTGTTCGATTTTTTTGTATCTTAAAATATTCTCATAATGTGTATCATCGGTTGAGCATCCGCAGATACTGTCGTGCGCCTGATTTTTAAGCAGTAGTGTATATCCGTATTCAAGAACAGTTTCGTACTTGTCGTGAAGATTATAAAAATTAACAAGTTTTTCTGCCCGTTCAAGTTCATATTCCGCTATAATATTCATTCTTTTTATGTCTGCGCGTGAGGAGTATGAGCCCTCCAGTGTAAAGGTAAGCGAATTATCTCTCAATTCTCCCGTATGTATTGATTTATAGTTATCTTTTACGGCCTTGATATAATCAAAAACAGAACCTAGCTTTATCTCATAGTTATCAAGAAGGCTGTTAACAGTTTGAATTTGTTCTTTAATATCAACCGGAATACCAAGATGGTCTGCACCTATTGGCAGCAGCAGTACTCCGGAAGATTTTCGGGCAATTTTATCAAGGTTGTTTTTTAAAAAATCGGCTTTTTCTTTAACAGAAAGGCGCGTGGTAAAAATATCCATAAAATATCCGCGAATAAGGTTTATTGCATTAATAGTTTCACCGGTCTGCGCCTGCCAGATAAATTCAGAAGGTAAATCTCCGCATCCGCGCCATACAAGGCATTCCTGTAATCCAAACTCCTTTAAAAGTTTTATTACACCGTCTGAGTGCCCGAAGGTGTCCGGTAAGTATCCTGTAAAATCTTCGCAGCCAAACTCTCTTGCTATTTTTAATCCGTATTTAAGATTTTTTCTGAACAAATTCTCATTAGTAAGAAACTCGTCAATCAAACAATAAAACGGGCCAATGAAAAGTTTTTTCTTTTTTATAAGTGTACGGATATTTTTTTCTCTTTCCGGACGCATTTTAAGGTAGTCCAGAAGAGCTGCAACCTGCCCGTCAAAATAAAAAGACGGAATTAAATCGTTTTCAAGTGCATAAATAACTTCATCAAATACTCTCAGCAGCCTCAATCTAAAAATTTCAAATTCTCTGTACCATTCCCTGTCCCAGTGGGTATGCAGATAAGCTATAACTTGTTTTTTCACCCTTCCCCCTTAGTTAGTATTTCCCCGCCGTCAGATTGTGCTATTTGCGATTTGAGGTTTTATTAATATAATCGCAGGGAATATTTTTACTGTAGACCGCGGAAAATTGTTTGTGTTCTGTCCGGCCCGACACTTACAATAGATATCGGAGTTTCAAGTATTTCTTCCAAACGTTTTATGTACTTTCGGGTATTTTCAGGGAGTTCATTAAACTCTTTTACCCCTGTAATATTTGACATCCAGCCAGGCATTGTTTCATAAACCGGTTCGTAGTATTTGTGTGTAAATACGTCTGTCGGATAGTATTTTGTAATTTCACCTGTACGCGTATTTTTATAAGCTGTACAAATTTTTATTTCCTGAAACTTATCAAATACATCAAGCTTTGTAAGTGCTATTTGGGTAATCCCGCCGACCTGTATGGCATAACGCATAGTTACTGCATCAAACCATCCGCATCTGCGCGGGCGGCCCGTTGTGACTCCAAACTCGTGCCCTGTTTCCTGAATTTCTTTTCCTGTTTCATCTTTAAGTTCTGTAACAAAAGGTCCTTCGCCAACCCTTGTAACATAAGCTTTAGCAACCCCGATTACTTCATCAATTATTTTAGGCCCAAATCCGCTGCCCACAGCAGCCCCGCCGCCTATAGGGTTAGAACTTGTTACAAACGGGTATGTCCCCCAGTCAATATCAAGCATTACCCCCTGGGCACCCTCAAAAAGAATTTTATCATTCTTATGTTCTTCTAATAACTTTTGCCAGTCAATGCATACATAAGGTTTAAAAATTTCTGCATATTTCCCGCAGAGTTCTGTTATGCATTCCTTTGAGTATTCTTCCAGTCCGTAAACTTTTGATAAGGTTTTATTCTTTAAAGGTAAAATAATATCAAGCTTTTCAGATAAAGTTTCTTTATCATATAAATCCTGAATTTTAAGCCCTGTTCTTGCCGCTTTGTCAGCATAAGTCGGACCTATTCCTTTTTTTGTTGTTCCGATTTTCCCCTTGCCGGCATGGCATTCGCTGTAGCCGTCGATTTCTAAATGATAAGGCATTGTAATGGAGGCAAGCGGACTGATTTTAAGTCCTGAAAGATTAACTCCCTGGCTTTTAAGTTCGTCAATTTCGGCTTTAAAAGATTCAGGATGAATAACAGTACCTGTCCCTATAAAACAAATTTTCCCTCCATATAATATGCCCGATGGAATTAGGTGAAATTTGTAAGTAATATTATTTGCTACAACTGTATGACCTGCATTACAGCCGCCCTGATACCTTATAATAAAATCCGCATTACCTGCAAGGAGATCAGTTATTTTTGCCTTCCCTTCGTCTCCCCACTGTGCACCTAATACTACAATATTAGTCATACACTAACCTTGCTGCTGCTTAGCTTTCCGGGCTGCCTGTTTTGCCTGTACGTCTAACATGGAATTATAAGCTAACATATAAACAGCACATAATTTATAATTTTTTAAGTACCAGGCGCAATTTTCCTGCATACATACAATTTCTACCTGTGAGCCAACACTCATTAGCGGGCATAAACTAACCTGTCTTTCTCCTGACATAAATTATATTCTCCTGTTTAATAAATTACAATTTTCATCGCGTTTTCGTTCGCTGTCTTTATAAATAGAGGTTCTGTTGATGACTTCGTCAAAATCAATTTGATGCGCATCAAAATCAGGACCGTCAACGCAGGCAAATTTAACTTTCCCGCCGACGGTAAGTCTGCAAGCACCGCACATTCCTGTTCCGTCTACCATAATTGGATTCATGCTTGCTTCTGTATAAATATTTTTATTTCTTGTTAAATCAGCAACTGCTTTCATCATCGGCATAGGGCCTACTGCTATTACATAATCAATTTTTTCCTGATTAATTAAGCGTTCAAGAACACCGGTTACAAATCCCTGTTCGCCAAGGGTGCCGTCATTTGTGGTTATAAATAGTTCTGTACAGGCTTCTTTCATTTTATCCTGCCAGAATATTAAATCTTTAGTTCTTGCACCCATAATCATATAAACTTTGTTGCCGGCATCTTTAAATGCTTTAGAAATAAGATAGCAAGGTGCAGCACCATATCCGCCAGCCACACAAACAACTGTTCCATACTTTTGAATATGCGTAGGGGTGCCAAGAGGTCCGACTAAATCAACTAACTCATCTCCGACTTCAAATTGAGCCAGCTTTTTGGTGGAATAACCTACAGCCATGAATACAATAGTTAAAAGTCCTTTTTCTTTGTCGACATCGGCTATCGTTAAAGGAATTCTTTCACCATCCTTTTCGACGCGCAGAATAATAAACTGCCCTGCCTTTGCATTCCTTACAACATAAGGGGCTTCTATTATAAGTTCATACTGGTTAGTACATAACTCTTTTTTTGATAGAATTTTATAACTCATCACCCATCTCTTTTGGACTACTTATTTATTCTAACATAAAAAATGAAATAAGTTAAATATTTTTTGCGTTCGTGCTACAATTTTTGTATGTTAAGCTTGTACGTTGCATCTACAGAGTTAAAGGCGGGAAAAACATTTATAAGTGCCGGGCTTGCCGCAACCATGCAGAGCCTGGATTATTCTACCTGCGTTTATAAACCGGTACAGACCTCAGGAATTGAAATCAACGGGTTTATGCAATCTCCTGATTTGACGTATATTAAAACGATTGATCCATATATAGAGACATATTTTACCTATCTTTTTAAATCTGATTGCGAGCCGCTTATTGCTGCGGAAAAAGAGCATGAATATATTGATATGGATTTGATTTTACATGAGTATAAAAGCATAACAGAAAAATACGATTGTTCTATACTGGACGGCTCTAACGGAATTATGAGTCCGCTTACACAGGAGTATACGACTCTTGATATGCTTCGCTTGATGCATATTCCTTTACTACTGGTTATTACTCCCTCCCGTGAGGCGGTTAATAATGCTTTGTTAATTTTGAATCTGGCAGCAGAGCGCGGTGTAAATATAAGAGGTGCGGTAATTAATAATATTCCGGAATTTTCGGAATCCGCAAAAATTACCTCCATACCGAGAATTATTGAGGAGTATACTAATGCAAAAATTCTCGGGCTTGTTAACCGGCTGGAGGATAAATTTAATCCGAATGATTTAATAACCTCTATTTTAAATGGTATAGACATTGAAAGTGTATTTGATATAAAGATAGCAAAACTGGATTTGGGTTCATGAATATAACCGGCGGAAAATTTAACGGACGTGTTATAAAGGCGCCTGATGCTTTAATTACCCGTCCGACTCTCTCAAAAGTCAGGATGAGTATATTCAATGTTCTTTATTCACTTATTGGAGATTTTGAGGGTAAAAGCTTTTTAGACCTTTTTGCCGGCTCGGGTATAATGGGACTGGAAGCTGCGAGCCGTGGTTTTTCTCAGATTATGGCTGTTGAGAAAAATCGTACGGTATTTGGTATAGTAAAATCAAATTACAAATTATTGAATGTGGATGTTGATTTATACTGTTCTGATGCCCTGAAAGTTTTAGATAAATTAAAAGAACAATACTTTGATGTTATTTATATTGACCCGCCGTATTTAAGCGGAATATATGAAGAAGTATTGTCTAAACTTCCCCCATTTAATGTTGCTGTTGTAGAACATTCTGAACAGGTTGATTTCTCCGGCTTTGAAATTGTTCAGTCAAAAAACTACGGCGGGAAAATGGTAACATATTTGCTTGGGAAATAGGGGATAAAGAGAGCGGACTGTTCCTGGTAAAGCTATATGTAAAAAAACAAGCCCTTTACTAAAAGGCTTGTTTTTTTTTATTGAATATTCTTTACATTCTATTTCTTTAAGAAATCCGGAATTTGAATATCCGAGAAGGTAGGAATTGTAGGTGCTTTAGGTGATTGCGCAGCATTGTTATTAAATGCTCCTGAGAAAAATTCTGCTGCACTAATTGAACGACCTTCAACTCTTTCTTCAATAGTACTTTGTGACTTGAGTTCAAAACCTGTTGCTATAACAGTAATTTGGATTTCTCCCTGAATATTATCATCAACTACTGCACCGATAATAACTCTGGCATCATCGAGTACTGCATCATTAATAATATTAGTAGCGTCAGTTACTTCGTGCAGTGTCATATCAGGGCCGCCTGTAATATTAACAATTACGCCGCTTGCACCGTTAATGGAGGTTTCAAGTAATTGAGAGTTAATGGCGATTTTTGCAGCTTCAATTGCTCTGCCTTCACCTGTGCCGCGTCCGATACCCATAAGTGCTGAACCTGATGCCTGCATAACGCTTTTAACATCAGCAAAGTCAACGTTGATAAGCCCCGGTATCGTAATGATATCAGAAATACCTTGAACACCTCTTAAGAGAACTTCGTCAACTACAATGAATGATTCTTGAAGTGAAACGCGTCTGTCAACAACATCGAGAAGTTTATCATTTGGAATAACAATAAGAGCATCAACGGATTCTTTTAATTTTTCCAAGCCTTGCTGTGCTTGATTTTGACGTCTTTTACCTTCAAAAGAGAAAGGCTTTGTAACAACTGCAATTGTAAGAATACCCAGGTCTTTAGCTATTTTCGCAACAATAGGTGCAGCCCCTGTACCTGTGCCGCCGCCCATACCTGCCGTAACGAAAACCATATCAGCACCTTCAATAGCCTGTGTAATTTCCTGTTGAGCTTCTTCTGCAGCTTTTTCACCAACCTGGGGTTCTCCGCCTGCGCCGAGCCCGTTGGTTAATTTAGCACCTAATTGAATTTTATTCTTTGATTGGGAACAATTGAGCACCTGTAAATCAGTGTTCATAAGCCAAAATTCAACTCCGGTTAAGCCGCTTTTAATCATTCTGTTAACGGCATTTCCGCCGCCGCCGCCGACACCTATAACTTTAATCTTTGCGGGATTTACACCCGGTGCCGGTGCAGCACTGTATTCCGGTGCATTTGTTGTATTAATTCCGTATGAACTGTTTTGTGTGTTCACGCTATCTTTTCTTCCGAAAATATCTGGTCCTAAATTGTCCACGATTTCCCCTTTAATTTTAACTGTATACTTTTTCTATTATATTAACATACTATTTTAAACAGGCAAAATAATAAAGTTTTTTTAAAGAAATATTACAATGTTTAATTTTTTGTTACAAAGGAGAAGGTGTAAGTGTTAATTTCTTTTCTAAAAAGCCCGATTTCAGGAAAACCCTGACTGGCAGCTTGTTAAGAATTAAAAAAAGATAAAATACTCATCTATATGTATGATAATTTTCAATAATTATTAAAGTTTGAAAAATTTTTACCGACGGGGTATTTGAAACAGTTTTTATGGAGCTTTTATGTCTGAACAAATATTGGTAAACCCCGTGGATAAAGAGCAGGATGCAATCGAGGCCCTGGAAAAAGCAAGAATATATCATGAAAAGTATCTTATTAAACAGCAGGAGAAAGATTTAGAAAACGCTATTTCACTGTATGTTGATACTATTAAATTGAATCCCGGTATTCCCGAAGCGTATTACCGTCTGGCAAGTCTTTTGTATGAAAAAGGACAGATTACTGTTAACGGTGCAATCGAACAGTGCAGAACGGCACTTACATTATCACCGGATAATGCAAATGCACATATTTACACAGGATACTTCCTCGGGGTTTCGGGAGATTACGAGGCAGCTGCAGAAGAGTTCCATATTGCCATTAAAAAATCAGGAATGAACTCTGCACGCCCAAGACTGTTTTTGTCAAAAATTATTATGGAACAGATGAAAAATAAACAAAAAAATATTGCTTCTATGGCACAATTTTTGTATTATTTTCTTTCCGGAAGCCTTATGATTGTATGGGATTACCCGACAATTAAAATGCTTTATAAGTATTTAGCCGATGATTTTTCTGTTCTTTCTTTTAAAACACTCGGGTCTACCTGCGCCAAAATGCGCATGATACCGTCAGCGCTCGATATTTACTCCAAAGGTGCCGAAAAAACAGAGCACGGGGAAGTATTTTATCAGCGAATGGGTGACTTGTCGCTCGAGTGTGATGACATGATTACCTGTCTTGAATGCTACAGGAAAGCTTTGGAAAATGCGCCGGACAACCGCGAAATAATGATTAAACTTGCAACAATTATCCAAACTTATTTCCCTGAAGAAATTGATGAAGCAATTGACTATTATAATAAATTACTTGAATTCGGGATTGATAATGACAAAATTTATTACGAATTGGGTCATTTGTACTTGAAGAAAGAAGACAGACTGCACGCGGCAACTGCATTTAAACTTGCGGTTGACCTTGAACCTGAAAATCCATACTATAACAATTCACTGGCATTTGCCTATATCAAGTGCGAGCTTTATGATGATGCTATCGAGTGTTACCAGAAAGCTATAAAAATCAATCCCGATGCCAAGTGGACGGCAATTGTGTGCCACGCATTGGGCGCGATATATGGTGAAATTCACGGCAACTTTGAGGCTGCGGAAGCAACTTTCCAGGCTGCTATTGCGTTAGATCCCGAAAATGTGGATGTGCAATTATCACTGGGTGATTTGTACATGGCAAAGGGTGATATTGACGGTGCTATTAAGATTTATTGCGATACTATTGCTATTGACGGTGAAAATTATTTAAGCTATTCCAAAGTCGGACTTGCACTGTGGGAAAAGGATTATCTTGAAGAATCACTGGTTGCATTTCATAAATCAATTGATTTAAATCCTGAGTTTGATATTGCCCAAAACAATATAGGTGTGGTTTATCTTGATGGTTTTGGTGATGCAAAGTCAGCAATGGAATACTTTGAGACAGCGTGTGCGCTAAATCCGAATTATACCCTTGCGCATTTTAATGCAGGCCGTGCGGCGCAGGCAATGAATAAAAAATCATTAGCTGCAGAGTATTACCAGCAGGCAATGAATCTTAATAAACTCACAAATGATTTAGAAGAAAAAGATATTAGAGAACGCTTATACGAGTTGTTTGATTAAACCTGTGCTTCTTCTCTCTCTTCCGGAGTTTTATAAACAGGAATTTCGTTTATAAGATTTTCTGCGTAAGCTGCAAAGTCTTCGCTGCCCTGGCTTACTCCTTGTACGGCGGCATCCAGTGCTGCTAAACTGCTGTTGCTTGACCCGATTGCAGTAATTATCGGGTCATATTTCGTACCTATACTGCCGAATGTGCTTATTAAACCTGTTTGTCCGCTGATTGCGTTTGCTTTAGCACTGGAACCTTCAGCTATAAGAGCTGCTCCGTCAGCCGCTTTCTTTCCGCCAAACAATGCTCCTACACCGGTACAGCTTAAGGCGCCGCCTGTTGCGCTCATCTGGGTACCTATTTGTATTTGTTGCTGTCCTTGTCCATTAAGAGTAGAAGCGGCGGTAGAACCGGCTTGTAATTTTTGAGCCATAATTTGTTGGTGCTCTTGAATAGTTACATCAAGTGCTGCCTGAACATCATCAGTAAGTTCTACTTCTTGCATTTGTACTTGCAGTGCTTTTTCGTTTGCTGCTCTTGTTTCGTCAACGTAAGTTGTGATGTTTGTTCTGATTGTTTCTAAATTAGTTTGAATTTCGTTGATACCTTCTGACATAGTCTGAAGTTCCCCGGTCATCGTATTGTACTGTTGTTGTAAACGGGCTTTTTCAGCTTCATCATCAGTGTTGTTCATTTTCATTTCAATTTGATGACGTTCAACTTGTTTAAGTTCATATTCCGCAATTTGTTGTTGAACTTCTGTAATTGCTGACTGTAATTCTTCTTCTTGTTTTGCTGTTAATTCCTGATAGTTGCTGATTAAAGTTTGCAGGCCTTCTATTTCTGTGTTATATCCTGCAATTTTACTGTCTGCCTCGCTTATAATTTTTTCAGCTTCACTTACACCTTGATTGATTGCATTTGCTGCTCCTGTGTTATTTTCTGCAATTTCTTGCTCTTTCTTTTTATTTTTAACTTTTTCTGTTGCAACAGAAATTCCGCCTGTTATGGCGCCGCCGACAGCACTAAATACAGAATTCATTGCCATAGCTCCGGCTTGCATACCTATATTAGCAGCGCTTTGCCCAAGGGTATCCCAGAAGTTCCCGCCTTGGAAAATACAATTTATAAAATCAGTTCCTACAGCCCCAAACGGATTATTCCCGAGGCTGCTGCCCATAGCACCGCTGACCGTGCTGCCCAAAGTATTCATATTTAACTTTAATTCCGGTGCCATCTTACTAATTCCTTACTTATCTTGCATATATATAAAGTATATAAAAATTAGCTAATTTCACGGCTTATTGAAATTGTTACAAATATTTACAATTGTTTGTAACATTTTGTTAAGATAAATAACTCCTGTTCAAAATAGAAAATTATTCAATATTGCCGGACATTTTGTTCTTTTTCCTGTATAAAAAATCCCGAAAGAATTTTTGTTTTCTTTCGGGATTTTGATTATTTTTGAAAGAATTATTTTTCAATATCTTTAATGCTTAAAGCGATTCTGTGTTCTTTGGGTGTGAATTTTTTGATGAGAACGTCAACTTCGCTGCCTACTTTAAACAGGTTGAACGGGTTAACGTTTTCGTTGCTCATTTCAGAAACAGGAAGGAGTGCTTCAACACCCGGGAAAATGTTTATAAATGCGCCGAAAGTGGTTACTTTATTAACGGTGCCTTTAACAACCTGACCTTCTTCAAATTGTCCTTCGATTTGCTGCCATGGATTTTCGCCCATTCTCTTTAAAGATAATGAAATTCTCTTTAATTCCTGATCAATCTTGATGATTTTAACTTCAATAGTATCACCCAGGGTTACAACATCTGACGGGTGTTTGATTCTTTGCCATGAAATTTCGGAAATCGGGAGAAGTCCGTCAATACCGTTGATGTCAACGAAGGCGCCGAAATCTGTAATTCTTACAACGTTGCCTTTAACGACTTGTCCTTCTTCAAGAGAAGAAAGAACATTATCAACAACCTGATCTCTTTGTTCAGCAACAGCAAGGCGTTGAGAAAGGATAAGTTTGTTTTTCTTAGGATCAGCTTCAAGGACTTTAACTTCGATTTTTGTATCAACAAGCCCGTCAAACGGAGCGCCGGTACGTAATTGAGATGATGGAATAAAACCTTTAAGATCGGCAACATCAACAAGAACACCGCCTTTAACTGTGGAAACGACTTTAGCAAGGATTGTGTCGCCCTGAATTTTTGCATCATTAAGCTGTGCCCAGGCTTGAGCAAATGCGATTCTCTTTAAGGATAACTGCATTGGCTCTTCATCATTTTCTTCTCTTAAAACGTAGTACTCACGCGTATCTCCGATTTCAAGATCTTCAACATCGCTTGAAAGTTCTTTTTTTGGTAAAAATGCTTCAAGCTTTGCGCCTTTGACGCTTACTAAGTAACCGTCTGTATCTTTTTTGATTACGGTGCCTTCAACAATATCGGCTACTGTATTTGTTTTTGCGAATGTTTCATCAAGAAGCATTTCAAATTCATCTTTTGTTTTTTCTAATGTAGTCATTTAATTATTCCTCCTTTATATATTTGATTACGTTATCTATAATAATTTGCGGGGTTGAAGCCCCTGCGGTGATACCTATTGTATCAGCCTTTTTTATTAAATTTTTATAACTGTCCAGTTCATTAACATTTTCAATATGTATTGTTTGGACAATATTTTTGAGAATTTCTGCCAAGTGGGTTGTATTGGCGCTGTTTTTTGAGCCTGCTACAATCATTAAATCGCTGCCTTTTGATAGCTCAACAGCTTCCTGCTGGCGCATTGAAGTACTCTGGCAGATGGTGTTATAAATTAGTAATTCTTTTGCAAGCGGGGTTAATTCTGCCATTATTTCATTGAGTGTAGTAATTCTTTGTGTTGTTTGTACTACAACTCCGATTTTTTTATGCTGTTTAAGTGCATCTTTTATTTTTTTGATTTGTTCTTTTGAATTAACTACGGCAACATTATCAGAGTGAAGTTTAGCATTAGCGTAAATAGCTTCTACTTCGGGGTGTTCTGCTTTGCCTACAATTATCACGTAATAACCGGACTTAGCAAGTTCTATTGCTTTTTGCTGGACTTTTTTTACATCCGGACAGGTTAAGTCAATAACTTCAAGGTTTGTTTTTTGAAGCTCTTTAAAAACTTCAGGAGCTGCGCCATGACTTCTTATGACGCAAAATCCGGATGCATTTGAAGGCAGTTCTGCAATAGTACTGATAGTTATAATGCCAAGCTTTTGAAGCTCCGAGATAACATAAGCATTATGTATTAGTTCTCCGAGGATATAAACATCCTTATCAGGGTTTTTCTGCTTAAGTTTAATGACTGTATCAACGGCTCTTTTAACGCCGTAACAGAAGCCTGCAAATTTTGCCAATTTTATATTCGGATTAGTCAAAAATATTAATCTGCTTTCTAATGAACTAGAGGAAAAACCCTCAGTACTTTTATTAAAACGTGAACAAAAAGAGATTTCAAGTATACAGTGAATAATTATTTATTTATTCTTTTTTTTTGTGTTAAACTTTTTTTATAATAATAGTTATTTAATGAGGTAGAAATGGAAAGTTTGAGAGATAAATATGAAGTCGTAATAGGTTTGGAAGTTCACGCACAATTAAAGACGAAGTCCAAAATTTTTGCGCCGGACAGTACTGAATTCGGCAGCGAACAAAACACACATATTAGTGCCATTACATTAGGTATGCCGGGAGTTTTACCGGTGCTTAACAAAGAAGCGGTTAATATGGGTATTTTAACAGGACTTGCTCTTAATTGTACAATTCCGCCGCGCTGCAAATTTGACCGTAAACAGTATTTCTACCCTGATTTACCGAAAGGGTACCAAATCTCTCAATACGATGAACCGATTTGTGTAAACGGATACCTTGAAATTAAAGGTAAAAAAATTGGTATAACGCGTGCTCACCTTGAAGAAGATGCAGGGAAGCTTGTACACGCAGGTGCGGCAGGTTTGGCAGGTTCTTCTTACTCACTTGTGGACTTGAATCGTGCCGGAACACCGTTATTGGAAATTGTTTCCGAGCCGGATATGCGTTCAAGTGAAGAAGCAAGAATGTATATGGAAGAATTAAGAAATATCGTACGTTACATCGGAGTTTGCGACGGAAACCTTGAAGAAGGCTCAATGAGGTGTGATGCAAATATTTCTATTATGCCAAAGGGTTCAAAAGAATTCGGCACAAGGGCAGAAATTAAGAACGTAAACAGTTTTTCTGCTCTACAGCGCGCAATTGAATACGAAATCGACCGTCAGATTGAAATAGTTGAAGAAGGCGGAAAAGTTGTTCAGGAAACAAGACTCTGGGATGACAATGCGCGCGAAACCCGTTCAATGAGAGGCAAAGAAGACGCACATGATTACAGATACTTTCCCGAACCTGATTTAATGCCGCTTGAAATATCACGTGAGTGGGTTGAAAATATCAGAAAAACTATGCCGGAACTTCCCGCTCAAAAACGTGAAAGATATATGGGATTAGGATTAAGCGAGTATGATGCCTCTGTTATTGTCGAACAAATGCCCCTTGCGATGTTCTTTGATAAAGTTCTTGAACTCGGTGCGACACCTAAAATCGCTGTAAACTTCATTATGGGTGAAATTGCTGCCTACTTAAAAGAAGAAAAAATTGAAATAACTGAAACAAAGCTTACTCCTGAAAACCTTGTAGAACTTATACAGCTTATTGAAAAAGCGGTTATTTCAAATAATATCGGCAAACAAATTATTATTGATATGATGAAAGATGGACATAAAGCAAGTGAAATTGTTGAAAAGAAAGGCCTTTCACAAATCACTGATGAAAGTGCAATAAAAGAAATTGTACAAAAGGTTGTAGATACAAATGCTTCTCAGGTTGAGGCTTATAAAAACGGTAAAACACAACTGTTTGGTTTCTTTGTTGGTCAGGTTATGAAAGAAACCAAAGGCAGGGCTAACCCTCAAACTGTTAATGCACTTTTAAAAGAAATACTCGGATAATGCGCGATAAAAAACTGAAAGACTCTAAATTTAAATATTGGATGGAAAGTGAAATTTATCAGCAGCCAATGGTACTTGCTGATATTATTCATGCGTATAGCGAGGGGGCTGAAAAAGTTTCTATTCCTGAGAATGTAAACAGGGTTGTTATCGTTGCAAGCGGGTCGTCATATCATTGTGCAAGATTTGCGGTAGATTTATTAGAAAGAATATCCGGAGTGGAAACCCGTGCAATCTATTCCAGCGAATTTCTTCTAAAAAGTATTATCCCGCACGATGAAGGCCTTTTATATATTTTTATAACCCAATCAGGCGAAACAAGTGATACGCTTGGGGCTGTAAGACGTGTTAAAGAGTTTGGACATATTCCGACCCTCTGTATTACAAACAAAGAAGGCTCAACAGTCTGGGATTTATGTGATTACAGGGTTTGCTGTTCTGCCGGTAAAGAACTCGGGATTGCCGCTACAAAATCTTTTACGGCGCAAATGCTTTCTTTGCTTATTGTCGCACTTACTCTCGCTAAAAATCATGATGAAACAAATGAATATGTAAAATCTTATAGGGAATCTTTAAATTACATCCCTGATATTGTTACTAAAGCTCTTAATATGCGCGGAAAAGTCAAGCAGCTTGCCGGGTTTGTTGCAAAATCCAAAAATATAGTTATAGCCGCAGACGGTATTGCGTATTCACTGGCCAAAGAAGCTTCTTTAAAAATTAAAGAAACTTCATATTTAAATGTTAACGCAGCAATTTTAGGCGAATTTATGCACGGGCATGTTGCCGTGCTTAATAATAAAAGTGTGTTATTATACCTTTCTTTAAAGGATATTTCTTATACTTCAGTTCGTTATTTGCAAAATATTAAGAAAGACTATAATCCGTCATTATATATAATTGGGAAGCCCAATCCTGATGTAAGAGCCAATATGACTATTAATATTGAGTGTGAAAACGAATTACAGTATATGTTTGCAAATGTCGTTCTCTGCCAGCTTCTGGCATTGGAAGTAGCTGTAAAAAAACATAAGAATCCTGATAAGCCGCGCGGGCTCAGAAAGATTGTGAAATTTTAGAAAGAGTCTGTTTGTAAAAAGTATCGGGCGTTAGATTATATAAAAATAATTTTTCTTTTTTACAATTAGTGCTAAAATACCGTTATGTTGGAAGAAAAAAATAAAAACAGGGCTGTGGGCTGGTTATCTGCTGCCCATCTTGTATGTGATTCTTATACGGGTTTTCTTAGTCCGTTGATGCCGTTTATTGCATTAAAATTGGGGATAGCACTTGGTACGGCAACAATTATAATAAGTATTTCCCATATTTTTTCATCGATGCTGCAGCCGTTTTTTGGATTTTTTGCGGATAATACTCTTAAACGATTTTTTGTATTCTGGGGGCTTATCCTTGTATGCGTATTTATTCCGCTGACGACGTTGGCGCCCAATATTTATCTGCTTGTATTATTTATGGCTCTTGGCAGTCTTGGCAGCAGCTTTTTCCATCCTCAGGCGACAGGTTTTGTAAACAGGTTTGGCGGAAAATCCAGTACAAATTATATGGGGATATATATGAGCCTGGGCTCAATCGGGTATTCCTTCGGTCCGCTTCTCGCCGCATGGGTGGCGCAGTATATGGGAATGGAGAAGATGCCTTATACTACATTATTGGGATTGTTAACAGCAAGCGTCATGTTTTTGTTCGTTCCCAAACTCTCTAATTGCGGTGAAGTTGTAGTTAAAAAGAAACTCGGACGTACATTTGTTGATATTTTTTCGCATAAAACAATTAAGTATCTTCTGATAATTTCCATGATGAAAACATTAGTTACAAACAGTACCTGTATTCTTTTACCTTTCCTATGGCGGGATATGGGCTGCAGCCCGTTTTATATCGGAACGGCACTTTTTGCGTTTATTTTTGCAGGCGGTATAGGCTCGCTTCTCAGCAGGAAAGTGGAAGAGTTAATGGGAACAAAGCCTTTGCTTTATTTCTCTATGTATATAACTTTCCCTTTAATGCTTGCTTTTGCGCTTACGTACGAACACCATCCGGTTTTGTCCCTTATAATATTCCTTACAATGGGATTTACTACAATGCTCGCGCAGCCTGTTACGGTTGTTATGGCTCAGAATATTTTACCTGAATACAAGAGTATTGCAGCAGGGCTAATGGTTGGTTTTTCGTGGGGGATTGTTGCTGTAATTCTCTCAGCTCTTGGTATAATAGCAGAGCATTTCGGAATTATAAATGTACTTATTGTACTATTTATATTTCCTGTGTTATCCGCATATTTTGTCAAATATCTTGACAGCGATTATGATAAACAAGCGGAATAAAAAAGAATAAAGCAGCTCATAAGCCGTGTTCTGTTTTAAGATAATCATCTGTCTGGTATTACAATTACTTGTAATCTCTAGCGATTATTCGGAAGTTGGCGGACACCTTTAAAGCCTTCCTGTCAATCTTGCATTCGTCCGGGGTTTACCTGGCGGATACCTCTCGATATCCCCGGTGAAGCTCTTAACTCACCGTTGCACCATCGCCTGTGAAACACGGTTTCCATCGGCAGTCTACATTTCTGTGGCACTATCCACCGGCTCGCGCCGTCCGGAGTTTCTCCGGCGGACTGTCCTTGAATGCACGGACTTTCCTCACTTTATGTATTTATAAAGCGCGATTATCCGGCTGCTTTATTCATTAGTTATTATATCAAAAATTGATTAATAATTTTATTGCTTAGACAATTATTAAATTTTGTAAAATTTTAGAAGATAAATATTGGTAACAGGATTTGTTTACAGTAGTCTTTTTAAAAGATATCATTAGTATGTTTTGCTGTATGCTGGGGTAATATGGTTACAAAAGTTAAAGAGTGGAACAGTATTATATTTTTTATAGGTACAAAACCAAACCAAGGTTTTAAAATAATTTTCTCTAAAAACAGTGTCTGAAATATTGGGCACTGTTTTTTTATAAGTGTAAAAAAGTACATTAAAAATTAAGGAGTATTTATATGCAAGTTCAAAGAAGCGGGGAACACAGAGCAGGAATACAGATACAACAATCAAATGCACCTAAAGCCTTTATGGCAGGAAAAACGACTTTATACAGCGATTTTGACGGAACATTTATCCCTGCGGAGTATAGCCATGACAGTGTATGTCATTATAAAACGCCGGTTAATAAACTTGATTTCAAGTCTTATTTTTACAAAGTTTGGACATTATTCGGCAAAATGCGCGGTCAAGGAGAAGAAAGCAAGTTTGATTTTGTGATAACAACAGGGAGAAACCTTGCAGAGACAAACTATTTTCTTAACCGCTTAAAAGAACAGGACTTATGGGTTCCGCTGCCTGAGAAACTTGTTACCTGCAACGGGCAGGAAGAGTTTTATAAGAACGTAAAATGAAAGAATTATAAAATATGATAATTATTATAAAGTTGACAATATAGAGGATTCGGCACTTGATGAGAATTGCGATATGGATTCTAAATCAAGAGAGTATATTCTATTTACATTATCAAACATTCTGCTGGCTTATTCTGCACTTGTTGCAGGGCTGCCGGAAAATAAAGTTAATGAATATGTTGCTGATTATCTGGAGAAAAAGAGTCAGGAAATATCTAAGATTAAAATAAGTTTGCGAAATGCACACAATTCTAAATTCAGGACGCGCTACCTGCAAGAATTAGAGCAAAAGACCAGGGTATATAAGAAACTAACATCTTTCCTTAGCGGTAAGAAAAAGTATAATATTCCTGAAGATCGTAAAGCTTTTGTTCAGAATGCTGAAAGAAAGAGAATTCAGAAAAGTAAAACACAAGAAAATATTAATCCAGCAGGCAAAGTTCAAAAAGAAAAAACTAATATAAAACTCATACTTGAACCGGAGACTCCTAAAACGCCGATAAAATTAATATTACCGGACGATACAGGCAGCAAAACACCTGTTCACTTATTGAGACCGGATGAACCCGGACAGCCTGTAAATTTAATATTACCGGAAAAACCTGAGCCGTCGGAAAAATTATGGCTGCCCGAGGGCGGGAATACTTTGGAGCCGGGAACAAATAAACAGGAAGTGCATAAACAACAAATAACACCGGATACACCTCCTGTCGAGCCCAAATCGGGACCGCGTCCAAATCCGTCCGGAAAAACTAAAAATCTCCCGGCAAAGATATATGATTTTGTAAAATCACGTCCGGGCATGATTACTTTAGCAGTCTTAATTAGTGCTGCAACTGCTTTTTGCGCTGTTAAGTGTAAGGCGGCTCTATTACAGGATAAAGAAAATTAATAGGAAATAAAGATACAATGCTATGCAGAAAATTTGGTGTAATTTAGAAAATATTTTATTTCATAACGAACAGCTGTAAAGATACAAATGTATATAGCTTGCTGATTTTATAAACTATACTTATTAATTAAATCTGTAAACTAATTCTTACAAAAAGTTTTTTACAATTGTTTACAAAATGTAGAAAACTTTTTGCTTTTCTCATCCGTTAGTAGTAGAGGATTGTAACTTAAGTATAAATTTTTGTAAAATTTTTCAAAAAATCCTAAAGTTTTTCAAAATTGTGCCGTAATACTAAATATAAGTAGAGATTATTATGGAAGGACGTAACATGCCGGAAGACCAAAATGGAGTATCTTTGTTTGGGCGAACTCTCGATCTGATGGAAGGCGACCCGATGGAGGAAATTTTTGCTCTCAACCTCGGTGACTTTATATCAGAGTATTTTATTTCAGATGAACTTGCAACAAAGATTGGTAAAGATATCCGTTCTAAATCCGAAAAACTATCATCACAGTTAAAAGAGCTTATATCAATATATTCCCTGGACAATACATTACGTGTTCTTGGCTTTAATTCAAAAGAAGAATATGTTATATACAATGCTATTGCAAAAACCATGACACAAATTTTGGATACGGATGTATGCCATATTTATTTAACCAAAGAATTTGCACGTGAATTTCAAAATTCGGATAAAGATTTACCATTGGTTGGTACATCTCTGGAATTTGATTACAATATTTATGATAAAGATTTTGGCTATAAACTTTCGCGGAGAAATATAGCCGTATCTGCATATAAGACTATTAAACCGATAGAAGTTGAGAATATATCTGAGTGTAAAAACTTTAGACCGATAAAAGAACTCGGAGAAGATAAAATTAAGTCACTGCTCGCAGTACCAATGCACAATAATGCAAATATTGTCGGGGTTGTTGTTATAGAAAACTATAAGCCGAAAAAGATTAAGCGGGCATATCTTAAACTTCTTGAATCAATTGCCGGTTTGTTTGGCACATCACTTTCTCTTCAAAAAACGATTGATTCTACACAGGATCTTTTGGAAGATGATTCAGCTTCTGTGCCTGAACTGCAGCATAAACGTGCTGAATTAACGGCCCTTATAGGAGACTTAGGCGACCGCCAACAGTCTTTTGTAGAAAAACTTGTTAAGGCTGTTGATGAAAAAGGGCAGTATAAAGTCGCACATTCTCAAAATGTAGCAAAACTTTCACGCCGGATTTGCAATCAGCTTCATTTGAATGAGAAAACAACTGATTTGATTTATTATGCAGGACTGCTGCAAAATATTGGCAGAATTACGCTGCCTGAATCTTTGTTTGCTTCGGATAAAAAGCTTACAAAAGAGGAATGGGAAAAATTGCAAAACCATCCTAATGTCGGGGTTAATCTTTTGATGAACATTAATTTCTTATCAGAAGTAATTCCATATATTCACTATCACAAGGAACGCTGGGACGGCAGGGGTGAGCCTGAAGGTTTAAAAGGAAATTCCATACCATTAGGGTCAAGAATTATTGCTGTAGCTGATGCCTATTGTGCTATGATTTCAGATAGAGCGTACAGAAATGCACTGCCTAAGGAAAAGGCTATAAAGATTATAGAGGAAGAATCCGGTATAAAGTGGGATCCTGTAGTTGTAGAAGCCCTGTTAGAAGTGTTAAAAAAAGGACAGCATAAGGCTGGTAAGTAAAGTGTTTTTACAAAAGGCAATTTTTTCTTGCAAAAATACTTTATATATATGTAAGTATTGGGAAATTAAGGGAAGAAAAAATGCCTGATAATAATAAAAACATTGATACCTTTGGTACACTGCAAAATTTCGCAAATTTTGACGGTACCGGCACATCACTTGCGACTGCCGGAGTTAAAGTAGCAAATGGTATAACAATAGAACAATCTATAGGTAAGGATTGGGATGAAAACGGTAATATTACTGCTTTTAAAGGTGTGACAGATTTTAAAACTTCCCGCAAAGTTGCCGATTTAGGGCGTGCAAGCCTTAACTTTACGTCGCGTTCACGGTTTACATATAATGATGACAGTTCGTCTTTTGCTGAAAGAGTTGCGCTGGGTGTTGATATCCCTGTATCAAAACAAGTGTCTCTGTATATTACACCAAATTCAACAACTACTTATAATTTTAAGACCGGGAAATTGTCCGAACCGACATTAAGTGTATACAGCGGGGCTAATATAAAGTTTAAAATGATGGGGAATGATTGTACGCTCACGGCAGAAGGTCAGGCTTATGATTTAATAAGAAAGCCGGCAGCGGCTTCTAAAACGGGATTTAATTTAATGTTTAAAATGAATTTTTAGGTTAGTTAGTTGTATGTAGGGTTTGTCCGCCGGATTTCAAGTGAGAAAACCGGCGGTTATTTTGAGTGTGAGGTAAACGGTTTAGAATAATACCTGCATTTGAAGAATTACCTGTAGTGTTACAGCTCTTTCGGCAAGCGGTGTTAGTTCGGATTATAAACACTCTTTAGAACTAATTCCAAAGAATTAGCGGACAAGAAAAAATTAGTCCTTTTGGGGCTGAAAACACCCTTGAAAACAAGTTAACATATATATGTAAGTCGGTCACACCAAATGACAGATTTCGGGGTTACGAAAGATTTATAAATTTTTGCATTCTTGATGGGTCGGCTTACGCTTTATAATTTTTATATTATAACTTAATTTTAGTTTTGTTTCGACAAAAACGCCCGCAAGGGCGTTTTTAGTGTTAATGCGAATATTTATTTCAGATGAAAATTTCAGGGCAGTCTTGCGGGGTTATTTCTTTTTTACCGATAAAAAGTCTGTCACCTTTTGCTATAGATATTTTTTCAAAACAATTTTGCAAATCTTTTAAACTTCTTACTGTATTCAATTTTGCATTATCGCTGCGGCGGAATGTTGTACAAAGTGTCCACGTGTCGTCATCCAGCGAGTAGTTGTAATGAGTCTGGGAGTTATCAAATTTGTGTTTTTGGAAAAGTGTAACATTTTCAACTCTTTCGCTGAAAACTTGTTTTAGTTTTGCAAATTGCGGCAAGGAGTATGGGGAGCCTTCAAGTTCCTTACTCCCGACAAGCAGTCCGCGTTCGGGATTTTTTACAAACCGGAAAAGCGAGTTAACAATTATAGAAAAATTTTTGGCATTTGTTCTGTCATCCCACAAATGAAAACCTTCAGCCTCAACATGCGGATTTACAAGTCCTCCGCCTGTACATGTTCTGATACCTTCTGAATAAAACTCCTTTGCCTTTAAGATGTTGGGTTTGTCGTGAAAGTAATCTATATAATTCCTTTTTTTCATTGCTCTGTAGACAGGGCTGTCTACAAATCTTATTTTGGATGTAAAGTTTAAAGAATTATTTTCCATAGCTTAATTAAAACAAAGGAAAAAATTAATTGCCCGAATCCGGAATTTTTGTTAACATTTTGTAATAAATATACTCTATGCTTTATATAATGCCGGTGTTTTCATTAATTCAGCAAGAGGATCGACAATTGTTAGATATCTAACTATAATATTTGTATAAGGTTCAATGAAATGAAAAAAACACTTTCATTAATTTCCAAAATACAGGAAAAGGGCAACCGGTTTATTGTAGACAGGCTGCGCGAAAATGGTATTGAGGGGCTTGTGCCTAGCCACGGAGATATTCTTGCGGTCCTTTATTATTGCGGCAAGTCAACAATGAAAAATATTGCCGATAGGATACATCGTACAAAGCCGACAGTTACAATTCTGGTTGATAAATTGGAAAGGCAAGGTTTTGTGAGAAGGGAAAAATCTCCGGAGGACAGCAGAATTACTTATATATTGCTGACTTCTAAAGGAGAAGAATTCAGACCCGTATTTGAAAAAATTTCTAAAGATTTAAATGAATTATTGTATAAAAATCTCAGTGATAGCGAAGCAGAAATTTTGGATAAAATTCTTGAAAAGATGGTATAAAGCCGTCAAAATTTTTTAGGTAAATAGTTAGATATCGAACGAAAGGAGAAGCAAATGACTAATTACAAAACTACAGAACTTGGAAAAATTGACGCAATTGTTAACCTTGAAAATGGTAAGGTGTTCCTTCACGATACACTTTCGCTGACGGGTTGTGAAATTTCTGTTAATACAGTCCAAAAAGGTTTTAAGGTGCCTTTTAATCATAAGCACAAACAAAATGAAGAAGTGTATATTATTTTGAAAGGGCAGGGGTGTATTACTGTTGATGGAGAGAGAATAGATGTTCAGGAGGGCTCAGCCGTTAAAATAGCATCTGATGCATCAAGGACTATTGAAAATACGGGTGATGGCGAATTTCAATTCATCTGTGTACAGGCTAAGGCAAACTCATTGGAACAGTATGGTCTGGGGGATGCAGAACTCTGTTAACTAAATTTCAGATAAATAATAAAAAGCGGAGAATTTAAGTTTCAAACCTAATGGAACTAAATTCTCTGCTTTTACTATTAGATATATACAAATCAAAAGTTCAATATTATTGTAAAGAAACATCTTAGATGATTATTTGTAACAGAGAAAATGAGTATTTAATAAATTAAGATTCTACTTCATCTTT
>CALVDX010000020.1 GCA_944326425.1 Candidatus Gastranaerophilales bacterium
GACCTGACTATACGCGTTAACGAACAGGACAAAGAAATCAAGGCGCTTAAGAAAGAAATAGCTGATTTAAGAAAAATGGTAGATAAATTATCAAAGTAAATACTAATACTAAATTAATATTATAAATGGCCCGTCAACGGGTCATTTTTTTTACAAAAAATCTTAAACTATCCCGTTACTTTTCGTAATACAAGGAGATTTTTAATTTTATTTTTGGTAAAATTATTTATACTTAGCAAGGAGTTATATGGGGATTATTATAAATAGAAACAAAATACAGGATGTTGTTAAAGAACTGCGCAGCAATAATCAAACTATCGTCGTAACAAACGGCTGTTTTGATATTTTGCATGTCGGTCATGTCCGCTATTTGCAGGAAACAAAATCCTGTGCTGATAAATTAATCGTCCTTGTAAACTCTGATAAGTCTGTCCGTGCAATAAAAGGAGAAGGGCGTCCGGTAAATAATGAAAACGACAGAGCCGAAGTACTATGCGCACTGTCGGCTGTCGATTTTGCAGTACTTTTTGATGAAACTTCGCCATCAAAACTTATCGATGAAATTAAACCTGATGTTTATACAAAAGGCGGGGACTATACCCTTGACACTCTCCCCGAGCGTGATGTTATACTAAAAAATAACATCAGTGTTAAGTTTATCAAATTTGTAGAAGGTAAGTCTACAACCGGTATAATAAACAAGATTAATAATAATTAAAATAAGGAGTTAGAAAGATGAAATCATTCACACTTGAACAAATTGCACAAATTACAGGCGGCATGCTGTCAAAAGTATCAGATGCGACGATTACAAGACTTGCACCTCCGCTTATTGCCGATGAAAATACACTGGCTCTGGCTTTATCGGAAGAAGAAATAGCAAACATCGCTTCAACCAAAGCAAAAGCCGTTCTTGTTCCCTTAGGTGTGAATATTGATACTATTTCAACTATAGAAGTAGAACGCCCGCGGCTTGCCATGATGAAATTAATTACAATGTTCTACGAAGAACCGGAAACAAATAAAGATATTCATCCGACTGCAGTTGTCCACCCGGAAGCAAAACTCGGCACTAATGTATCACTCGGTCCTAACGTTGTTATTGCTAAAGGCGCAGTTATCGGCGATAATACTAAAATTCTGGCGAACTCATACATAGGAAACGGCGCAATTATCGGTAATGACTGTTTCTTCCACCCCGGAGTAAATATCGGTGACAGGGTTAAAGTTGGAAACAATGTTATCCTCCACCACGGAGTATCATTAGGCGCAGACGGTTTCAGTTTTGTAACAGAAAGTCCGAACAATATTGAACAAGCCCGCCACGACGGCTCTATTAAAGAAAACAATCTGGAACAGGTCATTTTTAAAATTCCTTCAATCGGGTCAGTAGTCATCGGGGATAATGTAGAAATCGGTGCAAACTCCGCAATCGACCGCGGCACTATTGAAGATACAGTTATAGGCGAAAATACTAAAATTGATGACCTCGTTATGATAGGACACAACTGTAAAATCGGAAAAGGGTGTATGATTGTTTCTCAGGTTGGCATTGCAGGAAGCTGTGTAATCGGCGACCGTGTTGTCATTGCAGGTCAGGCAGGACTTGCAGACCACATCACAATTGGTGATGATACCATTATTACTGCCAAAGCAGGCGTTACTAAGAGTTTCCCTGAAAAATCAATTATAATCGGTATTCCTGCTGTTCCGAGAAAAGAATTTATCAAACAGTTAAAAACAATGAAAGACGCAGGAAACTATATAATGAAATTCAAAAAATATGAACCTATCTTAAGTTCATTCTTAGAAGAACAGCAAATGGAAACCGTATAATGTCAACGATTCTAAACGAGATAAAACTTTCCGGAAATACTTTAATGAAAAATTACCAGTGCGATGTTGTTATAAAGCCATCGCGCGGGGATAAAATCAGAATTTTTGTTGAAGGAGCAGACGTAGGATTTGAAGCAACTGTAGACAATGTGTATTCTACAGATCACTGTGTAACTCTGTGCAGTAAAGAGCATAGAACACTGTTAGGCGACTATAAGTATAAGGCCATGCTGTGTGAGCACTTTATGGCAGCATGTGCCTTTTGTGGAATAACGGCAATTGATGTTTACATTTCAAAACCGGAAATGCCTATCTTTGACGGAAGTTCAAAAGTATGGGTTGAGTCATTTAGAAAAGCAGGCATTACTGCAAAGAAAGAAAAGACACTTTATACAGTTTCCGAACCGGTCTATTATTTGAACGGAAAAACCAGTATGGTTATACTCCCTGATAAAGATTTAAATATTACTTACGCAGTCAACTACGACCATAAAGCGCTGGGTAACAGATGGGTAAGTTTTGATTACAAAAATCAGCAGGAAATAATAGAAGCAAGAACTTTTGGATTTTACAAAGATTTGAAAAAGTTCCAGATGCTCGGATTTGCAAAGGGGGTTACTATTGATAATACTGTAGGACTTGTTGAAGAAGGTTTCACAACAGAATTACGCTCAGATTTAGAACCCGCTAAACACAAAATGCTTGACCTGTTTGGCGATTTATTCCTTACAGGAGTTTCACCGCTCGACATGAGGGCGCAAATACTTGTTAAAGAAGCAGGACATGCAGTTCATATAAAGGTTGCTAAAATATTAAAAGACAAATTGATTAAATTATAGTAAAGGAGACTATCATGACAGAAGAGATGAAAGAAGAGATTTTAAGCTTCGATACAATGCAGATTATGGAGATGATTCCGCACAGATATCCGTTTTTACTGGTAGACAGAATTACTGAATGTGTTCCCGGTAAATATGCAAAAGGGTACAAAAACCTGACCATGAATGAAGGTTTTTTCCAGGGGCACTTCCCCGGCAACCCGATTATGCCCGGAGTTTTACAGCTTGAAGCAATGGCTCAGTGCTCTGCACCGATTTTGCTTACTATGCCGCAGTTTAAAGGAAAACTTGCTTTGTTTGCCGGGCTGGAAAATGTAAGGTTTAAAAATATTGTCCGTCCGGGGGACAAGCTTGAAATGCATATTGAGTTAACGGCCGCAAAAGGCCCCATCAGCAAATGCCATGCCAAAGGTACAGTTGACGGGAAAATTGCAGTTGAAGCAGACATGACTTTTGCAATGAAATAGAGGATATTAAGAGAAGAGAGGGCGGGCTCAGTTTCACTGAGCCCGCCCTTTAGTTATAATGGCAGAAATTATATAACTTCTTCAAATTTTTCTTTCCCTGCACCGCATAACGGGCAAACATAATCGTCTGGTTCTTCGCTGAATTTCGTTCCCTCTTTCTCCTCATCATAAACCCAGTTGCAAACTGTACAAACGTATTTTTTCATATATGACTCCTTTCTTTTGTGTATGATATAATCAACATATTATGAAACACATTTTTGAACAAAAAGTTTATTACGCAGATACCGATGCTTATGGTGTAGTCTGGCACGGTGCTTATTTGCGCTGGCTTGAAGCCGGCAGAGTTGAGCTTTGTGAAAAACTCGGACTTGACCTTATTGATTTAAAATCAAAAGATATTGCAATTCCTGTTGTCAATATGAATGTACGGTACAAATCATCTGCTAAAATTAATGACAGTATTATTATTGAAACATCAATAAAAAAAGTAACTCCCCTTTCGGTTACTTTCTATCAGACAATTAAAAACAAAGAAAACGGAACATTATATATTCAGGCAGAGTTTGATACAGTTGCAATAAACAATGCAGGAAAACTGTACAGAAAAATGCCTGAAATACTGCAAAAAGCGTTTGAAGGAGAAACATGCAGTACCGTTTAAACAAATACATTGCACAATCAGGACTCTGCAGCCGGAGAGACGCGGATGAACTAATCACGTCCGGTCAGGTGCAGGTTAACGGGAAAACCGTTACAGAACTCGGGTTTAAAGTAAGTGATAAGGATAAAGTTTTTGTAAACAAAACTCTCATCCGGCCTAAAAAACACGAGTACTACCGTTTTTATAAACCACCCGGATATATTACAACCTCTGACGATGAAAAAGGCCGAAAAACAATCTATGATATAATCCCCAAAGAACTCCACGGATTAAAACCTGTAGGCCGGCTTGATAAAGATTCTTCCGGATTAATTATTATGACAAATGACGGCGATTTAATAAATGAACTTACACATCCGTCCGTCAAAGTTGCCAAAATATATATAGTCTCTGTCGATGGAAGAATTAATGCCGAACATATAAGGCAGATGGAATCCGGGATTGAAATAGAACCGGGCAAAACCGGATATGCAGATGTTACAGTACTTGAGTCACCCCAGAATTCAACAATGATGCAGGTAGTCCTGTATCAGGGATTAAACAGGCAAATCAGAAAAATGTTTGAACACTTAGGGTTTAAAGTAAAATCATTAAAACGTGTACAGCATGCAACTATAACCATCGGAAATCTTAAACGCGGCGAAATAAAACCTATAAAACCGTTGCAAATCCGCGAATTAAAAACATATCTGGAGAAATTAAAGAAAAATGGTTAAAGTTGCAATTACCGGAAATATCGCAGCCGGCAAATCAGAAGTCGAAAAGATTTTAATTTCAAAAGGCTATAAAGTTTTTGATACAGACCAATTCACCCATCAAATTCTTGCCACATCGGATGAGATAAAAGAAGCATTTAAGAAGTACGACATTCTGGATAATAATGAAATTTCCCGAAAAAAACTCGGGGCTTTGATTTTTAATAATCCGGATCTTAAAATTAAACTTGAAAAATTAATCCACCCGCAGATAAGAACAATCATTGAAAACATAAAATCAGATGACACAGTATTTATTTCAGTTCCCCTGCTATACGAAGCCGGAATGGAGGAACTGTTCGCCTACACGATTTTTGTAAGTGCAGACGAAGCTATCAGACTTGACCGCCTCATGGCAAGAAACCACCTTTCAAAAGAAGAAGCTCTAATCAGGCTTAATTCCCAGCAAAAGGAAACAGAAAAAATCCAGAAATCCGATTTTATAATAATCAATAATGGAAGCATTCAGGAGCTAGAGAAAGAACTTAACAAAATTTTATCAGCACTTCCTATCAACAGTTGAATCTTTATTTTTTTATATTGAAAAGTTCCGCCGGATGGGCTAAAATTAAAGTATGATAAAGAAGCTACTAACAATCTGCCTTATCAGTATATTTACTTTGCCGGCGGCTATTGCTGCCGAATCAGACAGATTTACCCCTATAGGCAACCCGCCGGAAGCTTCTCTGGAAAAAGAAAGTTCAACCCAGGATCGCCCGCTGCCGGCATTGAGCTTTTATGAAATAACTCCAACTCCTACTGATGACCCGAATACATTTAGTATCGAAAGCGGATTGTTTTATGATGATACCCCTATAAATGAAGTATATCTGGACAAAAATGTCGAAAGACCAACACTTATACTGCCGTCAAATATGTTTAACTCCCCTATTTCAGTAAATCAGGCATCAAACGCTATAACCGGCAGAAGTGTATTCAACCAGAATGCATATATAAGAGAAGCCTCCAGAAGCGTTGCTTCTATTAAAGGCTCCGCTGTTGAACAATCAGGAAAGTTTTCATTTGGTGCCGGCTATAGCCGCGGTCTTGATAAAGCCCAAATGGAGGACAGCACTAATTTATTTACAACTTATGATGCCGGCAGATTTGCAATAAAATCCCAGTACCTTACAACATCCAAACAAAACCTCGGGACATACTCAAACTGTTTTAAACTTTCACCGGAAGTAAAATTAACCGACCAATTTCGTATAAGAAGCGGCTTCACATCATATACCAATATTCCGCTTAAAAAAGGAGAAGTAGTTCTTGTCTACACTCCGTCTTTAATTAAACGTCTGGAAGCACTTAATTTTGAACTCGGTGTAGCTCAAAGGTATAATACACAAACAGGAGTTACAGGTTCGGAAATAAAATTTTCCACAGGATTTAGACTTTGATGGCAAAAAAAATAAGCAACATAAATATACCTTCCACTAAAAAGGGGCTGAAAAAAAAGAAGCGCCAATATACTCCTGTCGGTTTTTATTACTCTTTCTTAACTATTGTTCTGCTGCTATGTCTCATACAAATAACCTGCGGCGCCGTGCTTAATATATCAAAACTGGTTGCTTATCAGACGAAAATCGCCCAGCTTCAAAAAACAAAAGATAACGCAGAAAAACGGAACAGACAATTAAAAGAAGATATTTCAAGTTTCTCTACCGCATCCAGCCTGGAGGCCATCGCAAGAAATAACCTTAAAATGGCCGGCAATGACGAAGTTCTTGTCATTATTAATTCAAAACCCAAAGAAGATGAAGAATTACAACAACAAAATAAAGGATTTATATCAAATTTGATAAACGGATTTAAATAAATGATTAAAGAATTACTGCAAGAAATGTTTTTATTAAAAGAAAAGGGTTATTACAAACAGGCTATTGAAATCCTGTATAAATTGTTGGAAATTTCAGACTCACAGGACGAAACAGCAGAAATCATGTATGAACTGGCTGAAGTATATTTTTTTTCCGGAAACATAGAACGCGCAATGCACTATACTGATAAACTTCTGGAAATCGCCCCCGAACACACTAATGCATTGAAACTGCAAATAAAACTCCTGAGCAGCGACCCGCAAAAAAGGATTTTTGCAGCAAGCAAACTTTATACAATAACGAATAAACCGGAAGATTTAAAACTATACCTCGCCCTGCTCAATAAAGCAAAATTATATAAAGAAACCATTTCATTTACCAATACAGGGATGAAAGCTTATTGTTTTCAGGAATTTGCAGATGCATACTATGCTATAGGAGAATACGAAAAAGCAAAAGAACTTTTAGAAACACAGCCCCGCCTGAATGAAATCAGCGGACTTTTACTTGCAAAAACCTGTTATGCCCTAAATGACAGCAGTTCACTAAAAACCATTGAAACAAAACTTGCAGACTCACAAAATCCGGAAGTACTCAAATTCATTATACAACTGGAATTCGACTTAATGAATTATACAAACGTTGTAAAACTCGCTGAAAACATTAACATAGCATCGCACCCCGAAACTCTTTACCTTACAGGACTTGCATGCCTATATACACAACAGACAATCAAAGCAAAAAAATACCTCAATATTTTATGTGAAAAAGTAAATAACGATAAGTACAAATTTGCATTAGCTATGGCTTATGTACAGGCTAACCAAACAACACAGGCAATAGAGACAGTAACAAAGCATCCTGCATACCTTAAACTTCTTACCTTATTACTTAACGAAAAAGCAATAACCAAGAACATTCTGGCAAAAGAATTTTTAACCACATTTGAAATTTACCAGAGAGATGCACTTTCATTATTTACGGTTGCAGATATCTGCTTTAAACGGAGCCTTTTAGGGCTTGTAAATGACCTTATTAAACTGCCGCATAATCCGAGGGATTTAAAGTTTGTTTATTATGAAATCAAACTTAACATTCTTGAAAAAGATTATGAGACTGCAGGCAGAAAACTCGATAAATACAAAGATAATGATAATTTTGCACTACTATATGCAGAACTTCTTAATTCACAAAACAACTTTTCCACTCTGGAAAACCTGCTTGAAACCAGAGAAGCTTACAAAAAAAATGAATTTGAACAGTGCTGTTACTACTATGCAAGAATATTTGAAGCCAAAGGAGAATACCAGAGGGCAATTGATATCGCACAAAAAGGCTTGGGATTTGTAAATAATTATACGGAAATGTACTATACTCTCCTATACAGCCTGTATAAACACATCGGGAACTCTAAACAGGCAATATACTGCCTTGAAAAAGCAGCCAGTATAAATCCGGATTTACGCCCCAAATTGATATCTGAAAGCTCTAATCTTTAAAGTAGCTCTTAAGTCCCGAAGTCAGATTTTTATTTTTGCAAAGTTTCTTAAGCTTTGAAATTGCACGATTTTCAATCTGACGTATTCGCTCTCTTGATACACCGTATATTGAGCCGATTTCGTCCAGTGTCTTTTTTGCCCCGTTGTTATCTAAACCAAAACGCAATATAAGAACATCACGTTCTTTGGGACTTAATTGATTAAGCATTAATTTAATATCATCAAGCATACTCTCATTTGAAACAATTGAATCAGGTGCAAGCGTAGATTCATCGACAATATAGTCTATAATCTTATTTGCATCCTCTTTCTGCCCGGTAGGAGTGTCAATACTAATTGTTGACTGGGCTGATTTTACAATAGACATCAATTTATTAACAGAAATACCAAGTTTATCGGCAATTTCCTGCTTAACAGGAATGCGTCCGAGTTCTGTCGTCAAATCAATTGTTGCCTTTTTAATTTTATTCAAGGATTCAATTAAATGGATAGGAAGCCTTATAATTCTCGCCTTATCGGCAATTGCGCGTGTAATTGACTGTTGAATCCACCAGGTTGCATAAGTTGAAAATTTATACCCTTTTGTATAATCAAATTTCTCTGTAGCTTTAATAAGACCCATATTCCCTTCCTGAATAAGGTCTAAGAAAGAAAGTCCACGGCCTATATATTTTTTTGCTACACTAACAACAAGTCTCAGGTTAGCATTAATCAGGATTTTCCTTGACAGCTCGCAATGCTGGTCATGAATCTTCTTAGCAACCTCCAATTCTTCCTGAGCAGAAAGAAGAGGTATTTTCCCTATTTGTTGAAGATATATTCTTACAGAATCATCAGAATTCACAGATGACAAGTTCTCTCTGTTTTTAGGCTCGGAAATATTTATAAAATCGTCATCCTCATCATCTTGTATTGTATCAAGAGACTCAAAATCAATATCCTCGTCAGATATATCATCTGCCATAATATTAAGTTTTGTTAAATCACTTCTGCTCATGTTTTCTCCCCGCAGTGAGCTTTTGTCTCACGTATTCATATACTATTATACCAGCAGCAGCAGAAACATTCAAAGAATTAAACTCCGTTAACATTGGAATTTTAATTTTAAAATCAGCTAAATTCATAATAGATTTAGATATTCCTGCATGTTCTGCGCCCATTACCAATACGAAATTCATATTAAGAAAATCGATATCAAAATAATTATCATCAGAATGATGGTCAGAAGCAATTACCCACCAGTTGTTTTCTTTAAGTTTTTGAAGTGCGCTAACCGGGCTATTGACTTTAATTATAGAAATATGATTAATAGCTCCGGCACTTGTTTTTTCAACAACTTCATTAATTAACGCTCCCCTTCTTGAAGGAAGTATTATCCCGTCAATACCTGCACATACACAAGTTCTTATTATAGCCCCTATATTATGAGGATCTTCAACGCCGTCTAACAAAACAATGGCAGCATTTTCCCGGTGCCCGGTCATAAAATCTTCCAATTCAATATATTCTATAGGGGAAACAAAAGCAATTACCCCTTGGTGATTATATTCATTATATTTAATAAATTGTTCTTTATCACCGAAAACAAACGGAATACCAAGATTAGAAGCGTATTCTTTTATCAAATCAATTTTTGCATCGGGCCTAAGATTGCGGGAAATAAGTATCCTGTTGAAGTTTCTTCGCCCCGATTTTAAGGCTTCTATAACCGAATTTCTGCCAAATATTATATTATTGTTCATAACTATTTCAATTTAATCCATATGTATGACATTTACAAATCTAAAAACTATAGACATAAGTTTTATCCTATTATATAATAAAAGAAAATAGTGATGGAAGAGAAGTGGATATATTATGGCAAAAAAGAATATAATTGCATTAGCAATTAGTGCAGATAGAGGGCTTGAAGTTGCAGAAATGGATAACCTCACAGGTTCTATTACCAAATATGCACATAGGGATTTGGAACTTGTAACACTAAAATCAGTTATTCCGGATATGGATGTATTTAAAGAACTTTTATCGGACGCTCTTTTAGAAATAGGGGCAGTAAAAGGTTCAAGCATAATAATGACATTACCAACCGTATCAATGGGAGTAGGAAATTATATGGCTTCACAAAATGATGAAGCTATTATACAACTTGTTTCAAATGATTTAACTGACAAGGATCTTGTTTTCAGGGATAATGATCCGCTTGTTGTTACAAATGGTTTAAGCGTTACTATTCAATCTAAAGTAGTTGCATACTCCGCACAAGTTTATTCCATAATCCAGGAAGCCGCAAGAATCATTTCAGATCTTGGTTATAAAATTGAAGTAATTGATACCTCTGTATCAGCTGTGTTCAGAGCTCTTATTAATACTGGCAAAGTACAGGCCCAGCAAGATACAAACTGGCTTATGCTTCTTGTTGATAATCATGCTGCAAGACTGCTTACATTAAACGGCACAAGCCTGATTGAATACAAAGAAGAACAGTTGATGTATGATTATGCAGATACCGCAGCAAACTGTGATATGGTAGCATCAACAATGGCCACTTATATAGAAAAAATACCGGCAAAATATTTATTTATAGTCTCAAGAACAGACAATGTTTCAGCAGAAATGCTTGCATCAAAAATTAAATATAATAATGCCGTTATATTCCTTGAGGCAAATGCCTTCTCAAAAGAGACATTTGCAGATGCTCCGACACTGGCGCCTGAAGAGGCTAAAAATATCTCACTGGATTTAATCGGTACATGTTTATATAGTGAACGTTACTTCCACTTTAATTTCTTCTGCGAAGAACTTGGCGATGTATATTGGGAACAACAACCGCCACAGTTTAAATTCAACGGACAAACAATTATCCTGTCTAACGAATTTCTAATTAAATGGGGAGTTATTTTACTGGCAATTATATTAATACCTGCTGCCGGTTTGTACTTCTATTTCAATAGCGAGTACAACAAAATTAATTCTGATTATGAAGCTGCCCAAACCAAGTTAAAACAAACAGAAGAACAGATAAAAAAATATGAAGGCCTTGTTTCTGCAGAAGTTTTCTCAGAACAAGACGAAATAAGAATAGGAACTGTCAAAAATACAGCATTCTATAATTATATTGATTTACTCGGGCGGGAAATGCCTGCTAAATTATGGCTTACAACTCTCACCCTCTGCGATCAGTATATTAATATGGAAGGACGCGCAGATACTATCGATAGTATTTATACCTTCTACAGAAATATTAAAGATAATATTACAGATTCAAATGTTAAGTTACAAAAACTTACACTTGCTACAATAGAGGAAAACAGCCTTCCGGCGAACTTATCATCTATACTGAGCGAGAATGACTTGCAAGAAAACAGCGATGAAGAAATTCCTGCAGATTTGTTTACAGAGAATTCTAACGATATCATTCTGTCTTCTAATGCTGATTTCTACGAGTTTATTATATCTGATAAAACACCTAAGGAACTAAGAAACCTTACAAAACCTAAAACAGATGCAAAAGATAAAAAGAAGAGAAAATAGGATTTAATTAAAAATGGAAAAATATCAAAAATATCTTCCTACAGCAATAGTAGCAGCACTTATAGCTATAGCTCTTTTTATGAGTTATTCGACTATATCACCTTTAATAACAAAAAAGATTGAAGTTACTGAACAATATGAAGCCGTTCAGGCAAAACTAAAAGACGCTGAAGGGAAATTAGCAGTAGTTAATGAAAAATTAAAACAATTAAAAAATACATCTATTGATAATTCAAAGAAAATTTATTATCCGACAGAGGCCGATATAGATAAAGAAAGTTTATTCTTTACTCTATATACAGATATGATTGATATTGCAAAACAAAATAATATTAAAATCCGTTCAATCGACTACAAATATTATCCGTCTGATGATCCGTTTGTTTCTCAAGGCGGCAAAGAAAATTACTTTGTATGCGATTTGGACATGAAACTTATTTCTAACTATAGGGACTTAAGAAATTTCTTAGAAGCCCTCTTCCAATATTCTTATTATCTTAAATTTAATAAAATTAGTATTGTTCCGCATCAAACAGATAAGAGAATATTGTTATCCGACTTTTCAGTAAGACTGTACGCTCATACTGATATAGAAAAACCTTTGACTGAAGGACCTGAAATATAAAAATTATTGTTTTTAATAAAAAAAAGATGACTTTAAAAAGTCATCTTTTTTTATCGCCGCACTTCTAATCTGTAAGGCTATAGAATAAAACAAAGTTTAATGCTATCCTTCCTTGGTGGAGGGATAAATATGAATACAAATGAACTGGCAATAAAAAAAGAAAATATATTCTCTACATTCCTAAGCGGATGGAGCGCATTTTTAACAACCTTGAAATTAAGTTTTAAACATACAATTATACCCATACTCGGGCAGCTATTCGGCATACTGCTAATTTCACTGGTGCCGGTACTGGAATATAGAGAAATGGTCAATGTGTCATCAACCCCTGATGGCTGGATATACTTTGCATTATCCCTATCCGGACTTATAATTTTTGTTTATTCTTTATGGAAATTCTTTGTACTTCTTTGCGGTGTAAATTTACTTGCAAGAGATATTTATGATGACAGGGCGATAGCAAATATAAGTTTTTACACCTCAGATGTTATCAGAAAAAAATGGAGTTACCTTAGGTTTCTCATAGGATATTTAGCAATAGCACTATTTTTTGCAGGAGTAACTGCTGTAATAATGTTTCTTGAAGCAAAAATTGTTGTATACAATTTTCTTACAAGCGCAGCGAATATATTTCTACTGCTAATACAAAGTGCTGTATTTCTAACCTATATTTTATTTTCTAATATAATTATTCAACATTATGCTTTCAACAGAATACTTGGTTTCTGGGAAATAATTAAACGTTCCTTTCAGTTTATTGGAAAAAATTTTATTGCATTAACCATATTATCTTTCATCACTGTAATATTCAGTAATATAATCGCTTATCTTACACAATTTCTTATAACTTTTCTCATAATAAACCCGTTCGGATTAACAGCAGATAATAGTGCCGGTATTGCCATAAGATTTACAATAGGATTTATTATAAATGCGTTTATAATTGTACTTTTTCAATATATCTACACCAGATTTTATCTTTTAGTACAAAATACCCCTTCAAATATACATTAATTTACGAATCTTTAATATACTAAAAACCGCCTTCGACAACTCAAAGGCGGTTTTAAAAATAAATCTTTTTTCTAAAACTATCTCAATTTAACAGTTACTGATTTAGCTTTAGGAGTGTAATCGATTTTATCTTCTCTTGATAACCAACCAAGTCCCATAGCTGTAAAATTGCCGTCTAAGTCAAGATCTTTAGTCATTTTGTTGATAGAAACTTCACCCTTATCAGAAAGGTAATTGTAGATTTGACCTGCTGCATTGATGATTTCTTGTTGAATGTTTTTTTCTTTTGTTGCCATTTGTTTTCTCCTTGTTTACTTCTCTATTCGTGTAAGTGTTTAACTTACAATTCATATTGTAAACAAAAATTCAAATTAATGCAAGAATTTTAAACATAATTAAAAAGAAAATAGTATAATAAGAGTATGTTAGTAAACATTTTGGGTAATAAATCTAAAACTAAAGTATTAGTCAATGAGTTCAAATCTTTTCTGGGCAAAGGTATTGACGCTTCCAAAATACTTATAATTTTGCAAAACGGAAAAGCAAAAAATGAATTTATAAATGAATTTTTTGCATCAACCAATACTAATATTGTTGAAAAAATCTGGGCTTACAGTTTCTTTGGACTGGTATACAACACCATTGCAGATAATTGGGGAGTTCTGGAGAATAAAATTCCCTCAAACAAAACTGTTCTCCTGCCTAATAACTGTGGTTTAGAACCCTCTCAATATATTTTAAAAAACATAATAAATGACTTGAAGTTTGAAGGATATAATTCTAAACATTCCCTTTTACATCAATTATTCAGAAGGTATTCTCTTATTGTACAAAATAATCTTACAGAAGAAGAAACCCAAAAACGCAGCAAGATTTTAAAAGAATCTTTTAGTGAGGATGCGGCAAAAGCTATAAAACTTTTTAACCGCCAAACTCTTACATACAGAGCCTTTGATTATTTAAGGCAAATTCAAATTTTTAATTATATCTATAAAAATACCGGGTACTTTAAAAATATTGAATATTTAATTGTTGACGATGCAGATGAAATGCCGCCTGTATGTATTGACTTTATAGAACATATTTCAAAACAACTAAAAGGGCATTATATCTGCTATGATGAACGCGGTTCAAGCAGATTTGGATATTTAAGCGCAGATAAAAGCGCCGGAAAAAGGTTAGCAAAAATATTTAACGAAACACCGGAGACAGAGGGTTTTAATCCGGAAAACGATGCAGAAATAATTTATGATAACGTTCAGAATAACAGCGGGAAATTATTGAAAAATTTTACAACTTTTTCTCTGCCTAAACGCGCTCAAATGGTAGATTTTGCAATAAAAGAAATAAAATCTTTATTAGATGCGGACAACAAAAATGATTGTAAACCTTCTGATATTGCAATTATCACACCGGTGCAGGACGAATTACTCAAATTTACACTCCGGGAAGCGTTTTCACCGACAAAATGTATTTTTCTGTCAGGGAGCGAAAAACTTATCCAAAACCCTCTCGTTAAGTCTTGTATTAACATTTTAAAACTTATTGAAGGACAAAGCATAAGCGAGTTTGAATTTAGAAATATTTTATCAGACTTTTTAAATATCCCGCTGAAATATTGTAAAGAGTTATTGGAAAAATTCAATGAAAAGGGAGAAATTCCGGAAATTGAAATACCCGGAAGCAATGAAAACTATAGAAAGTTTTTAAATTTAACCGCAGAACTCAAAGCTTCACGACTTCCGCTCTCTGAAAAAGTTTACAAACTCTTTTACGAACTAACCGGATACGTTTCGCCCGATAATATTGAAAAAATAAACTTTTTCATAAAACAGTTAAGAGGCTTTGAAGATGTTAAAGAACACGGGCTCAATATAACAAATACAGAAATAATTGAACAGATTGAACGTTCTATAATTTCTGAAAACCCGTCATTTACAGAATTAGATCTTGACGGTATTATTGTTTCCACGCCCCAAAAGCTTATTGACTTTAAAATAAAAACAAAATACCAATTCTGGCTCGATATTTCATCAAGCGAATGGATAAAGAGCGACACAGGACCGTTATATAATGCCTGGGTATTTCAAGCAGGCTGGGATAAAGACACCTTTACCATTGATGACGAAACGCGTCTTGCAAAAGAAAAAACAGCAAGGGTTTTAAGAAAACTGGCATTACTTGCAGAAAAACACATATACGCTTATTCAAGCCTTTTTGATACGCTTGGAGCGGAAAATTTTGGCGGAATAGAGGGATATATTTCCTGCAGGGAAGAAGAGGGCAAGGAACAAACAAGCTTCAAAATCACTCCGAGAGATGATCAAAAACCGGTATTAGAATATCAAAAGGGTTCAATGGCTATATCCGCAGTTCCGGGAGCCGGTAAAACTTTTATACTGCTTGCTCTTATTGTTAAACTCTTAGAAAGAAAAGTTAATCCGGAAAATATCTTTGTACTGACTTATATGGATTCTGCCGCTAGAAATTTCAGAGAACGGATAAAGAATATTTTTCCAAACACAAACCAATTGCCAAACATAAGTACAATTCACGGATTAGCACTGAGATTGTTAAAAGAAAATGCGAACTACGAACGCTTAGGACTGGATGCAGATTTTGACATCTGTGACGATACACAACGCGGAAAAATAATCAGTAATATAAAATTAAAACTTAATAAAAGAGAAACGGAAGATTTCACAAGAGCTATTTCTATTATGAAATTCCAGGTCGGCAAAGATTTTGAAACAACAGGTATAACCGATAAAGATGTATCCAAATTTTTAGAATTTTATAAACTTTATCAGGATGAATTGAAAGAAAACAACCTTATTGATTATGATGACATTTTACTAATGTCCGTAAAACTTCTTGAAGAAAATCAGGATATTCTTGAATACTATCAAAATATTTGTGAATACGTTATAGAGGATGAGGCGCAGGATTCATCAGTTGTGCAGCAGCGGCTTTTAAAACTGCTGAGCGGCAAACACGGGAACTTAATCCGCTGCGGAGATATCAATCAGGCAATTACAACAACCTTCTCAAATGCCGATGTTGAAGGTTTCAGAGAATTTATCACAACAGCACAAACCCGCGTTAATATGAACCATTCCCAAAGATGCGCACAAGGAGTTATGGACTGTGCAAATAACCTTGTTGAATACGGGAAAAAAGAATTGCCGCAGGCATTTTTCGATATAAAAATGGAAGGAGTTGAAGGGAAAAATCCTGTTTCTTCCAATCCCATTATTAAAAAAATTTTTGAAGACAAAAATGAAGAAAAAAATTACATATTAAAAACAATTAAAAACATTTTCGCAGAAAATAATAATGCAACCGTCGGAGTTTTATTGAGGGCAAATTATCAGGTTGCGGACTGGACTGAATTTATTAATAATGCCGGTTTTAAAACAATAACAAGAAGCGATAAACTTGAGCAAAAAGCAGTATTTAAGGTGATTTTTTCAATAATGCAGTTTATACTCTCTCCTTATGATAATTCTACACTTGCAGATACTTATGAATTATTGGCCGGATACGGGCTTTATCAGGCAAGAGCACAGGAAGAAATCAGAAACTGTCCTGTGCCTTTCGTATCACTCTCCCCGGATGAAATCATATCGCCGTACCTAGGGCAGTTTCACTGGGATATGAACTACTGGCTCAACTGTGCATCATTAGAGCCGGAAGAATTTACCATCAAAACGGGAATTCATTATTTTTCATCAGAAATAGAACGGTCAAATGTTTATTTAATTTCTACTCTGGTAAAACGTATCAGTACACTTAATAATGATTGGCACTATGTTGTCGAACGCTTAAAGGAACTATCGCAGCGCAATTCGTTAAGCGGATTCCGCTTCTTTTCCGAGGAGGATGAAACTAAGGATCTCGGCGGACAGGTACAGATAATGACCCTTCACAAATCAAAAGGAGACGAGTTTGATTATGTATTTCTGCCTGAGATGAATGAAAAAGATCTCCCGCTTCTTAGCGAAGAATTTTCCATAAAAAAATCGACATTTTTTACAGAAAAAATAAAAGAACTCTCACCAAACAACAAACCTAAAACAGAAAAAGAATTGAAAGAATTTTCACTTGCAGAAAATTTCCGCCTGATATACGTTGCAATAACACGCGCAAAACGGAAACTGTATATTACAGTTTCAACTAAAGTAAAATCTTTTTCCAAAATAGAGGAGCGCCGCCCAAGCGCACTGTTTGATATTTAAACAGCTTATACAGCCTGAACAATCTTTTATAAACAATTTACCGTTTAACTACAGGTTCGCCGTTAACCGCAAGCAAAATATCAACGACTTTAGGCATCTGGCATACAAAAGAATAATGTCCCTCTGCAATAGAACACCTTTTGCAATCCCCGTTGAGTTTGTAACATTCTAAAGCCTGCTCTGTCCAATTTCTGGTAATTGAGCCTGAAATATCCCCGTTATTTCTTGATGTAAAAGTACTATTTAACATTACTATACACTACCCTTTCAATTGCAGGATATCACGTTGTTATAGTTTTGCCATCATTTATTTAAATGATTTTTAGTTTTTTTAGGGGAGATAAAATTTTTGCTGTTGCAGCTCCGGGTTGAGGAGCGTTTTTTTTCATACCTCTCACTTCTTTCCTGCCTCTCTTCCTTAAGAGAAAAGAACTAAAATATTCTCACTCTCTTACAAAAACTCTTCCTCACAGACTTGGCCGGGCGGTGAAAGTGCACGGGAGCCGTTGAGAGGATCTTCAACTATCTTTTTATTATTAGATTAACACTCTCTTTTTTTATTACCTCCATTCCCCCCCATTTACCCCGCCCCTATTTACCCCCTTTTCTGTTTGTGATAATATTACAGGGAGGAATAACCTTAAATGTTAGAACAATATCAGTTACCTTTTATAATGACATTTTTAGCCGGATTAGCAACCTTAATCGGCGGATTTATTACGTTTGTAATTAAAAGAGATAACATGAAAGCTATTTCACTCGGGCTGGGGTTTTCAGCAGGGGTAATGATTTTTCTTTCATTTACGGAAATATTAGAAGAAGCAAATGAACTTCTTGTAAAATATTTTCCGAATAACTTTGCGTGGATTGCATTTGGCGGATTTCTTGCGGGCATAATTGTAGCAATACTTATTGATATTTTTATACCCGACCATATTGACTCCGATTTTCTTAAAACTCCGGATAATTGCAGCCACAAACATAAAATCAAACGTGCCGGATTTATTACGGCAATTGCAATTGCTCTTCACAATTTTCCGGAAGGGCTTGCAACATTTATAGTTTCTGCGCAGGATATAACTATCGGGGCATCTGTCGCGCTTGCTATAGCAATCCACAACATACCGGAAGGTATTGCAGTTGCAATTCCTATCTACCATGCAACAGGTAAAAAACGCTATGCCATCTGGTATTCTTTCTGGACAGGACTCACAGAACCTCTCGGTGCGCTTATCGGGCTTATACTAATAAATCTGTTTATGCCGCAAATGTTTGTAGGCTTTTTACTTGCCGCCGTTGCTGGGATTATGGTTTATATTTCATTCGATACACTCCTGCCGCTATCACACGAGTGCGGAGACTGGCATTCCGCTATCAAAGGTATTATTTCAGGAATTATCGTAATTTATTTAAGTTTATTACTTTTAGGCGAATAAAAAAGAAAGGGAAAGTTTATTATGACCAAATTATCACCATTACAAATTGAGAGATTAAAATATCAACCTAAACTCCCTTCATCTCTTGCAGAAGGTATTAATCATCTTTCTGTAGAGGAAGGCGGCGCAACAGAAGCGGTTGATAATAAAGAGGAAATCAAAGCACTCTTTAAAAATACTTACGGTAAACCAACCGTTACATTCAAATCATCAAACTCTTCTACAGAGTCCGAACAAAGGAACGTAGGTGTAATCCTCTCCGGCGGACAGGCTCCCGGCGGACATAACGTTATCGCGGGGCTTTACGATGCACTTAAACAGGCAAACCCGGCAAATAAACTCTACGGCTTCTTAGGCGGCCCGTCAGGGATTATTGACGGTAAATACGTTGAATTTGATGATGCATTTATTGATGAGTACAGAAATACAGGCGGTTTTGATATCATCGGCTCAGGCAGAACAAAACTTGAAACGCAGGAGCAGTTTGAAAAATCACTGGAAGTTTGTAAGAAGTTAAACATTTCTGCCGTTGTAATCATCGGCGGTGATGATTCAAACACCAACGCAGCACTTCTTGCTGAATGGTTTGTAGCAAACAACGCCGGTATTCAGGTTATCGGCTGCCCCAAAACTATCGATGGCGACTTAAAGAACGAACAAATTGAAATATCTTTCGGTTTTGATACCGCAACAAAAACTTATGCAGAACTTATCGGGAATATCCAAAGGGATGCTAACAGTGCTAAGAAATACTGGCACTTTATTAAAATTATGGGCAGAAGCGCATCACACGTAGCATTGGAGGCTGCACTCCAAACCCAGCCAAACATTACAATGATTTCAGAAGAAGTTGAACAAAAGAAAATGTCCTTAGAACAAATCGTTAACTATATTACAGACATCATTGTAAAACGTGCTAATGCCGGTAAAAACTTTGGTATCGCAGTTGTTCCGGAGGGATTAATCGAATTTATTCCGGAAATGAAATCAATGATTGCTAACCTTAATGATATTATGGCATCACTGGAATCTGATCCTGCATTTGTTAACGCAACTACAATAAGAGAAAAATTTGACGTTGTAGAAAACAGATTGGATCCGGATAATGCAAAGGTTTATTCCTCACTTCCTGCGCTTATCAAAGGCCAGTTACTTGCAGACAGAGACCCGCACGGCAACGTTCAGGTTTCTAAGATTGAAACGGAAAAACTGTTAATCGAAATGATTTCTGCAAGATTGCAGGAATTAAGGCTTCAAGGTGACTATATCGGTAAGTTCTCACCGCAGTCACACTTCTTCGGATATGAAGGCAGATGCGCATTCCCGTCAAACTTTGATGCAGACTACTGCTATTCTTTAGGTTACAACGCATTTGCGCTTATTAACAACGGATTTACCGGTTATCTTTCATCAGTAAGAAACCTTACCGCACCGGCAAGCGAATGGATTGCAGGAGGTGTACCTCTTACGATGATGATGAATATGGAACGCAGACACGGTGAAATGAAACCGGTTATTAAAAAAGCGCTGGTAGAATTGGACGGCCCTGTATTTGCACAGCTTGCAAACAACAGAGAGGACTGGGCGATGAATGACAGATACCTCTTCCCGGGGGCTATTCAATACTTTGGTCCTTCATCAGTTTGTGATATTACAACTGTAACGCTGCAGCTTGAAAAATCTAAAACTCCGGCCGCTGTATAAGAATAATAACAGTATTCAAGCAAAAAATACCGTCGATTATCGGCGGTATTTTTCTTTACAATCTCCATAACACAGGAATTATCAATCTAACAAACTTTTCTCTCATTCCTGTAAGCAAGATATGCAAATCCCGTACAAATAACGGCAAACACGGCAAGAATACGCACAGTGCATTGATATGCGCTAAGGAATGGATTAACAGCCGCAGCAGCAGTAAAATGACTTAACAATATTTCCAATATATTAATAGCCATTGCAATCCCCATTATCATGCCGGTATTCCTTGCAAGCGCAAGCATTCCGCCTGCAATTCCAAGGTGTTTTGTATCAACTTCCGACAATACACCCATATTAGACGGAGATTGAAAAAGTCCGTTCCCCACTCCCATCATCAATTCCGCAAGAATCATTCTCCAGATTGGCGTAGAAGCATTAAATGATGAAAACAAAATAAGTGCTAATGTAAACATCACACCGCCTGCAAGGGTTAAATATTTGCTCCCTTTTTTCCCCGCAACACTGCCTGCAACAGGCGCCGTCATAATAAGCGATACGGAAAAAGTCAGAACAATAAACCCTGTTATCATAGGCGACAATCCCATTACCTTTTGTGCGTACAGCGGGAAGGTAATACCGATTCCAAACACACCCCAGTAAGAGAGGTTTAAGGCAATATTACCCAAAGTAAAAGATTTTATTTTAAATAAACCAAAATCAATCAGCGGATAAGAAACCCTCAACTCCCGCACAATAAACAGCACCGTAGAAATAACAAACAGCAGAACAAGTAATTTTATTTTATCAGACTCCCAGCCCCATACATGCCCCTGCGAAATCGTAGTAAGAAGTGAAAAAAGAAACACCGTAAAATACAAAAAGCCTTTATAATCAAATTTTTCATCAACAGCAGGAGGATGATATGCAGGAATAAGCCTGTAAGATAAAAGCGCCGCAATAAATGCAACAACACACCCCGGTAAAAATACAGTGTTCCAGCCAAAGTAATTTATTAAAACCCCCGCAAGCGCAGGCCCGCTCATAGAACCAAATGCGACAATAGCGCCATTCATCCCGAGCGCCCTGCCTCTGTTTTTGCCTTTAAACATACTGGCAATAATAGACAAAGCGTTTGAAACCAGAATTGATGCACCGAATGCCTCAATACATCTACTTGCGACCAGCATTGGCAGATTATGGGATAAAAAGCTCAAAAAAGATCCGAGGGAAAAAATTAAAAACCCCGCGGCATAGAGTTTATTACGGGGGCAGATTTCGCTCAACTTTCCAAAGAAGGGAAGAAAAATAGTGAGAATCAACATATAAGACACAACTACCCACTGTACTGCCGTTATAGGTTCATTAAGACTTTTAGATATTTCATACAGAGCAATATTAATGGTTGTAGAATCAAGCATCGAAATAAAATTTCCGATAACCGTTACCCAAATAATCATCCATTTTAAATCACTGTTATGCAATACACCAAACCCTTCCACTAAAAAAGCCCCTTTACGGGACTTTATTTTTTATAAATTACCATCCTGACCATTTGCATCCGCCTGATCAGCCGCCGCCTCAACCAGCCGATATGCCATGTATGCGCCGAGAGCTACAGCTTTAGGATCAAGCTCCGTCCTTTTAGCTATCTCCAGTATAGCAGAATTAATTTCAGGATTTTCTTCCTTTAAATGGTTTACCATTTTCCTGCGCCAGGACGCTACATTTTTAAAAACCTCTTCATAAACTATTGCTGATAATTCTTCTGTTATAATTGGTAACATTGCATCTCTCCTAAGTAATGAAATTATAAATAAAAAATATACAAAAATCAACCTGATAACATTGGAATCTATATCGCATTTTACACTAAAAAAGGTTAAAATTGTCCCCCATGAAGTTGTTTCTTGCTCACTCGCATTAAACGAGTCTGCGCCCGAAAACTCACCGTTTCCGGGCTCCGCTCTCTGCTCGTTCGCGCTTCAGGGCCTTACTACCGGCAAGATTCCGAAACAAGTTCGGAATGACATTATACCTGTATTTTGAGTGTATTTGGTATAAAGTTGTATATAAGTCCACATTGACCGGCTTTTTGATTTAAGTTAAAATCAGAGAATAATGAAAGGGTTATACCGCTTATGCAAAGAATACTTATTGTTGATGACGATGACGAAATCAGGGATTTATTAGAATTTGATATTTCACAGAGCGGATATTTTACAGATACGGCAAAAGACGGCGCCGAAGCCCTGCACAAGGCATTAAATAACGTATATGATTTAATTATCCTTGATGTTATGATGCCTAAGATGAACGGATTCGATGTCTGCGAAAAAATCCGGCAGGCGCAAATAGCTGTTCCTATACTTATGCTTACGGCAAAAGGTACAATTGATGATAAAACCATAGGTTTTAACTGCGGTGCTGATGATTATCTGGTAAAACCATTTGACATTCAGGAGGTTCTTTTAAGAATAAGAGTTCTTTTAAAACGTAACCAAAAACTTACAGCTCCGGTCAGCCAAACCGGCGAAATCCTTGAAATGGGTGAGATTGAAATTTTACCTGAAAGCTTAGAATGTATTATACTCAACAAGAAAATCAAACTTACACCAACAGAGTTTGAAATATTATACAGCCTTATGCAGCATTTTAATACACCTGTAACACTCGCCACACTGCTTGAAGAAGTCTGGGGGTATGACAGCAACGAGGATGTGCGTATGCTCAGAGTACATGTAGGCGGATTGAGAAATAAAATTGAAACAGATTCTAAAAATCCAAAGTACCTTCATACAGTTACGAATGTCGGTTATAAGCTGACTCCTTTTGGTGAATAAAATGAAACAATTGAAACTCAGAAAACTAAAAATAGCAGAACAAATAATTCTGGTGCTTTTTATTGCGGTTCTTGCTCCGATGACTATTTCCGCAATAATTGTAAACAATGTCAACCAGCACGCAGTAAGGGCACAGCTCCAGAATACAGCACTGCTTATCGCTAATATGATTTCTGATGAGATAGATTTTTTTGATTCCACAGTAAATGGAGAATTAAACCAGCTTAATATACAACTAAAATACCTGCCGCGTTCTGAGGAAAACTCTTTTTTAAATGATGTGCTTAAGGAATCCGAGTTTTTTGAAAGTGCCTTTATTGTAAAGAATAAAGAAGAATTCGATAAAATTGATAAAGAAAACCTTGCAAAACATGTTATCACAATCGGTCAGCCGACATACGACGGACGCTATCTGGGCATGACTTTTAATGTCGATACCGTAAAATCTAACCTGTTTCGCTCTATTGAGGAAGAAAAACGGCAAATTTATGTAATCGGCCCCGATCATGAACTAATCGCCTCACACAACTATACTGAGGATGTTTTCAAGAAAAGTCTGGAGCTTTTACCCCAAAAATTAAAAAGTGATGAAGCAGTAATATATGGCGATATAAAAAACCAGCCGCTTGTATATTTGCAAAAATCCAATGTCGATGCAATTATTATCGTAAACACAACACAGGGAATTACAAAAGAACATATTTCGTATAACAGAGACAAAATTATTCTTACACTCATTATTTCAGCACTGACAATTTTCTTTGTTATAGGACTTTATACATATTATCTTTACATAAATATACGGCAGCTCTTTAAAGCAATTATTGCAATATCAAAGGGCAACTACGAACGTAAAATCAGGCTTTTAACAAATGTTTTTACTCCGTATGAAATAATTTTTCTTGCGTATGAATTTAACCGGATGGTACGGCAAATCCAAAAAACACACCAGCAATTGAAAAAGAAGAATAAAATGCTTAAACAGTTAAATGAGTTTCGTTCAAGCATGATTGATACGGTAAGCCACGAATTCAGAACTCCTTTAACCAGTATACAGGGTTATACCTCAAGGCTCTTAAGGCAGGATATCCAAATCGACGAAGAAACCAGACAAAAATCATTGCATATTATCAAAAAGCAATCCGAGCGATTAAAACGACTGGTTGAGGATTTACTCGTTATACCTGAGATTGAGGGCTTAAGGCTTAATGTAAATCTTGATGAAAATGACCTGTACTCTGTTATAGAAAATGCTATCACCCTTGTAAAAAACGATTCAGGTAAAACTATTATAAACAATGTTAAAAATGACGGCACATTTGTACTGGCTGATTCTGACCGGCTGGAACAGGTATTTGTAAACCTTATTGAAAACGGACTTAAATATGCCCCTGATAACTCGGAAATACGTATAGATGTTGAACAGACAGCAGATAATGTTTCAATCCTGTTCAAAAATAAATACGAACTGCTTTCCAAAGAAACACTTAATACTTTGTTTGGCAAGTTCACACGGCTTGATAACACGACAACCAGAACAACAAGAGGCACCGGACTCGGATTGTTTATTGTTAAAGGTCTGGTAGAAGCAATGAATGGAACTATTAAACTTTATTCTAATGAAGAATGGGGCTTTATTGCAAAAGTTACATTAACTAAGTTCTAATATATAATCATTTAACTCAACATGTTTCGCTTAACACAATAAAATACCTCTAAAGACAAGGCAGAAAAACATAACCGGTATTATTACATATCTTATCTTCATTTCCAATGCAAACAAAAGAGTGTACAGCAAATACCGCACACCCTTATACCCTTATATTTTATTTTTCAAAACTAGTCTCTGCTATTAAACTTGCTCAACAATCTAAGAATTTCAATATAAACCCAAACAATAGTAACCATTAAGGAGAATCCAAAATACCATTCATACTCTTTAGGAACATATGTCTGAACAGCCGTTTCTATAAAGTGGAAATCCAAAATCAGGTTTAACGCAGCAACGCAAATTACTATACCGCTAAATACGAGTCCGGCAGTACCGCTGCCAAAAATTCCGGGAATAGAAAGTCCGAAAAATGAACCGATTATTTGTACAAGATATATCCCTGCAATTGCAAATGTCGCAAGTATAATTACAGACACAAATTTTTCATTGCACTTAATAATTTTTGTCGAGTATAAGACAAGCATACCAATAACCGTCATCATAGTACCCAGAACCGCCGTCTGCACAATCCCCGGATATACAGACTCCATTACAAACGAAAGCCCCCCGACAAATAACCCTTCAGCAACTGCATATACGGGTGTCAGGAACATCTTTTTTGTAAAACAAATAACAAGTGCAATAATAAAACCAATAATCGCACCGGCCGTAGTACATGCCATGACTAAATCTGTATGACCTTCCAAACCTTTCATCCACAAGAACGCTGCGCTAAATACCATAATAGCAAATAATACAAATGTTTTTTGTAAAACACCGTTCATAGTCAAAGGCTCAGCCCCCACCTGGGTACGATCAATAAATTTCTCATTTAATACTGGATTGGACATTTTTCCCTCCTTTATCCTTCTTATAAAAGTATTATAGCATATCCGACAGGTAAATAAAAATTTATTTATCTTTTATTAATTATCTAAACAAAATACAAAATCATGTCACTCCGTCTTGCAGCAGGATTGACAACTGACCGTTCTCCTGCAATAATAATAATGTCTAATCGGGACGTGGCGCAGCTTGGTAGCGTACTACCTTGGGGTGGTAGGGGTCGCAGGTTCAAATCCTGTCGTTCCGATTTTTTTAGTGCTTATTTCAGGTTTAGCGGACAGGATTTGAACCTCTATATCTGTAGTTTCGGGCTAACCTCGCTTCCGCTCGGTTTTTCGCCCAAAACGTCCTGTCGTTCCGATTTTTTTA
>CALVDX010000021.1 GCA_944326425.1 Candidatus Gastranaerophilales bacterium
GGTTATTTGACCAGACGTTTGGTTGACGTTGCGCAAGATGTAATTATTAGAGCTAAAGATTGCGGTACTGATAAATATATTGATATGAAACCGATTATGGATGGTGAAACAGTTATCGTTCCGCTTATTGACAGACTGCTGGGCAGAACTGTTGCTCAAGATATTGTTGATGAAAAAGGTAATGTATTGGTAGCTGCTAATACAACACTGGACAGAAATGATATCAGAAAAATTAAAAATCTTAACCTTACAGAAGTTAAAGTTCGTTCTGGATTAACCTGCGGGCTTGAGTATGGTGTCTGCCAAAAATGTTACGGCTGGGCATTGACAACTCAAAAGCTTGTAGATATTGGTGAAGCAATCGGTATTATTGCCGCCCAGTCTATTGGTGAACCCGGTACACAGCTTACAATGAGAACATTCCACACCGGCGGTGTATTTAAAGGCTCCGGTGCTATGAAAATTGTTGAAGCAGGTATTAACGGTAAAGTTAAATCTTCTGTTAAAACGAGAGAATTAAGAACCCGTCACGGAGATATAGTACAGGTTTCAATTTATGAATCTGATATTGAAGTAGTCAGCGATAAAAAGACTGAAAAATATCATATTCCTGCGGGCGCTATTGTTCACTTTGCTGATGGACAGGAGGTAAATAAAGGCTTTAAACTCGCTGAATATGAGCCTGTTTCATCAGGAGATGGCAGCCGTCTTACAGAAAAAGCTACAAAGGATATTACATCTGATTTATCCGGTGAAGTTTATTTTGAAGATTTTGTTGCTGATGAAAAGAAAGACAGACAGGGTAATATTTCAAGAACAGCCAACAAGAATGGTATCGTTTGGGTAATCGGCGGTGATGTTTATAACCTGCCCGGCGGCTCAAAAGTTCTTGTTAAAAACGAACAAAAAGTTAAGAAAGGTGAAAAACTCGCTGAAACTTTAACTGTTTGTGAGCACGGCGGTGAAGTTCGCTACTCTGAAGATTTAGAGATTGAAAATGTAAAATTTGAAGGCGAAACTATTAATAAGATTGTAAAAGGTAAAGAAATAACTATTGTAATAGCATCTTTAATACCTTCAAATGCAGCATTTGAACAAACTAAGAAAGAACAAATCTGGACTGTTAAAAAGTCCGGAGAACGTTATATCGTTAAGACCCCGATTGATACTACGGTTGAAAACGGTATGATTATAGCTGAATTAATTGACGATGAATGTTCTGTTTCTTCATCAGGTGAGATTAAATATGTTGATGTTGAGGTTGATGAAAATCAAATTGTTACTAAACCCGGTTCAATAGTATTTATACCTGAAGAAGTTCATCAAATTAATAAGGATTCTTCCTTAAAAATGGTAGAGAACTGTACATTTGTAACTGCAGGTACAGAAGTTGTTAAAGATGTATATACTCATATTGATGGTATTGTTGAGTTTAAAGAATTCAATGATATCATCCATGAGATTACTGTTCGTCCCGGTGAAGTTCATACTTTGCAAAGTATCAGCGAATTAAAAGTTGAAGAAGGTGCTGTAGTTGAGGCTGGTACAGTAATTGCTAAAGGTATTAAAGCTTCCGAAACATCTATTGTATCAATAATGGAATCTGATTTTGATGATTTAGATATTGATGATCTTGATGAAGAAATTGATACTACTTTGGGAATGACAGACGATGAAGAAAGCCTTGAAGATAAACCTGTTCAAATACTTATCAGGCCTGTACAGGTACTTAATGTAGAATCTAAAGATGTTTCTATCAAATTTAGCTCTTCTGATAACCTGATTAGTATTGTTCCTGTAACGCAGTTACAATACAAAGATGGTGCAAGGGTTAGAAATATTGACGGCGCTACTCTTACAAGAACAAGTCTTGTTCTTCAAATGCAAGGATACCTTTCTCATCTTAAAGGTCTTGTTGAATTAAATGAGCAAGGCGAGTTAAAAATTGTAGTTCTTGAAACATTAATTGTGCGTCGTGAACTTGAAGGCAATGCAAAAATGAATGATGCACTTCAAACTGAACTTCTTGTTAATAATGGAGAGGTTATTAAGCCTAAAACTCCTGTTGCAAAAACAGAAGTTTTAGCTATTAATGATGGTGTAGCTGCAATTAATGATAAACTTGCAGATGCAAGGAGACTGCTTGTTAACTGTGCAAATTATGAATCCAAAGTCAAAATATCTACGGCAAGTAAAGTTAAGAAAGGTGAATTTGTAAGATTAGATCAGGAATTAACAACCGGCGGGGATATTGCTCCCGTATCAGGAAAAGTTATATCTGTTTCTAAAGATGAAATTGTAATTAGAAATGGTCGTCCTTACTTGATAAGCCCGGGAACTATGTTACAGCTGGAAGCAGGGGCATTAGTTCTTCGTGGTGATATGCTTGCAACACTTGTATTTGAAAGACAAAAGACGGGTGATATTGTTCAAGGTTTGCCTAGAGTTGAAGAACTTCTTGAAGGCAGAAAACCGAAAGATTGTGCAATTCTTGCAGAAGCTGACGGTATTGCTGAAATTGAAATTGAGGATGAAGTTCCGAGATTATTCCTTGTAACAGATAATGGCAGAACTGAAATAAAGTTTGCTATTGATGCAAGTATTCTTGTTTCTAATAAGCAGCAAATAAAAAAAGGTCAGCCGTTAACAAGCGGTCCGCTCAATCCGCAGGATGTTATAAGGCTTTGCGGTCCTAGAGCAGCACAGCAATACCTTGTTGATGAAGTACAGCGTGTATATCGTTCACAAGGTGTAGAAATTGCTGATAAACACATTGAAATAATTGTTCGTCAGATGACGAAGAAGATTAAAGTTGTTGACTCAGGTGATACTAATTTGTTGCCTGGTGAGCTTGTTGAAATTCAGGCTTTTGAGCATGAAAACGAATTAGTAAGGGCAGCCGGCGGAGCCGAAGCTACATGTGAATACATGCTGCTTGGTATAACTAAGGCTTCATTGAATACTGAAAGCTTTATTTCAGCAGCTTCATTCCAGGAAACAACACGTATTCTTACAGAAGCAGCCGTCGAAGGTAAAAAAGACATGTTGAGAGGTTTGAAAGAAAACGTTATCATTGGTCGTCTGATACCTGCAGGAACCGGATTACATCACTTGACAAATGCAAATGAAGAGCGTGATAAAGAAGCACAGAAACGTGCGGCTCAACGTAATCAGGCAAGGAAGCCGTCTGCTATACTTGAAGAAATTGAAGGTATGTTTGGCGCTCCTGATTATATTGTAGGTGAATAAGTTATACTTACATAAAGAAGAAAAGGGCAGACTGTAGTGTCTGTCCTTTTTTTGTTATAATCTTTGTATGTTTTTGATTAATTTGCGTAAGTTTATAAAATATTTTGCAGGGAAAAAGAAAAAAGATATTGTTATATATCTAATAATGTCATATTTTGCATCAGTTCTTGAAGTTTTTGGTGTTGCAATTATTTATCCGTTTATTTTGTTAATTTTAAAACCGGAGCTTGCGGCAAAGCTACCATTTCAAGTTTCGCCGATTTTGTTGGGTGTGCTGGTTTTAGGTCTGTTTGTTATAAAAAATATTTATATGATCTATTGTATAAGGCGTCAAGGCCGCCTTGTAAAAGGTATAGAGACGGATATAATGAAATATTTTATTTCTTTCTTTTTAGATGCGCCTTTTTCTGTAACTTCAACTATATCTAGAACAAAAAAAGAGAGGGTTGTTGCAATCCTTCCTTTAGAAAGTGTAAATAACTTTTTTGTAAGATTTTTAAATCTCAATATCAATATTGCTATTGTTTTTTCAATTTTGTTATTGCTGCTTATTAAATTTCCGTTACCAACAATAGTAACTGCTGCGTTAGCAATGGCAACCATTTGTGTACAAAATAATTTTTCGAAACGAATTCTAAAAAAGACATCGGATACTCTGTGGAATTCTCAAAAGAGTTACGACCTTATTAAAGGTGCAATAATGCCGAATTTAAAACTTATTAAGCTGGCTGGGCACGAAAATATTTTTAAAAGGCAAGTGGAAAACTCTTTGAAACCTTTAAAATTTTCGCAGGCGGATTACTTTACTGCAACAACCGCGCAGCCATATATTTTGGAGCCGCTGGTTATTATTTTGTTATTTGTAATGTTAGGTGCTATTGCGTTTACAACAGGCGGGGATAAAAATGTTATGATAGCGTCTTTTGCAATTGCTGCATCGGCCATATTCCGTATTCTTCCTGCGCTTGCCAGGGTACAGACCTCTCTAAACGGTATTGTTTTGGGACGTAAGTATGCCAAAGAACTTATTAATTTTTATGAAAATTATTCTTTAAATATGTATTCTCCTATTGAACAGTTGCCTGTAAAAGTGTTTAATCAATCCATTGATTTGAAAAACATAACGTTTGCTTATCCTGAGCACATGCCTGTTATAGATAATTTAAGCTTAACCATTAATAAAAATGAGTTTGTTGGTATTATTGGAGAATCCGGGGCCGGTAAAACAACGTTAATAGATATTATATCAGGGCTTTTATCTCCTTCTTCAGGTGATATTTTAATTGACAATGTTAAATTAGAAAAAGGGCAGTCTATAAGATCTATGATAGGTTATGTGCCTCAAGAGCCTGTATTTTTTAATACAACATTCAGAGAGAATGTCGCATTTGGAAATAGTGATATAGATGACCAAAGGGTGGTTGATGTTTTAAAACAGGCGGCTATTTATGATTTTATAGCAGAAAATTATAGAGATGGAATTTATGCCGCACCAATGGTTGATACTATCGGACTCTCTCTGGGACAAAAACAAAGACTTTCAATTGCCCGCGCATTGTATAATAAGCCGCAAATACTTATTTTAGATGAAGCGACATCAGCACTGGATCTTGAAACGGAGAAGGAAATATGTACGCTTTTAGCCCATTTAAAGACAGGGATGACTATTATTGCAATCGCACACCGTTTGTCGACCCTTGCTGCGTGTGACAGATTATTTTTGCTAAAAAACGGAACTGTTAGTGCGGAGGGGACTTTTAAGGATTTGGAACGTACTTCCCCTGATTTTCAAAAACTGCTTGTCATACAAAGACTAAATAATATTTTATTTTGAGTGTAACATTGTGTCTAATAATTTATCGGCAGTTTTTTTGTAAGAAAAAAGTTTTGAACGCTCAAAACCCTTTTGGGCATATTCATTTCTTAATTCCGGAGAGTAGTAATAAGTTTCGCAGGCATTTATATGCTCTTCATCACTGTCATAATTAATAAGTAATCCTGCGTCTCCGACTACTTCAGGCAGTGAGGTCGCATTACTAACAATTACCGGGCACTTGCAAGACATTGCTTCAAGCGGTGGGAGACCAAAACCTTCATACTGAGAGGTATATATAAACCATTCTGCATTTGAGTAGAGCGCCGGTAAATCTTCGTCATCAACGTAACCAATTCTAAGAATTTTAGATTTATATTCTTCAAGATTATCGATAGTTTTTGAGAGTTCGTTTAAAAATTTTTCCCATTGACCTCCGCCCATAACAAAAATTAAATCATCAATATTATTTTTTTTGAGAAATTGAACAAAAGTTTTAACTATTCTAATAAGGTTTTTACGCGGTTCAAGGGTACACAGGCTGAATACATATTTTTTATTCTCAGGGATATTGTATTTTTCTTTTATCTTATCAATACCCGCATATACAGGTTTAAAGTTGTCAGAGACTGCAAGCAGGACTGTTTGGGAATTTTCCTCTGTAATATTCGGGTGGTATTTTATAAAATCCTGCCTTGTATATTCAGAGTTTGTAAAATAAAAATTTTCTTTTTCTATTTGATTAAAGAGTTTGTTTTTAAAGTGAGCACCGATAAACTTGGTATTATAAATGTTGAGAATAGGAGTGCAATCGTGGAGTAAAATATATTTTTTCAGTTTCGAGTTTTTTTTAATAGTGTATGAAGGGTAATGATATGGTGAAAAAAATAGTTCAGCACTATATTTTTTAGGGAAAAGTATCATTATTATTTTGGCAATGATTGCCGGTATAAACATGCCAATTTGAAGAATTTTATAAAAATAATTTTTAGTATACACATAGGTAAATTTGAAATAATTATAAAGGGCACAGCACTTTGATTCAGTTACTAACTTGCTGCACAAATCCGGATGATTTTTTTCTAAAGCCTTTTTGACAAAATAATAGTATGCAGTATTGGCAAAAAATGACAGGTCTAAATCAGTTCTTTTCAGAAATTCCAGAAATAAGTTATTAGCAACATTATAAATTCCGCTTCTCAGTCCGGCAGCTCCTGCATTTAAATAAATTCCGTCACTAAAAAGAGGAGTTATATCCATCAATATTTTTATTTTTTTTGTCATTTACACCTTGTTTGCAAGTATTATTTCCTTAATTATATTGGCACATTTTTCCCAGGAAAACTCTTTAAAGCGCCTGTATCCTTTTTCAATCATTATATTACGAACACCGGTATTGTAATATAATGTTTTATACGCATCCTGTAGTTCTATATCATTTTCTGGATTTATTAATAATGCAGCATCTGCGCAAATTTCAGGAAGAGAGGTTCTGTTTGACGAAATTACCGGACAATTATACCCCATTGCTTCAAGTATTGGGAGTCCAAATCCTTCATATAATGACGGGTAAATAAAAGCAAGCGCATTAGAATATAATGCCGGTAAATCTGTATCTTCAATGTAGCCGGTTATTATGATTTTTTCTGACGAGTTTTTGATTAATTTATTTAGTGTTTGTTTATAGTTGTTCCATATTCCGCCGGCCAGAACAAAAACAAGATCATCAATATGATATTGTTCAACAAAAGTAATAAAATTTTTAACGGCAAATTCAAGGTTTTTACGTTTACCAAGGGAACATAAAGACAGGAAATATTTTTTATTTTTAGGAAGGTTGTATTTTGTATATATATCAACTTTATTTACAGACTGCTTTGTTACTCCAAGGTATGCTGTTTTTACATTGTTTTGGGGTATTTGTTGAAAGACTTTAAGGAAATCCTGCTTAGTGTATTCAGAATTTGTGAAATAAAAAATATTTTCATTAATATTTGCAAAAACGGCTTTGGCCCAGTGATAAGCAGGAAGCTGCTTCCCGTCAAGAAGTGGGATGATATCGTGGATGAATTGATAGTTTTTGATTTTTGATTGTATAAATTCTTTTTCTACACCTTCAAACGGTGTAAAATAAGCATCGTAATTGTTCAGTGTTGTTTTAAGCTTGTTATTAAACGGAAAATAATGTTCTGCCCACCTTAGAGTATATAAAATTATATACATAAGTTTGGGTGAAATCTTGTCTGCTTCAAATAAAATTCTACCAAATAGTTTTTCATACCATCTTCTTGTATCAATTAGTCTGCTTTCCGGCAAAATTTGATTTAAGACTTCTTTTATAAAGTAAAAGTATTTATAATCAGAATAAAATGTAATATCAAAATGGGTATCTTTTATAAGTTCCTGCATTATATTAAATGCAGCGTTAAAAATGCCGGCTCTGTGTCCGTTTTTTTTGTAGAAAGAATGAAGAGATGTGATATTGTATATAAGTTGGATCGGTGTTTCTTTAATTAAAGTGTGTTTAATATCAGGATAATATTCTATTATTTTATTGAACTGTTCGTCATTTCCTCCTGATCTATTAAAGTAATATAGAGTTTTCTCTTTGTAAAAATTCAGTTGTCTCAAAATATTAGTTGAAATCAGAGTAGATATATTATTTTTAACAATTTTAATTTTAGTTCCATTTAAGACAGCCATTGCCCAGTACCATATATCATCGGCATTGGGGGCAAGGAGTAAAAAAGCCTTTTCATTAAATACTTCATTGTCTAAGGCTTTTGGGGGGTAAAGAACGCCGCCGACCCCCGTTAAAAAGTAATTATACCCTGATTTCCCCTGTGACTTGATCTGTTTTTCCCACTGTTCGTAAGGAAGTATATTATTATTTTTAATAACAATTTTATGCGCCCTGTGGCAATGAATTGCTGTTTTATCTTCAAGATACGATTGATAAAGAAGCTTAAGCCAATCTTGCGGATAAAATATATCATCATCAGCAGTTACTATTATAGAGTCAGGAAAATTTAATAGTGCAGGAATAAGCTTTGTATAAGGACCAATATCTTTTGTAAATCTTACCTCCAAACCATTTTGTATGAAATTTTTAAGTAATTTATGAGTTTTATCATTGTTAAAGCTGTCGTCCAGCCATAAAACAATTTTATCAGGTTTTAATGATTGGGAAAAAAGTGAAAAAAGCGTATATTTAATCTCTTTTAACCTGTTTCCGTAGGTTGTAAGCGAGATAATAAGGTTGTTTGGCGCATCTGTATTAAGTCCGTATTGGAGTTCTTTAATCCGCAAATCAATAAAAGGGCGGAAGATAGTATGTATATGTTTTTTATAATGAAATAATTTACATATTTCCATTTATAAGCTTTTCCTTGTTATTATGTTTAACCGAGGAGTAAAGCGAGGCGAGAATTATTATCAGTCCTGACAGAGCCGTAACAACCTCCGGAATTTCGTGATAAGTTGATATAAACATTATTAATGCAAGAATGCCAATTGCCCAATGTGCACCGCTTTCAAGGTATATAAAACTTTTAAGAGTTTTCTTTTCAACCAGAAGTATTGTAAGCGAACGAACAAAAATGGCACCAATACATAACCCTAAAGTAATGATAATAATATCATGACTCAGTGCAAATGCTCCAAGGACACCGTCTAAAGAGAAAGAAGCATCAATCAATTCAAGATAAATAAAACTTACAAAACCGCCTTTAGCTGCGTGTGCAAGAGCGTCTGCCTCATGTTTATGTTCTTTTTGCTCAATAAAACGGGCAAGTTTATCAATAGCTGAAAATATTGCGGCCCCGACAACAGCTGGAATTATTATATCATTTTCATGGTAGTTTGGCTGCTGCGATAAAACAAAACAAACAGTCATCATTACTATAAAGTAGTCAAGGTATTTAATCCCTGCAAGTTTTGAGAGTGGAATTTCAAGCCATTTTATCCATAAGTGCTCGCGTTTACTCATAAAGAAGTTAAGGAAAAGCATCATCAGAAAAGCTCCGCCAAATGAAACAACAGCAGCATGTGATTGGTGGAGGTATTCTGCATATTTTAACGGTTCATGGAGTGCCATTGGAAATACTTTGCTTATATGTATTCCGGAAAAGATAGCTACTATCACTAAAGGAAAGAGAAAACGCATTCCAAATACAGCAATGGCAATACCCCATGTTATAAATCTATGCTGCCATTTTGGGGTCATTTTTTCGAGTTTTGCTGCATTAACAACAGCATTATCAAAAGATAAACTTATTTCTAAAATACCAAGAACGGCCGCAATAAAAACACAGGCGAGCCCTGTTCCTGATTTTGCATGCTCCCCCCAGAAAAAAGCTCCAATAAGACAAACTATAGTTGTGATATACGATCCTGTAAATATACTGTTCAATTTTTATCCTCCATCTCATTGCCGAGTTTTATCAGCGACCAACTCCCCATCTTAGTTGATTTTACATCAAGATTATGTTTTTTGCCATACTTTAATATTTCGTTTCTCAATACAGACATTTCAAGGTAAATGGGGTTAACTTTGTCAATATATTCCTGTTTTTCTGCAATTTTTTTTAAGTCCTTATCAGGGAAAAACGCAACAGAATCAAGAAAAAGAATAAAAGTTCTTTGATCCGGATTTATAAGTTTATCCAGTTTTTGTTCTGCAAAACTTCGGTCTATGAGGTAATTTACGGGCGGGAGTTTTCTGTAATCCGATATATATTTGCTAACTTCAGTTTTATCAATACTTGTTACATTAAGAGTGTTAAGGTTAATGTACTTTGTAAATCTATCCGGGTTGTAATATGTAATTATCAACTTATCGGCAGGTTTTATCCCTGATTTAGCAATAAGTAATGCGGGAATACGGTTTCCTTCTGTTCTCGGAAGTTTTGACGGATAGTCCGGAGTAAAGATATAGCCCGCCTGTATTCCTAAATACAACAGCAGATATATATATCTTGTTAAAGGTTTTGTGAGTGATAACCCTGCCGCAAAAAGATACATTAATACTGGCAGAACTTCTATATTGTATTTTGTTATAAAAACAAATTTAGATGTCATTCCAGCAAAGGAAAGAACGACCGTTGTCAAAACCGTAATATAAAATAATCCGCGCAGGGTTTTATCTTTTAGTATTGCATAGATTATAAAGCTTATTGCAATTATTACAGGTAATAATAGTGCAAGTGCAAAAGGGATACCTTTTCGGTAGAGTACAACAGAGGGAATATTAACATTATTTGTAAGTATCGGAGAAAAGAAATCAGTAAGCATGAATACAATTGTTCTGTATGAAAAGGCACCCCACCATTGTGAATGTCCTGTGTGCAAAAAAATGTATATTACAAAAGGGGCAGCCAGGATGAAGAGACCTGCAAAAATGTAACAATATATACGGTCGGGTTTTATTATTAGAATCAGATATACAATAGAAATGAAAACAAAAACAAATCCTATTGTGTGGGTAAAAAGTACTAATAGTGATGAAATGATAAATCCTGCCAGATTATATTTATTGGGCTTAATTTGTATTTTAAGAAGGAATAGAAGCATTAAAGCAGAAAACAAAAACAGCAGGGAATAAAAACGTACTTCCTGAGAGTAATAAATAAGAAAAGAGGACAAGGCAGACATAAAAGCAAGTGTTTTGGCCGTAAAATTATTTTTTGTTTTCCCGACAAGGTACATAACCCAGATTGCAACCGCAGATGGGATAACTGAAGAAAGCCTTAGTATGATATCGCTGTTATTGCCCAGTATTGTAAAAATTTTTAGGTAGAAGTAATAAAGGGGCATGTGGCATTGTTTGAAAATTTCGGATATAAAACCGTCATTAAAAGGGGTGGCAGAAATCATCCAGGAAACATATTCATCATTCCACAAACCCTCCGGCTTTAGTATGTAAGCCAGCCGTAAGACTATACCTAAGCACAAAACTAAAAATAAGTACATTGCTCTCCCTTTATAGTATAATTATAATACAAAGAGAGAAAGATACTATCGTGAAACTTATTATTCAGATACCTTGTTACAATGAAGAAGAGACAATAGAATCGGTTATATGCGATATACCTAAAAATTTTTTTGGAATCGATGAAGTTGAAATTCTTGTCATAGACGATGGCTCGAGCGACAGAACAGTAGATATAGCAAAAAGACTTGGAGCAAAGGTTGTCTCGCACAAACAAAACATGGGGCTTGCTGCAAGTTTTAAAACCGGACTTAAATATGCACTTTCTGCAGGCGCGGATATTATTGTTAATACGGATGGCGATAATCAATATTATGGCGGAGATATAGAACTTTTAATAAAGCCTATTGTTGACAAAACTGCTGATATGGTCATTGGTGCAAGAGATATTAAAAATCATAAAGAGTTTTCACCCGTAAAAAAATTGCTGCAGACATTTGGTTCAAAAGTCGTAAAATTAATATCAGGTGCGGATGTTATAGATGCTCCTAGTGGATTTAGGGCATTTTCAAGAGAGTGTGCATCTAATATAAATGTTTTTGATAATTTCTCTTATACAATGGAAACAATAATTCAATCCAGTGCAAAGGGCTATAGAATTATTTCTGTACCGGTAAGAGTTAATAAACAGCTTAGAAAATCCAGACTTTTTAAAAATATGTTTCAGTATATTTTTCGTTCAGGCTGTACTATTATCAGGATGTTTGCTATTTACCGTCCGTTCAGGTTTTTTACAGTTTTTGCATTGAGTGCTATGTTTTTAGGTACGGTACTTATATTCAGGTACTTATATTTTTTCCTTAATAATGACGGTGCAGGGCATATACAGTCGTTATTACTTGCAGCTATACTTATTATTATTGGTTTTTTACTTCAGGTTATTGCAATATTTGCTGATTTAATTTCTATCAACAGAAAATTACTTGAAGATATTCAGTCAAAAATTAACAAAAATTAACCGGAACTCTTAAAAAACTTTAAAGAAAGTTGTCTTTGTAGTATCGTAAATAAGTAATAGGTTAGTTGGAGAATATATAATGTACAATGTTGCAATAGTTGGGGCGGGACCTGCGGGAATATTTACGGCATTAGAGATTGTAAAATTAAAGCCTGACTGGAAGGTTGTTTTAATAGAAAAAGGTCCAAAAATTGAACATCGTAAATGCCCGCTGCGTGAAGGCTCTGAAAAATGTGTTTCCTGCAAACGCTGCGGCTTATTGTGCGGCTGGGGCGGTGCAGGTGCTTTTTCTGACGGCAAATTAACTCTTACTCCTGATGTTGGCGGTAATCTTGTTGATTACATGTCAAGAAAAGAGGTTGAAAATCTTATAGACTATGCAGATAAACTTTACTTAGAATATGGAGCGGCGGACGAAGTCTTTGGTACTGACAGAAAAGTTTTTGAAGAAATCGAAAGAAAAGCAACGTTAGCAGAATTAAAGCTGGTTTATTCTCCTGTTCGCCATCTTGGGACTGAGAGAAGTCTTGATGTCCTAAAGAATATGCAAAACTTTCTTGATAAGCGAATAACAATTTTAAACAATACAACGGCAAAAAGTTTAATTGTTGAATGCGAACAGGTTAAAGGGATTGTTCTGGATAATGGTGAAGTTATAAAAGCAGAATATACAGTTATCGCTCCGGGGAGAGAAGGTGCAGACTGGCTTACACAGGAATTTGCAAAAAATAAAATAGGAATGGTCAATAACGCTGTTGATATTGGGGTCCGTGTTGAATTACCGGCACCTGTTTTTGAACCAATTACAGAAAAACTTTATGAATCTAAACTTATATATCACTCCCCGACTTTCGGTGACGAAGTTCGTACCTTTTGTATGAACCCTTACGGCGAAGTTGTTCAGGAAAATTACAATGGTATTTCCACTGTTAACGGGCACAGTTACGCAAATATCAGGACTAAAAATACTAACTTTGCCCTTTTAGTCAGTGAAAGATTTACTGAACCGTTTAAAGAACCAATTATGTACGGTCAGCATATTGCAAGTCTTGCTAATATGCTTGGCGGAGGAATACTTGTTCAGAGATTTGGCGATTTGCTGGACGGACGCCGTTCTACACCTGACAGGATTAAAAACAGTGTATTAACTCCGACACTCACCAGCGCAACTCCGGGTGACTTAAGTCTGGTTATACCGTACAGACAAATGCAAAGTATTATTGAAATGCTATATGCGCTTGATAAAATTGCTCCTGGAACTGCTTCGAGATATACGTTGCTTTATGGTATAGAAGTTAAATTCTATTCAGCAAGAGTTAAGCTTACAAATGAGTTAGAGACAGAAGGGGTGCAAAAACTTTTTACAATCGGAGATGGTGCAGGTGTTACAAGGGGATTGATACAGGCCTCTGCATCCGGTGTTCATGTCGCCAGAATAATTTGTAAAAGATAAACTTGTCATTATAATTAGTTAACTGTATAATTTATAGAGCAGTTAGGAATAGAAAAGTGAAAAACATAATAGTACAAAAATTTGGCGGTACTTCCGTTGCCAATTCAGAAAAAATTAAAAATGTTGCACAGGTTATTTTAAAAGAGAAAAATAAAGGAAATTCTGTTGTTGTTATAGTATCAGCAATGGGACATACGACAGATCAGCTTTTAAAACTCGCAGATGAAGTAAATACTTCACCAAATCCAAGGGAGCTTGATATGCTCTTGTCAACCGGTGAATGTGTTTCTGCTTCGCTTCTTGCTATGGCATTGCAGGCTGCAGGATATAAAGCTGTAAGTATGAATGCAATGCAGGCACAGATAATCACAGAGAAGGCTTATAACTGCGCAAGGATTATTGATATTAAAACGGATAATATTTTAAAACATATTAATAATGATGAGATTGTAATTATTACAGGCTTTCAAGGTGTTACTGATGATAATGAAATAACAACGCTCGGCAGGGGCGGGTCTGATACCTCTGCTGTGGCTGTGGCAGCTGCATTAAATGCTGAACGCTGTGATATCTATACTGATGTAGAAGGTGTTTATACGACTGATCCGAGAATCGTACCAAATGCAACGCGCCTTGAGGAAATTAGCTATGATGAAATGCTTGAACTGGCACGGGTAGGGGCAAATGTTATGCACCCGCGCTCGGTTGAAACGGCAAAACAGTATAATATCCCGCTTAGAGTAAGGAGCAGCTTTAAAACGGATAATTTAGGAACATTAATACTAGGAGTAGAAGATATGGAAATTAGAAGAACGGTTACAGGTGTGGCAGCTGATTTGTCGCAATTGAGAATAGTAGTTTGCGATGTTCCTGATGTTCCCGGAAATGCCGGTAAATTGTTTGACAGACTGGCAAAAGATGACATATCTGTAGATATGATTATTCAGTCTTATGCGAGAAAACATACAAATACTAATGACATTGCTTTTACTATAGACAAAAAGGATTTATCAAAGGTTCAGGCAATTATTGATGAAATAAAACAAGAATTAGGATGCAATAATATTCTTGTGGATGACAATATTGCTAAAATTTCCATTGTGGGCGCAGGAATGATTGACCATCCGGGGATAGCTGCAATGATGTTTAAAACTCTAGCCGCTAATGATATAAATATAAAGATGATATCTACAAGCGAAATTAAAATAAGCTGTCTTGTTAACGAAAAATATGCCAAAGAGGCTGTAAAGGCTTTGCATTCGGCTTTTGATTTGGGGTGTGATGAAATAGCCGAAGTTAAAGGTACTTTACCGGAATAAAAAGGAGAAAAGGTGAAAAAATTTTTAGTAGTATTTACAGTTTTTATATCTGTTAGTCTGACAGCATTTGCAAATAGTCAGGAAGAAGCGTTAAAGTTCTTTAATAACTATGTTAATGCGGCAAATACTTATAGTACAACAATCCCTGATTTCTATTCTCCTTCTGCAAGAATTATCAGGCAGGTCGTTAAACCGGACGGGACGCTTGTTGACAGGGAAACAACTACTGCTCGCTATATTTCGGAAATGAAAAAAGGACAGGCAGTTGCAAAAGTTAGAAAGTATAAAAATTATTATTCTGATATAAAAGTTACCAAGATAAATGACAATACTTATAAAATTTCTTCATTAAGACAACCAACCGGTGAAACTTATAAATTAAAAGCCTATATGGTTGTACAAAAACAGCCTGATGGCAGATGGCTGATTATTGAGGAAATGATGCAGACGAAGGTTCAGCTGTTTTTAAATGCAAAATAGCAAAACCGGGAATGTAAGAGTAATGCTGCTATATTTATTTTGGGATAGTAAGGAAAGTTATGACGAAGAATTTAAGATTTCTGACATCCGGAGAAAGCCATGGTAAATGTCTTAATGCGATAATAGATGGTTTGCCCAGTGGGTTAAAGATCGATATTGATTTTATAAATACGGAATTACGCAAACGCCAGTCCGGTTATGGTAGAGGCGGACGAATGAAGATTGAGACGGATGCTGTCGAAATTAAGTCCGGTGTACGATTTGGTAAAACAACAGGTGCGCCAGTTTGCCTTGAAATAAAAAATTTGGATTTTGAAAACTGGCGTATTCCTATGAGTGTAGAAGAATTAAATTTTTCAGATAAAGAAATATTACGTGCTGTTGCTGATAAATCATTTACTACAGCGCGTCCGGGACATGCTGACTATGCAGGTTCCATTAAATATAATCTTGAAGACTTACGCGATGTCCTCGAGCGTTCAAGCGCCAGAAAAACGGCAATTGAAGTTGCGGTTGGCGCTGTAGCTAAATTGTTTCTGAGAGAGTTTGGAATTATCGGTTTTTCCCATGTTATACAAATTGGTACAATAGAACTGGATGTTCGCCCGTCTACGTTTACCTTAATAAAAGAAAAAGCTGATAAATCGCCTTTACGCTGCTGTGATGAATTAACAACAGATAAGATGAAGGAAGAAATCGACAGAGCAAAAGAGGAAGGTGATACTCTCGGCGGGAAGTTTGAAGTGATTTACTCAAACCTTCCTGTAGGGCTCGGGTCATTTGTTCAATGGGATAGGAAAATTGACGGAATATTAGCACAGGCACTTATGAGTATACCGGCTGTAAAAGCTGTAGAAGTTGGTATAGGTGTTGATGCTGCAAAAACTCCTGGCAGCAAAGTCCATGACGGTTTGAAAATCAAAAATGGTATTATTTATCGCGATACTAATAATGCAGGCGGAATTGAAGGTGGAATGACTAATGGTGAACCTTTAGTACTAAAAGGAACAATGAAACCAATTCCAACATTAAGAAAGCCGCTGCCAACAGTAGATTTACTGAAAAAAGTTCAAACGGAAGCGCATTTTGAACGTTCTGATACGTGTGCTGTGCCGGCGTGTGCTATTGTAGCAGAGGCGAGAACAGCAATAATTCTTGCTGATGAATTTTTACAAAAATATGGCGGTGACAGTATTGAGGAAGTAAAGAGACATTATGGGAAATAACTACATTCTAATTGGCATGCCGGGCAGCGGTAAAACTACAATAGGAAAACTGCTTGCACGCAGACTTAATTATGGCTTTGTTGATATGGATTCTTTGATAGAAGAGTTGGAAGGGGTAAGCATTAGTGACATATTTGCATTAAAAGGAGAAAGCTATTTTAGAGAGCTTGAGACCAGGGTTATAAATACACTCTCGGGTGCGGAAAATAAAATTCTATCAACCGGCGGAGGAACTTTTGAAAATGAAGAGAACAGGGCTATGTTAAAAACTCTGGGAAAAGTTATATATTTGTATTCTGCTCCTGAAGTTATATATGAACGTCTCAAAGACGACACATACAGACCGCTGCTGCAGGTGGATAATCCGCAAGAAGAGATTAAAAAACTTTTTGATAGACGTGAGAGTAATTACAGACTTGCTGATTGTGTAATTGACACGTCAAATCTCGATACCTATAATGTAGTAGATGAGATAATAAGGGTGGTAAATGGATAGAACACTTGCAATTAACATACCGGAGAATGATAAATATTATGATATTCATATAAATAATGAGCCGGTAGAAAGTTTATATAAAGAATTACTTATTAGAACTAAAAACAGAAAGCGGCTTATTGTTTTTAGTGAAAAAGTGTACAAATTATATTCTAAAAATCTGCCGTTTCCTAGGAACGAAATTTTTATATTAAAGGACGGAGAAGAACAAAAGAACTTAAAAAATTATTTAAAAATTATAAATGTTCTGATAAAAAAACAAATGACTCGTAAAGATGTAATTATAGCTATCGGCGGCGGGGTTGCAGGTGATATTACAGGCTTTGCGGCTGCGACATATATGCGCGGCATTAATTTTATTCAGGTCCCGACTACGCTTCTTTCAATGGTAGATTCTTCTGTCGGCGGTAAAACCGCAATTGATATGAATTCTGCAAAAAATATTATTGGAAGTTTTTACCAGCCTGAATGTGTATTTATAAACCTTAATTTTTTAAAGACATTAGCTGAAAGGCAGTATATGTCCGGACTTGGCGAGGTTTTAAAATATGCCTTTATTGAGGGCAACTGCTGTAATAATGACCCTAAGTTCCTTTTTGAATTTTTATCTATAAATTCTTCAAGGATTTTAAGCAGAGATTTATATTTTCTTGAAAAATTAATAGCTATATGTCTTACCTATAAAATTAATGTTGTACGTGCTGATGAAAAAGAAGCAGGATTGAGAAAGGTCTTGAATCTTGGACATACTTTAGGACACGCGCTTGAAACGTTGACTAAATACAAAAAATACACCCATGGTGAAGCTATTATCTGGGGAATGACTTTAATATTCAAATGGGCATTGAAAAATTGCTATATTGATACAGTGTATTATAATGCCGCTATGGAACTTATAGCTCTTTATGGCTTTAAACCTTTTAATGAAAATATTAAAACAGATAAAATAGTTGATTTAATGCTGTTAGACAAAAAAGCAGAGACCGGCAAAATAAAATTAATAATACCAAGCGGCGCAAGGATTGTTACGGAAAAAGAGATTACAAATACTCATGAATTTAAACTATGGCTTGCTGAACAATAGATTACGCCGATATTGTTTCATATTGAGTATATTTTGCATTTTTAGCATTTACTGAATAGCAGGTAATATTTAATTTCGATGCTACATCAAGATAACTTCTGTAGTTATTTGAGTACTGATTTAGGGCGCTCATGATGTCGTCTGCTTCAATTCTTGATTTTAGACCATCATCTGTATGGTTATCAACTTGTTCCTGAGCATATTTTTCAACTAATAATCTGTCAATAAAATCTCTTGCGCCAATTGCCATATTTTTAATCCTCACTATTTTGTATTTCCTGTATATATATAAAGTATATACTTCTGAAATAATTGCCATTTTTGAAGGCTAATGTTAACTTTTATTAAGAAAATAAAAAATTAAAGTTTAAAATTGTTATATAAATTCATAGTTTGACAAATTAACGGAGAATATTTACAATCAGTATATGAGTGAAAAAGTTAAATGCCCTTATTGCGGGAATGAAATATACAATGATGTGGAACAGTGTGAGTACTGTAAAGAATTTTTTAAAGAACCGGAAATAAAGGGGATAAAACTTATTTCTCTCGGGCAGTTTATAGTTTTAAGCTGTTTGACTTTTGGTTTATATTCTTTTATATGGCTCGGGCTTAATTATAAGCCAATTATTAATATTTCTAACTCCAGAGACCGGAAAAAACTTCAAAGACTTATATTAATAGGTATTTCTGTATGTTTGTTATCCGGGTTATTTTGTAACTATGTTATAACAATTATATTGGCTAAAATTCTATTGTTGTCAATTAGTTATAGGGTTTTACGTATTATAGAAAAATACTCGCTTATTAAATACGATTCTGCAATTGTGCATAACGAAATCGGCTGGTTCTTTTTCGACATACTTTATGTCGTTTATTTTCTGGGAACGTATCCGGAAAGAGTTCATACCCCCGGAATGCGCTGGTGTATGAATACAAAAAACTGGATTATTTATTCTCTTATTTTTATCTTATGTGCAGCATTAGCAGTGCTTATGACTTACTATATATCTTTTTGGGATATAGGATAAGTTGTAATATAAAAGTCTTTGTAGCCGCAAAGTTTTTTCTAAAAAAACTTGCGCAAATGTTGTGTTTTTGTGCAATAATTATTTCGTATATTATAGGAAATTAAGAGGAAAATATCATGACAGATGTCAGAGTAAGAATTGCTCCGTCTCCAAGCGGAAATTTACATATCGGAACGGCAAGAACAGCTTTATTTAATTATTTATTTGCAAAGAAGAATAATGGAAAATTTATTTTAAGAATAGAAGATACGGATGCTGAACGTACGAGTCAGGAATATATTGATAATATTTTTGACAGTTTAAAAGCTCTGGGGCTTAACTGGGATGAAGGTCCGGATGTCGGCGGGGATTATGGTCCGTATACTCAATCCGAAAGATTTGATATATACCCAGTTTATGCACAAAAACTTATAGATGCTGGGTTTGCGTATGAATGTTTCTGTACTCCTGAGGAATTGGAAGCAGAAAAGGAACTTGCAACATCAAATAAAAAACCTTATGTTTATTCTAAAAAATGCGAACATTTAACCGATGATGAAAAATCAAAACTAAGAGCTGAGGGACGAAAACCGGCAATAAGGTTTAATATTAGTAAGGCGCAGTATGCTTTTCATCCAACCTCTGAATTAGCCTTTGATGATATGGTTAAGGGTGAATTAAAGGTTAATACTGACTTAATTGGGGACTTTGTAATTATGAAGTCTAATGGAACTCCAACTTATAATTTTGCTGTTGTAATAGATGATATGCTTATGAAGATTTCCCATATTATCAGAGGTGAAGATCATATTTCAAATACGTTTAAACAAATACTTATTTATGAAGCGCTTGGTGCAGAAGTTCCTAAATTTGGACACCTTGGTATGATACTTGCTCCGGATAGAAGTAAGCTTTCAAAACGGCATGGTGCGACTGCGGTATCTGAGTTTGTTGAAAACGGTTATTTAACAGAGGCGCTGATTAACTTTGTTGCTTTACTTGGCTGGTCACCGTCTGACGGCGTTGAAATCAAACCTGTTAATGAAATTGCAGCCGACTTTAGAATTAATGAAATATCCTCTTCAAACTCTATTTTTGAGTATGATAAACTAAGATGGATGAACAGCCATTATATTAAAATGCTCCCAATGGAGGAGTTGAAAAAGAGACTTATGCCGTATTTGAAGAAATATGATTTGACACAGTTAACAGAGGAGCAATTTAACAGAATGGTTGAAATTACCAGAGAACCGTTAATTTTACTTTCTGATATTACTGATGCCGTTGCGTATTTCTTTGGGGAAGATGTTGAAATTGAGCCGGAAGTACAAACTGATGTACTTGACACGGAAACTGCACAGCAAGTCCTTGCAGAGTTTTTAAAACAGGCAAAAGATTGGAATTTTGATGAAGAAACCCTGCACGAAAAACTGGAGACTTTCCGCGGAGAGTTTAAAGAAAAAGGAATTAAGCCCAAACAAACAATGTGGGCAATACGTGCGGCTGTAACAGGCAGAACAAAAGGTGCTGATATGACAGCTATTCTTGCAATTCTTGGCAAGGATAAGGTATTTAAGCGTGTATCAAAGGTTATTAAATCTAAAGTTTAATATATTTAGCGGGGCTGGGAATTTCCTCTCCCCGCTTTTATAGTTAGGAGGAATTAAGAGTGGGGATATTAATTATATTAGGAGTTATAGTTTTATCTTATATTATTGGTTCTATACCTACCGGATATATTATTGTTAAAGTTAAAACGGGTCAAGATATAAGAGAAGTAGGCTCCGGATCAACGGGGGCTACAAATGTTAAACGTGTATTGGGTAAAAAGTGGTTTTTTACGGTTATGCTGCTGGACGCTTTGAAGGGTGCATTACCTGTTGTATTGGCACAGCTCTTTGCACACAATATTGTATACCCCGGACTTAGTGCCGTTTTAGCGGCAGTTGCTCTCCTTATCGGACATAGTAAATCTATATTTTTAGGTTTTAAAGGCGGAAAGTCTGTTGCATCCGGTGTGGGCACAATATTGGCATTAAATTGGATAGTCGGGCTCTGTGTTGCTGTTATATGGAGTATTATTACTTATACTACAAAGTATGTTTCTGTAGGCTCAATTATTGCTGTAGCAGTTTCTCCTGTTTTAATGTGGGTATTTAAAGCCCCTGTTCCTTATATTGTTTATTGTGCGCTGGGGGCTGTTTATATTATTTATTTACACCGCTCTAATATTCAAAGACTCATTGCAGGTAACGAAAACAAAGTCCGCGAATAAGGGCAGGGGTAAATATGTGCGTGGGGCTTGTTAAGTTAAATCCCCGCCCGCTGCAAAACTTTCTCCTCTGTTTTAAGTGTCTGTTTAATCCAGCTTAACCAGACTCGCGTCTTTAAAAGAACGGATGAAAAGACTTGTAGAACAAATAAATTGCGGCAATGATAAGCAGCAGCCCGCATATTTTAAGAATTGCATCTGAGGCGCCCGCAAATTGCTTCATCTTCTTTATGCCTGAAGTAAATAAAGCGGCGACAAGCAGAATAATCCCCTGCCCGAATGAAAATAAAAACAGCATTAATACAGATAGAGAAAGATTTTCTGAGTATGAGGCAAAAGCCATAATACTTGCGAGTATTGGTGTAGAACACGGCGTTCCTGCAAGCGCAAACACTATTCCCAGAATAAACGGATATAAAAAGGTCTTATGTCCGTCGTTTGCAGGCAGCTGCTTAATAATAACAGGAAATTCAAAGTCAAGGATATCGGTAAGTTTTAACCCCATAATGAGCAATAGTGAAGCAATGAATACCGTAAAATATCCGCCGGTAAAAGAACCTAAAACTTTTCCCGTAAGCGCGCATATTATCCCGATAATCGAAAATATAACCGACATCCCAAGTATAAAGAAAATAACCTGTACAGCCGTTTTAAGATGTGATTCTTTGCTGTAACCGCCCACATATCCCACAATAATTGGCAGCATAGCAAGAGAACAAGGGGATACTGATGCAATGACCCCGCCCAGGAATGAAGCAAAAAGCATCAATATACTAAAGTTTCCCTGATTTTGAAAAATATTTACTAAACTATCCATTTGATGAAATCTCTTCTAAGTGATTTTTAAGTGTATTTTCATCCATATACCCTTCTACCCGTGCTTTGATATCTCCGTTTTTGTCAATAAAAATTGAAGTAGGAACAAGTTTTACATTATATTTTTTTATCATGTTTTGAACTGCTGAAGAGTTGTCTTGCACGGTTATTTCTGTAAGAGTAACTTTATCTCTGTATTCAGGATACACAGTTTGAAGGACTTTTTCCAATCTCTGGCAGTCATAGCACATACGTGAAGCAAACTTTATCATCTGCGGCTGGTTAACTTGTGCTTCAACAACGGCTGTACCAGTGCTTCTTGATAAAGCAAAATAGACAACTAAAGGTACAATGAGTATTAAAAGGATAATAAGCGCATTTTTTTTCATTAACAGTCTCCTTATAAATATAGAATACTACAAAACTGTTAAATTTATAACGTCTATTAAGATAAATTATATCCCCCTACAGATTAAACCTTTATTGAAAATGTACTTGTCTGAGGAAGGTTATATGCTGTTTCATTTGCTCCGTAAGATTTTGCAGCATTAAAGTATGTAAATTCATTGTAGCTGGCAGCACGAGCATTTTGTTCTCCGCGTGAATTGGATACAAAGTTCTGCGCAAATTCAAAATAGGAGTTCAATTCATCTGATGATATATAACCGTCATTATCATCGTCGATGCTCGCATCGACAGTACTAACCCCCTCATTATTTGCGTCTGTTTCAATTTCAGAAATTTTTTCAGTCGAAGTAACGGGAGTTAAAGCATCATTTTGCAATCCCCAAATTAGATAGTTGTTATCCGTAGAACTTATACTGCTTACATCCATAATATATATAACATTATATCATCAGATGAAAACTTTTTCAAGATACTAATATAAGGATATATTAATTTTATGCACTTACAGACATTGCAACAAGAAGTTTTCTCATAACAATTGAGTTTGCTCTTGTTTGAGCAAGCCATGTTTCACTTGCTATAGGCGGCTTTAGAAGTGTGTATTCAGCAGACGAGTTTTGATCTATATCAGTACAGTGAATACATTTGCCGGAATATTCATAATCAAGTTTTCTTATTATAACGTTGTTGTACCTAATACGTATACTTACGATGTTATTTGTTTCATCATCAACTAGAAACGTAACAGACAGGATTAAATTAGTCTTTTCCTTAATGATGCTGGCAATTTCTCCGTTATCATAGTAAGAGTAGGATATTTTTTCTAGCAGGCATCCGTCACGACTATAAATATTTTTAGTCATAATAAGTCCATTATGATATTCATAAATTTGGGAAATTTTTCCATTTGAAAAATATTTAGAAAGTTTAATAAGCCGGCCGTTACAAAATACTGATGAAGTATATTTTGTCCCGTTCTGAAAAAAAATATCTTCTGTTTCAATTTTTTCAGCGCCTGTCATTTATCCTCACTTATATTTGTAATTTAGTATAAAAAACATATCTTATATATATAAAATCAGTTTTTTAACTAAAATTGCAATTTATCGAAAATTTGTTACAAAAATTAATATTTCTCTATAAGTACCGGATAGTTGATTTTTTTGTAAGAATAAGGGTATAATAATTTAGTAATTGAAATGAGGATGAGAGTGATGTACATAATGAAAAAAGCATTTACTTTGGCAGAAATTCTTGTAACTATAGCAATAATTGGTATTGTTGCAGCCTTAACACTGCCATCATTAATGAAGCTGCACCAAGACGCAGGAACCGGTCCAAAACTTGCTAAAGTTCAAGCTTCTGTTGAAGAAGCCGTTGGCAGACTCCTCTTGAATAATCAGGAGGTTATTTTAGGTGAATTATCATCTGCTGATTTCCTGAGTTATCTTGGTGATGAACTAATTTTAACAAGTGCATCTGATGGATGGTATGCTCTTAAAGATGGTACTTATGTAAAATTTAATGTTGGTAGCAGTGCAGGTTCTATTCCGGCATCTGCTGGAAAAGGTTATGCTACTGTTGATGTTGATATTAATGGTGTTCATCCTGATGACCCAAACCCGGATAGTCCTGGCATCGACCAATTTCAATTTGTTCTTACTACGTATGGTTTAATGTTGCCTGTCGGGAGTAAAGCACTCGGGATGACTCCAACCTGTAGTGAAGAAGTTCAGGATCTGACTTGTACAGGAAGAATGGCCGATAACAATTGGAAAATTGATTATTAGTTAATATTTATAATATTAAATTGAATAAGTTCATATATTCATATATGAACTTATTTTTATTTAAAATTAATGAACCTTTGTAACTATTTCCCAATAGTTTATTTATTTGTTTTTCTGTTCGCTGTATTATAAGATTCTATAGGGGGAAATATGCCGGCTGTAAAACAAAAATCAAACAATGAAGTATCACAATTAATGCCGCAAAATATAGAGGCGGAGGAAGCTATACTTGGAGCAATATTAGTTAATCCTGTATGCTTAACTAAAGTTGTTGAGTATATTAAGCCGGAATCCTTCTACAAACCTGCCCACAGGTATGTTTATGAAGCTATGATACAGCTCTTTAATTCAAATGAGCGTATTGATATAGTATCTGTATCTGATGTTCTTAACTTTAACAGTAAGCTGGAACTCGTCGGCGGTAGAGCATTTATTAATGATTTGAGCTACAAAACAATTACGACCTCCAATATTGAATATTATGCAAAACTAGTGCAGGAAAAAGCAATGAAGCGTGCTTTAATAAATGCCGGTTCTGAAATTGTTACAAGTGGTTATGATTTAACATCAATCGAAGAATCGCTTGATTATGCTGAACGTCTTATTTTTGACCTTGCCTCCAAAAAAGTAACCTCGGAATTAACCCATGTTAAAGACCTTGTTTTAAACAGTTATGAGAAGATAGAGTATAGATATAAACATAAGGACGAACTAATAGGAGTTGATACAGGGTTTTATGACCTTAATGCAATGACAAGCGGGTTGCAAAAATCAGATTTAATTATTCTTGCTGCAAGACCTTCAATGGGGAAAACGGCATTTGCACTTAACATTGCTCAGAATGTTGCACTAAGAGCAAAAAAAGCAGTTGCTATTTTTTCACTTGAAATGTCAAAAGATCAATTAATGCAGCGTATGCTTTGTTCGGAGGCCGAACTTGATACGCAGCGTTTACGAACAGGGAATATGCAGCAAAAAGATTGGGACAAATTGGCTGTTGCGATGAATTCTTTTGCTGAAGCACCTATTTATATTGATGATACTGCAGGATGCAATCTTACGGATCTGCGTGCAAAATGCAGGCGTCTTGCAATGTCTGAAAAAGAACTCGGTTTAATTGTTATTGACTATCTTCAATTAATGGAAGGCTCCGGTAAAGAGGATAGAATGCAGCAGATTTCAACAATTTCCAGAGGCCTTAAAACATTGGCAAGAGAGTTGAATGTTCCGATAATTGCTCTTTCTCAGCTTTCGCGTGCGGTGGAGTCGAGGACTGATAAACGTCCTATGCTTTCTGATTTGAGAGAATCAGGGGCTATAGAGCAGGATGCTGATATTGTTATGTTTATTTATCGTGACGAGTATTACAAAAAATCTGAAGAAGAAGATGATGCCCAACGTGCGGCAAATAAAGGCGAAGCGGAAATTATTATTGCAAAACAAAGAAACGGTCCGGTTGGGACGGTTAAGCTGTTATTCCAGGGAAGCATTACAAAATTCAAAAACCCGATAAAAACGGATGCTGCGCCGTTCTAAAGAGATTTTCTAAGTATTCGACGTGGATAAATGTAACGAAATGTAACAAAATAAAGAGAAAAAATTAAAGATTTTAGAAAAGATGCCGTAAACATGAATACAAGGGAACTAAGACCAAAAAGGGAAAAGCA
>CALVDX010000022.1 GCA_944326425.1 Candidatus Gastranaerophilales bacterium
CTAATTGTCTCCCCGGTCATATCCAGGTCGGTGATAATTGCATGATTCCCGGTGGTACTATTGGCACCGGCGGCAACGGCGGCGCAACAGACGGAAATGCTTTTCCTGAGTCTGACAACAAGTCATATGCAGACTCATTAGAGGAACACAAAGATCATATTGAGGCATCTGATTATGTTGACCAATTAGGACCTAAAAAGAATAATGATGGTTTAGGTTTTATTGACTTTAATTAAATAGAGTTAGGTAGCTACATTTTCAAGTATAATTTTAACTGGATAGCAATATCCAGTTTTTTTTATTATATCTCTGTACTTTTAGTAGAAACAAATATATAATAAAATACGATAGTGGAGTTAAATTTATGGAGATGAAACCGGTTTCAGGTACAAATATCCCTATAAGAGGTAATGTCGCTGTTGATAAATCTACAGGACAGCAGCAGACCCGTGTGTCAAATGATGAACAGTCCGCTAAAATAACAGAGGAGCTTAATAAAATGAGTGAATTAAATAAATCAATGGTTACTTATCAAAAAGATTATGAATTTAATCTGTCTTATGATGAACTTGCAAAACGTATTAGTAAAGAGTATATGACGACAAAGAAAATGCTTGCTCCAGACGCGGAAGAATATACTTCACTTGCAGAAGGAGATAAAAAAGCGCTCAAACATTTAGTAAAAGCAGCATATATATTGGAAGGCATCAATCTTAAACTTGATAATCATCATAATCTTGCTTTCAGAGAATTTCTTAACCGGGAAATTGCTAAGGATAATGAGGATGCTAAATTAACAAGCGTTTTATTTGAAGCACAAAAGGGTATTTGTGCTATAGATACGGAGTCTAATAAAATTAACCTCGCTAAAGGTATTACCGAAAAATTGGGCAAAGGCCTTTATCCTGAGGATTTGAGTGTTGAAGAATTTCATTCAATTATAAAAAAGATGATTGAACAGGGCAAGATAGATGAAGTTCGTACAATTCTTAACCAGCGCAGTGTTGTTGAGCGTGATGGTGATATTTTAAAAGGTACGGATTATATTGATAAGTATAAAACGGAATTTGAAGCTATGGCTGCCGAGTTGGAGAAAGCTGCGAAAGTTTCTACAAATTCTGATTTCAATGAGTTTCTGATGCTTCAGGCTAAAGCGCTTAGAACGGCAGATCCTATGCTTGATGCTTACGCTGATAAAAAGTGGGCGGAACTTCAGGATACACCGCTTGAATTTACGATTACAAGAGAAAATTATTCTGATGAAATGACCCAGACGGTTATTGAGAATAAGGAATTGATGGAACTTCTTGCAAAATATGATATTAAACCGGTTTCTAAAGATATGCTGGGCGGAAGAGTCGGAATTGTTAACAAAAAAGGAACTGAAGCAATATTGAAGGTTAAAGAATACTTACCGCTTATGGCTAAAAATATGCCGTTTAATAACGAGTATGAACAGAATATTTCGCCTGATAAAGATTCAAAACAGACAATGGTAGATGTTGATCTTGTTGCAGTGACCGGTGATGTCGGTGAATACAGGGGCGGAATTACTCTGGCAGAAAATCTGCCGAATGATGACAAGCTTTCACTTACTATCGGCGGCGGCAGAAGAAATGTTTATCACCGTCAAATCCGCCTGATTACAAGTGATGATGCAAGACAAAAATTACAAAGACGTCTTGACGCAACTTTAAATAAAGAACAACACAAATACTATAATGATGAAGCAGACCACTGGTTTACGGTCGGGCACGAAAACGGACACTCTTTAGGGCCTAACAAAAATCGTGAAGCACTCGGCAAATATCAGTCAATTATAGAAGAAAACAAGGCTGATATGGTGTCGCTTGCAATGCTTGATATTTTAACAGAAAAAGGACTTTATACACCGGAGCAGCGTAAACAGATAATTGTAACTTTTGCCGCTGATAATATGCTAAAATCTAAACCTACTCTGAGCCAGGCGCACAGAGTAAGAACTGTTATGCAAAACTATTACTTCTTAAAACATGGCGCAATTGAGATTTCAAAGGACGGAGTCTTAACTGTTAATATCGACAAGATGGTTCCTACAGCTTGTAAAATGCTTGAAGAGATTGTAAGAGTACAGATTGATGCAGATTTTGATAAAGGAGAAAAATACGTGCTCGATAACTTTGTCTGGACTGATGAAATGGAAACGGTTGCACAAAAGTTAAAAGAGGTCTCCAAAACACTTAACGGGCGGGTTGAAGCACCGCTTGCAATGGAACTTTTAGAGGCGGAATAATTTTTCTATAAAGCAATGCGGGGCGGCTTGCCGGCCCCGCATTGCTTTTATGTGTTGTTACATCCCGAATCTTTGTGCCAGTTCTTCCATATATTTATCAAAATTCAGCTCCTCAGCATTATTCTTTTTAAGGAACTTTAAAAATTTCGGATAATCATAATCCGCAAAACTGTTTGACAATTTTATTTGCTGCAGATGTTCGGGTGCGGCCTGAATTTCCCCGGCATTTCTAACTCCGTAACCTATACTTTTGAAAAGGCCTTTAATCCTGTATCCGATAGTTTTTAATACATCTTTCCCGCTTATTTCAAAAAATGGTGCGGTTTCCAGATCCGGCAGTTTAATTCCGTTTAATTTACAGTTTAGCCAGAGCCAGTTTGTGGATTTGTCTAATGCTGCAGCTGTTGAGTTTATTCTGTTAAAAGTATCGCAATCATTGATGGAACGGTTTTTAAACACAATATACGGGCCTTCCTGAAAGAATTTGCCGTATGCTTGCATAATTTTATTGTATTCTTCCATGCTGCATTTAACCATCTTTATTGCTTTGAATGACTGGTTTGATTGAATTTGTTGATTATTCGTTATGTTCATTTTTATTTCCTTTCGGGTTATTTGTTTATAACAACTCTTTTAAAAAGATTATTTTCAGGAGCATTATTCCCAAGTTTAATAATAGTGTTTAATGCAAAACGCAGCGGGTTGACATGTTTGGAAGTCTCAATAGTTATTTGTTTTACTAAATTATAATCTAAACTGTTTTGCGGAATTCTAACATTATTTTTTTTAATATAGCGTGATATTTCGACATAAGGGCTGCCGTCTGCCTTTTTACCATAGTCCATAAGAAGCCTTATATTAAAATTTGTTTTTGCTATATTCTTTCTTGCCCGGTTCAATTTATCAAAATTGTTTGTTTTTACAGCATAATCTGCTACTTTTTTTAAAAAATCAGAATAAAAAAATCTTGCCTGAAAATTTACTTCTGTAGAACCGTTTGAAGAATTTATATTCATTAATGCTGCCTTTCAGGGATAGCTTGGTCTTGTTATGCCAATTTTAAAGCAGGTAAATTTATAAATTTGCCACATGGTTAAATTTTGTAAACAAAATGTTACAAAGTCATAAATATTTTTATAAACAGCCGGAGAAGAGTTTTGTAAAAAGCCTGTATATTTATTTACTGCCTGCTGTTTCATGCCTCTTGATTGTCGTTTTTTTTTGGTTTAAAATCTATCCGTATACAAGATTTTTTTAAGGAGAAGTATTATGTCAAGAAAACCAATTATTGCAGGAAACTGGAAAATGAATCTTTTACAATCAGAAGCAAAAGCACTTTTTGAAGGTATAAAGAATTTTGCAAAAGATTTTTCTGAATCCCAATTGCCGGGTATTGTTATAGCACCGACATTTACATCACTTTCAGCAGTTGCGGGTGAAAAGTGTAATTGCGGCGCAGGGTGTGACAAAATTGCAATAGCAGCACAAAACTGCCATTGGAAATCTTCAGGCGCATATACCGGTGAAGTTTCTGTTGAAATGGTTAAGGATGCAGGCTGTGATTACGTTATCATCGGTCACTCTGAAAGAAGACAGTATTTCTCTGAAACTGATGAAATGATTAACTTAAAAGCAAAAGCAATCCTTGCGGGCGGATTAATTCCGATTATCTGCTGCGGTGAAACTCTCGAACAAAGAGAGTCAGGTATTACTGACAGCCATATTGCCTCACAAATAAAGGCTGCATTAGACGGTATTTCATCAGATGATATTGCAAAATCAGTTATTGCTTATGAACCAATCTGGGCAATCGGTACAGGCAAAACCTGTGATGCAAATGAAGCAAACAGAGTTATTGCGATGATTAGAAATGTAGTTAAAGAAGTTGCAGGTGCTAATGCCGCTGATTCTATCAGAATTCTTTACGGCGGCTCTGTTAAACCTTCTACTATTGAAGAACAAATGTCAAAATCAGACATTGACGGCGCATTAGTAGGCGGAGCAAGCCTTACAGCTGAAAGCTTCAATGAAATCATTTCAAATACAATGAAAGTATCTGTATAGGATTTTAAAAGGAGGTTAAAGATTATGGCACAGCAATTTCCGCCGCCGCAGCAAACGCAGCAGCAAACAAGAACAGCTTTGGTGTTGTTTTTGAAAGGGTCTGCAACCCCTGTGGTTTTGTATTTTGAAAATCCGCAGGCTGTGTATGCTGAATTAAAGCAGCTGATGAAGTCACCGAATCCTGTTCTTGTTGAAAAAGAACCAATCGGGCCTGTTAAAAAACTCTGTTTCGTATCAACACAGATTGCAGGTCTGATACTTCAAGAGGAACCTTATGTCGTATAATGTAAAGATTAAGGACATCGAAAAAGAAGAAGGAAAAGTCCTTACACAACATTTTAATTTTGAGATTGAGGAATTATCCGCCAAGGTGGATAGTTCCTTAACCTTCAAATCATTGGGCGAATTTATTGAAGTTGTCGGGCATGTGAATGGTGAAATCAATTTGGAGTGTGACATTTGCCTTGAACCTTATGTACAAAAATTAGATTTTGATATTGATGAAACGTATGCCAAAACAACGTTATACGGTGAATACGGCAACGAAGTAGAATTAAAAAACGGTCAGTTTGTAACAGATCTTAACGGCGCGGATGAGATTGATGTTTATGACTTATTGTATCAATCTGTAATATTATCTTTACCAAATAAAAAAGTTTGTGGTATAAATTGTAGTGAAGGTCTTTTTGTTACGGATGAGGAATATCAGCCGGCAGATGAAAGACTCGAAATATTTAAAAATGTAGAATTAAAAGACAACTAGTCGAAGTAGAAAAAGCAAAAAGGAAAGGTATAGAAAAATGGCAGTACCAAAGAAAAGAACCGGGCACAGTGCTCAAGGTAAAAGAAGATCAAACTGGAAGGCTGTAAAGCCTGAAACAGCAAAATGTCCAAACTGCGGTGCAACAGTATTAGCACATACAGTTTGTATGTCTTGCGGACAATACAAAGGTAAAGTAGTCAGCATCAAAGCACCGGATTATGTAGAGGCCGATGCAGCTGTAAAACCTGCAAAAAAATCAACAAAATCAAAAAAATCTGAAGCTAAAGCTGAAGAAGTAAAAACAGAACAACCTGTAGAAGAAGCAAAGGCTGAGGCTGCTGAAGAAGTTAAGGCCGAAGAAGCTGCGGTTGAAGCTGTAGAAAACGTAAAGGCTGAAGCAGAAGAAAAAACTGAAGAATAGTTACTTTACACATAAATAAGAGGAAAAGATGACAAGAATAGCTATTGATGCAATGGGCGGAGATTACGCACCCTATGAAGTTGTAGCCGGCGCAGTATGGGCGGCTCAGGAGTATGGTGTAGGGCTTGAACTTGTAGGGAACCAGGATAGGATTGAACAGGTTCTTGAACAAATCGCAAAAGAAGGTTTCTTATCAGAGTGCGGCAAGGCAAGCAGAAAACGCAGGGTGCGTGTTGATGTTAAATCATTAGATATAAAAATTACCCATGCATCAGAAGTTATAGAAATGGGCGAAGCGCCCGGACAGGCTATTCGTAAGAAGAAAAAGTCCTCAATAGTTTTAGCAGTAAATTCTGTAGCAACCGGCAGCTCTGATGCTCTGGTTGCTGCGGGGTCTACCGGAGCAGCAATGGCCGCAAGTTTATTCGGACTCGGCAGAATACATGGTATTGACCGTCCTGCAATTGCAGTTACTTTGCCGACAATGAAAAAACCTATCGTCGTTATTGATGCCGGAGCGAATAGCAATTGTACGCCTGAAATGCTCAGACAGTTTGCTATTATGGGGCAGACCTTCTCCAAAAACGTTCTGGGAATTGAAAACCCGCGAGTCGGCGTTCTTAATATCGGTGAAGAAGCCGGCAAGGGAAATGAGCTTGCACAACATACTTATAAACTTCTGGAAGAAGAACAGGATAAATTCAATTTTGTTGGCAATATAGAAGGACGTGAAATATTTCTTAATTTATGTGATGTGGTTGTATGTGACGGTTTTGTCGGGAATGTAGCATTAAAAATAACAGAGGGTACTTCTTCTATGTTGTTTAGAATGCTGAAAGACCAGTTTAAATCAGACCTTCTTGGTATGATTATAGGGCTTCTTGCAAAACCATTTATGAAAAGGATTTATACTAAAATAAATTATGAAGAATTTGGCGGCGCTCTTTTGCTTGGAATTAAGGGTATAACAGTAATTTCTCACGGCAGAAGCAGGGCTTACGCAATTAAAAATGCTGTAAGAGTTGCAAAAGAAGCCGTAGTCAACGGGGTTAACAGACAGATTGCAGAGTCAGTTGTATAATTATACACAGAGGAGTAGAGATGGCAGAAAATAGAATTCCATTAAGAATAGCGGGTGTCGGATACGGACTCCCCAAGGCGGTTGTTACAAATGATGATTTGACCAAATTATATGAAACCTCCGACGAATGGATATATACAAGGACGGGTATTAAAGAAAGAAGGGTTGTTTCCGGTAATGAAACGGCTATTGATTTAGGTTTTGAAGCGGCAAAGAACGCTATTGCTAAATCCGGTATTAAAGTAGAAGATATTGATCTTGTCCTTGCAGCGTCTTCTGCGCCTCCGCAATTATATCCGGCAATTGCCTGCCACATTCAATCAAAACTCGGTATACCTAATTATGTTCCGGCTTTTGATATTACAGCTGCTTGTACAGGGCTTATTTACGGGCTGCAAATTGCAAGAGGATTAATTGGTTCTGGGCTTTATAAGAATATTTTAATTGTTGCAACAGATAACAATTCTAAACTTGTTGATTGGACTGATCGTTCAACATCAATACTTTTCGGGGACGGTGCCGGAGCGATGGTTGTTACACCGGCAGAGGATGGTATTGACGATGTTTTATCCCTTGATATCAGGGCTGATGGTTCAATTGGTGAATATATTTACATGGATATGCCCGGACAAACCTGTCCGCTAGTTGAACCTGCTGACCAGAAAGATTGTCATATTAAGATGAACGGAAGGGAAGTTTATAAATTTGTTGTTACAATTCTTCCTAAGTATATTGAAAAGTGCCTTGATGAGGCCAATATGAAGGCTGAGGATGTTGATTATTTAATCCCGCATCAGGCTAATCAAAGGATTATTGAGGCTATGCAAAGCCGTCTCGGATATGATGACAGCAAGGTTATTTCAAATATTCAATATTACGGTAATACATCTGCTGCTTCTATACCAATAGCCTTGGCTGAAGGTGTGGAAAACGGTAAAATTAAACTCGGGTCGACTGCGATATTATGCGGTTTTGGTGCCGGTATGACCTGGGGAGCTGCAATCGTAAGGTTGAGAGAAGGTATTTGTTAATCAATAATGAAAATAAATAATATAAAAAATACGTTTAGACAAACAATACCGTCTAAGGCAATTAATAAAATAAAAGATGGTGTTATGACTCTTGGTTTAATATCAGTTGCTACAGGTGGTATTTATGTTGGAAAGCAGCTTATGGAGCGTGCAGAAAACAGCAAGGAACTGGTTAAGCAGTACAATCCGGATAAGTATAACCAAATGGTAGAGACTAACAAATCGGATGCAGACTGGTATCAGGCAGCAGCAGATATTAGAGATTCTCTGCAACAGGATAGTATTGCAAAGGCAAACTATGCAAAGGGAATACAGGCGGTGCGTGATAGCTTAAAGAACGCAAAGCAGTAAGACCATTATTACAATAGGTTTTTAATTCTAATAGAAAATAAAATAGGCAATGAGGTTGGGTATGCCTGCCCGACATAAAAAGGAGTATAGTATGACAAAAAAAATGGCTTTTATTTTCCCGGGGCAGGGTGCACAGTCCGTTGGTATGGGCAAAGATTTGTATGATAATTATGATGCCGCAAAAGAGGTTTTTAATACAGCCGATAAAATTTTGGGCAGGAGTATTTCATCAATATGTTTTGCAGGGCCGGAAGAAGATTTGAAACAAACAATTAATACCCAGCCGGCAATTGTAGCAACTTCTATTGCAGCATTAGAAAGTTTTAAATCCAAGCTTGATGTTATACCGTCATATACAGCCGGGCATAGTCTTGGGGAGTATTGTGCAATGTATGCATCAGGTGTTATGGATTTAGAAACGACAATGAAACTTATTCAGAAACGGGCAGAAGTAATGGGTAAGACAAAAGGCGGGGCTATGGCGGCTGTTTTAAGTGCGCCGGAAGGTGCTGTTGAGGAAGCCATAACAGAAGCATCGTCTGTAGGTTATGTCGATGTTGCTAATTATAATTCTCCGGCTCAGGTTGTAATAACCGGTGATAGTGCAGCTGTTCAGAAAGCCGGTGAACTGTTGACTGCAAAAGGTGCGCGGAGAGTTGTGCCGCTTGCTGTTTCAGGTGCATTCCATTCTAAATTTATGGAGGAAGCAGGGAAAGAGTTTGCAGAATACCTGAAAGACTTTTCATTAAGCAACGCATCAATCCCTGTAGTGACTAATGTTGATGCAGCGTTTACAACTTCAAGCGCAGAATTTTTATCAAAAATGCCTAAACAAATTTATTCATCAGTTTATTGGACACAATCTGTAGAAAACATGGTTAAAGATGGTGTAGATATATTTGTGGAAATCGGACCCGGCAAAGTCCTTGCAGGTCTGGTTAAAAAGATTGCACCGCAGGTTAAAGTATTTAATATTTTTGATAAAGCATCGCTTGATGCAACCGTAAGTGCATTAAAATCTGAACTTTGCGGGGTTTAATTATGCTTAAGATTTTTCCTGCGGTTCATAATGCGGTACGGCAGTACCGGCATCCTGATTTAATACCGCGGAATGTGTATTTACGCGAGGGCAGGATGGCAGATATGAGTGCGATGAGAAAAACAATTGATAACTTTGGGAAAGAGAGTTTTTCTGAGAGTTGCGGCAGGGGCTTTAAAAATATCGGCAGCAAAATTTTAAAAATTTTTCAGTAGTACATTAAAGGTTCACAATTGGAACACATCCAAGAGTAAAAAATAAGCAGAAGAAACCAAGGTTTCTTATAAAAATAAGGAGAAAACTAATGACAGAAAGAAAAATTGCATTAATTACGGGCGGATCACGCGGTATTGGTTTGGCATGTGCTATTGAGCTTGCCAAAGCAGGGTGTGACATTATTATCAATGATATTTGCGACGCAGAGAAAGCTAAACCCGCGTTGGATGAAATCAAGGCATGCGGTGTAAACGCTTATTTCTACAGCTTTGATGTTTCCGACGACAAAGCTGTTCAGGAAAATGTTGATAAAATGATTGCAGAACACGGCAAGATTGATATTCTTCTTAACAATGCAGGTATTACAAAGGATGGTTTGTTTGTAAGAATGGATATGGAACAATGGGAAAGAGTTATTAAAATTAACCTTACAAGCGCTTATTGTGTAACGCATGCTGTTATTAAACACATGATGAAGGCAAGACAGGGTTCTATTATCAATATGTCAAGTATTGTAGGCCGTCACGGTAATGCAGGTCAGGCAAACTACTCTGCTTCTAAAGCAGGCTTGATAGGCTTAACCCAAACCCTTGCAAAGGAATTCGGGTCAAGAAACATCAGAGTAAATGCCGTATGTCCCGGGTTTATCCAAACTGCCATGACACATGATCTAGCAAATATTGATGAGTACTTGAAAGCAATTCCGATGAAGAGGCTCGGTACTCCGGAAGACATTGCAAAGGTTGTTAAATTCTTAGCGCTGGATACAGATTATGTAACCGGTCAGGCAATCGAAGTTGCCGGCGGGTTGATGATATAGCTGTTTATTAAAGAGGGGGGAATTTAACGCCCCCTTTTTTGCAAAGCATTAAATACCGGAGTTTAATCTTCTAAAATAAAAAAACAGGATTTTTCTACTGGCTTAAATTGTTACAAAAAACGTTAAACTGTAACAATTTTTGTATTAGGTTGCAAAAATATCTTTAAATAGTATAATTTTATGTGACAGTTTATTATACATTAATAAGAGGAAAATAAAGATGAGTACATTAGAAAAAGTTAAAAAAGTAGTTGTAGACCAATTAAGCGTAGATGAAAGCTTAGTTACACCTGAAGCAAGTTTTACTGCTGATTTGGGTGCAGATTCATTAGATACAGTTGAATTAGTTATGGCTTTTGAAGCAGAATTCGGCTGCGAAATTCCTGATGAAGAAGCTGAAAAAATTCAAACAGTTCAAGACGCAGTTAACTACATTGAGGCACACTCATAGTCCATTTGAGGGCAAAATAAGCTTGTGAGGGCGAAAAATTAAATATTTAATTTTTTGCCCTCTATTTATTAAGGGAAAGAGAACATGACAAAACGCAGAGTTGTAATTACCGGATTGGGAGCAGTTACTCCTTGTGGTATTGGTGTAAATGAATTCTGGAAGAATATGTTGGATGGTGTTTCAGGAATAAGCCTTACGGAAGCTATGGATACAGGACGCCATACAGTAAAGATTTCAGGTGAAATAAAGAACTTTGAGCCGGAAAAATACTTGGATGTAAAAGAGGCTAAAAGAATGGATAGATTTACTCAGTTTGCTATGGTTGCTGCTGACGAAGCTATCAAAGATGCAGGTTTAAAAGAGGGCGATTATGATCCTTATAGAGTCGGTGTGATTGTTAGTGCAGCTGCCGGCGGATTTAAAACTTTTGAAAAGAGCCATAAAGATATTATTGAAAAAGGACCTACAAAGTGTTCACCGTTTACAATCCCTATGTTGATTGTAGATATGCCTTCCGGCAGAATTTCTATGAAATACGGTTATAAAGGGGTTAATAAAGCGGTTGTTTCGGCTTGTGCTACAGGTTCGCACTCAGTGGGCGATGCGTTCCGTACAATTCAGTACGGCGATGCTGATTGTATGATTGCAGGCGGATGTGAAGCTACTATTTGTGATGTTGGTATTGGTGCATTTACTGCGGCAAGAACATTGTCCAAACGCAATGATGAGCCGGAAAAAGCCAGCAGACCTTATGACAAAGACAGAGACGGTTTTGTTATGTCAGAGGGTGCCGGAGTGCTTGTTCTTGAGGAGTATGAAGCGGCTAAAAAACGCGGGGCGCATATTTATGCAGAAATAGTCGGCTATGGTCAATCTGCTGATGCCTATGATATGGTTGCTCCGTGTCCGGACGGTAAAGGCGCTACTAAATCCATGGAATTGGCTCTTGCTGATGCGGGAATGAAACCGGAAGAAGTTCAATATATTAACACTCACGGAACTTCTACAGGACTTGGCGATGTTGCTGAATCTAAAGCTGTTGAAAGAGTTTTTGGCGACAAAGAACACAATAAATCGCTGTATATTTCATCAACCAAAAGTATGCACGGGCACATGCTCGGGGCTACCGGTGCGGTTGAAAGTATTGTTTGTGTTAAAACAATAACCGATAATATTATTCCGCCGACCATAAATCTTGATAATCTTGATGAAAACGTGGCAAATCTTAACTATGTTGCAAATAAGGCTTTAAAACAGGAAGTGCATGCAGCACTGTCAAATTCTTTCGGGTTTGGCGGACACAATGCTACATTGTTGTTCAGAGAAGTTTAAAGTTTAGATGTTCATATCATATTAATATCAGGCGGAACGCAGTTTCCGCCTTTTTCTGGGGTAAGTGAGGGGTAAAGAAAAGGGTAAATATAAATGGGGAGAGCGGCTGCATAATTAGAAGGTAATTTAGTAGAAAATATTGGATAAATCGTGGCCGGAAATTTCGGGGATAATATTACAATCCGGCATTTAGGAGGGCATCATGGCAGAAAGTATAATAATTTTTTCGGGGAAACAGTATTCAGGTAAAGATACTGCTGGCAAGTTTTTTCTTGAACACCTTGACGGTTACAAGCGTTGCGCAATGGGTGATGTTATAAAACTTGAATACTGTAAAAAACACGGGATTTCTCTTGAGGAGATTGAAAATAATAAGTCCAAATATCGTCAGGGGCTTATAGAACTGGGTAATTGGGGACGGGCGCAGTCGCCTGATTACTGGCTTGAAAAAATTATTTCCATGGACGGAAAACTCATTGTAACTGATGTCCGTGTGCCGCATGAGTATGAAGTTTTTAAAAAAGCAGGGGCAATCACAATAAGGATAGAAGCATCAAGAGAGACTAGAGCTGCACGCGGAACGCTTGTGGGCGAGGATGACATAACAGAAGTCGGGCTTGATGATGTTCTTGACTGGGATTATGTTGTTGATAATGATTCTGATATTGAGAGTTTTGAACGTAAACTTTTAGAAATTATAAACAATATAAAAACGGAAGTTAATGATTTTTAAAAAGTCTAATCATATAAAATAGCGGGTTGGGAATTGCAAAGTAAAATTTGTAATATTCTTTGCCGAGAATATTTAACCAGCCTGAAATGTCGCCGCCTTTAATTGTATTGAGGTCATCAGCAAAATACTTTATTATGCCGAATTTTAAGCTTGAGTTTTTCTTATTAAATTGTTGTTCTAATTCATAGAATTTATTAATATCTGTTGGGGAATAAGTATTTCTGGCAAGTACACATAAAAGGGTAAATTTACCGGATGGAAATTGATGTATTAAAGTATTGTATATATCCGTAATGAATTTTTTATCATGTGTATAATCTGTAGGTTTTATTTTTAATACTAATAAAATATTCTTGTCACTGTTAAGCAGTTTTACAGTTTTTTCACCTAAATATTTAATACGTGATTTGAGTTCTTCTTTACATTCATTCAGTATTTGTTGGTTTATACTTCCGTTTGTGTTTATTAATTTGCTTTCTTTTCTCGGATGAAACGATATTTGGTATTTCTCTGCGAGAAGCATTTTGCCGGATAATGAAAACGGGCTTTTATAAATTTGTGTTAAGTTATCTAGTGCATTCAAAAAAAGTTCTCTGTTGTGTTCGTATGAGTATGTGAAAATATAATGATTACATTCTTTCAATAATAAATTATTTATTCTCATTGAAACTTCACAGTTATAACCGAGAGAGCAAATTTCATCATATTTAGTTTTTCCGTGAGCTGTATATAATACGGGATATTTTCCGCGAAGAATGTCAATGAACCTTTGTAATATATCAAAACGCATAAAGAACTCCTTTTACAAAATTTTACCATGAATACTGGTATTAAACTTGGAAAGTTAGTTTTTTTAATATAAAATTATTTTAAGCTATTGGAGATGGTTATGAGAAAATTATTTTTAGTTTTGGCAATATTATTAGTTTTCTGTGTGAAAAGTACAGCTGCAGAAAGTACTTCTTATTTATCTGCACAAGATGCACTTAGTAAATTGAAGGCAGGTAATGAACGATTTGTAAAGATGCGGGTTAAACATCCTGATGAGACAAAGCAGCGCCGTCGAGAAATGAGAGCAGGACAGCATCCTTTTGTAGTTATTCTTTCCTGTTCGGATTCGCGAGTACCTCTGGAATTAATTTTTGATCAAGGGTTAGGGGATATTTTTGAAATCAGAAATGCCGGAAATGTGCTAAATGATCATGTTATAGGCAGTATAGAGTATGCTGTAATGCATTGCGGGGTGAAGCTGATTGTAATAATGGGGCATCAGGATTGCGGGGCTATTGCAGTAACTCTCTCCGGAAAGTCTGAAACGAGATACATCAGAGCCCTTGAAGATGCAATACAGCCGGCAATTGAGAAATGTAAGCGGGATAATCTGGAGATTAATCCGGATAATGTTGTAAAGGAACATGTTGCACAGGATATTGAAGAGTTAATAGCTAAGGATGATGAATTAGTTAAGTATATGAAAGAAAACGGAGTTGAAATTATACCTGCATATTACAGTATTGATACCGGAAAAGTCGAATTTCTTAATTAGTAAGAAAATATTTTAAATCGTCAAGATATTCAGTAATAGAGCATTTTTATGTGCTATTTATTTGAATCCCAGAGTTCATCATCATAGTGTACAAGTTCAAGATGCCCGATGATGATTGTGTCACCGTTTTTGATACCTTTTTTCTTAAGCTCTTCAAACACGCCCATGGAGGTCAGGATATTTTGAAGCCGTACAACCTGCTCGGTGTTTCTGGCATCTGTAACTCCTGCCAGCCGGTTAATTTTTCCGCCTGTTACGATAAATCCGTCTTTTGCAAATTTTGTAACTTCAAAATTACTGTCATCATTATCATAGGCGCCTGTATCTTCTTTTATGTCGATATCAAAATCAGGTTTAGGAATTTCGTCAATTTTCTTGTCTATAAAGAATAACAGCTCCTGCAAGTTTTCCCGCGTAACTGCAGATATTACAAAAACATCGTTTGAGATTTTCTGGAATTCTTTTTTCAGTTCTTCGCGTATGGTTTTATCCACTGCATCCGCTTTATTTAAAACGGTTATTTGGTACAGATTTTTTAACCTTTCAGAGTGTTTTGCAAGTTCATTATTAATGATTCTGTAGTTTTCAAGCGGGTTTTCGGCTGTCATATCTACAATGTGCAGTAAAAATCTGCATCGCTCAACATGGCGCAGAAACTCGTGCCCCAATCCTACTCCTTCGCTTGCGCCCTCTATTAAACCCGGGATATCCGCAATAACGTACGCTCCGCCGTCTGATTTTTTTACTACACCAAGGTTTGGTACAAGTGTTGTAAACGGATAATCTGCAATTTTAGGTTTTGCAGAACTTACTGCGCTTATAAACGTGGATTTACCTGCATTTGGCATACCGAGGAGTCCGACATCCGCTATGAGTTTAAGTTCTAATTCCAAAATTCTTTCTATTCCGGGCTCTCCGGGTTCGCAAAACTGCGGGGCTTTTCTGTTTGCGGTTGCAAAACGGGCATTGCCGCGTCCGCCGCGTCCGCCTTTTGCAACAAGCAGTGTTTGCCCGTCCTCTGTTAAATCTCCTATTACATTTCCGGTCTTTGTGTCGCGGACAACTGTTCCTAACGGAACTTTGATATAAAGGTCGTCTGCCCCTGCACCGTGCATTCCTTTAATCCCGCCGTTTTCGCCGCTCTGCGCTTTATATACGGATTTGTGCTTAAAATCCATAAGCGTTGAGATATGTTCATCCGCAATAAGATAAATATCACCGCCGCGTCCGCCGTCGCCGCCTGCAGGCCCGCCTTTATCCACGTATTTTTCGCGGCGCCATGCAACCATGCCGTTGCCGCCTTTACCGGATATTATTCTTATTTTTGCTTTGTCTAAAAATTTCATGTTTTAATCTGCTTTTGTATTATAATGCTACTATGAACACGACAAAAAATACATTATTTTCTAATAAACCTGTTACAATTGATGAGAATTCAATCATCATGGCACTTGAATCAAGTTGTGATGAAACGGCAGGAGCAATTGTCAGGGGCGGGAGAGAGGTTCTTGCTAATGTTGTAGCGTCACAAATAAAGACACACGAAATATATGGCGGGGTAATTCCCGAGATTGCCGCACGCGAACACCTTGAGGCGGTTAATTCGGTTATTGATGAAACGTTTAAACAGGCAGGGCTTAAGCCGGAGGATGTAACTGCGTTTGCCGGAACGGTAGGGCCCGGGCTTGTCGGCTGTTTGCTTGTCGGGCTTAATGCTGTAAAAACACTTGCACTTGTTCATGATAAGCCGTTTATCGGTATCAATCATTTAAATGCGCATATCAGCGCCAATTTTATTGATACAGATTTAGAACCGCCGTTTATTGCGTTGCTTGTTTCAGGCGGGCATACACAGATTATTGAAGTTAAATCGTACTCAGAGATGGAAATTATAGGTGAAACTATTGATGATGCTGTCGGCGAGGCTTATGACAAGGTTGCACGTCTGATAGGGCTGCCGTACCCCGGCGGGCCTAAACTTGACAAGCTTGCGCAAATCGGAAATCCGAAAGCCTTTCCTTTACCGCAGGCAAAAGTGGGCGAATACGATTTTAGTTTTAGCGGTCTCAAAACGGCGGTATTCAGATTGGTGAAGAGTTTTGACGGGAAAGAATTACCCGTAAATGATATTTGTGCATCGTTTCAGGAATGTGTGAGCGAGACTCTTTTCAAGAAGGTTAAAAAAGCACTTGTCAACAGAGGGTATAAAACTGTTGTTCTGGCGGGCGGAGTTGCTGCAAACAGTGAAATAAGAAGGAAAATCTTTAACCTTCAGGAAGAAGGATATAAAGTGTATGCACCTGCAATGAAGTACTGTACTGATAACGCTTCTATGGTTGCAAGCTGTGCCTGCCTGTTTGAAAACTCTCTGGATGATATTAATGTAGAAGTATTTTCACGCGTCGGATAGATAAAAATTAAGAAGAGTAGTCTCCGCTTGAAAAAGTATTTTTTACCCAGGTTAAGATTCGTTTATACGAGCCGGTTTCCTGAAAGTTATTCTTTTTGTAAAACTGAATTGCTGATGGGGTAGAGTGTACATTTATTTTTTTATGCGTCGTTTTAAGGCAGTCAAGAATAGCACTTCCTATTCTTTTATAAAACGGCGGGCGCGGGTATGAATATATGAACTGCGGGTGTGTTTGCAGGTAATTTAGGTTAATTTCTTTGCCGCCCTTCTCCAAAACTTCTGCAATCCCCAGAATTGTATCTGTTTTTAAATCTTTGAACGATTTTTCCTGCCTGGTGAGTGCAAAAAAGCGTATAGACGGATTATTTGAATGTTTATGTTTACTTATATATGATGCATCGAAATAAATATTTCCGGCATAGGAATTATCACCAAATTCAAATATTATCTTTTTTAAAACGTCTAAATCTTTTATATCAAACGGATTTAATTCTACAAAATTTGCTGTAGTTTTTGTGTAAACTTTGTTTTCGTATGAATATTGTTTTATAGGGATTTTTTGTATGAATTTTGCCCCGAAAGAAATATTGCTGTCCATTTGTTTATAATAAAATCCCTGAAAAAATTTTTTTGCTATTCTTAAAATCAATTGTTATAAGATATTACAATGTGTAACAAAATGTTCTTGTACATAGCAATTTTTATTTTTATATGTTTTTAATACTTTAACAAAAAAGGTAGCAGAAATATGTCAATGTTTGGTGATTATAAATCTTATAAAAAGTATGAACCGGCTTATAACGAATGGAAAGAGCAGCGTGATATTCAGGAGGCAAAAAGACTTGAGTACTTAAAACAAAATCCGGAGGCTGTTAATCCTGAAGATATAAAACGCGGTAAAACCTTGTTAAGAGCGATTGACATAATGGATGAGTATTCCCAGAGAAATGCTGAAAATATGGAAATTGCAACAGACAGTGTCGGCAATACAGCTCTTTCTTTTGCAATGATGGGCGGTGTACTGGCAGGGTTTGGGGTATCAAGAATAAAGAGTGTTAATAAATTCTTGATGTCTATGCTTACAAAAATGAAGCCTAAAACTGCACAGATAGTTGCAGCGATGATACCCTCTCTTGTTGGGGTTATAATCTCTACTGCGGCTGCTTTTCCTGTTTTTGCGCTGGGCGCAAAGGCCGAAATTGCCGCGTCCAAAAAGGGCAGATTTGAGGCAATGAAAAATGAATTAAGCGACCCGAAAGCGTTTGCAGTTCTTACTGAAGAGCAGATGGAAGAAGTCAAAAACAAGGCGGAAAAAATCCCTGTTGAAGAAGTCAAAGGGAAAGAGAAAAAAGGTTTCAAGGAAGGAATGAAACTGATGAAAGAGGCTGTCTGGGAATCTAAAGAGTATAAAATACAACGTAAAGAGTTTGAAGATAAAATTAATGCCCAGAGTGAATATTTTGATAAGGATTTTACCCCTGAAGAAATTGAGGACGCTAAAAAAGACCAGCAGCTTTTAACAAAACTGGTTGAAAAAATTGATATTGCATCACAGGATTATGCAGAGAATGCAGAACTTGGTGTATCTGCGCTTATAACTGCGGTGTTTGCGTTTTCCTCCTTAATGGATATGGGGCTGACTAAATTAATGACCGCAATGAAAGTTAAGTCGGCATCAGTGATATCCACGGCGCTAAAGGTATTTACTGTTGCTGCAACAGCTGGAACGTCGATTGCGTCGGCATCCATTTCAAAAGAAGCTTCCAGAATAGGGCGGTTCAAAATAAAGGATTATCTTTCCAAACACCCGGAATCTCTGGTATATGTTCCGGATGAAGCAACCGGAGAAATTTCGGATGTTGAGATAGAAGGGTATCATAAGCCCGGATTTTTCGATTTTATGCGGCATGTCTGGGGTGATAACAGACGTTATCAAAAGTATAAAAAGAATGAAGCAAACGATGAAAAACGTTTCTATAAGGCGCTGGAAAATATTGAAATTACACCGGAGCAGGAAAAAGATGCAAAACGTTTACAAAAGAATACATTTATGACATTTAACAAGGTTGATCACAATTCACAAAAATATTCCGAAAGTGTTGAAGCACTTGGACAATCTGTATCATATCCGATTATTTCAGTAGCATCTTTAATCGGTGCTGTGCTTGGTACACCGTATTTGTTTAAAAGCGCAAAAGGCGGGTTTGAACAAGTTAAGAATTTTTCTAAATATTTTTCTATTATTATTTTAAGTACTTTACCATCAATGGCAATAAACGCGTATATCACACAAAAACAAAAACGAGCATCGCGTGTTGCTGATATGTTATCAATAAAAGAACTTGGTGATTACCGGAATTTTATTGATTATAGCGAAGAGTTCAATAAAGATAAAGCATAAAAATGTGTAATTATTGTTCATGTTGTTATTTCTTAACAAAAAACTAACATTGTTCTTGTATACTTTATAAAGTAAAATAGTGGCAGTGTGAATGAATTTATAAATGGAAGATAGTTATAAAAAGGCAAAAATTTTAATTGTAGAGGACGAACAACATATTAACAGGCTTATTGAACTTGTTTTATTATCAGATGGATACCATAGAATACAAAAAGCTTATGATGGTAACGAGGCATTTTCAATTGTAAAAAGAGATAAGCCTGATCTGGTGTTGCTTGATGTTATGATTCCCGGGATAGACGGATTTACTTTATGTAAACTGATTAAAGATGATCCTGAACTTAACTCTGTGCAAATAATTATGCTTACTGCTAAAAATCTCGAAGAGGACATATTAAAAGGGTTTGAATATGGTGCAATAGATTACATATCAAAACCATTCAGCAATAAAATTCTGCTTGCAAGAACACGCGCCCATTTGTCTAATCTTAGCAAGCATGATAATATTATTAACTATAAAAACCTGTCTCTGGATTTGGAAAAAGTTATTGTAAAAATTGACGATAAAATTATTGATTTAACTAATTTTGAGTTTAAAATTCTCTATACATTTTTGACAAATATAGGAATTGTGTTTTCGCGTTCCCAATTACTTTCTTATCTGCGCGGGAATGACGGATTTGATGTATCGGAACGGGCTGTTGATGTTCAGATTGTGAATTTGAGACGAAAGCTCGGTGCGTTTGGTTCAAATATAGAAACAATAAGAGGCTTCGGATATAAACTGAAGGAATTGTGATATGAAAAAAAGAGACAGATTCTGGCTCAACAAGATATTATCTTTCTTGGGTGTAATGCTAATATTTGCAGTAATTTCACTGTATAATATTATTCTGTTTAATAACTCATATATGGAAGAAGAGAATGAAGAATTAATTGTTTTTAAAAAGCAGGTTGAATGGGTAATTATCCCTTACTTAAAAGCAAAAGATTACAAAACTATCCAGAAATACTGTGACGATTTTAAGGATGAAGATATTACGTTTCGTCTGTTTGATGCGGATAAAAAACTTATTGCAGCTACAAGAAGTTTTGAAAATGCCCCGATGATAGAAGAGGGTAGCTCTATCCTGAAAAAACGGCAGGGAAAATTAAAAATATACAGACACTCAATACGCGAAAAAATGATAGGCGTTGTTTCAGAACTTGAAATTGGCGGCAGCAGATATTATCTGGAACTCACAATATCAGAAGAAGATGTTATCAAATCAATACTCAAAGCCCAACGGAGTATTGTAATATTTTTCGGGATTTACTTAATCTTTCTTATAGCGGGGCTGATACAGATTTTCCATACATTGAGAACTTCTTTTAATCAATTAGAAGATAGTGTTATAGAGATTGCAAACGGCAATCTCGACAGGCAGATTGATGTTCCTAAAATTGGAATTCTGCAGGAGTTGACTCTTTCTATTAAAAAAATGGTGCAGCGGCTTAAAAATCAGATAGACAGACTTACCCAACTGGAAAAGTATAAGACAGATTTTATACAAAATGTGTCACACGAAATAAAAACCCCGATTACTGCAATAAATTCTGCTGTAGAACTTTTATCGTCCGGGAATGATATCAGCCCTATGAATAAGGAATGCATGGAAATAATACAGTTCCAGACAAACGCGCTGAATAAATTAATGCAGGATATTTTGTGTTTATCAGAGGTAGATTTGGAAAAAACTAACGGACAAAAAACATTTGAAACTTTTAAATTGAATAATTTAATAGAGAGTATCATTAATCATATTGCGCCGGCTAATATTAAGATAAACTTTAATCCGGCAAAGACGGTTTCTATATACGCAGATGAGGCTCTTATCTCTACTGCTGTTACAAATCTGATAATCAATGCTGTAAAATATTCCGGCTCAAGCAGTATAGATGTGCTTTTGTTACAGGAAGATAATAATGTTCAAATTAAGGTTAAGGACTACGGTATAGGTATACCGGAAGAGCATCTGGGCATGATTTTTGAAAAATTTTACCGTGTAGACAAGGCCCGCAGCCGGCAAACTGGAGGAACAGGGCTGGGGCTTGCTATTGTTAAAGATATTATAGATTTACATAACGGTACTATCTCTGTTGAAAGTATAGCAGGGCATGGGACAACCTTTACAATAAGCCTTCCGTTAAATCATATCGGCTAATTAACATAAAACTAACATTCCTTTTTTATTCTTAAAAAAGAGTATAGAAAGGGACTTATATACAACTTTACACCAAATACATTCAAAATGCAGGTATAATGTCATTCCGAACTTGTTTCGGAATCTTACCGGTAGAAAGCCTCTGAAGCGCGAACGAGCAGAGAGCGGAGCCCGGAAACGGTGAGTTGTCGGGCGCAGACTCGTTTAACGCGAGTGAGCAAGAAACAAGTTCAGGGGGGGGCAATTTTAACCTTTTTTAGTGTAAACTGTGATATAAATCCCTAGAGAAAAGGGTTGTAAAATGAAGAATAAAAATATAATTTTATGTTTAATAACAGTACTGGTATTTATTACCGGTTATTTATTGTTTCTCGGCTCATATCCGCTTTTAGATGTGGATGAAACCAGATATGTTGATATGTCAAAAGAAATGCTTAGGAGCGGAGATTTTTTAACTCTGTATCTCAACGGAGAGTACTTTTTTGAAAAACCTCCGCTTTTCTTTTGGCTGGAGTGTTTATCTTTTAAAATATTTGGTAATGTTTCCGAGTGGAGTGCAAGAGTCCCGATAGTACTTCTGTCGCTCTTGCCGTTAGGTTTTTTGTTCGCTCTCTGTAAAAAAGTTAAAAACTTTAAATTTGCAGTAATATCGGCTTTGACTCTTTTGACTTCGCTTGAATACATTTTTATCACAAAGATTGCAATATTGGACAGCGTGTTTACAAGTCTTGTTACAACCTCTTGTTTTTGTTATTTTTATACCTTTTTTGCACAAGAAAAAAACAAAAAATATTTCTGGTATTTAACGTATGTTTTTTCTGCTCTCGCTGTTCTTGCCAAAGGAATTCCCGGAGTTGTAATTCCTCTGGGGGTAATTATTATATGCAGTATTATTTTTAGAACAAAAGAGGCTTTTAAATATGCACCTGTCGGAACTATTCTTTTTCTTGTAATAACTCTCCCGTGGCATATTATTATGTTTAATAAATATAATCCGCTTTTCTTTGAAGAATATATTTATAAGCATCATATATTAAGATTTTTGGGCTCTAAAATAATTGACAGAACACAGCCATGGTATTTTTACTTAATAACACTTTTCTGGGGGCTTGTACCGCATATATTTATTTTGCTGCCAAAACTCTTTTCAAAATTTAAAACTCTGGCCGGTGACTTTAAGGGTATTAGAGAGACAGATGATTATACAAAATTCCTATGGCTCAACGCAATTACTGCCGTTGTAATATTATTATTCTTTAGTTCATCGGGCGGTAAGCTCATAACTTATATTGTTCCGGCCTATCCCTTCTTTGCTGTACTTGCAGGAAGTATCTGGTTTAAATATATCGAAGAGGATACAAAACTTGTAAGGAACTCTCTGCTTGTAATGAATATATTTTTTGCAGCTGCAACTGTAGGAATGTGTTTTGTACATTTTATTCTGCCGCGGGAGATTGCAGTTAACTTTATGCCGGTGCAAATAGTTTCTGTTATTATACTTTTCCCGTTCATTGTATGCAGCATCTGGACATTTTTAAATAATAAAAGATTTGCTAATTTTATTACTCTTGTTATATTTATGACGCTTGTATCGGGTATTGTCACTCCGTTTGCATACAGATTTGATTACGCCTTCGGGCAGGATGATTTGATGAGGTTTGCAAAGTTTGCAAAAGAAAATAACCAGACGATTTCTACTTATGAAACCGGTAAAAGATACAGCCTTCTTTATTATTCAGGGCTTTCGTACGTAGATTTTCATGCGGATGATCCGGCATGGTTTGAAAAAGAACTTGTCCGTAAAAACAATCTGCTTATTGTACGGAATAAAGACTTAAAAAATCTGCCGCCTGTCGAAATCCGCCAGAAGGGGGTAAAGTATTCTGTCATAGGCGGTGAGACTGAGTAGAAAGTATTTTTACCGGGCGTGGCGGCCGCGAAACTAAGCGGAGTGTGATAAGATAAATATTTGAAATAAGTTTGCTGCTAAAATGTATACAAATTGAATACTGGCAGATTAAACTTACTTGTCTGAAACAGGCTTTTTAAATAAACCATGGTAAATTATTTGTTCGGCGGGGTAAAATAGTTATAAAGATGTATAAGGGAATTTCGTAACTCTATTATATTTAATTGAATAATAGATACTTACGGGAAAGAAAATTAAATGTGAAAGATATTCCGGTTGCAAATACTTTGGCCAGAACATAATGCAACCCGAATGAATGTACTGAAATAAACATCATTAACTCATATAACCCGAGACCCAGAACTCCCAGTAATAAAAAAATCATAAACGCTGAGAAGCTTTGTTCTGTATCACTTTCTGTGAAAACGTATTTTGAACTTAAAAAATAATGTATTACTGCAGCAGTTGTGTATGAAATAAAAGCTGCTGTCAAATAGTGTATATGGAGAAGTTCTACTTCAAAAATCAGCAGCGAAAAATCAATTCCTGTTACAAGAAATCCTACTACACAATATCTGAGATATTCTTTTGATAATCGTAAAATATTTACATTCTCCATTACTGTCTCCTAACTAAATATTTATCCTTTTATCTATCTGGTAACGCGGTCTCTGTTTAACTTCTGATAAAATTTTGCCGGTATATTCTCCAACAATGCCGAGACTTAATGTTATAATTCCGCTGAAGAATACAACGAATGACAATATAATGCCTGCGGACGGTATTTCCCTATCTGTAAAGTACATTCCGCATAATATAATCCACCACATCAGACCTGCCATAATACATAATGCGCCGGTAAATGTAATTATTTTCAACGGAAAAGTTGAAAATCCGGTTATTCCTGTCCAGGCAAATGCCAGCATCTTTTTTAACGGGTATTTGGATTCTCCGGCACTACGTTTAGCTCTGTCGTAGTATAACTTGCAAGAGTTTAAACCTATAAGCGGTATTATTCCGCGCAGAAATACATTTCTTTCTTTGTATTCGCCAAGCATTGTGAGTGCTTTTTTACTTAAAAGTCTAAAATCCGCATGATTAAATACAATCTTAACCCCCATAAATTCCATAAGTTTGTAAAACAATACGGCTGTGTTTTTCTTAAAGAATGTATCTGTATCACGCCTGTTCCTCACTCCGTATACTACATCAAATCCGTCGAGGTATTTTCGTACCATATCCGGAATAATTGCGCAATCATCCTGTAAATCAGCATCAATAGTAATAGCCGCATCACAGTCTATTGTATTCATTCCTGCAAGAAGAGCATACTGGTGTCCAAAGTTGGCTGCAAGTTTTATTTCCGCAAAATACATATCAGATTTACAAAGGTTTTCTATAATGTCCTGGGTTTTATCCTTGCTGCCGTCATTTACAAAACAAATCCGGCTATCCTGAGTTATAAGCCCGCTGTCAATCATTCCGGCTAAAATAGTTTTAAGCTGGCGGGCGGTTGAGTGTAAAACTTCTTCTTCATTATAACAGGGTACAATAATTACCAGTTTAGTCATATTTTCCTCCCGGTTATTATTTATCGGGGCAATTATAAGTGTAACGGGTGAGTGTTAGTTTTATGTTAGTGAGTTTTAAAATTTGAATATATACTTTCTGCTTATTTAAAGCTTTTAACGTTTGACTTTAAAACGTAAAAAACATTGATACAAATAAATACTTGATTATTATTCTTGACCAATTATAATTATACTCAGGCTGGTGCAGCAGATGTTGCGGCGGCGGGCGGGTGAAGAGTTCTTCCGGTACTATCATCGCAATATGATAAACGTTAAGTTTTAAATGACAGTTTGATAAAATAAAGGTATGCCGCAATAGCTCCCTCGAGTGGAGCGCAGCGGAACGGAGTAAAGAAATCGTAGAGCTTGCTCTGCCAACTCCGGTGACAAGTAAATAGAAATATGCCGCAATAGCTCCCCCGGTGGAGCGCAGCGGAACGGAGTAAAGAAATCGTAGAGCTTGCTCTACCAACTCCGGTGACAAGTAAATAGAAATATGCCGCAATAGCTCAGTTGGTAGAGCAAGGGACTGAAAATCCCTGTGTCCTTGGTTCAATTCCGAGTTGCGGCATATTTTTTGCTTACTATGGTTTGACAGACATTGCAGGAATTTAATTTTTTTGAACTAATAGGGGTGTGTTTCAAATATATCTTGATTTT
>CALVDX010000023.1 GCA_944326425.1 Candidatus Gastranaerophilales bacterium
CACCCGGATGAAGGTGATGATGACTGTCCAGCCGGTTATGTCAGAGAAGGTGCTTATTGTAATCCGGCACGTGGCGGTGGCGGCGGTGGCGATGGCGCGGAACTTGCCAGAGACGATGCCACTTGGAATGTTGGAAGCAAAGACGAGTTTAATCCTGGTAAATACGGTAAGTATGATAAAGATGGACAACTGGAAGTATTTAAAGATGCTCATGGTTATGACGTATCTGACTGGAATAATCTTCTCCCCAATTAGCTATCTTTAAGAAGGAATAAATAGATAACTCTTTCCCCCCGGCAAATGCCGGGGGTATTTATTAAATTTCTAATAATGTTAAACTTAAAAACTATGCTAAGCGCCTTTTTTCTGATATAATCAATTCCGGACGGGAGAAATTATGAGAGAAGAATTACTTGCAATACTGGAAAAAAACAGCAGAATAGATTTTAAAGAATTAGCTATACTTTTAGGAGTATCGGAAGAACAGGTTCTGGCGGAAATCTCCGCGCTTGAAAAAGAAGGCATCATCTGCGGATACCATACGCTAATCAATTGGGAAAAAACCTCTATTGAAAAAGTTAATGCTCTAATTGAAGTAAAAGTAACACCACAGCGCGGACAGGGCTTTGACAGAATAGCGGAGAGGATTTACAACTATCCGGAAGTAAAAGCTGTTTACCTGATTTCAGGCAGTTATGACCTCCTTGTCACATTAGAAGAAAAAACACTCAAAGAAATCGCAAACTTTGTATCCGACAAATTATCAACACTTGAGAGCGTCTTGAGTACTGCAACCCACTTTATACTTAAAAAGTACAAAGACCACGGCACCATAATAAACCAGAATCGTACAGACGACCGTGAGGTTATCACCCCATGACAAAACCGCTGTCTGATAAAGTCCTCGGATTAAAACCCTCCGGGATAAGAAAATTTTTTGATATAGTAAGCGAAATGAAAGACGCAATTTCTCTCGGTGTTGGAGAACCGGATTTTGACACCCCGTGGCATATAAGAGATGAAGGGATTTATGCACTCGAACGGGGCAGAACATTCTACACTTCAAATGCCGGTTTAAAAGAACTGCGGCAGGAGATTTCAAACTATATTTCAAGAACTCAGGGAATAAATTACTCTTCTGATTCAGAAATTCTTGTAACCGTAGGCGGCTCGGAAGCTATTGATATAGGTTTGCGGGCCTTAATTAATCCCGGTGATGAAGTAATCATCCCACAGCCCTCATACGTATCTTATGAACCCTGTGCAATCCTTGCAAATGCAAAGCCGGTTATTATTAACTTGAAAGAAGAAAACGAATTTAGATTGAAACCGGAAGAACTTTTGAATGTAATTACGGACAAAACAAAAGTTTTAATTCTCCCGTACCCCAACAACCCTACAGGCGCAATTATGGAACGGAAAGACCTAGAAACAATTGCAAAAATCATCAGAGAAAAAGACCTGTATGTAATGTCTGACGAAATATACTCTGCACTTACTTACAAAAATCAACATATATCAATTGCAGCACTTAACGGTATGAAAGAACGGACCATACTTATAAACGGCTTTTCAAAAGCGTACGCAATGACCGGATGGCGTTTGGGGTACGCGTGCGCGCCGAAAGAAATAATTTCGCAGATGACAAAAATCCACCAGTATGCAATAATGTGCGCCCCGACAACAAGCCAGTACGCAGCAGTTGATGCGCTCAAAAACGGAGATAAGGATGTTGAGCAAATGCGGCAGGCATATAACCAGCGCAGAAGATTTTTAATGAATGCGTTTAAAGAAATGAAGCTTGAATGTTTTGAACCCTATGGCGCTTTCTATGTTTTCCCGTCAATAAAAAAATTCGGAATGACAAGCGAAGAGTTTGCAACAAGATTCCTTATGGAGGAAAAAGTCGCGGTCGTTCCTGGGACTGCTTTCGGAAACTGCGGCGAAGGATTTTTAAGAATATCTTACGCATACTCCATCGACAATCTTAAAATTGCGATGGAACGACTGAATCGCTTTGTCACAAAACTGCGCTAATAATATATATTCTAATAAAAATTGTCTTTTGTTACAGGACAATATCTTTTATACGGCCTAAAACACACTCTAAACCCTTTTCATTTATTTTCCGGGTTAAATAAGTTCCGTAATATTAAGTAATAATACTTTTTCAGATTTTTCAAAGAAGATTTCGTAACATATCTTTACAATTTTGTGCTTAAAAAGCAATTTTTGTGTGTCGATATACTTTATATATACACAAGAGATAAACAAGGAGAGCAGAGTATATGGCTATTGGCGCAAGAGATTTTATTGACAGATTATTGGTAGAAAAATACGCACAGGAAAAAGTAGATAATCACTCGGATGACGCACTTGTATCAAGGATAGATGCAGACGACATAATGAGTGCTATGAACAAAGCAGCAAACAATTACCGCAGCTTTCTGGATGTTAGTGCAAAGCTAAATGTAGCTTGCTACGCAGTAAATGCCCGCAATGCCAAATACCAATCAATACCTGTCTAAAACTATGACCATATACCGGCTTTAGAATAAATTTCACTCCTGCCATATTCTGTCAAACGGTATTCACCTTCTCCGGCACGCTCTAAATAATTGTTATCAAGTGCTATTTTTAATATACCATGATCCACTATAACGGCTAAATTGTGCATCAATTTACCGTTAATTTGTTTTAGAGAGAAAGTAAAGCGCGCATCATACTTGCAGAAATAATCCGCAGTAAACAACAATAGCTCAAGCCTGTCGGTAATATTATTTGCTTTTACCAGTTTACAAAAGATTTCATCTTTTTTAACAACTGTATCACTGCTGATATTATCAACGGAATGCTCTAAAATTGATTCAAAATCCATTTTGGCAGGACTTTCAGCATTAAAAAGAGTATTAATAGTAACAGCCGTTTCATGTTCATTGCGCAAATCTGCAGCCATAACATCTGTTTTATCCAGAGTATTGACAAATTCCTCTACTTTTGCCTGCATATTTTCATGCTCTATGCCATTTTGTGTTATGCCGGACTCAACAGCTTCCCCCTCTTGCTCTGCACTTTCAAGCAAACTCACAGACTCCGGCACTTCTTCTGCACAACTTTCTGGAGTAAATATTTCCTGTTTGTCACAAACACTTTCCTGCGCGTCATCGTATAAATTATTTTCCCGCTCTAAGGGCTGTTCAGAAGCGTCAGCAGAGACCTCACGTGCAGCCTCATTTACCTCGTCAAGAGGTTCAGGAATAAAAGGAGCAGGCTCCGGTTTTATATTATTAAACCGTTTTCTGGAAAGTGCCATCACCCAAATTGCAATCTGCTGCTCAACAGCATCTCTGTCATCAGTTATTAAACTTATTTCACATCCGCCCTTACGTACGGTAAACGTATATCTTGGCATTAATTATCGTTCCCCTCAGGTGTCGTTATTAACTCCTCGCGCCACTTGTTCAACTGGCTCTCCACAAAGGCCAAATCATCCGATTTAAGCTCTATTTCTATCTCGCCTTTTTTCATCTTAAATACATATTCGTGCATTTTTGTCTATACCCCTTCTATTTCATGTTATTTTAAAATCCGCCCGGTGTCAAATTTAGAGTAACATTTTATTACAATAAAAATTTCTGCTTTATTATTATTTAAAAGTATGGTACACTGACAGCATACCACTAATGAAATGAGGTCTTTATGGTTGAAACTATCACTAAAAATGTTGTATGCATGAAATGGGGCACAAAATTCGGCCCTGAGTATGTCAACAGACTATTCTCAATGGTTGAAAAGAATTTAACTCTTCCGCATAGATTCATTTGTTTTACAGATGATGAAAAGGGTATTAATCCTAAAGTAGAAATTAAACCGCTGCCCAAAATTAAGGATGACGGACTTACAGAAAAGGGTTGGAAAAAACTCGGTATTTTTTCACAATTTGATGATATCTACGGACAGATACTTTTCCTTGATTTAGATATTATTGTCAGAAGCAATATTGACTGTTTCTTTGAAGTTGACGGTGATTTCAGAATTGTTAAAGACTGGGATTTCCCTAACGATATTATAGGTAATTCTTCAGTGTTCAGATTTGAAGTAAATAAACACTCAGATATCATTGAGCACTTCTATACATACGGGACACATATACGTGATACCTACAAGAATGAACAGGCATTCTTGTCTTACGAAATGGAAAAGAAAGGAATTTTGCAGTACTGGGATTCAAGCTGGTGCGTAAGCTTTAAGCGCAATTGCCTGCAGAAATTCCCGATGTGCTATTTTAAAGAAGCAAAAGAACCGGTTAATGCCAAAATTCTGGTATTCCACGGACGTCCGACACCGCAGCAGGCTTTAGAAGGTTTTTGCGGCAAGGGCGGCTTCAGATACGTTAAACCTACAAGCTGGCTTAAGCAATATTTTGAAACTACACAAACTGTTTAAATTAATGGAGAAAGAAAAATGAAGAAAACTATCGCAGCAATTATACTTGCAGGATTTATTAATTTTACCGGAATACCGGCACTTGCTGATATTGATATGAATCAAACTCCTGTAAAAACACAGCAGGCAAGAATTGAACACTCTCATTACAAAAAATCACCAATACGCTCGGTAAGTATTTCGGAGGAAACAATCACAATTAAAGCGGGTAATGTAATCAAAATCGCTTTTGCCGATAACTTTTCAACAAAAACAGCACAGGCAGGAGATCCGGTAAGTTTCGTTTTAAACGAAGATTTTAAAACAACAGAAGATACTATTCTTCTTCCTGCCGGCACAATGATTAACGGTGAAGTTACAGAAGTTATACCCACCAGATACTGGAACAGAAACGCACAAGCATTTATTAAACTAAATGAAATAATACTTCCGACAGGCCAACGCGGCGATATAAGCGCAAGAGTATATTCTAAAAATTCCGCACTCAAAAAATCAACCTGGGCTGCTTTTGGTAAAGCCGCCGGTTACACTGTAGGCCTATTTGGTATAGGTGCAGGTATAGGTGCCATCATAGGTGCTATTGTAGGTGAAGTTGGAATTGCATGTCTTGCAATCGGTATGCCTGTCGGTGGCGGTGTTGGTTTAATTACCGGCAGCGTATTTAAAGGGCTTAATTATAACGCAAAAGCAGGTAAAGAAATTAAAATTCAGTTGAATGAAGACTTCGATATTACTTTGAAAAAAGATGAACTAAATGCTATATAATTTAAAGAAAAGTAAATAACAGAAACAGGCGGACTGTGTAACAGCCCGCCTATTATTTACTTTGCTTATTCCATTTACCACTACCCCTTAATTAATTTTTGTACTTCTTTAAAATTCGGGTGGCGGGAACTTCCAAGCCACTCAAAGAGAACTGTTTCCACGCAGGTGAGCTTAGCCCCGTCTGACTTCATAAGTTCAAGTCCTGTATTATATTCATATTCATTTCTGCTTGATGTAACTTCCTTTGCCACATACACTTCATACCCTTCTTCGAGAAGTTCTGCACAGGTTTGATAAACACAAATGTGTGTTTCAATCCCGCCGAGAATTATTTGTTTTTTATTAAAAGATGCAAGTTTTTCTTTAAATCCTTCTTCTTTTAACGCTGAAAAACTGGTCTTTTCAATATAATGCGCCCCGTTGCCAAGCGCCTCTTTCAAGGGTTGAACAGTACAACCAAGCCCCTGCGGATACTGTTCTGTTACAACAACCGGAACAGATAAAATTTTTGCAGCCTCACCAATAATTGAAGATTTTTTAACAATAGCTTCAGGATGCGCACAAGCACGTACAAGTTTTTCCTGTATATCAATTATTAATAATAAACTCTCGTCTGTCTTCAGCATAATTCCTCCATATACATTTTATGTTCCTCTATAAATTCTTCCAATAGTACTTCAAGCGTCTTGGCTTCCAAATCATTTATATCAATAGTAACACGTTTTTCTTTCGTATTATGTATAATTTCTATATTTACAGCAGAAAACCCTGCACTCTTTAACCTGAATACACTGTCAAAATATTCCCCGGCAATTTTAAACTCGCTGACCTCCGGTGTAATACTATGATAAATTTTAGCATTAACCAGTTTTGTTTCGTATTTTGCCTGCATCTGATAAAATACCGGAGTCAAAACCTGTTCAAGCATTTTATTAAATTCTTGTTTAAATAGTTTAAAATTCTTTTTATTTGTATTTATTTTCTCAATCCAGTTTCCTGCAGGCGTAAGATTTTCATCAATAATAATATACTCTTTTTTAGAGCCGACCGCAACATTAAGCGCATTTTCCAGAATATTATTCAGTACCGGAAATTCCTTATTAGCATAATGCGAACACACACCTGCATGAAAATCTTTAGCACCCGTAGCAGATATTATTTTTCTTATTACAGTTACAGCCCCGTCAATATCTGTATCAGGCATAAAAATATAATAAATATTACCATACCCGCAGGCTTTTACATCAGACTCCCTGAGACTGCCGGAAATACCAGCCCTCATTTTTTCGCTCATAGAAGATATAATAACAAACGTACCATAATCATATCTCGATAAAAAATACGGATAAACCTTTAAAGGATCAAGATAAAACCCGTCTACATCCATAATATTATTTTCTTTCAAAATATCCTGCCCGATATCCTGTTTTTCTTTTACTATACGGTTTTTAAGAAGAAACATGAGCCTTACAAGGATTTCCTCGGATGAAGATTTTTTTGTAAAGAAATCCGAAATTCCACAATCACATGCCGTTAATAGATATTCCGTATCGAGTTCATCAAAACATGCTATAACAGGAATACTGATTTTTTTAGCAAGCCCAGCAAAAGCATCCAAATCATAGCCGCAGTGTAAAATAACAACCTGTGGATTAACTTTTAATATACAATCCTCAGCATCTGCATAATCGGATTCGTAAACAGTATCATTATTTCTTAGCAGTACCAACTTAGGTTTTACAAAATCAAAGACTGTTTTATCATTTGATATTACTAGAACTCCCGCCTTCATTAACAGCCTCCGGAGATTTTTACTACTGCAATTCAGAAATCATGATGTTTGCTTTTTGGAGAATTGTTTCTCTTAATTCATAAACAGCCGTTTCATCAAGTCCCAAACTTAAAATGAACTCTTTATCAAGCAAATCCGGCTTAAAATCATCACGAACCATCATATCAACGTTATAAACAATATTACAAATTGCAGGCATAGAAGATAATTTAGGGTTATGATGGTATTTTATAATATTTGTCAGGAACACCGGAAGCTGCCATCTTTTAGCAATTAAGGCACCTGTTTTAGTATGATCGCTGTCAAAGTATTTTTTCTCCGCATCAAGAATATAAGCACCCTCTGCCACTTCCTGTGTAACTTTTTCATATAACTGCGGGTCATTTGCATTTAAAACCAATTTACCAACATCATGCATAAACCCTGCAATAAATATTTCATCTGCTTTATTAACACTTCCCATCTTGGCCAGATGTTCACAGCCCGCTGCAACTTTGATTGCATGACGCCAGATATCCTTATCACCCTGATTTGACATCATAGGTTTCATTGCTACAGTAATAATAATATTTTTAACCTTATTCATCCCGAGCAGCGAAAGGGCTATATTTATTGAACTAATCTGCTGTGAAAATCCGTAATAAGCAGAATTAACCAGTGCAAGAAATTTTACAGTCAGGGAGGGGTCAAAAATTACAATATCGCCAAGCTCTTTCATACCGCTGTTCGGATCCTTCATAACGTTCAGCGCTTTTACTATTACACTCGGCATTGAATGTATATCTTTTACATTATTTACTAATTCTATTGTTTTATCCATATATTAAAATCCATCGTTAATTTTATAATACCACATATCAGGCAATTTTTATACCTGTAAATGTTTTTTAATAGAAAGCCAGCTTCCTCCGGCCCCAAAAACTATACCAATAATCATAAGTGTTGCAATAACTACGTTCTGGGCAAGCGGAGGTGACGGAACCATCGCAAAAGTATGAACCTTTAATAACACCCCTTGAACGACATTTAAAGGTATAATTGAAATAAACCCTGCAACACAACCATAGAATGCCCCTTGCAGAATAAACGGAATTCTTATATACCTGTTAGAAACCCCCATAAGGCGCATAATTTCTATTTCTTCTTTTCTGGACTGTATTACAAGCTGAATAGTATTATTGATAATTGTTATTGTAAGCAATGCAACAACTATTACGCTTATAATAGCTGTTGTATTTATAATATGTGTTATGAATTGAACCTTTTGTCCCAGTTCTTTTGCATAACCAACATCCTCAACGCCTGTACAGGTTGATTTAATTTTATTCAGTACAGGAATAGTATCTACCGGTTTCTTTACTTTTACTCTTAATACATCAGGAAGCGGATTTTCCGTCATAGCAATACCTAAAGTCGGCTGGAATTCTTTCCAGGATTTCTCCTTCGGTATCAGAGTAATCTTTTTCACTTCCGGTATCTGTTCTATCTGCTCCTTAACCAGGTTTGCATTTACGTTTGGTTTAACATACACAGAGATTTCAAGCACACTTTCAAGAGAATTTGCTAACTTGGTAGAAGAAATCGCCGTTCTGAAAAGCGCGCCAAAAATTGTCAATATAGCCGCAATCAGGGTAATAATGATTAGGTTCATCATTAACCCCGTTCTTCTTATATCATTAACAGCTTCCATTATAAGTCTGTAAGTTATTCTTATTTCACTAAGCCATCCTTTGGGAATATGGCGTTTTACCTGTGATTTTAAATTCTGTGTTCTCTCATTATTCATAAGTCCCTGCCTGAATGTCTCTTATTATTTCACCATTTCCAAGTGTAAGTACGCGTTTTCTAAAGTGATTAACTATATTTGCATCATGAGTAGATACAATAACAGTAATCCCTCTCTGGTTTATCTGTTCCAAGATTTGCATTACTTCCATTGAGTTTTTGGGGTCAAGGTTTCCGGTAGGTTCATCCGCAATCAAAAGCGGCGGGCCGTTAACCATTGCACGTGCAATACTAACCCTCTGCTGCTCCCCTCCTGAAAGTTCTGAGGGCTTTGCCTTTGCCTTATCGGAAAGTCCTACAACTTTTAAAGCCATGGTTACCCTTTGTTTAATTTCGGCAGAACTCATACCCAGAGTCCTTATAACATAAGCAATATTATCAAAAACTGTTTGGTTTTGAAGCAGCTTATAATCCTGAAAAACTATTCCCATACACCTTCTAAGACTTGGAACATTCTCAGGCGGAAGATTTGCAATATTAACCCCGCCGATAAGAATTGTACCGCTGGATGGAGTTTCTTCTTTATACAGAAGCTTCATAAGCGTAGATTTTCCGGCGCCGGAAGCCCCGGTAACAAAAACAAATTCCCCTGAACAAATATCAAGGTTAATATTTTTCAGAGCATAGTTATTTTTGTATTTTTTAGTTACCGATCTTAATTGAATCATAAATTTTTTCAATCCTTCCTGCGATCGAAGCCGCATCAAGTCCATATAATTTTAAAAGAGCATCCGGAGTCCCGCTTTGACCGAATTTGTCCTCAACCCCGATTCTAAAAACCGGAAGCGGATGATTTTCGCTTAAAGTTTCACAAACTGCAGAGCCCAAACCGCCTATTATAGAGTGATTTTCTGCCGTAACCGCAATTCCTGTGGAAACAGCCGCTTTTATTATACCATCTTTATCCAACGGTTTAACAAAAGGTACATTAACAACTTTTACACTTATATTCTTTTCTGCCAGAATTTTTGCAGCATTTATACATTCCGCCAGCAGTTCACCGTTGGAAAAGAGAGTTATATCGCTGCCCTCAACAACCGTTAAAACTTTATTGGTTAATTTATACCCCTCAGTAAATATATCAGGAACATTGTTTCTGGAAATTCTTATATAAACCGGCCCCTTATGTGAATATGCATACCTAACCGCTTCCGAGCACTCTCTTGCGTCGGCAGGAACGATTACTGTCATATTAGGAATCCCGCGCATCAGAGAAACATCCTCCAGTGATTGATGGGTAGCACCGTCCTCCCCAACCGTTAAACCGCCATGGGTGCCTATTATTTTTACATTTGCATTTTGATAACAAACACCGTTACGTATCTGATCATAAGTTCTGCCGGTTGCAAACATAGCAAAAGTTGCAGCAAAAGGAATTTTACCCTCCATAGAAAGCCCTGCCGCCGTTGAAATCATGTTTTGCTCAGCAATACCTACATCAAAAAACCTTTCAGGGAAAGATTTTGCAAAAAACTTTGTCTGGGTAGAGCCTGATAAATCCGCATCAAGCACTACAACATTAGCATCCTCACGGCCTATCACTTCAAGAGTTTTGCCAAAAGCTTCGCGCATTGATTTCTTTGTATTTAAATCCTCTATTAACACCTGTTTATTGTTTCCTCATATAATCCCTAAAATATTATAACACAAAATTTTATATGATATACTAAAGTAAAGTATGAATAATCCTAAAATCTTATCACCGGCAATGCTAAAGACTTATAAACAGTGCAGAAAAAAATTTTTCCTGCGTTATGTAAGAAATATTCTAATGCCGCAATCCGCCGCACAATTTGAACGGGGAAAAAACATTCACGCAATAGCAGGGTATTTTTTATCAGGCATAGATATTTCCCGTTTTGAACTTTCTCTTAACGATACTGAAAAATCCCTATGGAATAAATTAAAATCTAATCAATATTTTCAATTAACTCCTGTAAAAACTGAATTTACGCTTAACGTAAAACTTGGCAGCTATTGGTTTGGAGGGAGATTAGACGCAATCGTTAAAAAAAATGAAACAGAATATTTCATTCTAGATTATAAAACAGGCAGCGCACCAGACGATGCCAAATACGATTATCAAACAATGGTATATATTTCTGCCCTTAGTAAATATCTTAAAATAACAGAAGGCTTGAATTTTGTATACATAGATTTAAAAAATAACCAAAATATACTAATAAAATCCGATGAACAATTAATCGCCGAGTACGAAACCCGTCTTATAAAAACCGCAGAACAAATTGCATCACTAAACGAAAATTCATTAACCAAATGCAAGGACAACAAAAAATGCGAGTACTCAAAAATCTGTTTTTAGCCCGAATTTTCTGGTAAAATAAATCTATAGGAGTTGAACAATGGCTGATAATGATATAAAAAATGCACTTAATGTTTTTACTGACGGAATTAAATATTATACAAAGCACTTTGTCTCCTGGGCAAAGTATATGACATTTCCTGTGTTTGGGCAAATTCTGGGAATTGCAGTGATATTTATATTTGCCTTTTTATACATCCTTCTTATACCGGGACTTTCCGAAAAATACACATTTTTTAGAAGCAGTCTTAACATTTTTGCAGTTTCCCTGTTAGTTACACTTCCCGGTCTGGTAATCTTACTAAAAGCCTTCTGGGAATACCTCATTGCATACGGAGCAATAAATTCTATTACCGCCAATATGATAAAATCAGGCAACATTTATGATATTAATGCTCACAAAAAATTAATAACAAATAATGCTGCCCAATTTATCCTTCTATGGCTTATTATAAGTATTCTTTTGATAATCGCAGTTATACCGGTATTTTGGATTCCGGCAATAATCTTATTTGTATATTTCGTACTGGTTTTTCAGGTATTTACTTTTGACGATAATCCAAATGCCGTAAACGCCCTCAAAACCAGTTTTAATATGATAAAAGGACATTTTTTGTCAACATTCATACTAGCTGTCCTTACCGGACTTGTCTCCTGTATTATATTGCCAAAATTATTCTGTTATCTGATTAGTTTAATAGGAATAGGAAAACTATTTTTCGGACTGTTTAATATAACCGGTTCCGCAATACTTGTTCCGGCACTAAAAATGACCGCAGCTGATATGTACAGCTTGATTGAATCAACAACGATATCTTCAATTATAACAATGTTTCTTCTCCCGATGCGGTCAATTACATGGACACTCTGGTATAAAAAGCTATTAACCGGCTACAAACGGGAATTACGAAAAACAAATAAATCAGGAACAAAGCAGCTTGATCCGCGAATATTAGACCGCGCGATGGAGGATTATGAATAATGTTCATCTGTAAAAACTGCGGCTCAATTGACAAATTTGAATTGATGTTTGCGCCTGACTACAAAGGCAGCCGCGTTTTTTCACAGAAATATAACAAAAACGGAGAAATAGAAATTACAGTAGACGGTTACACCTTTATACCTGATTTGCTTTTTATGAATCAACACGCTGTATGCAAGTACTGCGGACAAATATATATCTGGGACTATTCAATGCAGGAGAAATAATTATGAGAAATGACGGAAGAAAAAATAATGAACTCAGACCAATTAAATTTACAAAGAATTTTACAAAACACGCCTCAGGGTCTGTGCTTGTAGAATTTGGAGATACAAAAGTTATAACAACCGCTTCTATAGAGGCTAAAAAGCCTAAATGGATGTCTGATACAGACAACAGAGGCTGGATTACTGCAGAATACTCGCTCCTTCCGTCTGCTACAAATACCCGGTGCAAACGCGAACGGGAAAAAATATCAGGACGCACACAGGAAATACAAAGACTTATAGGACGTGCACTGAGAGCATGTGTGGATTTAACTAAAATGCCTGATTTAACAATAACCATTGATGCCGATGTTATTCAGGCAGACGGCGGCACAAGAACTGCCAGTATATGCGGAGGGTTTCTGGCATTATCTGATGCATTTGAAAAACTTATAAATGACGGCAGCATTAAAGAAAATCCGATAATAGAGCCAATCGCTGCGATATCTGCAGGTATTGTAAATAATGAAGTACTTCTGGATTTAAACTATCTTGAAGATTCTAATGCGGAAGCAGATTCTAATATAATCCTAACGGCAAGCGGAAAAATTGTAGATTTTCAAACAACCGCCGAAGGTAACCCTTTTGATAAAGCAGTCATGATGGAAATCTTTGATATTGCACAGTATGGCATAAGCCAAATCATTGAAATGTATAAAACCGTTAAATAGTATGGATATAATTTTCTATATCTTTAATTTTTGCTGCAGATAAAGATACTAAATTTCTAATAGTGTTTTTTATTGCACTTGTCTTGTCAAAACGTTCTCCAAAAAAAAGATTTTGTTTAATGGCAGACTTAAGTTCATTTTTCAAAGCAATACATTCTTTATAAATAAATTCATCAATATTATCCCTGCACTCAGCAAGCTCCATAAATAAATTTCCCATAAGCAGCTTGGTTTTTAACACATTTCCGGACTTTATCGCTGTTTCTATTTCTTTAAATAAAATAAACAGATTTTTATATTTTTCAAGTAAAAAGCGTTTTTTCAGTGGTAAAAAGTTTTTAAAATAACCCAGTGTGTCATCATATCCCATTGCATAAAGGTCATTCCGGGCTTCTTTTGACATATTAAAATCAACAACAATAGTATCGCGCGTATTGATTTTTATACACTCATACCGGTCATTTTTACGAAAAATATCGGAAACAAACTCAGTTGAAACATACGTCATACAAGAATAAATAGTATTAAGAAAATCAACAGCATTTTTTTCTTTGCCGCTGTAATCCCCTTCAAGCCTGAATTCTATTATACGTCCGCTTTTTTTGTTAAGCGTATCTGATAATTTCCACATTGGCATACTTTTTTGCAAATCGCCGTCAACAAGTTTCATTTCATCGTCATAACTAACCGGAGTCATAAGCCCCGGCATACTGCAGGAAATCCTTACGGCCTGAGCAACTTCATAATCAGGAGTAGTAAACTGCGAAAATTCCTGGCACCTGAAGTTAGACAGATTTGTTGTAATAATAACAAGCGGCAGTTTAATATCTTTAAAAGTAACCGGTCTGTCAGCATTCTCCGGCTGCCCGGCCCAAACCTTACTCTGCAAAAGCGCCCTTACCCACTCGGTAAATATATCCCCTTTAGAAAGTGCAAAATCTTTTCCCAGTCCGAAATGAATATCTCTGAAAAGATCAAAATTAACTTTCATAAAGATTTCCTTCATTTCATCAGAAGTATAACCGGCCGCAAGCAGCGCCGCAAATATAGACCCCACAGAAGAGCCGCCTGTCATCTCAATTTCAACGTTCAACTTTTCCAACGCTTTTATTGTTCCGCAGTATGCAAAACCGCGGGCACCCCCTCCGCCAAATAAACATGTATATTTTAAACTATTTTGCATTGTATTTTTCCGACTTTACAAATTCTGGAATGTATTCTCTCAAAAACTCTTGTGTCATATCTGTATCAAACATCGTTTTCTGATAATATTCAATATCTTCCGGAGGCAGCTTGTATTCTGAAACCGGCTTTGCATTCTTAACAAAAACACCTGACATATTTCCCTCATACACAAGCTTCCACTCGGGGAAATTCTGTTCAATAAATTTGTAAACAGGTGAAGCTTTTTCAATCATAATAACATCGGCAGGATACCTAACAAGGATTTCTCCCCAAGCATACCCCATATCCTGAAATACTTTTAGATGCATAAATATTTCTTCGTCCCAGACCTCTTCGTACCGTCCGTCCATATATACTTTGAGATTCGGGAAAAGCTTATATGTAGCATAGCTTCCATGCCCGTATGAGACAATAAGATTCCCCTTTAAATTATTCATACGTATAAATTCTACTTCTTTAAGCGGATACATAGCCCAGGTTGCTTTTGCGGTTGTAGGCGCAAAAAGACCAACACCGGCAATCAATATATATACAAATATTAACGACCAAACTTTACATAAATCTGATTTAGGAATGAGTTTATAAACATTCTCATAACAATAACAGAACGCCGTTATCATAAATATAGGAATTAGTTTTACATGGCTAAACCCGAGATAACCCGTAACAATTAACATTATCCACTTTGTATAATCAAAATTTTTGACAAATTTTACAAAACCTTGCTGAAAAAGCGATCTTATAAGGAAAAAGGCTTCAATAACAATAACTGTTCCGCTCCAATAAAAAAAGTTAGCGCACTTTTTAATATGGAACGGATGAAATACGCCCCAGAATTCAATAATATCCGGTCGGTGCATTGTTGTAGCCATAAAAAGGAAATCAAGATATTTTATCCCGTACGGGTTTATAATCAGCAGGGGCAAAGAACCGGCAAGAGTAATAAGATATTTTTTAAACGGCCGTCTTGATAACATCTCTCCGGCAGCGTACATAAACATAATACCAAGCCCTGTAACAACCCCGCCATGGAGGTTGTTCCATATTAATATTAAAGGCGGAATGATAAACAATGCCTTATTTTTCCCGGTACGCGCCCGTTCAAGTATATATATAACAACCGCCGTAAAGAAAAATGTAAACATCTGGCATCTTACCGGAAGGCAGATACAGCGGTTATATACAAATAATGTGAGCATAATAAGCAGGATATTGTGTGAATATTTTTCCCCCATCCTGAGCTTAACAGTTTTTATACAAAAGAAAAAGGTTAAATATATAAACACTGATTGGAGTACAACAATCCCGATTGGTCCGAATAAAAGCTGCACGGGATAGAAGCAAAATGTTCCAGATCCCCATTCGTGATCATACCATATATGCGAGGGGGTATAAGATAAGAAATCATGTTTAAGCACCAACCCCGTTGCCCAGAATACTTTACCAACAATCAAACGTGCCCATAAATCATAATCATACCCTGAGGTATGGTTGGCAAGTACAAAACATAAACCAAATAATGTTATATAAAAAATCCAGGAATAAAGCTTTTTCTCTGACATACCTATAATCTTTTTGCTGTTGTAGTATTTTCAAAAATAAATCTGCCGCCGGATAACGCAAGGAGTTTAAGCGAACAGGAGCCGTTTTTCTTATCCAGAACTCCTATTGATGATAAACGGGCGGCCATTAACTCGTTAAGCTCATCACCGGAAACAAATAACGCACATTCTGATGTACATTTACTATTTCCAAACGGACAATTTTTATCCATGCCAAGTCCTCCCATAACTAATATTTTAGTATAAAAACTTTTTTTTATGCAAATTCAGATAAAAAAAACTGACTTTTGGAGTCAGTATAAGTATTCCATAATTTTGGAGGAGATTTTGGGATAGTTGTTACATGGCATGTTATTACAATTTTTGTTTTCATGATACTGATTTGAAGAAAAATTTTACAAAAATTTACATTTCAGGTATTGCATTTTTGCTGCGACTCGTGTACGACAATGATTTCAGGGAGCATGGCAGTTTATGAAAAATGGTTAAATGTAAATCCCTCAAGGGAGGAATATTTTGTAATTCCATTATCATTTTTTATTATTAACGGAACATCTGATTTTTGTATAACATCACCGATTATTACAGCACCTTCGGGGACATTCTGTTCCGGAACAGCAGCTATCAGCCCGTAATCTTCCCCGCCGAATAAAATAAGATTTTTCCAATCGTCAAATATTGTTATATCAGGGTTGTATGGAATTTTTTCAAAATCAACACTTATTGTTACATCGGAGGATAACGCTATCTTAAAAAGAGCATCCGCAAGCCCGTCTGAAGTATCCATCATTGCATAAGGCTTTTTGACATTTTTTGATATAAGCCGGGCAAAATCAGCATTAATTTCAGGAGATTTATGAGCATTAATTAAGATTTCAGGAGAAGATTTTCCCTGCTGCAGCAACCTCAGGCCGGCAGCACTCGATCCGTGTTCCCCGCTCAAAAGTATTTTATAACCGCTTTTAGCATGTCCTCTTGATGAAATATTCCTGCCGCAAGTTTTTCCGATTACGCATATTGAAATAAAAACTCTATCACTGCCGGTTAAGTCGCCGCCAACAATTTCAAATTCAGGAGAACTCGCTTTAGCCCCGTCTAAAATTCCGCTATAAAGCTCTTCAAAAAACGACTCAGAATATGTCCCGGGTATTGAAATCGAAACAAGTCCGTAAAATGGTTCGGCACCCGCTGCAAAAATATCGCTTATATTAACCTTAACAGCCTTTACTCCTATCTCATGAGGGCTCATCCAATCAAGATTAAAATGCACTCCTTCCACCAAACTGTCCTGTGAAACAACAATTCCCAGCTCCGGCAAATGTGCACAGTCGTCTCCTATATACCTGCTTTTAGTTAAATTCCTAATAATATCTATTAACTTGTTTTCGTTCATTAATTAATAGTAAACACTTTCTTATAATAAATAAATATACCGGCCGCAGAAAGAATTATATTCGGCAAGAATGCAGCCATTGCAGGAACGAGTGTACCGGCTTCTCCAAGTGAAATAGAAAATGCCCGCACAAGATAATAAACAAAGATTATCAAAATACTAAACAAAAACCCCCTGTTATACCGTACCCTCGGAGGCGTAATAGCCAGCGGGACACCTATAAGTACAAGAGCTATAGTCATAAGCGGAAGTGCAATTTTATCATACAGGCTAATCATAAGCTCCTGCCTGTTTTCAACATCAGACTTGCTTAAATATTTTAAAAGCTGAATAAAATTATGCTCATTAGCAATGTTCTTATTCATTTCTTTTGACAAATCCATGCCAAACATTGCATCAGACTGTTCAAACATTGCAGTATCAAGTATTTTACCGTCATCAGAAATAGTATAAATAACCCCTTTATCAAACTTCCAACCCTCAGGTGAAGTTTTGCCTTCTCTGGCCTGTAATATTTGGATTGTTCCCTCTTTAGAATTATCCAAAAGGGTTATATTATATAAAGTTTTATTTTTACATTGTCCTACATAAAACAAGCGTTTTAAAGTACCGTAATCTTTAAGCTCTTTAAAAGTAAAATTATTTTTTCCTTCAGGAATATTTTTCTGCCCGAAAGCCCACAAGGCTAAATTAGTTGCTTGTTTTGTCATAACGGGAACTACAAATTCATTTATACTAAAACTTACAAATGACATTACGATTGCAAATATAAAAATAGGCTTTGCAATTCTGTTAAGTCCGATCCCGCATGCACGCATAACGGTAATTTCAGACAATAAGCTCAGATTATTTAATGTCATAACCGTTGCAAGAAGCACACCCATGGGAATAGTCATAACAAATACCGTAGGCAGGTGAAGAATAATAATCATCAATGCAACTTTAAACGGTACACCATAAGTTGAAATTTGTTTGATTAGTGTAATAAAACCTTCCGACGCAAAAATAATCGAAGTAAATACCAACACACCCATTATGAATTGACCTATAACCTGCTGCAGGATGTATTTATCCAATATTTTGAGATTTTGGTATTTTTCAATTAAATTCATCTTTAGATTATATCAAACCCTGTATACTTTCTCAAAACTTCAGGAATTATAACTGACCCATCCTCCTGTTGGAAGTTTTCAAGAATTGCCGCAAAAGTTCTGCCTACAGCAAGCCCGGAACCGTTTATTGTATGAACAAAACGGGTTTTGCCGGTTTCTTTATCTCTGTATCTTATATTTGCTCTTCTTGCCTGATAATCACCATAATTAGAACAGCTTGATATTTCCTTATATGTGTTATACGAAGGCATCCAAACCTCTAAATCAAAACACTTGTTTGCACTAAATCCGATATCTGCCGTGCAAAGGGCTACCCGCCTGTACGGAAGTCCTAAAAGCTCAAGACACCTTTCAGCATTTTTTGTCAATTTTTCATGTTCTTCAGGGCTTGATTCAGGAGTAGTTAATTTAACCATTTCCACCTTATTAAACTGGTGGACTCTGATTAATCCCCTTGTATCCTTTCCTGCAGAACCTGCTTCCCGTCTAAAGCATGGAGTATAGGCTGTCATGTATTTAGGTAAATCGTCCTCTGATAAAATTTCATTTGCATAAATATTTGTTACAGGAACTTCTGCTGTTGGTATCAGATACAAATCTTCGTCCTGACATTTATACATATCCTCGGCAAATTTCGGAAGCTGGCCTGTGCCCGTCATAGTTGCGGAATTTGCCATAAAAGGAGGCATAATTTCTTCATACCCGTGCTCTAAAGTATGCAAATCAAGGAAAAATTCAATAATTGCACGCTCAAGCCTTGCTCCTTTGCCCCTGTACATTACAAATCTTGACTGAGAAAGTTTTACCCCGCGTTCAAAGTCAACAATCCCCTTAGCCTCTGCAATATCCCAGTGCGGTTTGAACTCAAAATTAAACTTAACCGGGTCGCCTGTTCTATGGACTTCAACATTATCATCCTCTGATTTGCCAATAGGAGTTGTTTCATCCGGAATATTAGGGATGTTCAACAATAATGTACGTTGTGTTTCATCCAATTCAACCTGTTTTTCTTCCAGTGCCTTAATTTTATCACCGATTGCACGTACTTCTTCCTGAATAGCATCTGTATTTTCGCCGCGTTTTTTCATTTCGCCGATTTTTTGTGATTCTGTTTTTCTCAACGCGCGCAACTCATCTGCTTCAGTTTGAATTTTACGACGCTCAACATCTATTTCAATAACCTTATCCACTGATAATTCAGGATTTCTCCTCTTTAATAATTCATTTATCTTGTCGGGATTTTCTCTTATCAAACGAATATCCAGCATTTATACACCTCTCATACACTACTGTTATTTAAAATGATACCCCTCTCAAAAATTTTAATCAATAGAGCTGATAATTTATTTTTTATGAACTGCTTTTCTTAAGCGTTATGCCATTTAATTTACAGAAAGATATAATAACACTAAAGGCATCCTTAACAAGCTTGTGCAGATACGGATTTTCAATAAGGTCGCCCTTCGCCTTTGCAGCCTTAAACATTTTTATTGCATTTGATATAAATTCAACCCTGGAATTAGTCTTGGGTATCGCCTGTTCCTGATAATATTTGCCATATAAAACGTACAATCTTGTCAGCAAATCATCCATTTCAAATTGTTTTGCAACAACAATCCCTTTTTCTATATAAACTTTTGCGGAATCAAAGTCGCCTTTGGCAAGATAAATTTCACCGATAAGCTTATTAAACATAACAATAAAGTAATAATTATTTACATTAGCCCCGCAAGCAACATCAAGAGCCTTAGAAGCAACATCAAGTGCAAATTGCGAACCTTTTGTAATGAGTTTTGTATCGGCTATTAAATACCAGGTAAGTAAAACGCCTGTCGCAATTTTTTCTTTTGCAAAATATGCGACCTGCTCTTCAAGTATTTCAAGTGCTCTTTTATTTTCCCCGCATTCCTGAAGATATTTTGCTAAGAGTGTTTTTAAAATATTTTTTGTAAAATTATCACCAACATTATTTGCAAATGTAACCGCCTGGAAGAGTTCATCTGTTATTGTTGTAAATTTATGAGCCAAAAATTTATTTATAACATTTATAAAATTCCAAAACGATATAAGACTATCATCTACCATGTCAAGTTCATGCCGGTCAAGCGTATCACTAAGAATTTCCTGCGATGAATCAACATTTCCTTTAAGTGAATTAGCAAGTGCAAGAAGTAATTGTATTTTAAAGAGCAGGTTATGATCCTGAATATTATTCTTTTCTAATGTATCAAAAATAAATCTTATTACTTCCAATCCTCTGTTATTCCCGCTCCAAACCAGAGCCTCTGCCAGATTAAAATGAACTTCAAGCCAGTTTTCAAAAAGACATTCCGGTGAAATATTCTTACTTACCATTTTTCTGTTCATGTATTTATTTAAAACCGGCAGAATTTCATTATCAATCATATTCAAAACCTGTCCGCAGTTGCCTATCTTAATAAGTGCCTTAACCTTTCTGGCTTTAATAAGAGCGCGCTCCAACTCATTCTCCAGCGGGATAATATTAAGTACTGCATCCGCACACTCAACAGAACCGTAATAATTGCCCGTTTTCATCGCACAGGAGGACAGATACCCCAATAATTCAATCCGTTGATACAAGTCCGTTTCTCCCAGCATATCTAAAGCCTTTGGCAGAAATTCCATTGAATTTTCAGGGTTGATTCTTTCAAGTAATTTACCTAACCTTGTATAAATATTCCGCCTTATAATATTCCCATTTTGCAGTTCTATAGAACCAAGCAGCTGTAAAGACTGTTTCTGGGCAATTAAATAAATGCTGATATCACCAATATACGCAGCCTGTTTAGTTATCTTCGTCCATATTGCAAATGCAGCTTCCCTCATATCAAGGTTTTGCGCAAGAAAGCCTAATGCCGCCATTGTAGAAAGCTTGTAATTGGAAAGCAAGCCAAACATATTTCTGTTTACATCATCATAATCACCTGTCTGTTTTACATTAGAAAGTATTAAACTCCAGATTTTACTGCTCTTAAATTCAAAAGATAAATTACTTATCGGAATAATATAATTTAGCTTAACGAGTTTAGACAGAATAAGTTTAAGATACTCTCCACCTATATTATACAGACGCTCCAATGCGGCAGGGTAGAATTTTACACCCAGAATAGCACAGGCTATAAGTATCTTATATACCATAGCGTCTTCTTTTTTCAAAATTTCCAGCCGTTTATTTATAACCAGATCTATATTGGATAAAAACTTAGGTTCTAAGCCTAAGCGCTTATAATCCAGCATAAGATTTAAGGATTGCTCTATAACGGACGGATTACCATTTGAAATTTTAAAAAGAGCCTCCTTCATTGCACCTGAAAATTCTAAATCATTGTATTGAAGGAGAAAAGCGTCTATTTGTACCTTTTTTAATGGAGCAATAGTAATGTCTCTATACGCATTATCTTTAAAAGAAACGGTAGAAAAAATTCCCCGTACCGGTGTAGGGTCTAAATAAGTAAATATAAATTTACAATTTCTCTGAACTTCTTCTAATTCCAACAAACGTTTTAATAGTTCATAGGAGGCTCCATCCATATTCTCAAAGTTATCAATTACAAATAAAACTTTTATTTGCGAAATTATTGTCTTAAAAACCTTTAAAAAGATATTGATATACTTTTCTTTATTAGTATAAATATTTTCAAAATAATCTGTCTTTTCAGGATAGAGAAAATTAAGCAAATCAAATACTTCACTATTTGATAACGCCGGAAAATCCTGTTTAAAAAACTTTGCAGCATTGCGCCTCAACAGAAGTGTATCCACACAATAATTATTTACATTGAAAAATGTTAATAATACATCCTGAATAAATCCCATCGGAGTTAACTGGGTTATCTGTGTACATCTGCCAAGCAGCCAGACAAATTTGTAACTTTTCAAGTCATTAGCCGCAAACCTGAGAATAAGATTTTTTCCAATCCCGCTTTCTCCGTTAATTGAAATAATTTTTACATTATCATCTTTTATAGCCTGAACTAAAAGATTTTTAGCTTTTTGCTGCGATACAGCTTTACTCTCGTTTTTAATAGAGGGCTTTAATTCTTCAACGTATTTATTTAATTCCTCATCTTCATCCTCCGGCTGAATAAATTTATACCCGCACTTTCTACAAACAGAAGCTTCCGGTAAATTTAAAGAATGACACTCCGGACAGTGTTTGAGAAGTTCTGACTTACAGGAGGAACACACTGCAGAGGTAATAGGATTGTATGCACCGCAAAATTTACACAAGGAACCAATTTTAGTTTTACAGTGCGGACATTTAATTGTATTATCTTCTATCTCTTTCTTACATTTAGGACACTTCATTTCCGAATATTCTCTTTACCGGCGCGGTCAAATCAAATAATCTTTCCGCAGCCTGTGCCTGAGATACATTCAACTCATCGGATATAGCTTCTAATGACCGGTTTTCTGTGTATCTCAAATTATATAATTTAACAAATTCCTTTTGCGGAAATTGTTTTGCCAATTCAATAATTTCGGATTTCAATTTTAGCACTTGCGGCTTTTTAACATTTTTCTCCAACGAAACACCCGTAGGAGTATATGCCAGAGCATCATAATATCCGGAATATTTTCTGGTTAGGGGGGTGGCTGCTTCATTATTAGAAGAGTTAGCAAGCAGCAAATTGCGTTTTTTTATTGTTGTAATAACAGAAAGCTTCGCAACTCTTTCAATATAACTTCTTACAACAGTCTCATCATTAATTGTTTCTAAAATACCGCCAAGACGTGTCAGCACATCATCATATATATATTTTAACAAATCCTCATTGCCGCGATAACGATCATTCTGTGTTATGATGTCTATAATAAGATTTTCGTATTTTGTTTGTTGCAATTCATTCATCCTTCTACCTAAAATTTTACTACCAGCCTGATAATACCGCTATTTTTACCAAATGTACCGGCATAAGGCTGCGTATTTTTTAACACACTTTCCGTTGTTGATATAGCAAGCTCATCAACTTTCTTTGAGCCGGAAGAACTTGATATTTTTTCATACTTTATAACATCCTTGTCAACAGACAAATCAATTATTATTTTATTTGCAAGCGGCTGTTCACTTGCTATAAGGAGTGCGTTTCTAAGTTGAAGCTGCATACGCTTTGCAAGTTTTATAAGATACCTGCGGGAATGAGTATTAACCATATATGACGGGACATCACAATCAACTGTCATTGCCGTAACAGAAACAGAAGTATCTAACAGCTGTACAGGTTCTTCAATATCATTTAACATTGCCTCTGCTGCAGTTTCAATATCATCTTTTTTAGGCTGCGGTGCAGGAGTTTCTATAGGGGCAGCAAGTTCATTAGGAACAGATTCCGGTGGAGTATTTCCCGATGTTTTAGCAAGAAACATATCCTTATTCATAAATCCGACTACTCCCAATGCAAGTAAAAGAACAAATACACCGCCCAAAACAGCTTTAGAAGCCGGCATCCTTTTTCGTCCTGAAGTGCGCGCAATTACCTGTGCATTACCATCATCAGTATATAACTCATCTATTTCTTCTAAGAGTTCCTCCTGTTTTTTTTCTGCAGCAATGGCACCCACAGAAATATTTACACTTTCAACCTTTTTGTCAGAAGGCGGGACAGTTGCCTGCTCCGGATCTAATGTATTTACAAACCCCTCCATAGCGGCTTTAATATCCAGCCCCTGTTTTTCCTCCTCAGGGTCATTAGCCGTACCAAGTTCTTTTTCAAGTTCATTATCTAATTCTGCTACAGCCTTTTCTTTTTCCGTATTTTCAGAGTTTAAAGAGTTTTCATTATCCGCTAAGCCTGATACATTATTATCTAATGTGAGCTTAAATTCCTCTTCTGCATAATCAGGAGTATAATCTGATTTTTCCGGTAAAGCAGATGAATCTGCTTTCTTTTCTTCTTGCATATCAGCAAGCATATTATTATTTATATTTTCTACATCATTGGCAAATTCCGAAAAGCTCATACCTTCTGAATTTGCAGTTACTTCTTTTGCATTATCATCTATATTCTGCCCGGCTGAAGCTTCATTATTTAATTCCAAGCCTTCCGATATTTCACCTTCAAGAGTTAACCCGGAATCAGCATCTCCGGTTATCGTTAATTCATCTCCCGAAGATAATTCCGGTATCCCTTCTAAAGACACCTCAGAATCTAGAGACAGTTCTACAGGCTCTTTCAACAAATCCTTTTCTAAATCCGTATCAGAGAGCTCTTCCTGTATAACTTGCGATTGTTTATCATCCGTGTGTACATCCTCTCCCACTAATTTTAGCTCTGTTATCTCAAAACTCAGTTTAGGATCTTCATCATATATCCGATCGTCTTCTTCATAATCATCTTCCGGCGCTGTCTCTTGTATTTTATCTTTAAATTCAGTATCTGCTATATCTGACCCGTCCTCATTATCAGAAATTGCTTCTACCATATCTTCCTGTTGTTCATTTTCTATTGTTAATTCTTGTTCGGAATTAATATCTGTCTGGGGTTCTTCATCAAGAATAACATCAGGGGTTTCATTTAATTCCAAAGTTTCCTCTTCAAACGTTAATGCAGGCTCCTCGTCAAGCTCCGGCAAGAATTGTTCATTAGAATCAGACTCAATATCTACCTCTTCGATATTATCAAGCGGCAATTCTTGTTCTTCATTAACTGGTGTTTCATCCAAAACATCCTCTGTTGCTCCTCCTTCTTCAGAAATATCGAAGTCGGGTTCCTCTATATCCAAAGCAGCATCGTCATCAACATTTACCAACGGAGATTCAT
>CALVDX010000024.1 GCA_944326425.1 Candidatus Gastranaerophilales bacterium
AGACTCCCGCTTTGCCCTTCAGCCTCTGCTCGTTCGCGCCAAACCCGAAACAAGCGGGTTTTCGCCCGCCTCTTCCTCTATACAAAAAAAAAGCCCAAAAGGACTCTTTTAACTGGAGCGGAAGACGGGACTCAAACCCGCGACCCTCTGCTTGGAAGGCAGATGCTCTATCAACTGAGCTACTTCCGCACCCACAAAATTAGTTTATAATAACCCGTAAAATAAATCAATATTTTATTTCAGGAACTTATATACAATTTTACACCAAATACATTCAAAATACAGGTATAATGTCATTCCGAACTCGTTTCGGAATCTTACCGGTAGTAAGACCCTGAAGCGCGAACGAGCAGAGAGCGGAGCCCGGAAACGGTGAGTTTTCTGGCGCAGACTCGTTTAATGCGAGTGAGCAAGAAACAAGTTCAGGGTGACAATTTTAAGTTTTTTTAGTGTAAACTGTGATATAAATCCCTTATTTCTAATTTTGTTTAGAAGGAGTATTGATATTTTATCAGCCTTCATTAATATACTAATATGCAAACTAAAGACTTTTATAAAATCCTTGATATTGATGAAATGGCTACAGATTCAGATATCAAATCCGCTTACCGGAAACTTGCACGAAAATTTCACCCCGATATCGCCGGCAGTTCCCCGGAAAATGTCGCCCGCTTCAAAGATATTAACGAAGCATACTCAACCCTGATAGATAAACGTAAAAGGTACGACTACGATGCCCTCAGGCGCCTCTACTCCTATACCTCCGAACAACAACATACTAAAAATTATTCAGATACCACAAATTCTGTAAATAATGACACAAAGTATCAGTCAAAAAATTATTTCTACGGCATGTGGGAAGATTTCCTTAAAACCCAATACCAGCAAAAAGAATATAAAAAACAACACACCCCGCCACCGGAAAACGGTTCCAATATAACTACAGAAGTCACTATTACTCTTGAAGAAGCTCTCTACGGCACTTCAAAAAAAATTAATGTGCTTCATACTAAACCATGCTCTAAATGTAACGGAAGAAAATTTGTAAATGGTGCAGTATGCCCGCAATGCAACGGCTCCGGATTAGAATCCGAACATAAAAAGTTCACCGTTAAAATTCCGGCTAACGTTAAAAACGGCTACAAAATCCGTATTGCCAACGAAGGGAACCCCGGGTCTAACGGAGGTAAAAACGGAAATCTCTATTTATTAATAAAAATTGAAAATAATTCTGATTTTAAGTATGATGGTTGTAATATACTAAGAACTATTCCTATAACTCCTTATGAAGCAGTTCTTGGTGCAGACGTAGAAATTCCGACGACTAACGGAACTCTTACAATGAAAGTCCTCCCTAATACCAATTCGGGACAAAAATTCAGGCTGCAGGGACAAGGATTAACAAAAAACGGAATAACCGGTGATTTAATTGTTACTGTTGAAATTAAAATTCCCGAAAACCTGTCAAAAGAAGAAATAGATTTATACAGAAAACTCGCTAAAATTAGTTCTAATAATATCAGAAAGGGCATTTAATGCAAAGCGAAATAGCAAGAATTAAAGAAATTTTTGTCTCCACTCAGGGGGAAGGACCTTACGTCGGATACAGACAATTGTTTATAAGATTTTGCGCTTGCAACCTATCCTGCAGATATTGTGATACCGATTATTCTTATAAAAATGAAAACCGAGTTTATTCACCGCAAGAACTGCTTGACTTTATAACTAAAGAGTTTGACCCTGCTCATATTCACTCTGTTTCCCTGACCGGCGGTGAACCTTTATTACATGCTGGGTTTCTAAAAATATTTTTGCCGATGTTGAATACTAAGTACTATTTAGAAACAAATGCTACTCTCCCCGATAAATTATATGAAATCCTTGATTTTATTAATATTGTCTCGGCAGACATAAAACTCCCATCCGCAACAGGACTTAATAATACATTTGAAAAACACGATGAATTCTTTAGAACTGTAAGAACAAATCCTAAAATAAACTTGTTTGCCAAAATGGTATTTGATGAAAATATAACGGAAGAAGAAATTACAGCCGCTACTAATCTGGCTAAAAAATATGATTTTGAATTAATTTTACAGCCCAAAATGTTAAATAATGAAATATCTCCTTCTATTAATTTCGCAGATGAATTATTTTCAAAATGTCTGAAACGCTATAAAAAAGTACGTTTAATACCACAAGTACATAAATTTTTGGACATAAGATAAAACACATTATATAATAAAAATTATGTAAGATTATTTGAGGAAGCTGTTATGAAAAAGTTTTTATCTGGCATGCTAATATTCTTTATAGCCGCTGCCGCAGCAAATGCCGCAAAATATGAACCTGTTCCTGCAAAAGTCAAAATGCCGGCTAAATACACAGAAGAATATATTAACGAAATTGCTGCAGTTTACAAAAAAAACAGCAATGAACAAATTATTTTTGTAGCTCTTGATATGCTTCAAGGAACAACCGGAGAATTCTCCAGAAATGCAATTCTTGGCGATAATCTAACCGGCAAACCCGTAAAAATCGAATTTAAAAATCTCTCCGAAATAAATCCGAGCTATGAAAATTTCGATGCAGTAGGCTGGAAACGTAAAGGCTCTCTATATATTTATATTAACCCTAAGCATAAAGAAGCGCCTCCAGGGGCTCTTGCGGCCTTACTTTCTCACGAAGCACTGCATCAGGATGAATATAATTCATTATCCGAAGAAACTTATGCCTGGACTATGGAAGCTACTGTCTGGTATGAAATGCTTCAAAAATACCCGGAGCTTGAAAATGTAGATTCTTCACTAGTCAGAAGAGAAAATATTTTAAAAAACCTCTTTGAAAAAGGCAAGTACACAAATAAATACATAAAAAAGAACGTCTATGCAAACAAAGGTTACAAAGGACTGCCTATTTCATCACCGGGATTTGAAGACCTGTAGTTATAATTCATAATAACGCTTTGGGAGAGGATCCAGAATTGTAAGCTGCGGTTCATCACATAAATTTGGTCTGATATCGTTCCAATAAGAAAATCTGGTTAAATAATATGCGAGATTTTCCTCAGAACCGGTAAGTGAATCATCACCATACATTCCTATATAATAATATTTGAAAGGCTCAGCTTTATAAGCTTCGATCTCCTGCTGGGTCGGATTTTCCGGCAATGTTGCTTTCTTCGCAACAAGCAGCATTGTCGTTATCGATGCAAAATAATCCCCTGTATTTTTATACGGAAAATTAGGATGTTTTTTCAGCCAGTCAGTAGAAAATGCCGCATGTATATTATACAATTTTGCAAAGTCTCTTATTGCATAAGACTTTTCATAGTTTTTTATAAGTTGATACGCAGTTGCACTTTTTTCAGGATCAAACCTTTTCAAAAATGTCATACCTTTAAGGGCTGTAAAAGAAGGTTGTTTTACATTAGAGACTCTCTGCGGTCTACTTGCATTTTGTATATTTTTAACAGGATTTGTTTGAGCAGAATATTTTGTATGATTATGAAATAATGTGCAGCCACGTACAATCATATACTTCTCCTTTTGTTGGTGTTTTAATACGCGTCAAAATTATTTTTTGCTATAAATCTCAAAAAAATTTACAATTTTTTACATCTAACCCTTATGATGCTATATTAATTATATATTATTGCCTACAAGAAAAACAAGTTGTTAAGTTTTGTTATAAAGATTTAGGAGCAAATGAACTCATATCATCCAATTCGGCATATTTCAATTCTTTTATCATTTGAACAAACATTTGGGAATGTTCGGCAGACGAGTCTTTTGATTTATAAATCAAATTAAGCTCTTTTGCCGGGGTTAACATATTAATGACTTTCTCTTTAAAACCCTTAGCAATTTTTTTATATCTAAATGCCAATGTCGACTTATACTCTCCCATTGAACACTCTTTTCCCAAGTAAATTACCACATTATACTTTTGGCAAAACTTACTTATTGATTTTGATTCTTGCATTGCTTTTACAACATTTAAATCCAATGGTTTAATGCCCGGGTTAAAACTCCCGAAATACTCTACACCTCTGAGGGCTTTAAAGTTCTTTTGTGGATTATTAATTGTTGTGTTTGATATTTTACTTATACGCATTTTTACCTCAATACATAACAAATATACATAAACATTTTTTATAAATACATATATTGTTAATTTTTGTGAATATAATCTGGACAAATTGCCCAATATACGTTACAATGCGACTGGAATGGAGGTAGTGTAATGAAACTGAACGCTATATCTAAATTGGATGCTTTTACTCCAATGTTTCGAGCAAACAAAATGTCCAATCAACCATCAACTTCTACTGTAGAAAACCCTATAAAACCAGGGTTTGCTATCGGGACAGATGGTGATGTTCATCCTGAATCCAGAACAGCAACTAAAGGTCAAAAACTTTATATTCTGGCTTAGTATTTTGGAAAAATGTTTGTAAAAAAAAGCGGAACTTTTTAGTTCCGCTTTTTGTATTTCCACATATGTTTAATTCTTTGAACGGTCAATAAGTTTGCCTTCTTTACTCCAGTTGAAGATGGAACGAAGTTCTTTCCCGATTTTTTCTATTTGATGATTTTCTGATTGTTCACGGAGCTTTTTGAAATTATGACAACCGCTGTTCATTTCACTCATAAATTCGGTTGCATACTTGCCGCTCTGAATATCTTCAAGGATTTTCTTCATTTTAGCTTTTACATCTTCATTTATTAAGAATGTTCCGCGGGTCAAATCGCCGTATTCTGCATTATTTGAAATAGAATAATGCATATCAGAAATTCCGCCCTGATAAATCAAATCAACAATAAGTTTTAACTCATGGCAGACTTCAAAATATGCCATATACGGCGAGTATCCTGCTTCTACAAGCGTATCAAAGCCTGCTTTAATCAAAGCACTGCATCCGCCGCAGAGAACGGCTTGTTCTCCAAACAAGTCTGTTTCCGTTTCTTCTCTGAAAGTTGTTTCCAGAATGCCGGTTTCTCCGGAGCCTATAGCTGCCGCATAAGACAGTGCAACATCAAGTGAGTTGCCGCTAAAATCTTTTTGAATAGCAACCAGAGACGGCACGCCGCGTCCTGCCGTGTATTCACTTCTTACGGTATGTCCGGGGGCTTTGGGTGCAACCATTATTACATTTACCCCCTCCGGCGGATTAACCAGCCCGTAGTGAATATTAAACCCGTGTGAAAACATCAAATATTTGCCCGCTGTAAGGTGCTGCTGTATCTGTTCTTTGTATACTTTAGCCTGAATTTCGTCAGGTATCAAAATTTGTATAATATCTGCCCATTCTGCGGCTTCTTCAATCGGCATAGTTTTAAAACCGTAATCACGGGCTTTAATATCTGAGGCGCCGCCCTGTCTTAATCCGAGCACTACATTACAACCTGAATCCCTTAAATTCATGGCCTGCCCGTACCCTTGCGAGCCAAATCCTATTATTGCTATTTTATAATTCTTGATTAAATCTCTGTTAATATCAGTATTTGTGTAGACTTTCAACATAATTAACACCTATCCTTTCTGTGCACAAGCTGCGTTAATAAGTCCTAAAAACAGCGGGTGAGGTCTTTCAGGTCTTGATTTAAACTCCGGATGAAATTGGGAAGCGACAAACCAATCATTTTGCGGAAGCTCTACAACCTCTGCAAGCATTCCGTCGGGTGACATGCCGGAAAATACCAGACCGGCTTTTTGTATACGATCTAAATATTCACTGTTAACTTCATACCTATGCCTGTGGCGCTCTGATATTCTGGTTGTCCCATAAGCCTGCGCCGCAACCGAACCTTTTTTCAGGTGGCAATCGTATGCCCCTAGCCTCATTGTTCCGCCATACCCTTTAATGTCTTTTTGCTCCTGCATTAAGTCTATTACCGGAAACTCTGCGTTTTCGTTAAATTCAGTTGAATTTGCGCCTTTTAGCCCCGCGACATTTCTGGCATATTCTATTACTGCACATTGCATGCCGAGACAAAGCCCGAGAAACGGAAGATTGTTTTCTCTTGCATATTTTATTACATTAAGCTTACCTTCAATTCCTCTTATTCCAAACCCCCCGGGTACAACAACCGCATCAATATCTTTAAGAAGGGTTTTACAAACCTCGTCATCAATACATTCTTCCGAGTTTATCCATTTTATTTCTACCTTTGCGTCATTTGCATATCCGGCGTGTTTTAATGATTCAACTACGGAAATATATGCATCGGAGAGTTTTGTATATTTTCCGGCAATTCCAACCTTTAATGTCTTTTTAGGATTTCTAATTTTTTCAACTAACTCTTCCCAGCTTTTTAAATCCGCTTTCCTGTTCTCTACCCTTAATAAATCAAGAATAACACCTGCCATGTTTTGATCTTCAAGAGCCAGAGGAACTTCATAAATACTTTTCATATCACGGCATTCAATAACCGCATCTTTGGGAACCGAACAGAAAAGAGCAAGCTTTTCCTTTTCTGTTTTTGGAATAGGCTTAGATGTTCTGCAAACAAGAACCTCCGGTTGCAGCCCGTAACTTCTTAAAACCTGTACACTGTGCTGTGAAGGTTTTGTTTTTAATTCTCCCGAGGTTGGCAAATACGGAAGAAGCGTACAGTGAATATTAATTGCGTTATTATACCCGACTTCTGTTTTAAACTGTCTTATCGCTTCAATAAACGGCAATCCCTCAATGTCACCTATAGTTCCGCCTATTTCTATGATTTGGAAATCCGCTTTGAAATGTTTTTGCGCCTTAATAATTCTTGATTTTATCTCATTTGTAATATGGGGAATAGTTTGAACGGTTGCCCCGAGATAATCTCCGCGCCGCTCTTTTTTTATAACGGTAGAATAAACACTACCTGATGTAACGTTACTTAGTTTACTGAAAGGCGTATCAATAAATCTTTCATAATGACCCAAATCAAGGTCTGTTTCAGCACCATCATCGGTTACAAAAACCTCACCATGCTGAAACGGGCTCATTGTGCCGGGGTCTACATTAATGTACGGGTCAAATTTTTGAATACAAACGCTAAACCCTCTTGAACGGAGGAGCTTTCCGAGAGAGGCCCCTATTATCCCTTTTCCCAGAGAACTTACAACACCGCCCGTTATAAAAATATACTTTGTCATACATTTATTCCTTCCTGATTTGTGATACAGCCTTATAAAAGATTTCCCATCTTTAGGGGATGGGAAATCTGTGTTTATTTAATTGATTTTCGGGACTCTAAAGAACCCGTTTTCTTCATAAGGGGCATTAGCCATTAACTCTTCCTTTGTCTGCTCGTAATAGACTTCGTCTTCCCTCATCACATTTGAAAAATCAATTGCGTGGGCCATTGGTTCAACATTAGAAGTATCTACTTCATTCATCTGATTAACATATTCAAGAACGGCGCCTAATTGCCCTGTAAATTTTTCTTTCTCTTCTTCCGTCAGTTCAAGTCTTGCAAGTTTTGCAACGTGTTCTACATCTTTTATTGTAATCATAATTTTTCTCCGTATAGGCTTATATTATCACAAAATAATTTTATATACTTTGATTTATGAAGTAAATGTTACAGATTTTTTATATAAATTGAAAGGAAGATAAGTTTAATATATCATTTATATTGAAAAGGAGGATATGAATATGCTCAAAAAGATGTTAAAGGGACTGCTGCTGTTAATTGTAACTTCTTTATGTGTACAATCAGCGTTTGCTTTTTATTCAGACATGGATGAAAGCCACTGGGCTTACAAACAAATTAAGATTTTATCTGATTCCGGAGTGCTTGTGGGGTATCCTGACGGGACTTTTAAACCGGATGAAAATGTTACAAGAGCAGAATTTGCATCAATGGCAATTAAGGCTCTCGGGCAGGAACATACAAACATTGCCCAGCCCGTAAACTTTACCGATATTGATACGTCTTACTGGGCGTATGATGCTATCCAAAAAGCTGTATATTTTGATTTAGTTTCTAATGAAAAAGATGCTGAAGAGTTCAGACCGGAAGATTCCGTATCGCGTGCGGAAACCATAACAATTGCGGTTAATGCGCTTACAACAGAACAAATCAGCGAACAAAAAGCCAGAGATATTCTTAAATCCTATAAAGATTATGCTAATATCCCCTCTGATTTTGTAGTTACTGCAGGAAAAGCCGAAATACTTAACATGATAACGGTTGAGCCTGACAGAAAAGGGTATCTTGATGCCGCAAGACCTGCAACAAGAGCGGAAGTTGCCGCTATCCTCTACAATATGACGGAGCAGGCAAAACTTAATCCGAACGCTAAACTTGCTGAAGCAATGCGAAAGAAAACAGGCAACGGATATGTTATTGACAAAGCTTATGTTCAGGGGTCTACGGGAGTTATTCCCGCCGGTTCGGTTGTTCCGGTAAAACTCGGTACCGTTCTTGGTACTCAAATATCAGAAAACGGGGATTTGTTTATTGCTAAAGCACCGCAAAACTATATCACTAAAGACAAATTTATCCTTATTTACAAAGACAGTGATATAAAAGGACAGGTAAGAATAGTAGAACCCGGCAGATTGTTCTTTAAAAACGGTGTTCTTATATTAGACAGCAATATCCTTGTTACACCTAACGATCAGGCTGTTGTCTTTAAGGGTGTAAGCAACGTTGAAAGCGAAAAATCCAAATTTATGGAATTTATACGTAAGATATTCAAAGGCGATAAAGTGACTGTTATCCCCGGTAATGTTGTTTACGTAAGACTACTGCAGCCGCTTAGAATAGATTTAACAAACGGCTGGATTTATGAAAACAAGTAAAACAACTTAAGGAAGGAGAAATTCTCCTTCCTTTTTTAACAACAATGGTTTAAAACTACTATGGCTCGTATTCCCCGCTCTGCATTAAACACAATAGCGGAGTAAGTTAAGAAATAAGGTTATAATGTCGTTATTCAGATTATTTTTGTTATTTGTTAAAATTGGTGCAATTCTTCTTGGCGGCGGATATGTAATACTGCCGGTAATGAAGGCTGAATTTGTCGAAAAAAACAAACTTATATCGGAAGATGACCTTGTAGATTATTTTGCAATAAGCCAGTCGCTGCCGGGAATTATTGCCGCAAACATTTCTATATTTGTCGGGTATAAATTAAGACGGACAATAGGCGCAATCGTTGCAGTTATCGGAGTAACCTTTGCGCCGTTCTGGAGTATTGTACTGCTAGCGTCGCTTATCGGCAGATACCTTCACACAAGTGTAATGCAAGGAATTTTCTGGGGCGTCGGAATAGGGGTTATGGTTTTGATGGTTTCTGCAACGCGTGAAATGTGGGTAAAAGCATTTGAAAATAAATTTGCATACCTTATATTTGCTGCAGGACTTGGAATAATGCTTTTTACTAAAATTTCACCAGTCTGGGTTGTAATATCATCAGCTGTTATAGGAGTTATTTATAAAAAGATTACCTCAGGGAGGATTAAAGAATGATTTTTATCCACCTGTTTTATGAATTTTTTAAAATCGGTCTTTTTTCTTTTGGCGGCGGATATGCCACAATCCCGTTTTTGTACCATATAGGGGAAGTGTACGGGTGGTTTTCGGGAGCTGATTTGGAAAGAATGATTGCAATAGCCTCGGTTACTCCGGGACCTGTCGGCGTAAATATGGCAACCTATACAGGGTTGACTTCCGGCGGTATTATCGGGTCGCTTGTTGCAACAACTGCAATCGCTATACCCTCTTTAATCCTTATTGTTATTATTTCAAAAATCTTAAAAAAATTCAGAGAAAATTTTTATGTCAAAGCTATTATTTATGGTCTAAAGCCGGCAAGCTGTGCGTTGCTTGCGTCGGTTGCGCTGGAGATGATTATTTCCAAAGCTAATGATATTTATGCAATGATTCTTTTTGTCATTTTTCTGATAATGAGTTTTATGACAAAAAAAGATCCGCTGTTTTATTTGGGCATAACAGGACTTATCGGTTTAATTATTTTTCTGATTAAATCATGAGACTTCCGCAAAATACTATAAAAAAGCGCCCTGCCGGCTGCAAGGCGCTTTTTGTTGTAAAACACCTAAGCTTTTGGCACAACCCAGAAGGTAACATTTCTGCCTTCGAGCGATGGAGCTTTTTCTACCGCAACATCATTTTCAAGATCTGCAATAAAGCGTTTTGTTAAATCAAATGCGAGGTTAGAATGCTGCATTTCGCGGCCTCTAAGCATTACAACGATTTTAACTTTATTGCCCTGTGAAATGAATTTCCTTATATTTTTAAGCCGTACTTCATAATCATGTGTATCGATTTTGTAACGGACTTTGATTTCTTTTATTTCAATAGTATGTTGTTTTTTCTTTGCTTCTTTAGCTCTTTTATCAAGTTCATATTTATATTTCCCGTAATCAAGAATTTTTGCTACAGGCGGTTCTTGATTGGGGCTTACAAGAACTAAATCTAAATTGGCATCTTCCGCCATCCTTAAAGCATCTCTTGTTGATATAATTCCGTGATTGTTTCCGTTGTGATCAATTAATCTTACTTCTCTTGAACGAATTTTTTCGTTAAAAATAACTTTGTCTTTGGCGCTCTTTCCGCCCTTGTCATCAGCTGCTATGGTATGTCTCCTTTACTATTTGTCTACTATTACAAAGATAATAATACCACATACCCTGTTTTTTTTTCAAGCGTTTTGAAAAAAGAAGCAGGCGAAATTACTATTATGATTAAGAAAACAATACCGTATACACAGCAGTCATATTGGCAGTCCTGACTGTAACCGGTTGTAGATATTTCTTATTATTTATTAATAAGAGTTTTAAAACGTTTCATTGCTTCGATAGTATTTTCCCTGCTTCCAAAAGAAGTTAAGCGGAAAAAACCTTCGCCGTTTTTACCAAAACCTTCCCCCGGAGTACCAACTACCTGAATATTTGTTAAAATGTAATCAAAGAACTCCCAGGAGGACATATTATTCGGGCATTTAAGCCAGATGTAGGGTGAAAATTTACCGCCGAAAAATTTTATTCCGCACCCGGTAAGCGTATCAGCGATAATTTTTGCATTTTCCCTGTAATAATTGAGATTTGTTTGAATTTCTTCCCTACCGTCTTTAGAAAATACTGCTTCTGCCCCGCGTTGAACGATGTATGGCACACCGTTAAATTTCGTAGTCTGACGTCTTAACCACATTTTGTTAAGCCTGCCCAAAGCGTGCGGTACAACGGTATACCCGCATCGGGTACCTGTGAAACCTGCGGTTTTGGAGAAGGAACAAAACTCAATTGCACAGTTTTTAGCACCTTCTATTTCGTATATTGAATGCGGCAGTGTTTCATCGGTTATAAAAGCTTCGTACGCTGCGTCAAAAAGGATTATGGCTTTGTTCTTAAGAGCATAATCAACCCATTTTTTCAAACCTTCTTTTGTATAAACAGCACCGGTCGGATTATTTGGCGAACAAATATAAATAATATCGGCTTTTATGCTTTCGTCGGGCGATGGCAGGAAATCATTTTCTTCATTAGCGTTAATATAAATAATTTTTCTGCCGGCCATAATGTTTGTGTCAACGTAAACAGGATAAACCGGATCGGGAACTAAAACGGTGTTATCTTTGTCAAACAGGTCGAGGATGTTGCCCAAATCGCTCTTTGCGCCGTCAGAAATAAATATTTCATCGGACTCTAAATTTACATTTTTTTCTGCGTAATAATTTTTTATGGCTTTTTTCAGAAAATCATACCCCTGCTCTGGCCCATACCCGCGGAAAGTTGACTGTACACCCATTTCTTCAACGGCAGACTTCATTGCGTTAACAACAGCCTTGCACAGAGGAAGGGTTACATCGCCGATACCGAGACGGATGATTTTTTTGTCCGGATGCGCGGCGCTAAAGTCGTTTACTTTCTTTGCAATAGTTGAAAATAAATAGCTTTCTTTAAGGTTAGAATAATTTTCGTTTAATTTCATACGCACTCCCTCTTCTGCTTAACAGCAGCATTATATCATAAAACATAAAGAATTTCGAGACAGTTTGTTTTCTTCCTCTCATCCCCCCATTACTGTCCGGTAAAATATGTAATAAAAATCTAAAAAATGAGTAAACGTCATCCCGAACTTGTTTCGGGATCTTACCAAAAAATAAGTATAGCGCCAAGTTGGCAAGATGCTGAAGCGCGAACGAGCTGAGGGCGAAACGGCGACGCGAAGGCGGCGGCGGTGCAGACCTGTTAAACGCGAGCGAGCAAGAACCGAGTTCAGCATGACAAATTGAGTTTAATGGGGCAGTAGTGCCCCCTCCTTTATTTACCCCCCATTTACCCCAGATATGATATAATGTTATATATGAACGAAAAACTTTCAGAGAGTTTAAAAATTCTACCCGAACTTCCCGGATGCTATATTTATTATGACGCATCAGGAGAGGTTATTTATGTAGGGAAAGCAAAAATCTTAAAACGCAGGGTATACAGTTACTTTCATAAGCACCATGACAGCGCAAAACTCAGGGTAATGGTGCCTCAAATTGAACGGCTTGAATACATAATCACGGATTCGGAAGTTGAGGCGCTTATACTGGAATCCCACCTTATAAAGAAATACAAACCCAAATATAACGTTCTGTTGAAGGACGACAAAAAGTATCCTTATTTCTTAATAACAGAGGAAGAATTTCCAAGAATAACAGTAGTAAGGAAAAAGAACCTTAATCCCGAACACGGACGGTATTACGGGCCGTATACGGATGTAAGGGCGATGTATTCTACACTTGAATTTTTAAAACGCATATTCCCGCTGAAACAGTGTAAAACTCCAAAATTTAAATCCCGCCCGTGCTTGTACTACCATATCGGACGCTGTATGGCGCCGTGTATGAAGAAAGTTACACCTGAGGAGTATCAGGAATTAATATCCAAAGTTGAGATGTTTTTGTCGGGTAAACAGTCGGAACTTATTAAGGCATTAAAAGAACAGATGGAGAAATATGCCGCAGAAGAACAGTTTGAGAAAGCCGCAAGATTGAGAGACAGTTATCTTGATTTGCAAAAAACACTTGAACGGCAGAAAGTTGTATATGAAAACACCGGCAAGAACGAAGATATACTTTCATTTGTGTATGAGGACGGGATTTTTGCGCTTGTAATCCTGCTTATACGGGAAGGCCGGCTCATTGATAAAAAAGATTTTGTATATTTTGAGGAAGGAGATACGGTAACTGAGTACTTTGAAGCCTTTTTTAGGGAGTACTACGGCGGATTAAAACAGGAATTTCCGGATAAAATTGTTGCTGATGAACTTGAAGAACTCGGAGAGAAAAAACTTTATCAGGACTGGTTAAGAATTCTTGCGGGTAAAAATGTTCAGATAAGTTATGGAAAAACCAGAAACGGGAAAGAACTTCTTGAGCTTGCGCACAAAAATGCTGAACACCTGATGGAGCGGGCAAAACTTGAAAAACTTTCAAAAATACGCAACGATTTTAATGAAGTTGGAAGCTACTTAAAAGAGAAATTAAAACTTAACAATTTTCCGCGCCGGATTGAATGCTATGATATTTCGCATATTCAGGGTACAAATACGGTTGCCTCGATGGTAGTCTTTCAGGACGGCATGAGTAAGAAATCGGCGTATAAACGGTTTAAGATAAAGAGTACTGAAGGGAAACCGGACGATTTTACATCTATGAAAGAAGTACTTTCAAGGCGGCTTGCCAGACTCGGAGACAAGGGCTGGGAAAAACCTGATTTAATAATTATTGACGGAGGCAAGGGGCAGCTTTCTTCGGTTATGGAGATTGTTGAAGAACTGGGGATAACAGATATCGACTTTGTGAGCCTTGCAAAGCGTGAGGAGGAAGTTTTTCTGCCGCATAATTCAAAATCAATATTGCTGCCGAGACAATCGGAGACGCTGTATTTAATTCAAAGAGTCAGAGATGAAGCACACAGATTTGCAATAACATACCATAGATTACTGCGCTCAAAAGCACTGAAAAAATAAATACTAAAATGAATAAACCTGATATTACCATATTCCTGCGGGCATCTGATAAACACAGTCAGTGCATTATCAAAATAATCCGCAATATCCTGTTGGAGAAATAGAAAAAATTTTTGTTTATACTAAAATATTTAAATAGAGAGGGGGTTTTCAAAATGAAAAAAATCTTTTTATTTCTGCTTTTTATATTTGTGATAAATCCTGTATTTGCCGGAGAGTATACTGTACATAAACTGGAAAACGGACAAACAGTTGTTATACAGGAGGAACATAACAATCCTATCGTAACAATAGATACCTGGATTAGAACAGGTTCTGTTGATGAAAATGACTCAAACAACGGGGTTTCTCACTTTTTGGAACATCTGTTCTTTAAAGGCACTAAGACACACCCCGCCGGAGAATTTGATAAAATACTTGAATCCAAAGGTGCGGTAATAAATGCTGCAACGAGTAAAGATTTTACACATTATTATATTGTAATTCCTTCCAAATTTTTTGATTTAGCTCTATCATTACACGCAGACATGCTTTTAAATCCGCAAATACCAAGAAAAGAACTTGAAAAAGAACGGAAAGTCGTACTGGAAGAAATCTCAAAAAATGAGAGTGATCCGGACAGAAAGCTTTACAAAAATCTTACATCAATGATGTATACAAACCACCCGTATAAAAGAGAAGTCATCGGGTCATCAAACATAATTGAAACAATCAGAAGAGAAGAAATACTTGAATATTATAATTCACATTATGCTCCTTCAAATATGGTCACGGTTATTGTCGGAGACGTAAATACAGAAGATGTTTTAAAGAAAATATCCCAAAATTTTGTATCAGAACCGCGCAAGATTGAAAAAAATACCTTCAAACGGGAAAAGGCTCTTACAGAAAAAATTTCTTATATAGAAAAAGCAGACGTTAATTCCGGTTATATGCTAGTAGGTTTCAGAGGAGCACCTATTGCAGACAACGACACGTATGCACTTGATGTTCTTGCAACAATTCTGGGAGATGGCAGAAGTTCAAAACTGTACCAGTCAATAAAAGAAAATAAACAGCTTGCATACTCTATCGGCGCTTCAAATTCTTCGCTGCGCGACGATGGTATTTTCTATATAAGCGCACAGTTTACACCTGGCAATGTTGAAAAAGTAGAAAAAGCAATATTTGCTGAAATCGAACAAATTAAAAAATACGGAGTAACAGACAAGGAACTTGCTATCGGGAAAAGTATTATTGAAAAAGATACTTACTACTCAAGAGAATCAGTCTCTAATATAGCAACCGGTATTGGTTACACCTTAGCTTTAACAGACAATCCGGATTATTACAGGGATTATCTTAATAATATTGCAAAGGTTACCGCAGAAGATGTTAAACGTGCAGCAAACAAATATTTATCAGAAAACAAAGCCGCCGTATCAATTTTACTGCCAAAAGACAAAAATGAAGTTAAAACGAGTAATATAACTCCGCAGGTAAAAGAACCTGTCCTAGACACCCAAGATGGAGACTATAAAAAATATACCTTAGGTAATAATGCCAAGCTGCTGCTAACAGAAAATGATGCAAATGATATACTGGCAATCGAAATACTTATTAAAGGAGGCTGTTTCCTTGAAAAAATTCCGGGTACAGCAATGCTCACAGCCGGACTAATGAAACAGGGTTCCGACAAATACACCTCCGCAGAACTTGCTAAGTTATTAGATGAAAACGGTATAAAAATCAGTTTCTCTTCGGCTTCAGACTACTTCATAGTAAGTCTGCTTACTACAAAATCAAAAGAAGAAGCTGCACTTGATATTTTAGATGAAGTTATTAATCATCCTAAATTTGACGATTACGAGTTAGAAAAAAAACGTGCAGAAATTTTACAAAAAATAAAACAATCAGAAGATGAACCTTTAATGCTTGCAGTAGATGAATTAAAAGCTCTAATCTACGCAAATAGCGTCTACGGAAACTCTAACTCCGTTATAGAAAAATCGCTGCCTAAAATTACAAGAAACGATATAATTGAGTTTTATAACAACCTGTTTAATTCTAAAAACATAATAATATCTGCAAACGGAAAAATAAACGAAGAACTCCTGATAAATAAATTCAGCAATATGTTCACTGAAAAACAAGGACAGGAATTTGACTATTCAAAAGTAAATATAGTTCCTCTTACGCAATTTAAAGAAAATTTCACTCATAAACCCGAGTTAAAAACCTCATGGATTGTACTCGGATGGCGTACAGACGGGATACTGAATGAAAAAGATTATGCCGTTTTTGAAGTTATTGACACAATCCTCGGGTCAGGAATGAGTTCAAGACTGTTTAGAAATATACGTGAACAGGAAGGACTTGCATATCAGCTTGGCTCTTCTTATTCACCAAAAGTAAAAGCAGGAGCTTTTCTATCCTATATCGGCACAAACCCGAAAACAGTTGAACATTCAAAAAACAAAATTCTTGAAGAAATCGAACGGATAAAAAAAGAATTTGTCTCAGAAAAAGAACTTAGAGATGCAAAAGACAGAATAGCGGGCTCATATATTATAGGTTTGGAAACAAATGCCGAAAAAGCAACTATGTCCGCCTATGATGAACTATTAGGAAAAAATCTTTATAGAAACGGAGAATACCTCAAATTAATAGATTCTGTCACAGTATCTGATATTATTGAAACAGCAAACAAATATTTAAATAACATATACGTTCTATCAATTGTAGGAAATTAATGTATGCAATAATGCAATAAAAAACGGCATAACTAAATGCCGTTTTTTATTAAAATAATTATAATTGATAAATAATCAAATTTGTGCAATAATCAGCTTATGAAAGAATTTAAATTAACTAACGGAATTACTGTTGGATACAAAAATAATCCAAATACACCAAGAATTGCTTTAACACTAAATATAAAAATCAATGAAGAAGAGAGTATCCCCGGAATATATGCCCTTGTCGGCAGACTGCTGCAACAGGGAACAAGCAATTACAATTCAGAAGAACTTGCTAATATTCTGGATGAAAATGCTATTGAATTTTCTTCTGAATTAAAACAAGATTACCTGAGTTTTAGGGTTGTATGTTTAAATGAAGATTTTAAGCTTGCATTAAATATCCTTGATGATATTGTTAAGAATTCAACATTTGAAGAATTTAATAAAGAAGTAATCAAATTAAAAGGTGAATATTCTGCCGAACTTGATTCAAACAGAGCAAAAGTATCTGATGAGTTTATAAAGACATTATTTTCCGGTCACATGTATGGTCATACTTACACAACTATACTTGAAAACGTGGATAAAATTACTAAAGATAATGTAATAAACGCTTATAAAAACATCTTATACCACGGTAAAAAAATCATCTCTATTGTAGGTGATATAGATGAAGCAACTTTGGACAATCTTCTTAATTCAACACTGGCAGACCTGCCAAACAGCAATATCCGTCAAAATGAAATAAGAACACCGCTGTTGAATGAACAGAAATATACAGAAATAAACAAATCTGATGCGCAGCAGGCTCAAATTATTCAAGGATGGCTTGTTCCGACAGTAAGCTCCCCAGAATACCCTGCTATTGCCCTTATGAATACAATCCTCGGCGCAAGCGGGCTGTCCTCAAGGCTGTTTCTGGAACTTAGAGATAAAAAAGGACTTGCTTATACAGTAAGAAGTGCATACCGCTCATTTGAAAAAAGTGCCCTGTTTCATATCTATATAGGTACAGAGCCTAAAAACGTTGAAGTATCTTTAAACGGATTTATGGAAGAAATTAACAAAATTAAAACTATTCCGGTAAGCGACGAAGAACTTGAAGCTGCAAAAAATAATATTCTCGGCAGGCAGCAATTCATTTCCGAAACAAATTCCCAACAGGCAAATATTTCTGCAAACTACGCAATGATGGGATTGGGATTTGATTTTCAACCAAAACTTATTGAAAAAATTAAAACAGTTACGCCGCAAATGATTATGGATGCAGCTAACAAGTTTTTAAATAACAAATACGTAATTGCAATAATCAGACCTTAATTTTTAATCTACTTTTTATTTACTCAAATAGTTGAGTCTTATAACATTGTTTTGGGTTGATTGCTGCTTTTTATTTTTCAATGATTTTGAAGCATTGCCGGCAGCTGTTGCTTTTTTAACACCTGTCTTTCTGACTGTTTGTTTATTTTTAGATTTAGATTTTTTATCAGGAGTTATTTTCATACCCGGATTTATAAACACCTGATTCGAACCCTCTGTATATTGAATAAAAGATCTGTTTTGATATTCTAAAGGTGTTACTATTGCATTATCTTTTTCTTTCTTTTTCTTGAATTTTACAGATTGTTTATCAGCATTTTTTGATTGTTTCTTATTCAATTTTTTCTTGTCGCTAATATCTATAATTCTTTGACCGTCAAGAGTATCAGTATCAAGAATAAGTTCGGGAACAATTAAATATTCCTCATTACCATAACCGGTAACCCATCTCATACCAAGGCTTATAGAAACACCTGTTCTCCCGCCGTTTTGTATCATTGTCTGTCCGAAGGCCATGAAGTTATCCTTAAATAATTTTTGAACCCCGATACCATACTGAATATAAGGATCAATAGACATCTCGGGCAAACGTGCGTTACCGGCTATCGCGCTTTCAGCCGTTACTTTTGAAATATCAAAAATATTCCATACAAAATTTGCACCGATATAAGGCTGCCATCCGTTTTTAGTATTTGCTATAAAGCGTACACCGGGTGATACAGTGATAGAATGAAGCGGACTGTGAGACATGTTAATGCCGGATGAATTTACATAATCAAAGGTATTAACAAAAGTGTAGGAAAGAAGGAAGTTTGGCTGAATTATAAATAACCCGTCTTTGAACTCAAAATTATAACCTGTTTTATTTGCAACACCTGCAAGCAGCATTGTAGGTCTGTCATTACCATACGGGGTGCTTACATCAGAAACAATAGCGCCGGTGCTTACAGTTGTTGCATTAAACAAGTTACCCTTGTATAAGGTCATTGTACCACCAAGCAAGCCGCCGTTCTGGATAGAACTTATTCCTCTATATGAAAGGTTAGCACCAGTATACCCAATATATCCCGTAAAGGCACGACTCCAGCCATCACCAATTTCTTTCAACTCTGAGTCATATCCGATTAATGAGCCATAAGTTGTAACACTTACATCCGGACCATCATGCAGAGGAATGTTCCCAAAACTTACATAAGGTTTAAACCACATGTTTGCCTCTTCATAAGGCTTGTAAACAGGGGTTCCGTCAACTATGGCATATTTATTTCTATTAAGAAGGGCGCTGCGCCTTAAAGACGGCATAGCCATATAGTTATCACTATGTTGGAATGCATAATTATACACCTGATCCATAGTCGCTTTAGCACCAACCTGTGATGACACAGAACTTACCAGCACAGACGGCGAGAATGCATCACTCGGGTTGGAGGGACCTATTATTTGTCCTGAATCAGGATCATAAAATCCGCCGCGCGCAAATACCATATCTCCGGTGTGATAATCATAACTTGCACCATACATATACATAGGAGTATAAACCGTATCACGGCCGTGGTATTGAACCTGATCGGCAAAAGACATATCCGCAAAATTAATATTTATAAGTCGTTGACTCATATCCGGCACATTTAAAATATTTACTGCATTTAAATGAATGGCTGAGTTTTCACCGTGTTTAATATATTCATCAATAGTTAATTTTCCCATTGTATGCTGATGGAAATCAACATCTGATGATGCAATATTAATTGTGCCGTTATTCATTTCAACAGTACCAAGCTCTAATGACTCTAAGGTTAAAGCCCCTAAATTCAGTGTACTTGAATTTAATGAAAGGTTATTATTAATGTATTTATATGGATCAGTAAAATCAATACGGCTATTATTATATGCAGCAATATTTTGGTTCTCAATATTGCCTGCCGGCTGCAGATAAGAACCGTATAAATTCAGATTACCTTTTGTTTCTTCATCAGAAACAGAAATTTTATCTACATTAACAAGCTTTGTATTATTAAGTGTTAATGTCCCGTCATTAGTTATATTGTTGACAACAAGCTCAGCCGGAACATCAGCAGGATTATTTACTGCATCAGCCCCGGGGATCAAATCAGGATTGCCAAATGATAATGAGCCGGTATTAGAAATTTCCTCAACAGAAGTTGAACCTTCTACACTCATATCACCTGAATTTGTAATTGTAGTATTAACTAATAAATTCCCGTCAATATTTAACAAATTACTATTCTGAATTTCCTCTGCAGATGTTGAACCGCCGACAGACATATCACCTGTATTTGTAATCAGATTATCAATTACTAAATCCGAGTCAATATTTAATTTATTATTGTTAATAATATTATCTAAACCTACACTGCCATGAATATCAGCAGAACCATCATTTGTCATTTCTTTAGAAATAACATTTCCGGTAATATTCATTGTACCTGTATTCAAAACGTTTTCCTTGGATATAAGGTTGCCTGAGGCAGTAAGAGAGCCGTCATTTGTTATAGTATTTACGCTAATATCGCCTGTATAAATCACACCGCCGGTATTATTAGCAAGCGAGTCAGAAAGAATTGTACCATCAAGTTCAAAGTAACCGCTGTTCACTACATTATTTGCATTTATAACACCTGACCCCTTAACATTACCGGAAGTATTAAATTCATTCATATTTACATTGGCGGCAATTCCCATATCACCGGTGTTAGTTACATTATTAATATTAATATTCCCGTTTAAATTAAAGATATTGTTGTTAACGACGTCTTTATCGGTAAATGTTACATTATTATAAGTAAGTGTACCTTCATTTGTAATAGTTCCTGACGTGTTATCAATAGTAATATCTGAAATTGTTAAATCCTGTCCTTCATGTACAGTATTAAGAAACTCATACCCGTTGATATTAAAGGTAATATTATTACCAAAGATATCCATCTTATTCCCCTGAATTTCGGTAACATCTCTTGACAAAATGTAGTTTGTATCGGGAACAAATGTAAAAGATTTATCTTCATCAACATCCAAATCTGCCCAGGCGCCGAAAGTATCCTGCCACCCGCGGATTTCGATACTGTCATTTTTAGTATCAGTAGTCGCAAGCCCGAAATCCCGCGCAATAATAATATCGCTGGTCATATTAGCAGTTGCCTGATTAAGCACCTTTGACTGGTCATAGTCCAACTGCGGAGCATCTTCTACAGCAGATTTTATAATTTGAAGAATATATAATTCATTATCATCGCAATTGTTAATAACATTAGAGCCGACATTAATAGTAGAGATATATATTGTACCGCTTCCGCCCTCTGAAAGCGTAAACGTATCAGCATACTGTTCATCTTTGTTTAGAACTATATCAATAGACCATCTTGAATCATCCGAAGAATTAAGTTCTCCGATATTATAATTAGTATACTGCCCGTCATTAGTATTTACGCGTGAATTTTCAACATTAAGGACAGAATCATTAAAGATATCACTATCAAGCCCGAAATTAAGGACACTATTTTCAACCGTTACATTTTGATTTTGCAGAGTTCCTGTCACATTAACAGTTGAATCAACAATATCAACGATGCCGCCGCTGTTTGTACCAGTAACATCACCTGTCACGTTAAACGTAGAATTTGATACATTAACGTTTCCGTTATTTAAACCGGCATTAATATCAATGGCTGCATTATCAAGATTAACTATTGAATTGTTATTAAAATTATTTGAAACAAATGAATTATACGCATTAATTGTGCCATTATTTGTAAGATTTGTTAAAACAGCACCGTTGTTTAATTGTAATGTTCCTGTATTATTGGTATTTAAAGCCTTTGTAATTCCCTCAACAGTGACATTTCCTGTATTTACAAAATCATTATCAACGGTTAGATCTTCACCAATGTTTGTTTCTCCTGCGTCATTGGTAAAGTTATTTGCTTCCACGTAACCTAAGACATCAAATGTATTTGTATTAGAAAGGTCATTAGCCGTTACATTATTTGTAACATCTAAGTCACCTGTATTTTGAATAACCGTATCGGATATCACAGAGCCTGTAACATCCATATCATTGTTATTTGTTAATGAACCTATTATTGCATCGCCGGTAACAGCAGTTGTTTGTTCGTTAGTAAACTCATCAAATGCTACACCGTCATAAGCATTAAAAATACCTGTATTTTCTGCAGTAGCAGCGGTTACATGCCCCTGAACAGTTAAATCATCCGAATTATCAAGATGATTTGTAACAGACAGCGTTCCGCCTATTGTAGTATCGCCGCTGTTAGTTACATCATTTGCAGCCTCTACATTACCCGTAACATCAAGGACACCTGTATTGGCAATATCATTTGCCGTAATATTATTAGTAACATCCAAATCTCCGGAATTTTGAATAATGGTATCAGAAACTATAGAGCCTACAACATTCATATCATTGCTGTTTGTTAAAGAACCTATTACGGCATCACCGGTAATGGATGTTGTATTCTCATTAGTAAATTCTCTAAACTCAACCCCGTCTCTAACAGTAAAAATACCTGTATTTTCTGCAGTAGCAGCAGTTACATGTCCCTGAACAGTCAAATCATCAGAGTTATTAATATGATTTACAACCGTTAAAGTTTCTTCTATTGTTGCATCACCGCTGTTAGTAAAATCGTCGGCCGAAACTGCCCCTGTAATATCAAAAACATTGCTGTTAGTGATATCGCCTGTTGCAGTAACATCTTCCGTAACTGTTAATGTTCCCGTATTTACAATATTTTCATCGGCAATTACAGAACCGTAAACATCCATATCACCGCTGTTATCAAGGTTAACATTTTCCGAGTTTCCGGTAATAACAACCTTGTTAGTATTTGTAAATTCATCAATAACAACTCCGTCATAAGCATTAAGTACACCATCGTTTTGAGTAGTCTGTGAAATAATTTGGCCTGTAACAGTCATATTATTTTCATTTATGATAGTATCCTCTGCCGTTAATGTTCCACCTATTTGCACAGTACCTTCATTGGTAAGGTTTGTGCCTTCAACATTTTCAGAAACTATAATACTGCTTTGCGAACCAGTATTAGTAATATCTCCTTCAGATGTAAGACTTCCGCCTATGGACGCATAGTCTGTATTGGTAAAATTATCTGCATCGACAGAGTCTTTTACCTCTAAAATAGAGTTATTTGTAATACTTTCCTCTGCATCGATATTACCGGAGACTTCTAAACTGCCATCGTTAAGTATACCATTTGAATTGGCATCACCATCAAGAGCACCTGAAACAATTAAATCCCCCGTGATATCAACCGTTCCACCTGTAATATTATTTAAACCGTTAACATCTGCACCTTCAGCTACAGTCAGTTGACCGTCATTTAAAACATCATTAGCTGATAAATTACCTTCAACATTAATTATACCTGAAGTTGTTATATCTTCAGTAGTATCCATGTCACCAGTAACAGTAACATTTGAACCATACTCTACATTCAGATTTCCTGTATTGTTTATTTCATTTGCAATTAAGTAACCTAATACATCCATATCAGCGTAGTTGTTTAAAATTCCGGAAAGGGTAACATTACCTGTAATATCAACATCACCATAGTTTGTCATATTATTTGCGGTAACATTCCCTGACACATCAAGTATCTTATCTTCGTTATTAATAATATCTGCGGCATTAAGATCCCCGGTAATATACGCTTCACCGTCATTTGTAAAATTTTCTGTTTCCGCCCCGTTATGAATATTTATTACACCGCTGTTTGTAAAATCCTGAGAAGTTAACTGCCCGTAGACAGTCATACTGTTTGTATTTTCAAAAATTCCTGCTGCGGTAACATTGCCTGAAACCGTAGCCGTACCCTCGTTAGTAATATCAACACCGGAGAGGTTGCCGGTTACATTAAGAATTCCTGTTGATAAAACGTTACCTGACATTGCGGCATTTCCGCCGATTTCTGCAGTTCCATTGTTTGTAAAATTGACACCTGACGCATTACCCAAAACATTTAACGAACCCTCGTTAGATATATCACCTGCGGCTGTAAGGTTTTCGAGGAAACGACCCGATGCATTATTAAGTATAGTTAAATCATGAAGTGAAGCCCCGCGGTTGACAGTAAGATTACCTGTAGAGAGGTTAACATCTCCGTTACCGGTGAGAACACCTATACTGTATACACTATTTTCATCACCGGTAGTTTTTAATTCAGCCCCGTCAGAGAGGTTTAACTCGTTGCTAATACTTGCACCATCAGCAAAGGTAAGCTCATTAGCCACATAAGTTACACCGCTTCCCGAAACAGTTTTTCCGAGAGTACCACTAAGATTAAGAGTCTTATTATTTTCTATAGTACCGGTAAGGTGTTCGGCCATACTTGTTAAAATACCTGAGTTCCAAACATTACCGATATTGTTATTGTTATCAAGATTCCCAGTTTCTGTTATATAAACATCCTGTCCGATAACAGCATTATTTATAACTTCACCGGTAACGGCAGTAGAACCTATTCCTGAAACATTCTGATTTAATGTTCCGCCGGTAAGTATTAAACTGTTTGAATTTGTAACCGTGCCGCCTATATTATCAGCATTTGATGTTAATTGCCCGGTAATATTAATTGACTGTTCTATTAATGCATTGCTTAAAACATCACCGGTAACATTTGTTGTACCGCCGCCTGATACAGCATAGTCTAAAATCCCGCCGGTGAGGTTAAGAGTATCTGCGTTGGTAACAGTACCGCCGACGTTGGAGGCCGACGTTGTAAGCGAACTATCTTCTGCTATATCTATATTTTGTCCGATTAGAGCGTTTGATATCACATCATTTGTTATATAGGTTTCACCGGCACCGGATACCGCATGATTTAA
>CALVDX010000025.1 GCA_944326425.1 Candidatus Gastranaerophilales bacterium
TTTTGCTTTTTCATTGTTACCTCTCTTACATTCTAGACTTTAATGCACAAATATACATTATGATGTGTATAACGGCACAAATCAGAAAAACTTTAATGTTTTAAGATAAATATTTACAAAAATTTACAAAGGGGTAAAAGTAAAGAGAATGAAAATATATCTACCTTCTCTTATATGGTGAGAAGGTGCGCTGGGGTAATTTACCACAGCACGCATGAGGGGAGCCGGTTGTATTATGTCAGGCAGAATTATTAGTATGGCATAAAATCTCCTGTTTGTAAGACTCTGAAACAAGTTCAGTGAGACAAAATAATTTAATTATTCCCTCGCCCAACGTATTGCCTTACCGAAAATCCATCTCCCATAGGGCGAAGGGAGAATCAAGGTCATACTCTTATCCTGCAACCTCGACTAATAAAGCTGCTGTAATGAAGTGCATTAGTGTAATTATTAGTAACAAGAAGTTTCTTTATGCTAAGATGACTTATATGAAAAAAGCAATTGTTGCTATGAGCGGCGGACTTGACAGTTCTGTAACGGCTCTGATTTTACAAAAAGAAGGTTATGAAGTTATAGGTGTAACAGGGTTAATGCTTGATACGCCGCAGGCAGAACTTGTTTGTAATAATGCAAAGGCTGTTGCTGATAAACTCGGGATTGAGCACCATGTTATTGATGTCTCTGAAAAATTTAATAAAGAAGTTGTTTCTTATTTTGAAAACTCTTACAAAACAGGATTAACCCCCAATCCCTGCATACAGTGCAACAAGTTTATAAAATGGGGTGAGCTTTTTGATACTTCTATGCAAAAATTTGGTGCGGATGTCTTTGCAACGGGGCATTATGCTGAAATACGCTGTATTGACGGGGTTTATAAACTCTATCCTGCAAAAGATGAAAAAAAAGACCAGCTTTATTTTTTATATAAACTATCTCAGGATGTACTTGCAAGAACAGTTTTTCCGCTCTGCAAATATGAAAAGCAGGAAGTAAGACAAATTGCTGAAGAATATAATTTACCCCCTAAGTCGGCTAAAGAAAGTCAGGATATATGCTTTATTCAAAAACCATGTACAACAAAAAAATATCTTCTCGATAAGTTTGATACAAATGAAGGTGTTTTTGTGGAAAAGTCTACAGGCAAGGTTATCGGCAGGCATGACGGGTTTTATCAGTACACCATAGGTCAGCGCAAGGGTATAGGTATTGCGTACCCTTATCCGCTGTATGTTCTCGGGATTGATGCAGAGAAAAACATTGTATATCTTGGAAAAGAAGAAGAAAATTATTTTTGTTCTTTGAGTTTGAAGGATATAAGTTTTTCATATCCTGTTGAAAATAAATTTAATGCAATGGTAAAAATCCGGTATAATATGGCAGCAAAACCCGGAATGGTAGACGTTGCAGCCCGCAGGGTGGTGTTTGATACTCCGGTAAATTCTGTAACCCCGGGGCAGGCATGTGTTTTTTATTCACCGGAGGACGGTCACTTAATCGGCGGCGGCGAGATTGAGTGATAAAGGGGTAAATATTGTTTTTACTGCCCCTTTTGTTGTTCGTTTTTCAGGGTACGGTTCACCCCCCTTACTTAACACCTCCCTGCAGCTGGGGTAAACAACAAACACCCATCCGGCAGGGCGCGGCCGCCGCAAAAGCATAATAAAAAGAGGCCGATTACTCAACCTCAAATATAAGTACATATCCCAATCAACAATCAAAACTAGATTAAGTTGACAGCAACCGAAGGCATTTGGTTTGCTGTAGCAAGCAATGTAGAAGCAGCGCTTTGGAGAATTTGTGCAGAAATGTAACTTGTTGATTCTTCTGCGATATCAGCATCTCTCATTGTGCCTCTGGAGTTGGTTAACTGCATAACGTTTGTATCAATAGCTGAAATAGCTGATTCCAATCTGTTTTGTGCAGCACCTAAATCTGTTATACGTGATGCAATATCTGTTATTGCAGCATCAATTACTGATAAAAACTCTGACGGATTGGTTGTTTCTTTAGTGGGGTTAGCAGGGTCTGCAACATCAACCCCGGAAAAAGCTTTTGCCAAATCTTCTACATCTGTACCCGGAGCCCCGTTCTGTGTTCCTAAAATTTGTGCAATAGTTGCATCGTCGAACAAATCTGCTTCCAATGTAACACCGCTGGAGTCATCACCGTATATACCAACCTGAATACGAATAGCATCAACAATCTGTGTTGCAGTATCATCGGTCATAAGATACATCCCGTTATATTCTGCTGTTCTTGCAACACGGTCGATTTCGTTAAGTCTTGCAGTTATTTCGGCATTTATCGCAACCAACGATTCTGTACTGTAAGTGCCGTTTGCGGCTTGTTCTGTCAGGTCTCTGATACGGGATAAGTGGTCTGTTATTAATGCATAGTTTTCTTCGGTTGTAGTTAACATATCAATACCGATTTGAGCGTTATCACCTGCTACCTCAAAAGAACCTATTTTAGAGGACATACTATCTATGATATTGTATCCGGCTGCATCATCTTTTGCATTATTAACCTTATAACCTGTAGTCATTCGCTCAAGAGCCTGAGTCATTGAGTCGGTAGCACTATTGAGGTTGTTTCTGACCATCATGGCCGATACGTTAGTGACAATACTTAATGCCATATTTTCTCCTTATTCTCCCTAATCACACACATATTAACTATGACACCGGATATAACATCCTAATCCCTAATCTAACTTAATATGTGTCAGATTACTTTTTTAATTATCCCTAATACCGGCTACACACCGACATGCTTATACTATAACATTTGTGTATAAATGTCAAGTAAATCTTATATAAAATTTACATACCTTTATATACTTAATATTTTAGAAGTTTTTCTAAGGTATTAGTTTTATAAATACTTTTTATTGCTTGATTTCAGACAATTGTTTAAAATATTTAAATTTGTTATAAGTATATTTTTGTTATATAGTTACTTTACCGGAGAAATAAAAAATATGGATAAACAAAAATTACTACAATTGTATGATATAAATCTGGATGAATTAATAAAATATTCTGCAGATATAACAAAAAAAATTTTTGATAATAGTATTGAAGCCTGTTCAATTATAAGTGCAAAAACCGGACAATGCGGCGAGGATTGTAAATACTGTTCGCAAAGTGCTCATAATCATGCACAAATTGAATGCCATCCGCTGGTTGACCTTGAAACGGTAAAAAAAACTGCAGAAAGTGCTAAGTCTAACGGTGCGGTCAGATTTTCACTCGTTACCTCAGGCAGGCGTCCTTCTGATAAGGATTTCCAAAAAATTCTGGAAATGGTTAAAATCGTTAATTCTGTTAACGGGCTCACATGCTGTGCATCGCTGGGAATTTTAACGGAAAATCAGATGAAAGAGCTTGCCGGGGCGGGATGTGTAAGGTATCACCATAATATTAATACCTGCAGGAATTATCATTCGCAAATATGTACAACGCATACTTATGATGACAGGATTAATACAATAAAACTTGCACGCAAATATGGTATGGAAATCTGCTGCGGGGTAATTATAGGCATGGGGGAAACACGTGAAAACCGCGTTGAAATGGCTCTGGAACTTGCGGAAATCAATCCGGATTCTGTACCTGTTAATGTACTTACGCCTATTAAAGGTACTCCGTTTGAGAACTATTTTGATAAGATTACGGAAGATGATATTATAAGAACAATGTGCATATTTAGAATTGCCATGCCTGAAGCGCAAATCCGCTTTGCCGGCGGACGTTCAACCCGATTGAGCCATGATAATCAGGAATTATGCATTAAAGCAGGAGTCAACGGCGTGATTGTCGGAAACTATTTAACAACAACAGGGGTTGATGTTGAAGAGGATAAAACAACCTTTGCAAAATTGGGTAAGGTAATGGTGTAAAACCCTCACCTTCCCCTCTCACGCCCCTGTGGGGGGGAATTTTACTATGTCATCCCGAATTTGCGGATTTGCGGTAGGGCGCCGTGTGAGCGAAAGCGAACCCAGCCCGCAAGGTGTCGGGAAATGTGGAATTTTCCGACACCCCGCATAATCCAAGACGTTTCGGGATCTTACCGGAAATCAAGTATAACGCCAAGTTGGTAAGACCCTGAAGCGCGAACGAGCAGAGAGCGGAGCCCGGAAACGGTGAGTTTTCGGGCGCAGACTCGTTTAATGCGAGTGAGCAAGAAACAAGTTCAGGGGGACAGACTGCACCACCCCATCTCTCTCATAGGAAGAGGGGCGAACAAAAGTCAGTGTTTAATCCTGTTCAAACCTATTCCGTGGTCTTGTCAGGGAAAAACAAGAACTGTCTTTATTCCATTACAATATGTACGGCATTAGAAATCTCAACCCCGCCATTATAGGATGGAGAGTTTAGAACACTTCCCGCGCCATACATTACCGTAGAACTTCCGCCGTCAAGGTTCATCGCATTTATGCAGCCGATTTGTTTCATGTACCGCGCAAGTTCCGTTAATGTTAAGCCGACCGAGGAACTCTCCCTGCCGTCTGCTGTTACTATTATTATATTATTATCAGCTGTATATCCGATTGCTGTTCGCGGGTTTCTCCCTGCGATTGAATTAAGTTTCTGCGCAGTTGCATCAACATAGATTTCTCCGTCTTTTATCAGGTAAGGCCCGCCGCTTATAATATGTTTAACTCCTTTCCATTCCGGATTGGTTTTTATTTCAAGCCGTATTCTTTTATCGTTTAAAATACCCTCAATTTTTGATTTCGGGGCTGATATGACAAAGCCTTCCGCAGGGATAGCGGCTGATGTTAACGATGTTCCGATAATTTTTCTCCCTGAAACAATAACCAGCATCCCTCCTTTAGGCGGGGCGGGGGCGTAAGTTCCCCAGAGGTCATCATATATAAGTGTATGAGAGGCAAGTGTGCGCGGCTGATTTATATTATCTATTTTAATCGTATTTTTATTTGTATGAAGAGTTATGTCGAGTCCGGCTCTTGCCATTTCAAACCTGTTTTCAAAAATACCCATGGCAACCCTGTTGTATATCGGTCCGGAATAAACTCTCCCGTCTATCATTAAAAGCCCGAGCGGTGCGCCTGTCTGCTGTTTAAAATATCCGCCGTTAACAGAGGCTATGGCATTGTCTTTTTTGTTAATATACCCTATTTTTGCCTTTTTATTTAAAGTGTCGCCTGCAATTGCCGGTACGATTGCCAGATTTGGGTTTACATAAAAATCAGTCTCTATAATATTTAATTTAACAGGTCTTGAATTAAAATACCTTATAACTTTAATTCTCTTAACTCCTTTTTCTAAATCGGTAATCATTCCTCCGGGATATTTTTTCCTTATATAACTATTAAAAAGTTCCTGCCGCTGCTCAGTATTAATTGTTGTTTCTATTGAAGTTTTTGTATCTTCAATTGCCGGCAGTTTGGGCGGGCTTACCGAATATGCTATACTGTCCGCCGCACGTACTCCTAAAATGGCAGAAAGTGAGAGAAAAGTAATCATGATAACGGCCGTTGATAAAACCGAAATTTGGCGGGGTGTATCCCGGCCGGTTAATGCGGGGGCCTCATTTAGGCGCAAACAAATCGTATCCATTTTTAGCTCCTGATTAAAACTACATAACGGATACCTTTTTATTAGAGAGTGGTTTGGGGCTATACACTCTGAGCAAAGATGCAGAATCCATTGCTACTATTATTATAACATATTTTTGACACCTCCGCAACCCATGCTATAACAATGTTTTAGATGTTTTAATCCTGAGTTCTGCCAACAATAATGTGTTTAAATCTATATCATTAATTATCTTTTTCCGGATTATTGTAGAGGTTCAAACTATCGATTGAACTATTTGACACATGTTGTAAAGAGTCTACAACGGCCGTACCATAGGTATTGAATACTGAGTTATAATTTTTAAGTGTAGTTATTAATAATAATTTCAATTCTTTTTCACTGAGCTTTATTTCCCCGCTCTTAAGCCCGCGGATTGTTTTTTCAAGCGGTAGTCTTTTTGAACGTGCAACACTTTCTGCAAATTTCATTTTAAGGCACATTATGCCTACTTTAATGCCCAAATCATCGTTTTGACCGCTTGCCTGTCTTACTTCTGCAGCCGAATTAAATCTGCGTACCGGATGACCGTTTTTATCAGTAACGGGTTTTCCCTCTGAATCCGTTTGGTAAAGGATTTGGTTCATCGTTTCTTTGTCTATTAAATCATAGAGCTTTTTTCTTCCGCCATTAGTATCTGAAAACATGTCGCGCACCGTTATTGTGGTTATTTGCATAGGGCCTGCTCCGGTTGGGGTGCTACGGTGTTTTTCAAAGAAAGTTTCCCGTGCAATTACTGCTGCAAGCAGTGCTGGACTTATTCCCGCTTCTTTTGAGTTATTATTGATTAATTCTGCCCAGTACTTTGTATCTTCTTTTGAAAGTGTACCATTCTTCTCTTTTACAAGTTTTGTTATAATATTTTCAGTTTGTTTTATTCTTCTGGCATCTTCAAGTCTTTCAACGGCTGCTTTTAATTTTTGATTAAGCTGTTCAATAAACTTTTTGTCCTCCTCTTCTCTGCGTTTGATATCAATACTGTCTTTATCAGACACCAGCGGGATTATTATTTCCTTGTTATTTTTCCCTTTGCTATCATCTAAAGTAATACTGTCACTAATTTGTTGATGTGATAAAGGAGTAATTTCTGTCATACGCAAAAACCTCTTTATATATAATAAATATATACTTGTTCCGAAAATTGCGATTTTATGGACAAAATTTACATTTCTTAATATAAGGGTAAAATCGGGTTAATGCCGGCATGGTTTTTATTTGATGGTATAATATGTGTCATGAATAGTTTAATGAATATACTGGCAGTATTTTTAGGCGGCGGGCTCGGGGCTGTATTAAGATATTTAACCGGATTTATTGTTATAAGTACAAAATTCGGGTCTGCGCCGGCAACTCTTTGTGTTAATGTTCTTGCAAGTCTTATTCTCGGGCTTGGTTTCGGGTATTTTGCTATGAGAGTAAATATTCCGACATACGTTAAACTTGCGCTTACATGCGGTTTCTGCGGCGGACTATCAACATTTTCGACTTTTGCGTTTGAAACGCTTCGTATGTTTGAAGCTTCCGAAATAGTTACTGCTATTATTTATATCGGTCTTAGTGTCGTTTTGTGTGTTGCGGCGGCTGCGGTTGGTATTTACGTTGGGCGGATTGTATAATAGATTATAATAATTCTTCGCGGGATTTAAAAATACTTGAAAGCATATAAAATGAACCGCAGACGATGGTTAATATATTACGGTTTGTTGTTAAATGACCGTCAAAAGGTTTGCAAGGATACTGGCATGCCGCCTGCAAATCTTCAAATTTGGCCGCATTAGGGTAGTTAAATTCATAAAAATATATCTCATCATCAGGACGAAAAAGAATATCTATCATTTTTTGATAATCTTTATTTTTAAGACATCCGAAAATAAAACGTCTTTTCTCCTCCGGATATAAATAATCAAGATTTATTCTCAATGCTTCAATACCGTTAGGGTTGTGCGAAGCATCCACAATAAGATTATGTTTCGGGAAATACTCAAATCTGAACGGATGTACAGTGGTTTTAAGTCCGTCCAAAATCTCATCATCTGTAATATTCTTGAAAAATGATTGGATAACAGTAAGTACAAGGGCAAGATTTTCTTCCTGATGAAAACCTTTAAGAGCAGAGGCTTGTTTGTACTCATTGCTTACGTAGGGGGAAACAAGTACAAATAAAGAGTTTAATTCGTCTGCTCTGTCTTTTAAAACCTCCATTGCCGAAGCTGTCACAACCGGACATCCCGGTTTTATTATTCCGGCTTTTTCAAAAGCTATTTTGTCTTTTGTGTTTCCGAGCCGTTCCGTGTGGTCATAATCAATATGCGTAATTACAGAACAAATATTTTTTTTAATAACGTTTGTTGCATCAAATCTTCCGCCAAGTCCTGTTTCCAGTACTACGATTTCTGCCCCCTCAGATTTAAAATACAGGAACATCATAACCGTAAGTATTTCAAACTCTGTCAGGTGAATATTTGCTTCATCCGCTTTGCTGCATATTTTAAAAACATAGTCTGCAAATACATCCTGCGGGATATTTTCGCCGTTAAGTTTTATCCTCTCGGTATAATTAAAAATATGAGGGCTTGTGTATAATCCTGTTTTATATTTTGTTCTTAAAATAGATTCAAGTAGTGCACAAACACTGCCCTTACCGTTGGTGCCTGCAACATGAATATATTTTAAATCATCCTGCGGGTTATTAAAAATTTCCAGAATTTTAGAAATCCTGTCTAATCCGAGTTCTATATAAAATCTGCCTTTTGAAGTTAAAAGCTTTACGGCGTTTTCGTAATTATCCATTTATTTCTTTTCTATTGATGATAATGTCCAGCCGTTCCCGCTGTTTTCCTGACCAGTTTCGCTTTCGGACGGCAGGTTAGGAATGTATTCTTCCGGCTCTTCTTCAGGCTGGTCTATTGGTAACCGGAAGCCGAATGTAGATCCTTCACCGAGTTTGGAGTGGACAAAGACTTCTCCGTGATGATGCTTTTCGATTGCTATTTTAACAAGATGTAATCCGAGTCCGGTACCTTTAACCGAGTGGGTTGCATTCTCTACCCTGTAAAAGCGTTCAAATATTTTGTCCAGACATTCTTCAGGAATCCCCGGCCCCTGATCCTCTACGCTTACTTCAATACAGTTGTCAACACGTGAGCGCTCGGCGCGGATTTTGATACGTTTTCCGTCCGGTGAATACTTAATAGCATTTGATATGATATTCATCAGGGCTCTTGAAATACTGTCGATGTTTAGTGTTACTTCCGGCAAATCAGGTTCTTTTATTATAGAGAAGGTTAAATTATGTTCTTTGGCCAGTACTTCAACCTGATTTACGCAATCTTCGATTATTTCAACAATATTTTGTTTGCTCATTTCCAGATGAACATTTTGTGATTCATAGCGAGAAAAATCAAGAATATCATTAACCATCCGGTTAAGTCTTATAATCTCCTGATTCATTACTCCTATAAATTCGCGCTGTGTATTGAAATCAAAATTATCACCATAATTGTAAAGTGTATCTATATAGCTTCTTAAAACCGTAACAGGAGTTCTCAATTCGTGGGATACGTTTGAAATAAAGTGCGACCGGAGCTGGTCCATCTCAATTTCTTTTGTAACATCTATAAGTACAATGATGTACCCTGTATAAGCACCGCTTCTTGAAAACATTGGAGAAATGAGCGCTTTGATAATTCGTTTTGAAATTTCAATATTGAATTCTAACGGTTTTGATTCCATTTCTTCAAGCGGAGTATCTTTAAACTGTTCAATTTTTTCTTTGAAACACAATTCCCCGTTTGTATCGCAGAATTGCTGGATTTGTGTATTAAGAATATCCTCGTTTGTTACTTCAAGAAGTTTTCTGGCATGGTTATTTACAAGTATAACTTTATCTTTACTATCGCAAACAACAACCCCGTTAACAATACTCATAAGAACGGCTTCCAGTTTATTGCGTTCAAAAGTCAAACTTTCAATAGTCTGCTCGTTATACTTGCTTAATTTATAAGACATGTCATTAAAGGCATCAAAGAGTTCTGAAACTTCGCGTCCGGAGTTTTTCTTATCAATAGTATATCCGAAATCTCCCGAAGATATCTTCTTAACCCCGTTATAAAGTTTGCGGAGTTCTCTGCTTACAATAGAGGTGTTCATATAAACAATACCGGAAATTACAATCCAGGCAAGAATAAAGACTAAAATCATTGAAAACTGTGCAGTTTTAACTATTTTCGCAAGAGTCTTTCCCGACATTCCAATCATGACGGAGCCGGCTGTATCAACCTGTCCGGGGGTTGTAATTTTTAACGGGGCAGATGCTTTTATGGCATCGGTTTCGTATTTCCCCGGAAAATCATCTTTGGATGAGTAGATAATTTTGGAGTTTGAGTCCCGGAATTCTACGTACGAAATATCAGAATTGTTTTTAAGTATGGACTTTGAATGTTCTCTTAAGGTTTCATATTTTTCTAAATCCGGGATATCTTTTATTATTTCCTGACTTTCTATAGCGAGGGTTTTCGATATTATGGACGCAAAGTTTCTGTATCCGGCATTTAAGGTTTGTTCTATCTCAAAGATGGCAAAAAATGCTAAAAGCGCAATAAATATTGTGCTTAGTGCCATCCCCGCAAATATAAGCTTTGACTGCGTGGTTAACTTTGTCCCGGAAACCTTCTCATCCATACCCTGAATTATATCATGTATGAACTTTTGTAGCAAATACTATTTAGGGTAAAAATAATAAAAATATTTTGCTGAAAGAGTTTGCCCGGAAGATATGTTTTTTGTTAAAATCATTTTATGGGCAGAAAAAGAAAACGAACAAACACTGAGGCCGTGAAAGGGTCTGTAAAAGGAGAAAAGAAAACATCAAAAACATCAGATAGGCTGCTTCCTTTTATCTATACGGTTATTGTATTCGGAATTGTTCTCAGGTTGATTTTTCCGATTCTTAATACAGGTTTGTGGCATGATGAGTGCGCTTTAGGTATAAATATTCTTGATAGAGAATTCTGGGGATTGTTCAACCCTCTCCGGTTTTTGCAGATTGCGCCTCCATTGTTTTTGTCTGCGGTAAAAGTTTGTACACTGGGCATTAATCCGGTAGAAAATCCTGTGATTACTGATTTTGTTTTGAGAATTGTTCCGCTTGCTGCGGGGATTGGCGCGATTTTTGCGTTTTATTATTTGTTAAAAAATCTCTTTGTAAACAAATACATTCAGCTTGCAGGAGTTATAATGTTTGCGCTGAATCCTGTCCTTATTCAGTATTCTTACGAACTTAAACCCTATTCAACGGATGTTCTCATTGCTGTTTTAATCACGTTGTATTTTGTTAGATATAATCCGGAGTCGTACTGGAAACAATTCTGGCATGTATTTCTAATTTCACTCTCCATGTTAGTTTCTTTTCCTGCCGGATTTGTTATATCAGGCGGACTTATAAATATATTGTTTAAAGATTATAAAAAATTCTTCTGCGCTCTGACGGCTTTTTTTCTTGTGCTGATATTTTACTTTGTCTACCATATCTGGGGTGTAATGGAAGCCCATGGACAAGGGATGGACAACTATTGGGCGGCTTATTTTATAAATGGTAAAAATATTACAGATTTAATAATGTTGTATATAAAAAATAGTTTTAATATTTTTATTATGCCTGTTGTTACCCTAGGGGTAATTGTTGCAGGATTTGCTGCTGCTTGTTTCAGAAATAGGAAAATAGCGGTTATTACGGTTGTTATTACTGTTTTGGTTTTATGTTCGTCGTATTTACATTTATATCCGTTTATAGTAAGAATGCTGCTGTTTTTTGTTCCTTTTATGATAATCCTTGTGTGTGAGGCTTTTGACGTAATTCCGACCGGGCTAGACAAACTTGTGCCCGCTGTAATTCTTGTGCTGTGCGGGTATTATTTATTTGTAATGAACGGGGTTTTACTCTCCAAAATCAATACCAGAACAAATCTCGGTGTAAAAGAAATGACAGCAGCAGTGAATAACAGCGGGTACAGCGTTGTTATCCCTAAAAATTCCAATGTTGAATGGATTTATTATTCAAGATTTTATGATTTTTCTCCGGAATATGTATATTTTCAGGACTGGAATACTCCGGATAATGACTGGCTAAAAACTATTCCTAATCATAAATATTACTACTTTGCACCTTTTGAAACCCGTATTCCTGAAAAAGTTTCACGAAAGAGTACCGGGGTAATAAGACTCGGTACACGCGGAGCGATATTAAAGGTTGATTAAACCACAGAATTTATTATATTCCGGACAACATCAAATCTGCATTATTTTTATCAAAAAAAGGCTTAAGGTATTGTCCTGTATATGAATTTTTGCAGCGTGAAACTTCTTTGGGGGTTCCGCAGGCAACAACTTCGCCGCCGCCGTCTCCGCCTTCGGGGCCGAGGTCTATTATATAATCTGCAATTTTTATTAAATCAAGGTTATGTTCAATAATCAGAATAGTATTTCCGTTATCTGCCAGTCTCTGGAGTATTTTAATCAATTTGTCCAAATCATACCAGTGCAGCCCGACAGACGGTTCATCAAGCAGATATAAGGTTTTGCCGGTTGCGCGCTTGTTTAATTCTGCGGCAAGCTTTATCCGCTGTGCTTCACCGCCTGATAATGTTGTTGCGCTCTGACCGAGTTTAATATAATCAAGCCCGATATCGTTAAGAGTTTCGAGTTTGTTTTTTATCTGCGGTACGTTCTCAAAAAACTCCAATGCCTCTTTAACGCTCATTTCCAGTACATCAGAGATTGTCTTGCCTTTGTACTTAACCTCTAAAGTTTCGCGGTTGTAGCGTTTGCCTTTGCAGACATCGCATTTTACGTAAACATCTGAAAGGAAGTTCATTTCAATCTTTAAAACTCCGTCGCCGCTGCAGGCTTCGCACCGCCCGCCTTTAACGTTAAAGCTGAATCTGCCGGGTTTGTACCCTCTCATTTTTGCTTCATTAGTGCGCGCAAAGAGCTCTCTTATTGGTGTGAATACATCGGTATAAGTTGCGGGATTAGAACGCGGGGTTCTGCCGATAGGCGACTGGTCAATATCAATGACCTTATCAAGATGTTCAAAACCTAAAATTTCGTCAACTCCCTGCGGTTTTGGTCTGTTTTTCCGCAGTTTGTGTGCTGCGTATTCAAAAATCAGACTTTGCATAAGTGTTGATTTCCCTGACCCTGAAACCCCCGTAAGCACTACGATTTTCCCGAGCGGTATATCAATATCAACATTTTTCAGGTTGTTAAGGTGTGCGTTTCTTACCTGTAAAAAGTTTCCGTTGCCTTCACGGACTTTGTCAGGAATTGGTATTCTGCATTTGCCTGAAAGATATTTCCCTGTAATTGAATTTTCGTTTGCAATAATATCTTCAACCGAGCCGCATGCAATGATATTTCCGCCATTAATCCCTGCTTTAGGCCCTATGTCTACAATGTAGTCCGCATTTCTGATTGTATCCTCATCGTGTTCTACTACAATCAGCGAGTTTCCGAGGTTGCGGAGTTTGATGAGAGTTTTTATCAGTCTGTCATTATCGCGCTGGTGAAGTCCGATTGACGGTTCATCAAGAACATACAGTACGCCGGAAAGCCCGCTGCCTATCTGGGTGGCAAGTCTTATTCTCTGCGCCTCGCCCCCTGAGAGTGTTCCCGCCATACGTGCTAGGTTCAGGTAGTTTAAGCCTACATCTTTTAAAAATTTTAGTCTGTTACGAATTTCATCAAGGATTTGTTTTGCAATTTTCATCTGAAAGTCGCTTAATTCAAGATACAATGATGAAACAAATTCAAACGCCTCATCAATAGACATAAGGCAGAATTCATGGATGTTTTTGCCGTGGATTTTTACAGCAAGCGGAAACGGTTTAAGCCGTGCGCCGCCGCAAGCGGGGCATGGAACCATAATCATGTATTTTTCGATTTCAGAACGCCAGTAATCGCCGTCTGTTTCATGATACCGTTTCATCAAATACGGTATTACTCCCGGATATTTTGCCATCCTTGTTCTGTAGCGTTTTGTACCAAATTCTTTTACACGTATCTGCATATAATCAGGCGAACCGTAAAGAATTATGTTTTGCTGAATTTCTGTTAAGTCTTTAAAAGGGATTTTTGTATTAATCCCGTGATGTTCTGCAACGCAGTCTATAAGATCTTTGTAGTAATCGTTTGAGGTTTTGCTCCAGGGGTAAATAGCGCCGTCCTCAAGAGATTTTGTTTTGTCAGGAACAATAAGGTCGGGATCTATTCTGTAATCCACGCCGATACCGGAACATTTGTCACACGCGCCGTACGGGTTATTAAACGAGAAAATCCGCGGAGCAAGTTCTTCAAAGCTTATGTTGCATTTTTTACAGGCAAGTTTTTCACTGTAAAGTTTTTCTTCTCCGCCGACAATGTCTATTGCCGTTACCCCGTCCGCTTTTTCAAGTGCAATCTGAACGGAGTCGGTTATTCTTGAACGTGCGCTTTCTTTAACCACAACACGGTCAATAACTACGGAAATTGTGTGTTTTTTTGTTTTGGCAAGAGTGATTTCATCCTCTTCAAGGTTATAGATTTCATCATCGGCTTTTACCCTTACAAACCCTTCCTGTCTTAATTCTTCAAACAGTGATTGAAACTCGCCCTTCTTACCGTTTACAATCGGGGCAAGGATTTGAATCTTTGTACCCTCGGGAAGTGTTAAAATACTGTTGACGATTTCGTCAATAGTCTGGGGTTTAATCTCTTCCCCGCAAACAGGGCAGTACGGCGTGCCGACACGCGCATAAAGGAGCCGTAGATAGTCGTAAATCTCTGTAACCGTTCCGACAGTTGAACGCGGGTTATTGCTGGTAGACTTCTGGTCTATTGATATAGCAGGGGTTAATCCGTCAATGTAGTCAACATCCGGTTTATCCATTTGTCCTAAGAATTGTCTTGCATACGTTGAAAGGCTCTCAACATATCTCCTCTGACCTTCCGCAAATATTGTATCAAACGCTAACGAACTCTTTCCCGACCCTGAAACGCCGGTCATGACAACAAGTTCATTTTTGGGGATTTCTAACGATACATTTTTTAAGTTGTGCTCCCTTGCACCTTTTATAATTATCTTGTCCATCATACCGACATGATACTGCATAAACAATCTGGGGTAAAGTAGGGGTAAATGAGGGGCAGGGGTAAATGTGCGGGGTAAATGTGAGGGGTAAATATTTTTGCCGTGCCGGAATAGTCCGTAGGATGCGGTAAATCATAGATACCAAAATATAAATCTGTTGGATAACAACAGTTATTGTCGGGCTGTAAGCCCAACCTGCATATCTGTCCCCCATTTCCCCCTCCCTCACTGTGTAGAACTTGTAGTCCTTATTCCTATGTTGTCCCCCCACATTTATCCCCCCCTGCCCTGATTAAAAAAAATCAAGTACTTTTTTAAAAAAAAATCCAAAAATTATCCAAAAATCCAATTGTAAATATTGTAAACAAGTTCAGGTTTCAGAAGCGGTCGGAGGCATGGTCAATTGTAAAAATTTTTACAAAATTTTGTTACTTGTGTTTTAAAAACATGAGAAGTAACATGTGATTAATTCAAAGGAAGGAGTGATGGTGAAGTCATAATTTTGGAGAGAAAAGAGCAGAGGAATTAAAAGAGATTTTTGGGGATTACGAAATCCTGTCAACAATAGTTTAAAATTATAATCACAAATCAATTTAGTATAAGAGGAATAAGCGGATGGATGAGAAACGAACGCTAAAAGTAATAGGACTGATGTCCGGAACTTCGTGCGACAGTATTGATGCGGCGTTGTGCGAAGTTAATCCTGATATGTCCTGTTCGCTCATCAGCGGGATTAATTATGAATACCCGCCGCATGTTCGTTCAATGTTATTTCAGGCATTTAAGGGCGATATAAGTATAAAAGATTTATGCAGACTGAATTTTCTTACGGGGGAATGTTTTGCGGCAGCTGCTAATTTATTAATCAGCGAGTTTGGCAAACCGGATTTAATCGCATCGCACGGGCAGACGGTTTACCACTATCCTTATGACAGAAAAACCGATGATTTTTCTGAAAAGAGTACGTTACAAATTGGTGAAAGTTCTGTTATTGCAGAACGCACGGGGTGTTTAACAATATCCGATTTCAGAACCCGTGATATTGCGGCGGGCGGTCAGGGGGCGCCGCTTGTATGTTTTGCGGATGAAAAATGGTTTAGAAATGCACTCATCCAAAATATCGGCGGAATTTCCAATGTAACTGTTATTTCTGATGATGCTCCAACATACGGGTTTGATACCGGATGCGGAAATTTAATGATAGATTATTGCACCCGCAAACTTTTCGGCAAACCGTACGATAAAGACGGCGAAATCGCTCTGTCGGGGCAGGTTTCCGAAAGCTGGCTGGAATGCCTGCTTCAGGATGAATACTATTTTCTTCCGCCTCCCAAAACTACAGGCAGGGAGTATTTTAGCGAAAACTATATTGAGAATATCCTCAAACTTGCCCCGAATGACGATGCGGATATAATCGCAACCCTTGTGGCACTGACTGCAAAAAGTATAGTTCAGGCTTATGAGAGGTTTGTGTTCCCGTCATTTACCCCTGAGTGTGTTATTGTAGGCGGCGGCGGGGCTTATAATAAGGCGATTATGAAATTTTTGCGGGGGTATTTGCCTAAACATATAGAACTTAAAACGCATGAAGATTTTGGGATTTCAAATAATTATAAGGAGGCAATGGCGTTTGCGCTTTTGGGGTACTGCGCGTATTACGGTATACCGAATAACCTGCCGGAGTGCACGGGTGCAAAAAAACGCGTTGTGATGGGAAAGTTTAATTATTGATTGGATGTTGTTGATACGATTAAAAAAGCAGGTTTTTTTTATAAAACCTGCTTTCCTTTTTTCTACATTTCTTTTCTGATTTTTTCTTTTGTTTTATCAATGTTTTTAATTCTTTTTTCGATTTTCTTAACTTGTTTTTTAAGTTGTTTTCTTTCTTCTTTTACTACTTTGTATTGGGAATCAACTTCCGTATAACGGGTTTTTGCGTTCATTAATTCCGTTCTTATATCAACCTGCGCATTATCTAATTGTAAAATAGCATTTTGCATATTAGGATTGCCTGTTTGTGTTGTTTCAACAGAACCGCTCTGTGTAGAAGTTGAAGTTGTTGAGGAAGCATTGTATCCGGTATCATTAAAATCAAGCGGTGTAAATGCATTACCGTCTGCAAGCACTGCGCCTGCGCAAATAAATACTGATGCTATAACTGCAATTGTCTTTTTCATAATATCTCTCCTGTTCTTCTGTAGCAACATAATAACCTAAATTTTAAAATATGACACCATATTAATGAAGGATTTTAAGAATTTTTTCAGCAAATTCCAAATCACTTTGGGTGTCGATTTCCAGAAGTGCGGGTTTGTTCATTTCCCAGAAACCTACAGGCGGGGTAATCCTGCATTTGTGTTGTAAAATATTTTTTCTCGATGATATGTAGAATGCACCGTTTTCAATGTAATACCCTTGCCAGTCCTGCCTGCGCGGGCGGTTTTGCGGGTCATAGTTTATGGGAATTCCGTCCGGCGACCATAAAAACTGGTGATTTCTGACTGCCGAAATAACAGAGTTAAATTCCCCGTTTAGGAACCTCTCCAGTCCGCCGTTAATGTCCTCCGGTGTAATAAGCGGAGAGGTTGCCTGAATAAATACAACATTATCAAATTCATAATTTTTAGCAAATTCAATCAGAGCGCTTTCGGAAGTTGCGCTGTCGGATGCGGTTTCCGGCGACCGGCTTATTACTTCAACTTTGTTGAATTCAAAACTTTCAATAACGGATTTTATTTCATTTGAATCGGTAGAAACGTAAATTTTTTCAAGTATTGAGTTTTGCGCGGCAAGCAGCGCATAGTAAACAAGCGGTTTGCCTGCACATCCTGCAAGGTTTTTGTTTTTAATCCCTTTGCTTCCGCCCCTTAGCGGGATAAATCCTGCATTAAACATCGATATACCCTATGTAAGTAAGATTTCTGCAATAACCTTTGTAATCAAGCCCGTAGCCGACAAGGAATTTATCGTCAATCTCAAACCCGTAAATATCGGGCTGAATATCTGCTTCACGCTTGCATTTTTTATCCATAAGAGAACAAAATACCAGGTTTTTAACCTTAAAATTCATGTGTATAAAATCAACAAGGAATTTTGCTGTTCTGCCTGTGTCTATGATATCTTCCACAATGACGGCATTTTTGTTATTAAGATCCGGCAGTGAAATATCTACTGCTTTAACTTTGCCGGAGCTTGTAAAATCATGCCCGTAGCTTGCAAGTCTTATGAACTCTGTTCTGACAGGCATTTTAAGATGTTTAATCAGGTCTACGGTAAACATTATCGACCCTTTTAATACACAAATTATATAAACTTCTTCGTCTTTGAAGCGTTTATTTAATTCATCTGCAATTTCCCTTACACGGATTTGAATTTCATCTTCACTCCGCAGAACTTTTAATTCTTTTCCTTCTATCAGCATACACTCTCCCTTATGCTTTCATTATATCATATTTTTTGTTGTGCTTAGGCAAATCTGTGTGCCGGTTTCTGTCACTATGTGCCGGCGGCGCGGCTGCTCATTTTGTACTTTACCCCTGCAAAAAAAAGCCCCGTAAAATACGGGGAAAAAACTTATATAGGAAAGGGAATTAGGGAATAAATATGTCTTAATATCTTTGTGTTTATTTGGTTTGCTTATCTCTTACATATATATAAAGTATATAAAGAACTCCGGATTTCATAAAACAGAATATCTGTTACAAAACTTAACAAATTCTGCGAAGTAAGTATTATTGTTGAACCTGCAAAGATAAATATTTAAGGAATATTAGTTTCTATCAGCCGGTGTATTTCCCAAATTTACCCGGTAAGGTAATACCAAATACCGGCGTTTATTAGTAAACTCATACTATGCAGGATATACAGAAATACCAAATTATCAATGATGATATTGAGGATTGCAGGGTAGAGAGCAGGTTGTGTATTCTTACAACTAACCTTAAGGAAAATGTAAAATCCGTAGAAAAGCTTATACAGGCAAATCCTGATACCCAATTCTGGCTTTCTGCAAAAAATCTTGACAGGGATGAAATTCTTTTAGCAAATAGTATCGGAATAAAAAATGTTATTTCTTATCCGGTTGATAAAACGGTTGTTGATACATACCTGAAGGCAATAAGTATAGATTCTGCAAAAGCCTGTAAATCTGATGTTATGTTTCATCCGTTTGATAATGTCCGGATTATGGTTGTAGATGATAATATAATGAATATACAACTGATAGAAGAAGTTTTGCGGGGACTCGGGATTGTAATGGATGTTTTTACCAGACCTGCCGATGCATTAAAAAAAATTAAGTCTGAAAAATTTGATTTATTTCTTTTAGATATTTTGATGCCGGAGATTTCAGGCTTTGATATAGCAGAGGCTGTCAGAAATTCTGATATTAACAAAAATACTCCCGTAATGTTTATAAGTGCTCTTTCTGATTATGAATATAAAATGGCGGGTTACAATGCCGGTGCCTGCTGTTATATTGAAAAACCTTACGATGTAGGGATTTTAAAACACCAGATTTATAATATCTTAAAACAGGAAGAAATAAAAAGTAAGATTAATAAAACGCGTGATGCATTTTATGCAATGGTTACCCATGACTTAAAAACTCCGATAAGTGCTGAAATTACAGCATTGCAAATGCTGCTTAAGAAGAATTTCGGGGAATTAACTGGGGAGCAAAAAGAGATTATAAATGATATTTTATCCTCGGTAAAGTTTATGAAAACAATGACAGATAACATTCTGTGTTCATATAGTTATACAAATTCAAAACCTCGTTTTAATATGGTCATGGAAGATTTTGTCTCGGTAATTAATAATTCAATTCAGGAAACAAAATATCTTCTTGAAGATAAAAATATTTTACCGGAGTTTCGTTCGGATCTGGAAAAAGCCCCCGTTATAATTGATATAATTGAGATTAAGCGTGTGATAAACAATCTTATCGGAAATGCATCCGAGTATGCGCCGCCGGGGAGTGTAATTACTCTGCGGCTTACTAAATCCGGCGGGGAGTATACGTTTTCTGTGACAGATTGCGGCTGCGGAATAAAACTTGAGAATCCGAATGATATTTTTGATGAAAATGTTACATTTGCCAAAGAACGTAAACGTGTCGGTTTCGGATTGGGGCTGTATATTAGCAAAAATATTATTAATGCGCACGGAGGCAGAATTTTTGCGGAAAGCAGAATTAATCATGGTACTACTATTACATTCACGCTGCCGGTTGTCAGCGGGTAAATTTAAAGAGAATCGGCTCCGGTTGTGCCGTTATATTTGTTTCCGCTACCCTTGTATTCCTCCAGGTATTGCTGCTGTTTAAACAGGTATTCCATTTCTTTTTGACGGAGTTTTAATTTATATTCTTGTTCAAGACGTTTTTCTTCTTCTTTTTGTAAGCGTTTTACTTCCTTGTTATGTTCTTTTTCCTGTTTTTCAAGGCGCTCGGCTTCTGCTTCCGTATGTTCTCTTGACTCGTTGCCGTCATATTCAAGCTTATACCCTACAATACTTACCGGAAGAGACGAGCCGCTTAATGCCTGTAGTTTACTATAGTCTCCTTTTGTATCAATACTCCATGTTCCTAAGAAAACAGGTGCTTTGCCTGTAAATCCGTATGCGCAGACAATAATTCTGTCCTGATTGTTTTCATCAAATCCCATCGGGTATATATCCCACCTGCTTTCATCAAGATTTGCTCCTTTTGTCTGTGCCCAGTAATTTGCAATGGCTTCTCTTACTTCCGGAAGTGCTGTTGCTTTTTTATTTTCAAAATCATAAATCCATAAATCCGTTTTCCAGATTCCGTCAAACCTGTAACCTGTTTTTTCTTTAATCAATAACTTTTTGTTATCCGGTGTAAAATCAACCGGGGTTAAAGTCCTGAAAATATACGGTGTATCAATATCTTTTGAAGTTGAAAGTATTGGTTTTGTTTCCCGCCTTATGATATTTGCCTGTTTAACTCTTTCGATGTTGGAAAGGGATGTATCAAGCGGAATGACGTATAAATCCGTAGAAGTACAATCTGCCGAAGCATAATAGTGTATTGAAGGATAAACCATAAATGTAAAATCAGAAGAAACAATTCCCTGTCCGTTCACTTCCCTGTCAAAATTGAGCCTGCGCGGAATTTGAAGCTCGGTAAACCCGGGCGCAAGATTGTATTTAACGAGTTTATATTTTGGTACCGGAACATATTTCATGCCGTATTCTTTCGGGGTTTGCGCAGGTTCAATCTCTACTGTATTTTTATCTTTGCTTAATGATTTTTCTTCATATTCAGAACGCAGCATAAATCCGGATTCCGGCATTTTGGACTTTTCATATTCTTCTTTTAATTCTTTTTCATCGGCTTTCTGCTGGTATTCGTATTCTTTTGAAATCGGGGGTTTTTCACGCAAATATGGAATTTCCGTGTTTTGAAATTTCATTTTCATCATCATATAAAGCCCGGCCGCCGTTTCCGAAATCATTAAACAAGTCCTTCTTTCATTGCAGTGATTGTTGCCTGTGTGCGCGATCCGACGCAAAGTTTTTGGAGGATACTGTGTACGTGGGCTTTGGCAGTTGCTTTTGTTATGACAAGGCTTTCTGCGATTTCATTATTAGACTGTCCTGCAACCATAAGAGCTAAAACATCCATTTCTCTGTCAGTTAATCCGTATTGAATTTTTCCGGCATTCGGGTTGACTTCTGTTACACCATTTTTTGCAATCTGGTTTTTGGGGGTGTTAATATTGTTTAAAACAAGTTTTGCAATAGCGCTGTCAAGCCAGGCAGCACCGGAGTTTACAGTTTCAATTGCAGAAATTGTCTGTTCCGGTGAAGCACCTTTCATAATATATCCGTCAGCACCGGCTCCAAAAGCTTCAAATACATCTTTTTCGCTGTCACGGGATGTAAAAATCAAAACTTTTATATTCGGGTTAGTTTCTTTAATTTTACGTGTGGCGCGTATTCCGTCAATACCGGGAAGTCCTATATCCATTAAGATTACATCAGGATTGAGTTCTTTTGCCATAGAAACCCCTTGAATACCGTCCTCGGCTTCTCCTATTAGCGAAATATTACTGCTTTTTTCTAATAGTAGTGAAAGTCCCATTCTTACAAGTACATGATCTTCTACCAGCAAAACTCTTATCATACAGCAGCTCCAGTCTTTCGTTTGATACGTTTTGTTATAACATCTGTGAGCAGAAATGAGAATTCGCTGCCCTTATTGAGCATTGTATCGAGCCAGATTTTACCGTTGTGTGCTTCAATAATTTGTCTTGATAGATAAAGCCCGAGCCCTGTACCTGTGGAGCGTTTGGCGCTTGTTCCCTGAGAAAATCTTTGAAATAAATTAGGAACATCCTCCTGCGGAATACCGCTTCCGTTGTCTGAAACGGAGAATATCAGGTCATTACCTTCTGCCTTGATTATTAATGTAACTTTTCCGCCCGGCTGTGTGTAATTAATTGCATTCCCGCACAGATTGCATATTACCCGTCTTAATTCTGCTTTATCTGCATTTATCATTAAATCTTCATCGGTGTTTTCCAGATTAAATTCTAATTCTTTTTTGTCTGCTAACGGTTTAAGTTCATTGTAAATTTGGAGCACCAGTTCATTAAAGACAAAATCCGCTTTTTGAAGAGTAAGTTTTTCAGCATCGTATCTGAAAACTTCAAGCAAAGCATTAACAAGTCCCAATAAATCTTCATTGCTTTTCAGCATTGTGGACAGGAGGAGCTTTTGTTTATCGGTAATAGTTCCAAGACTGCCGTCAAGGAAGAATTTAAGAGTTTGAATTGCCGCAAGCAGCGGGGTTCTTAAGTCGTGGGTAAGAGTTGCCATAAAATCATCTCTCAATTTATCAGCTTTTTTCTGCTCGCTGACATCTCTTAAAACACATACATAATTATCCTGATTAAATCTTGCAAAACTTATTTCTACCGGGGTATGAAAACTGCTGAGAGGATTTGTTGTGAAGCAGTTCCTTACAAATATTTCATTTTTTTCCGTATCGAGAAAAGATTTTACAGAAGCTTTTTCATTGTATACAAACTCTGTAATATCGTGTCCGCAGAGCCTTTCCGCGCTGAGTCCGGTAAGGTTTTCAACGGCCGGATTAACCTGTTCGATTATTCCGTTTTTGTCTATTGTAATAATTCCGTCGGCGCAGTGGGTAATTATTCCGGACAATTTTTCATTTGTTGAAATTATATCGGCGGTTTTTTCTTCAACAAGCTGCTCTAATGAGTGTGAATATTTTTCCAGCTCTTTTTTAGCGGCATCCAGTTCTTCTATTTTCTTTCTCAACTCCGAAACCAGATAACTGCGTTCAATCCCGTTTCTGATGTTTATCAATAAATCATCATTGTTCCATGGTTTTTCAAGGTACTTATAAATTCCGGCATCATTTATTGCATTTATCGCATTTTCTTTGTCAGCGTACCCAGTAAGGATGATTTTACTGACTTCGGGATAAAGTTCTTTCACTTTAATAAGAAATTCCAATCCGTTCATTTCCGGCATAAGAAAGTCTGATATAACCAGATCCGGCCGGTTTGTTTCAAGAAATTTGAGTGCTTCAAGAGGATTGTTAAAAAAATGCGCGTTTGTATAACCTTCTACCATCAAAAGAGTTTTAAAGGCAGAGGTTACTATTTTTTCATCATCGACTACTACAATCATCCCGTCTTTCATATTCTTATCATAGCTTAAACCGTTGTTATAGACAAATTGTTTAATTTTGTTAAGGTGTACGGGGTTTGACAATGTGTTATAGAAGTGTTTTTAGAAATGTTTATTTTCCTATTCCCCTGCACAAAGCTTGCAGCCATTCTTCGCGTCGTGACGTATACATTCCACCTGAGTCCGGCCTGTAGTTGTTATTTCCGTCAAGG
>CALVDX010000026.1 GCA_944326425.1 Candidatus Gastranaerophilales bacterium
AGACTGGAGAGTGCGTATAAGGCGGCGAATATAAACAGAACGCAGTTGGTGTCATCACTATCGACGATAAAAGATGCGGATATAGCGGAAGAGAGCAGTGAGTATCTAAGACAACAGATATTACAGAATGCGAGTGCAACTCTTTTATCAACAGCAAACCAAACATCAAATGTGGCTTTATCCCTGATAAACGGATTGGGATAGTACTAATCCAATACTTCATGTGCCGTTTTTACTGTCATTTCAATATTATACGTGTTATTTTCTCCGCCCGTTCCAAACCATATCAGATATTCTATATTGCCTGCAGGCCCCTTAATAGATGAGTGGGTTAGCCCGTAAATATTAAAATCCAATTCTTTTATACAGTTGCAAACATTCTTGATAACTTCAATATGTATTTTAGGGTCTTTTACAACCCCGCCTTTTTCAACCTGTTCTTTCCCTGCCTCAAATTGCGGTTTTATAAGACAAATATATTCTTGTTTAATATCCGAAAGCAGTGTTTTTATATTTGGCAGTACTTTAGCAAGTGAAATAAATGATAAGTCCGATACGCATAAATCGGGAAGTATATCGTCTGCGGAATATATTTCCTCTCTGCCGCAAATTTTTAAATTAGTTTTTTCAACAACTTTTACCCTTGAGTTGTTTCTGAGTTTCCAGTCAATCTGCCCGTAACCGACATCTACCGCGTAAACAAATTTTGCTCCCCGCTGGAGCAGACAGTCCGTAAATCCTCCGGTAGACGCGCCTGCATCAAGACAAATTCTGTCTGCAGGCGAGAAATTAAAAGTATCAAGCGCTTTTTGAAGTTTAAACCCGCCCCTTGAAACGTATGGCATACTCTTAACCGTGTAATTATATTCTTTTGATAAATCTATCTGGTATCCTGCTTTTGTGATTGTTTCATCATTAACTTTTACTGCCCCTGCAATTATTGCCGCAGATGCCTTGCTCTTGGTATCAAAATACCCTAAATCGGTTAAAACTTTGTCTAATCGTTCTTTTTTCATATCTTGAATACCTTTTCCGCGTTTTTTGTAGTCATCTCTGCAATTTCTTCTACTGAAATATTCCTTATTTTGGCGATTTCTTCTGCCGTGTATTTAATGTATGCAGGCTGATTTTCCTTCCCTCTGAACGGCACAGGCGCAAGATAGGGCGCGTCTGTTTCAAGGAGCAGTTTATCAAGCGGAACTTCTTTTGCCACTTCTTTTAACATATCTGCTTTTTTAAACGTTACAACGCCGCCAATTGCAAGGTAGTACCCTCTTTCTGTTATTCTTTTCATAAATTCCGTATCGCCGGAAAAACAGTGAAAAACTATTTCTGATCCGTTATTGTATTTGTCGATTATTTCAAGAACATCTTCGTGCGCGTCTCTGTCGTGTACCGTTATTGGCAGGTTAAGAGTATTTGCAAGTTCTATTTGTTTTATAAAAATTTCTTTTTGTTTATCAACAAAACTCGTATCCCAGTGATAATCAAGTCCGATTTCTCCTATCCCGACACATTTAGGATGTTTTGAAAGCTCTGTTATTATGTCGGGGTATTCATCCGTCCATTTTAGGGCTTCTGTCGGAAACAGCCCGAGTTCAAAAAAGATGTTTTTATAGCGTTCTGCAATTTCTATTATTGCTGCAAACCCTTCTGCTTCAATCCCCGGAATTATAATTTTGCTTACATTATTTTCCGCCGCCTGTTCAATATAGTACTCTGCGTAGCCCTCAAGCATATCTATATGCGCGTGTGTATCGATTAGTTCCATTTATATAGCTCTCCGTTATTTTAAATCTATTACGCTGACACCGTCGCCGCCTTCTGCGGCTTCTCCGGGGCGGAACTTTGCAACGTAAGGGGATGTTGTTAAGAAATCTCTTATTGCACTTTTTAACGCACCCGTGCCGTGTCCGTGAATAACGTAAACAGGTGTGAGGTTAGCAAGGCTTGCCTCGTCAAGAAACCCTTCAAGTTCATCAAGAGCTTCTTCCACTCTGTGTCCGCGTAAATCCAGCGTGCTGGAAATTTCGTATTTTTTTAGTTCAAAATTCTGTGTATACTGGGTGGGCAGAATTGTTTTGGTTGAAAGTGATTTATCATAAACTGCAAGCCGGTCTTTTTTGACTCTTGTATTAATAAGCCCCATTTTTACATATACATTACCGTTTTTATCCGGCGTTTGCAGTATCGTTACCCCTTGGTTAAGGTCTTTAATCATAACTGTATCGCCCGGTTTTACGTTATCCCAGTCTATTTCATTGTATTTATCTTTATCCGTAAGCGCGTTAACGTTTGCTCTGTTTTGCTGTTCGAGTTTTGTCAATCTTGCAAGCGAACGTCTTGCGATTTTCTCGGATTTTTCTTCCCGCATTTCTTTTAATATCTGTTTAATTTCGGATTTCGCGTCCTCGATTTCTGCGCTGAATTGTGAACGTATGCCTTTTAATACTTTTTTCTTTTCTTTTTTGTGTTCGTTTAACTGTTTTTCATAAGACTTTTTAAGTTCATCCGCCTCATCTCTTAATTCTTGTGCTGATTTAAGGTTTTCATCAAGCTGCTGCTTTGTGTCCTGCAATTTTTCAACAACGAGTGCGGAATTGTCTCTCTGCTGTATGAGTAGTGATTTTGCCTGTTCCACGAGTTCAGGCTTTAAGCCTAACCCTGCGGAAATTGATATGGCGTTGCTTAACCCCGGAATTCCGATGATTAACCGGTAAGTTGGGGACAGAGTTTTTGTATCAAACTCAACGCACGCGTTTTTAAAATAATCATTGTAGTATTCAAGCGCTTTAAGTTCGCCGTAGTGGGTTGTTGTTACTGAAAAAGCATTCTTAGCGGCAAATTCTCTCAATATTACTTCCGCTAAAATTGCGCCCTCCTGCGGGTCTGTTCCTGCACAGATTTCATCAATCAGTATAAAGCTTTCGTCGTCCGCATTGTTTAAAATATCTATCAAAACGCTCATGTGTGAAGAGAATGTAGAGAGGTTTTGCAGGATATTTTGTTCATCGCCTATATCTGCAAAAACTTTCTTAAAAGGGTAAATTTTTGCGCCAAGACATGGAAGAAACATCCCTGATTTTGTCATTAAAAGGAAGAGCCCCACGGTTTTTAGTGCAACAGTTTTTCCGCCTGTGTTTGAGCCCGTGATAATAATTGATTTATACCCGTTTCCTATTTCAAAGTCGTTTTCTACAATGTTTTCAACGGTACCTATTAAAAGCGGGTGCCGCATTTTGTTTATACTTACTATTTTTTCTGATGATAATTCCGGCTGAACAGATTTTGTTTTTACAGCATATCTTGCTTTTGCAAAGTGAAAATCAATTTGCGCAAGAATTTGTTCGCTCTCCAGAAGTTTAGGTAAATCCCTGCGGACTTCTCTGCTTAGTTCCGTTAATATCCTTACGATTTCTGCATAAATTCTTGTTTTAAGTTCTCTGATTTTATTATTAACCGGAACGAGCGACTGAGGTTCTATATAAAAAGTCCTGTTGGTTGCGGAAACATCGTGCACAATCCCCGGAACTTTACTCTTAGAAGAGGCTCTAACCTGAAATACAACCCTGTCATCCCTTATAGTATAAATTTGATCCTGCAAATGTTTTGAAAATTCCGAGTTATTTAACAGATTGTTAACACTTTGTTTTAGATTGTTTTCCGTATCTCTTAATGATGAATATAATCCCGCAAGTTCAGGTGTGGCATTTTGTTTAACATTTCCTGCATCGTCAAATGTGTCAAAAATCCTGTCCTCAAGTTCTTTATTAACATACAGAGGAAATGCAAGTGTATTGAGTTTTGAATTAAATTCCGTATTTTCTTTTAAAAAGTTCCTTACAATTCTTGACGTCCGCATTGTTTTTGCTATATCAAGGAGTTCTTCTTCCACAAAGTACTCATTTTTAAGCGTAAGTGACGAAATATCCATAACAAACTCGACCGGAATATCTACCCCGAAATCAAGAACATGTAACGCTTCTGCCGTAAAATCCAGGGCCTCCTGTATCCGTTCGGGAGATTCAAGCGGTTTAAGATTTAAGCAAACGGTTTTAGACTGTTCGAGTTTTGAACATTTTGCCAGTCTTTCCAATATTTTTTCGTATTCCAGTGCGTGAATTGTTTTAGTCGGGATTTCCATATCCTGATTTTATTTTAAACAATATTTGATTACAAGTGAGATTTACTATAAAATACTATTATGAAAAGGGCAATTGAAGAGGCAAAATTATCTGTATCCGATGTTCCTGTAGGTGCGCTTATAGAAAAAGACGGGAAAATTCTTTCTATTGCGCATAACAGAAAAGAAGAATTGAACGATGTTACTGCCCACGCTGAAATCCTTGCAATAAAAGAGGCGCAGAAAAGACTAAACTCCTTCAGGCTCACAGGGTGTACTATGTATGTTACTCTCGAACCCTGTCCGATGTGTACCTGGGCAATACTTCAGTCGGGGATAAGTGCTGTCTATTTCGGGTCTTATAATACTCAGTACGGCGCCTTGGGCAGCGTCCTTGACCTTAAAAAAACGGCAAATTCCAAAATCAAAGTTTTTGGCGGTATAATGGAGGAGGAGTGTGATTTGTTATTAAAAGATTTTTTTAACGGGATAAGGAGCAGGTAGTAATGATTACCAAGACTGAATTAGATGTACTTGTAAAAAAATACGAAAATCCTGATTTTATCAACTCTGACCCCGTCCAATTTATCCACCATCGGGGGGCAGGGGAAAATAGGGACAATGCGTGCCTGTGTTTATCCGACTCAGAAATTAAAGATATTGAAATTGCCGGATTTATTGCAGCCTTGTTTGCCTTCGGCTCCCGTAAGGTTTTTATTAAAAAATTGAATACACTTTTTGATACAATGGAAGGCAGACCTATGGACTTTATACTAAACGGTGACTTTAACCTCTTATCAGGCTTTGATTACCGTTTTGCAAAACCTGATGATGTTATAGCAATATTAAATGTTTTAAGGAAACTTTATTCTTCATCGGAGGGGTTAAGAGAGTTGTTTGAATACGGGTATAAACTTGATAATACGATTTTATCCTCCATTACTGCCGTAACTGATTATTTTTATGCAAATAATCCTGATATTAAACCGGGGTTTGCATTTATGCTTGCACAGCCGCGTAAAGGCGGGGCTATGAAGCGTTTAAATATGTACCTCCGTTGGATGGTGCGTAAGCCGCCGGTTGATTTGGCTTTGTGGAAATTTATAAAGCCTTCGGAGTTATTAATCCCTCTTGATATTCACGTCGGAAATGTTTCAAGAAAAATGGGATTGTTATCAAGGAATGCGAATGATTTTAAATCAGTGCTGGCACTGACCGAAAAATTGAGAGAATTTGACCCGGATGATCCGGTAAAATATGATTTTGCGATGTTTGGCGCTGGTGTTGAAGGTTTGTATAAGGAGTAACGATATGAGTAAAATCTATTATTTAGGGCCTCAGGCTTCATATTGTGATTGTGCAAGGGATAAATTTGTAAGAACGTTTTTCCTTGAAGAACATGAAGATACACCGGAACGCTCAATTCTTAGTGTAATAAAAAAGCTTTCACAAATAGAAAATAAAGACGCTTATGGCGTTATTCCTATTGAAAACTCTGTTGAAGGTGTCGTAAGAGAAACAATAGATAATCTTTGTATGTTAAAAAATACTAATATGAAAATCCTTGCAGAAACTTCAATCCCTGTTAATCACTGTCTTGCAGGATACGCTAAAACACTCGATGATATTGATACGGTAATTTCCCATCCGCAGGCTATAGCACAGTGTTACGGGTTTATTTCTGATAATTTGCGTGAGGATATTATTCTTAAGAACGAGCTTTCAACAGCTCTTGCAATAAAGGGTATTCTTCCTGAACAGCCTAACCTTGCCGCAATTGGGAGTGAGTACGCTGCAAAACTCTATAATGTTCCTGTAATTCGTTCGGGTATTAATGATATGGAGTCTAATACAACGCGGTTTGTTCTCATAGGCTCAAAACGAAATAAGATTACAGGAAACGATAAAACCGGATTTTCTTTTTCTACCCCCAATACTCCGGGAGCCTTGTGCAAAATCCTTAAAATTCTTGATGAGCATCAAATAAATATGACTTATATTGATTCAAGACCTTCTAAAAAATCGCTTGGTGAATATGTTTTTTATGTTGATATTGACGGGCATGTACTTACTGATAATGTTTCAAAAGCCTTATTTGAAATACTGCAGAATGTAAATGACTTTCAGTATTTTGGCAGTTATACAAAAGTATAATCTATTTGGATTTTTATAATTACTCCTGCTATAATACCAACTGTAAATATTTTGGAGCGGAGAAATGCAGGATAAAATAAAAGGCGTAATTTACGGCTCTATAGCGGCATCAAGCTACGGTATGAACCCGCTTTTTGCACTGCCTTTGTACAGCAGCGGTGTCGGGGTTAATTCTACTCTGTTTTACCGGTATATTATTGCTGTTGTGTTTTTGTTCCTGTGGATAAAACTTAAAAAGCATTCTTTCTATATAACAATCAGGCAGGCATGTAAACTCTTTGTTCTCGGTATTTTGTTTTCGTTATCATCATTATTTTTATTTGTAAGTTATAACTATATGGATGCTGGTGTTGCATCAACTATATTATTTATTTATCCTGTTCTTGTTGCAATAATTATGACGGTTTTCTACCGCGAAAAATTAACCCTGCAAACTTTTTTATCAATTTTGTGCACATTATTCGGCGTATTTTTCTTGTATACAGGAAAACCTAACGGAAATCTCAATCCGTGGGGTGTGTTTTTAGTATTTTTATCGGCATTGAGTTATGCAATCTATATTGTTGCGGTTAATAAGACAAGTCTTAAATACCTCCCTCCTGAAAAACTTACGTTTTATGTTCTTTTGTTCGGATCCATTGTATATATTATAAATACCGGATTTTGTACCAATATAGATGCAATACCGGCATGGTACTTGTGGATAAACGCGTTTGGGCTTGCGCTTCTGCCTACAATCGTTTCAATAGAAGCAATGACAGTATCTATAAAACTTCTCGGGGCAACGCCGGCGGCTATTCTTGGTACATTAGAACCGGTAACTGCGCTGTTTTTCGGTGTAACGGTATTTCACGAAGTTCTTACCCTAAAAATAATTTGCGGAATAATACTGATACTTCTTGCGGTTATCGGAGTAATTTTAAAACCTGATTATCACAAATGGATATTCTTAAAACCGGGTCATGATACTGAGACCGGCGAGAGTAATTAATGACAGAATCAGGAGCGCAAGTATAACTTTCCAGAAAATCCCGCGCCCGTTATTTTGGGCTTTGCTTTTCTGCTTTTTCTTCTTAGGTTTTGGGCGGTCTGAGGGGGCCGGCGATGATTTTGGTTTCTTGGGCTTGGGCAGAGTTTTAGATGCAGCTTTTTGTTTTTTAGGTGCAAGTGTTTCTTTCTGCTTCATTTCTGTGTATTTTTGCTGCAAAGTCTTTTCTTTACTTCTTTTGCCTGTGATTAAAAGTTCTTCATCATACTGCAGTGATAAAATTGTTTTATCAGCTGTATTTTTAATCATTGCAAAGTTTATTGCAACTTCAAACGCTCTTTGCAGACATTCCAATGCTTTTATCCCGTCGTTTTCTATCCTTGCAGAGTGGGCGGAGGTGTTGCCGGCTTTTTTTAAGAAATACAGGTCGTTTATAAACTCTCTTCCGCCGATTGTGTCGCTCATTCGATCCTTAAGAGTAGCAAGAATTTCATCAAATGTTTCTTCACTTGAAAACTCGCCCTTAGTAATATTTCTGCAAACATTTTCCGCAAATCTTCTTGTCTGTACCATACACTGGTCAAAATACTCATCACAGTACAACTGCTCTGCGTCGTTTGCGATACCGTAGAGGTTTTTATCTATTTTCGATAGAAATCCGAAATTATGCTCTTTTGCCATGACTTTATTATCTTACAAAATTATACTTTTTAAAAGCGGGGGGGGGGATGGGTAAATAATTAGTTATGCGATACTAAATTAACTAGTCACGGGGAGCTCAATTCTTTCCCTATACGACGGGGGTGGATTTTCAGTAAGGCGATGCCGAACATAAGCGAGCAAGCCCCCATAAAGAGTCGAGAATAAGTGTCGGGGAATCAATATTTACACGTATTTGTAGCTTTTTGCGATTTCCCAAATCAAACTCGGGTCGTTTTTATTTACCCCTGCCCCTCTACCATTTTTTAAATATAAAAAATGCGGCAAGGACAATAAAACAAAATCCTACAAGGTAGTTCCACTTAAATTCTTCTTTTAAGTATGCAACGGAAAAAGCGCTGAATACAATCAGTGTAATAATTTCCTGTATTGTTTTAAGCTGTGCTGCGCTGTAGACTTCGTGTCCGATTCTGTTTGCAGGAACCTGAAAACAGTATTCAAAGAAAGCAATTCCCCAGCTAACAAGGATAACGACCCAGAGTATTGCGGACTTGTATTTCAAGTGTCCGTACCAGGCAAACGTCATAAATACGTTAGATATTGTTAGTAAAATTATCGGTAAAATGAATTTTATCATATTTAAATTATAATACTAATTTTTTTATTATGTTTGTTTAAACAGTTGACGGGTAATTTTATTTTGGCAATCTCCTATATTTACTCCTGAAGGAGATATAAAAATGACAAAAATTCTAGAGATGTATAAATGTAATATTTGCGGCAATATTGTTGAGGTTGTCGCGTCAGGTTACGGAGAACTTGTCTGCTGCGGCGAACCGATGGAACATTTGATAGAACATACAAAAGAGGAAGAAATGCTCGGTGAAAAACATATTCCGGTTGTCACCAAAACGGATAACGGATTTGAAATTAAAGTCGGCTCAATTCCTCATCCTATGACGGATGAACATTATATTATGTTTATTGAGGCAAATTCTCCAGATAAACGGTACGTTAAACGTAAATATCTTTATCCGAGTGAAGAACCTGAAATGAACCTCAAATGCGCGTGTGATGATGTTGTTGTGCGTGAATTATGTAACATACACGGACTCTGGACGACAGACTAATGAAAAAACTAATACTTATATCGCTTATAGTAGTTTTATCACTTTTGATACTTTACAGCGGGTGGCTTCTGTATATGAAACTGACATCTGTTAATATTTCGGTTAAGTTTAAAGAACTGCGCCCGCTGCCAAGGCATGTGGAAGTCCTTTATAAGGGGATAAAAATCGGACATGTTATTTCTGCCAAACATACAGATGATTATGAACATACTCTTGTGAAACTTCAATTGCGCCCCAAACATCTTGCTCTGCCGAATAATCTCAGAGCAGAATTGCGGATTGAGAAACGAAAAGATAAAGACTATGACTATATAGAACTATTCAAGCCTGATAATCCGCAGGGAAATTTATGTAAGGATTGTGTAATTGCGGGTGAGTCTATGGTTGATGCAAATTCGTATTTTGCTAACCAGAGCCGTGAAACTCTTGAAGGGATGAAGGATAATCTTTATGAGGCATCTAAATCCTTAAACGAAACACTTAAAGCGCTTGACGAGTTATTTGGCATACTTTATACAACAGTTGAAGAAAACCGGAAAAATATAAACACAATGACAAACAACCTTTCTAAAACAACGTCAAATATAAATTCTTTAACCGATAAAATTAACAATTCAGTGTCTGAGGATACCCTTAACCGCTCTTTCAATGATATTCAGGATAGTCTTGATAATATAAGAAAAGCAACGGATAGCCTGAACGGGGTTGTTGAGGATATTTCTGAGCCTGCAAACGGCTTAAGTACCGCGCTGCCTTCTGCAATAGACAGGACAGAGTGTATTATAAAAAATGTTGAAGATATAACCTGCGGGATAGCAACAACACTCAAAAAACCTTTTGGCGGTATTCGCTTAATATTTGGTAAGACTATTACCAAAGGACAGAATTGTAATTGTTATAATAAATAGGATGACATTAGTTCCAGAATATTCTTAAAGTTAAACGACATTACGGTCAAAACTCACGTTTTGCCCTCCAGCCCCGCTTAACCGCTTTGCAGAGAGTTAAAGAGTAAGCTTTATCATGGACAGCAGTGGAACTTGGTTCTGTATCTTACCACAAAACAAGTATAATCCAAGTTGGTAAGATACAGAACCAAGTTCGAGATAACAAAATAATTTATTCGGTACAGTAGTACCCTGCAAGGGGTGAGGGTACTACTTGTACTGTAGAATTAATAATAAATCATTTTAAATAGTCCAACCCCCTTGTCTTCATAAGTAGACAGTCTGGTGAGCGATTGTGGATTATCCAAAATATCATATATTGCTTGAGGATTATTCTCAACAATACTTTTGCAATTAGATAATATACCATTAATTTCTGCCGGTTTAAACAGAGGTTCTCCGTCAGGTGCCTTATATTCCGCAAGCTTTGTTACAACTTCCGGATATTTATCTATCATATCCCAAACTTTATTACCATTCGGAGCACCTTCTAACTGAGATCTAAGTATCCGACTGATTGGTGATGTCCCATCTTTAAGTCCGGTTAGGTACAGAGCACTTCTTATAGCATTGGCTCTGTCTTCATACTTCAAGCTCTTAATATATGAGATATCTCGCGGGTTATCTAACAGTTCAAAGACTTCCGGGGCATATTTTTTATTTGGATTAAGTATGCTACTAGCCAGCTCAACATAGTCAAACAGCTGTTGTCCGTCTGGAGTATTGTATTCTAAAAGTTTATTCATAAACTCCGGATATCGACTTTCTGCCAGTAATGCTCTTTGTATTCTAGCAATAGGAGATTCTGCCTTCATAATAGCTGTCGTTTCGCGTGGATTATCTAATATTGCAAAGAGTTTTTTGGGGTTTGAGTCTAATACCTTTTGAATATTCTTATCGAAACAAAAATCAATTATCTTATGATAACCAATCAAAAGTTCTCCTTCCGGGGTTTTACATTCTGCAAGCCTTGTTATAACTTCCGGATACTTAGTTATCATAAGCGAAATATCTTCGGTTGTTATCTTATTCGGATAGTAATCACTGAAAAACATGCAGTCGTATAATTCTTCTTGAAGTTCTTTGCTGACAGACGGTTTTTCCGGTGCTTTCTGTGCCGTTTTTCCCTCAACCTTATCCAGCACTTTAACAGCATTTTGAGAAAGCCCTTTTGTATTGTTTCTAATATAACTGGTTGTGTTTATATATGGTTGCCCTTTTACATCAATTGCTATAACCTGATCAGGTCCCGTAAAGGGCTGGAAGCCTTCTTTTCCGACAACGCCTTTGACTCCCTCCGGAACTTCCGCAAAACGTACAGGTGCAGCCTTAGAAGCTTCTGTCCAGCCATAACCCATTGTTTCGGGGTTTAAGTAATTTTTTGTTCCTGTGGCGTTATATGCACCCGGTTCAACATAAGACTTTGCTACTTCCGTTCCGCCAATCAGGGCACCATCCCAGCTTTCTTTGCCATACTGTATCATAAAATACCCTTTAGGATCACTTGCATCAACATACATGCGTTCAATTGTTTTCCCGCCGTCCCAAGATACTTCACGGAAGAATTTTCCCTGCTCGGTATCGTATTTTAAGCCGGGGTTTTTAGCAACAACTTCTTCTGGAGTCCCTGACAAATCGAGTTTCTTGATTTGCCTTGCAGGTGACTGGCTCTGACCTTCATGAATATTTTTAAGTGATGATACCGTATTCTTTGTAATAACCAGACCCGCGTCTTCTAACTGTTTAATACCTTCCGGGGTTTTTGCAACCTCTCTCATCGCATCAACTGACATGTTTCGATGTACCGTTGGTGTTGTCGCAGGTGTCGCAGCTTTGCCGGTTTCTGCCGGTACCAGTTTACCTTCTTTTACAGCCTGAAAATATGCTTTTCCAAGTTCGTAACCTTGAAAATTATCTCCATTCAAGCGTTCTTTTGCCGGTAATACTTCATAAGAATTACCTCTCCGGAGAACCAAATCGCCTGCATATACATCAATACCGTATCCGGCTGTATTAATTGTTGTTTCCTTTGGCATTCTGTATACTACAACTGGTTCTCCCCCCATGTCAAATGCTGCTTCGGGTTTTATTTTACTCAGGAGGTCAGCCGGTGTACCTTCTTTAAGTACGTTGTACAATCTAATTGCCATATAATGATCAAAAGAATTATATCCATCAGTAGAATTGTAGTATGGTGAAGCAGATATCTTTGTATTCAAAAAGCTTTCAACCTTTTGAGGATTATTTATACATTCTTTTGCTATCAATTCTAACTGTGCCACATCCTTTATATTTTCAGAGTGGCTTAAGGCTCTTTCAAGCAATGGCTGTGCTTCCGGATTTGTTTTGCTATATCTGGCAATAGTTACAACTGCCTCGGTAGAGTAACTCGGAACAACCATATCATAGTGTAGATGTTCCGATCCAACATACTTAGTATACTCTTGAGTACTTTTTAATAATCTGCCGACAAGTTCCGGATTTTCCTGATAAGCCTTTGTTAACTCAGCCTTATTTGTGACATTTTCACCGGTTTTAATAACGGATATTCCATTATTGTTAGTATTATTTGTTTCGTGTATATTTTTTCTCTCAGCTAGCAGAGCGTCTATTTCTTTTTCTGCACGCGCTCTAGCCGCGTTATTGCGTCCTGCTTTGAAAGACTTAACGGCGCCGCCGAGCATTATAGCGCCGGTACCAAGTTCCTGACCGCCGGTTCTTGCTTCTTCTACGGTGTCGGCATTGTGTAATGTTTCTGCACCGTCAACCATCAAAGAACCGCCTTCATAAGCAAAATAGCCTTGTGTTGCGATAGAGAATGCTTCACCAATACCGGCTGCCGCGGCAGCCTCTCCTGCAAGAAACAATGTCCCCATCATAGCTGCACCCTGAGTTCCTATAAATGAATCAACGGCATCACCAACACCCTTTACTGCTGCCCACGCTTTTTCTGTAAATGTAGCATTATCAACATCTCCGTCATCAACAAATTTATCTACCGCATCAACAAGGGCGTTTAGTCCGCTGTATTTCTTTATTAAATCTTTTGCATCCGTAATGCCTGCTTTATTATCCATATATGCAAAAGTTAAGCCGAGTCCCTGTATCAACTGCTCCTTCATCGCTGACTTATCGCCTCTTTCCTTTGCTTCATAAAACTGTTCGCCGGTTTTCTTAAGCAGCATTTCCACCTGCTTTTTTTTATCGGCTTTCTGAAATTCAATCTCAAACATTAAATCTTTATAATTTCCATCAATTTCCGGCATTGATTTTGCCGATTCATAAAATGCTATTTCTTTTGTATAATTTTCAGCATCTTCAGGATTTGTAATCTGTCTGGATTCTAAATTGCGCTGTGCAATTGCAGAGCTAAATTCCTCAGCCTGCCTTTTTTTCTCAGCAATCGTTTCATTTAACTTATTTGCTCTGGGAGAAAGAATTATTATATCCTGCTCTATTGGTGTTTTTTCGGAAAAAGAAACTAAACTGTCAAGGTAGCTTTCTCCTCCCCCAATATAGCCGGAAACGCCCCATATATTACCGTTTTTTATTGCCGCAGCTTGTTGTCTGCTAATGGCCTGTTCATGATTTCCTTCTACTGAACTTATCCATTTTGTAAAATCTGCCTCGTTTAGTTTACCGCTTGAAAGCATCTGCATGGCAATATCATATTTAGTAAACTTTTTACCGGATTTCGCTTCCTCCTGCTTTAGCTCCTTTATATGAGTTTTTGCATAGTTTTCAATTTTTGCTCCTATTTCATTTGTCATAAGTACACACCTTTCTTTTTTTATCCATATTTTTGAATACATTTTGTATAAAATGTATTCAAATGAACAATCAAAGGAAGGACAGCGTATAAAAAACATATGAATAAAAACGACAAAATATCATAGTGCGATATTGTTGAGTTTAAAGGCAAAAAAAGAAACATGACATTTTATACAAAATGTCATGTTTCTAATGAACTTATTAGAATACTGTTATTTACGGCGTATTTATAAAAAACTTTAATGTTTCGGAATATATTGTTACAAAAATTTACAAATGGGGGTAGGGGAAAATAATTTTAATTCCCCCTCTGTGTAGCGGGCCATCAATGTTAGAGAAACAGCTGCCGGGCGCGGAAACTGTTCAAGGTACGAAATACCGCGTTTGTCCGCATGATGTTGAACTATGCATGTTGAAATAATAAAATATTATGGGATTCGGGGGTATCCCCCCCTCCGATAAAGAGAAGTCTACCCAGCCTGAATTCCTAAATTTACTATCGTTCGCTAAGAAATTCAGTCCTCCCCACAGGAGGGGAAAGACAAAGAATTTACCCCCTTTCAGGGTGTTATACAACCTTTACATAAAATGGTATATAAAATCTGTAAAACAAATATAAGCAGTATTTTAGCTATTCACTTTTTACTGCCAAATCGTAGACTCTGTTTTTATTTTCATCAAACAAAGAGGACAGAATAACCGATATTTCTTTGGCTTTAAAACCTTTTGATTTTAGAATTTTTATCCTGTTTATAAGCTCATCATCATTGATATTTGAGGATGGGTAGAGCATACAGACAATTTCACCCCTTATTTCCTTTTTAAAATATTCCTGAACCTCGCTTATCGCTCCGATTTTTATTTCTTCAAAAAGTTTTGATAATTCCCGCCCGAGCGCAATCTTAATATCTCCGCGAGTGCTCTTTATTATTTCAAGTGTTTTTAAAATCCTCTCCGGCGCTTCATAAAATATAAGGTGTTTATCCATATTGTCCGTAACAACTTTTTTTATCCCCTCTGCTGTTCTTGGAATAAAACCGGTAAACGTAAATTCTTCACCTTCACGGGGAAGTTGTGAAATAAAAGTCGTAACAGCACATGCTCCTGGCAGGGAGGTTATAGAAACCCCGTCTTTTAGGAGTGCTTCAAGTAGTACTGCTCCCGGGTCACAGATTAATGGTGTGCCTGCATCCGAGACAAGAGCGATGGTTTTTCCCTCATTAATATATGATTTAAACAAATTTATCCGCTCTTTTTCATTATACTTATGATAAGAATAGCATTTTGTTCTTATATCATAGTGATTTAAAAGCTTTTGGGTAGTTCTCGTGTCCTCGCAGGCTATTATATCAACCGATTTAAGTACCTCAACCGCTCTTAAAGTAATGTCTTTAAGGTTTCCTATAGGTGTTGGTACAATATACAGCTGAAACTCTCTTGGCATACTATTTTGTCTTTTCAAGATAAATATTAACTGCGTCTTTAAGGTTATTGGGAGTTGCTAATGTGTTTGTATAATCTGATGACGGCGGTTGAACTACCTTTGAACGTATTTTATTGTATATTGTCAGCAGGATAAATAATAAGATTGAGGATATTGCAACCCCGAGCATTGCATAAACAAATTTCATTGCAATTTTACGTTTGCTTACAGGTTCTTTGTAAGTAATTTTATTTTGTTGGGCAGGTGGATTATATTGCAAACCTTTTGTCTCTTCTTGTTCCTGTGCAGGGGAGTCAACGACTGTTTCTGTCTGTTGTGGGGCTGCAGCGCCCTCCGTTAATACGGCATCTTCTGCTAAAACAGGACTTAATAACAGTAATAAACACAGAATGATTAAAACTTTTTTCTTTAATTCAATCTTATTCAATCGGGTTATTCCTCATTTGTTTTTTTCGTTCTTTTGGTATTCCTGCTGCGTTTTTGGGTTCCGCGGTTTGGGCGTCTTTTCCTTGTCTGTGGTGCTGCTTCCGCTGTATCTTCAGTCCCTCCTCCTGAATTTTGTGCATCAGTCGTTTGGGCATTTGACTCCTGTTCCGCTTGCGGTACTGTTTCGTCGTGTTTAACAGCGGCTTCTTCCGGAATTACCGGTACAATTTCAGCGTTCGGCGGAAGTATTGTTTCCGCTGTTTCTATTTCTGCAGCAGCTGCTTCTTTGGCTTTCCTTCGTTCAAAACGTTTTCCGCCGCGTTTTTTCTTGCTGCTTAATTCTTGTTCTTTAGTTTCTGCTTCTTTCTTTTCTTGTTCTTTCTTTTCAACTTCTTCATTTGCAACAATAGAAGGATTTTCAACAGGTACGGCTGTTTCTGTTATATCAGGAGCCTCCGGCTGCTGTATTTCCTGCAATTCTTCCTGTTCTTGTGCCGGTTTTTGATTTCTGTTGTTAAATTTATTATTGTTATTGTTCTTTTTAAAGTTTCCTGTCGGAAGTTTAAGTTTTGCGGCCTTTGCTCTGTATTCGCCATCAGCGGTAGAGGATGCAAATTTAAGTTCTTCCATAATATAGCCGTTACCCTGACAGTGCGGACAGCGTTTTGCAAAGATTTCTGCAAGTGCTTGCCCTTGTCTGTGTCTTGTTAGTTCTACAAGCCCTAAATCTGATAATTGTCCGATTTGCGGTTTTGCTTTATCAGGTTCAAGTGCCAATTCAAAAGCCTCCATTACAGCAAGCTTATCGACTCTTCTTGTCATGTCTATAAAGTCGATAATAATCATACCGCCGATATTTCTTAAACGGAGTTGTCTTGCAATTTCCTGTACAGCTTCAAGATTTGTTTTTAGAATTGTTTCATCCTGCGTTGCTGAATTTGTAAACTTTCCGCTGTTAACATCGACAACAGTAAGCGCCTCAGTTGTCTGGATAAACAGATAGCCGCCGGAGGGAAGATTAACTTTCATTTGTAAAGCGGCCTTGATTTCCTTGTGTATTCCCATCGCAACAAGGAGCGGATCAGAACCTTTGTATAAAGTTGCTTTTATGTTTTTGCCAAGGTGCCAGTTTTGTAAGAGCGTTTGAACACGATTTAGTGCAAATGCTGTATCTACAATAATTTCCTGTACATCTTCAGTGCATGCTTCTCTTATTACCCTGTACAGCAAGTCTTGATCTCTGTATAAAAGGCTTGGCGGTTCAAGTGTTTCAGCAGATGTAATAATATTATTCCATTTTTCAAGCAAAATTTCTAAATCTTCCTGAATATCAGCTTCTGACTGTCCTTCTGCTTCTGTTCTTACAATTATTCCTACACCAACCGGTTTTAACAGGCTTACTATTGATTTAAGTCTTGCACGTTCTTTAATTCCGGTAATTTTCTTACTTACACTAATACCTTTTTCTGTCGGCATAAGTACTAAGAAACGCCCCGGAAGGCTTATTTCTGTAGTCAAACGCGGGCCTTTATGTCCGACCGGTTCTTTTATAACCTGTAAAATCAGATTTTGTTTAGGATAAAGCTTATCTTGAAGTGCACCTTTTTTTACAGCGTCTTCTGCGTGTAAAAAGCCCATTTTATCAGAGCCGACATTGACAAAGGCTGCATCTATACTTGGAAGAACATTTTCAACCTGTCCTAAATAAACATCGCCTAAAAGAACGTCTCCTCTGTGGATAAAAAACTCTGTAACCTTTTTATTCTCCATTAATGCAGCAATGTTATCTCTTTCGGCTATTACAATTTTCTTTTCTGTAGTTGAATTCATATTCGTAAATCCTCTATATCTCTTTTAACTGTTCGTCAAAGAACCGTAATCGCTTAATATCAAAAAGAGTATCAGGTGATATAAGTTTCATTAATTCATCCGCGCGTACAGCGGGAATTTCGGAACCTTGACCGGCTTTGAGTATTATGAATAAACAGTCATCTCTGTACTCGTATGAGTAAATAGAATTTTTAATGTTTATTGTTTTTTCTAAACCTTTTTTATTTTTCTTCGTCAGAAAAATCTCCTCGGAAGATAAAACTTTGTTTATATTGTACCTGAAATTCCCGTCTTTGTAAAGTCGTTCAAAATGCGGGTGAATACAGTATTCTGCCCACTGAACGGTTGTATCTATTGATTTCGCTGACTTATCAATTTTTTCTGCTGATATAACCTTTGACAGACCGCATAGTGCCTCTTCTATTTTTTCTGAAATCGTTTCCGGAGAAATGTTATCATATAATTCTATATCAACAAGTTCTCCTTGGCTTTCGCAAAATAACGGCAGTGCTACTCCCATAGAAATTTTCATTGACGGATTAAACCCTAGGGAAAATGCAACATTTAGCCCGCTCCTGGCAATCGCTTTGAAAAAAGTGTTCTGCCAGTCAAGATGTGAAAAATATTTAAAATTCCCTGTCTTGGTAATCTTTAGCCTGTATTTGTATGTTTTAATATTCGGATCGGGATGAATAAAATTCGGATCCTCCGGTTTTATTTTTGCTGACTCCTGCGCCTCTTTAGATGCTGTATATGGTTTTGCAAGAACTTTTTTTAGATTTAGATTCTTACACACTCCGCAGTTGACACATTTTTGCTCGCAAGTCGGCTGCAGGTTAAACTCTTCAGGCTGGTTGAAAGCTTCGTTGTATTCTTTTTTAAGCCACTCTTTATCGAGCCCTGTATCAATAAAATCCCACGGCAGCGGTAACTCTAAAGAATATTCTTTTTGTGCAAGTGCATTTAAATTTATCCCGATTTCTTCAGCAGTATCAAACCATACCCGTTTATCAAAATAATCATCCCATGCGTCAAGGTAGCACCCTTTTTTATATAAGGCCTCAATATATTTGCAAAGGGATTCATCACCGCGGGTTAATACGGCTTCTATGAGTGAAATGTATTTTTCGTGATAATTAATTTTCAGCCCTTTTATGTGGGCGGTTTTGTCTTTCAGGTAATGTATGTTTTCTGTTATTGTATCCAAATCTTTCTGCGGACACCACTGAAACGGCGTAAAAGGTTTTGGCACAAATATTGATAAAGTACAAACTATATCAAATCCGTGTTTTAAGCCTTTTTCTTTCTTTATTCGTTTTATTCCGTTTTTTAACTCGTTTAAGAGTTCGGCCATTTCATCAAGATCTGTTTTAGTTTCGGTTGGCAGTCCTGTTATGAAATAAAATTTTAGTCTTGACCAGCCGTTTTCGTACAAAGTGTATACCGCATCAAAAATTTGCTGTTTTGAAATATTCTTCTTAATAACGTTTCTCAGTCTCTGGCTGCCGGCTTCCGGGGCAAGTGTCATTGTTGATTTTCTTACCGATTGTACAAGGTTTGCAAGTTCAAGGCTGAAGCCGTCAATTCTTTGGCTCGGCAGTGATACGGAAACCTTCTTTTTATTAAATTCTACTCCGAGTTCTTTTATAACCTCTTTGATGTTTGAATAATCGTTTGAAGAAAGAGAAAGAAGTGAATACTCATCATAACCCGTGTTATGTACAAGTTCTTTTGTTATTTTAATAATATCCTCTGCCTCACGTTCTCTGACCGGCAAGGTTACATGCCCCGGCTGGCAAAAACGGCACATACGCCCGCATCCTCTGCGGATTTCAACAATCGCACGGTCATGGACTGAACTTGAAAAAGGTATTGGATAAGCTTTAAGTGCTGTTTCATAATCAAGTGTAACGGCGCATTTCTTTATTTTCTTTTCTTTCCCGCAAACAGGAACCCATACCCCTTCTATTTCGGAGAGTTTTTTAATCCGTTCTGTTCTCGGAAGTCCTTTATCTTTTAGAACAGATTTACAGATTTCAAGATTAACTTTTTCCCCGTCTCCAATAACGAATGCATCTATAAATTCAGACATTGGCAGCGGATTGTACGTGCAGGGACCGCCTGCAATAATTATAGGATATTCTTCACCCCTGTCTTTTGAAAGATAAGGTATGCCGCTCATATCAAGGAGTTTTAGCACTGTCGGATAAGATAGCTCGTACTGGAGTGAAAAACCTACTATATCAAAATCCTTAAGCGGCCTTTTACTTTCCAATCCGTATAAAAGTTCAGGTTTAAAATCCGGCTCCGGAGCATAGGCTCTGTCAGCCATAAAATCAGGATGTTTGTTGATTAAATCGTATAAAATTCTTACTCCGAGGTTGCTTATTCCTATTTCGTATTTATCCGGGAATAAAAATGCAAATCTCAACTTTGCGCTGTCAAAATCTTTGTTTGCAGCAAGAACTTCACCCCCTACGTACTGGTAGGGTTTATTGCAGTTGTACAGAGCTTCGTGTAAATCATGAAATTTGCAGGTCATTTATGCCAGATCCTCTGGAAAGTACTTTTCTATCTCAATAATTTTACCGTTTAAAGTATTTTTCTCAAATGCTTTTATGAAATCAGGCAGGTCATCATTAGTTACATCATAATTGTACAGCCAGATTTCTCCGTCCAGTTCCCGCATGACACTTACTATATAATGACATTTTCCGGCATAAGCTATCAGGTGCTCTTTATTAAATCTGTTTCCGTTCTTATCTTTGTTTATTTTAACATAGTTAAATCCTGCAAAATAACGTATATCTTCGCTATTTCCTTCATTTTTTTTGTTATAGTGTGAGGCAAAAATATTTATAATATTTTTGTCATTATCGTACTCTTTCATTACTCCTCCTACTTATATTAAACAATACTAAAAGCCGAAGTTCAAAATATTAAAATAAAACTTTACAAAGGGGGTGGGGTAAATGGATAAAGGGGTAAAGGGGTAGGTAGGTGTGGCAAAAGGTTGTAAATAAAGATAATAAGTGCAGTTGTCGTAGTATGTATTTTTTATTATTGTGCTAAAGAAAACATGCACTTTAACCGGACAAATTTCTAATAAAAAAGAGACTCTCAAACCTGAGAGTCTCTTTCCAAGCTTATATAATCAGTTGATTATAATTTAGAAGCAACCATTAATGTTGTTTCAGCTAATCTTGTAGAATAACCCATTTCGTTATCGTACCAAGAAATAATCTTAACTTGGTTGCCGCCCATTACACGGGTTAATAAAGCGTCAACAGTTGAAGATTGTGAAGTACCGATGTAGTCAGAAGATACAAGCGGTTCTTCAGTATAGCAAAGAACGTGGCCGTCAGCGCCTGCTTTTAATGCAGCGTTAACTTCTTCAACAGTAACGTCTTTTGCAAGTTCAAATACAACGTCAACTAATGAAACGTCAGGGGTTGGAACTCTCATAGCGAAACCGTCCAATTTACCTTTTAATTGCGGTAATACGAGAGCAACAGCCTTAGCAGCACCGGTCTTTGTCGGAACAATGTTTAAAGCGCCTGCTCTTGCACGACGGGGATCTTTGTGACCTGCGTCTAAGATTCTTTGGTCGCCGGTGTATGAGTGAACAGTTGTCATTAAACCTTTAACGATACCAAATTTTTCATCAATAACTTTAGCAACCGGTGCTAAGCAGTTAGTTGTACAAGATGCCATAGAAATTACGTTGTGTTTTGCAGGATCATACATCTTGTCGTTAACACCTAAAACAATAGTGATATCTTCGTTTGTTGCAGGTGCAGAAATGATAACTTTTTTAGCGCCTGCTGTGATGTGTGCTTTTGCTTTTTCTGCATCAGTAAAGAAACCTGTTGATTCAACAACAACTTCAACTCCTAAATCTTTCCATGGGAGTTGTGCAGGATCTTTTTCTGCGAAGAACTTAATTTTTTTACCATTAACAATGATACCTTCTTCATAAGCTTCAACTGAGCCATCAAACTTACCCATAACTGAATCGTGTTTGAAAAGAAGAGCAGCTTCAGCCGGTTTTAAACCAGGGTCATTGATAGCTACATAATTAATTTTGTCAAAAATACCTTCTCTAATGGCAGCTCTCAAAGTGTTTCTGCCGATTCTTCCGAATCCGTTAATTGCTACATTTACCATAAGTTTTACTCCTTCTTATTGTGGTAATAATCTTTTACAATCTGATTGTAGGATAAAAAAAAACTCTAATCAAGATTCTTTTGAATATCTTAATTATTTTTTAATTATTGGTATTAATGTAAATTTTTGTAAAAAAACAATCAAAAAGTTTAAAGTTTTTCAAAAAAATGCCGACAACATTAATACGAAAGGAACAAACAAATGCTGAAGAAATTAGAGAAACCGACAAACAACACAAGTTCATGCGTTGAGTTTATTTTGCGCGGCGCAAAAAAACGAAGATCGATGGCAATAGCTGAAGCGGTAAGGGTAAATGCCGACTCCGGACTTCAGACAGAGTTGAGAGCAGTAAAGTAATATACTGACGAGGATGTAAGATGAGAAAAAGCGGCTTGCAATAGTGCAAGCCCTTTTTTTATGCAATACTGCCTGTATTTTCCTTGGGGAGATGAGGAGTTTGAATGCAAATATAAAAATAAAAGTTTGAAATAAAAATTATTTATGTTACGATAAAAGTACACACGAGAGGAAAAGTGGCCGAGTAGGTTTAAGGCGGCACCCTGCTAAGGTGTTGTGTGGGGTAACCTGCACCGAGGGTTCGAATCCCTCCTTTTCCGATTTTTATTTGCTTTTAAACATTTGCTCTTTTACGTAATAGGTTACAATGCTCACTGTAATTTAACGACCGGTTTTATTTGTACGGATACTTTGATTATTTTGGACAGCCCGCTCTGCGAGGGCGTTTTCAGGTCGGAAAATTAAGTTTACCCAAAAAATCAAACTGCCGAAATGGACTTTTTTCGGACTGTACGGATAGTTTGATTTTTTCTTAATATAGCTGGGTTTAGCACCGTTTTTAAGGTGTACGGATAGTTTGATTATTTTGGTATAGTCCAGTTGTGCAAGGAATTAAAAAATTAACATTAAGTTTCGAAAATTTAACACAAGGTTCTGGATATTTCAAAATTATTCAAATTAAAAATAGATCAATTTGAATAAAATATATTTTTTTATGTAAAAAAGCAATTGATTATTTAGTATACTGGTATTAATATACCAATATACCAAATTATTATTTTTTGCTAAAAATTTAAGTTTAAGTCTTAATGCATATTATGTATTATTAGTCGACCTAAATGATGAAATTAATAAGAAATTGAGGATTTTAATATGTTTAGAGAGATGA
>CALVDX010000027.1 GCA_944326425.1 Candidatus Gastranaerophilales bacterium
CGATAATAACAGCATTATTACCTGTTCCCAGGTTTCTTGCGAAATTTCCTATAGCAATAACATCATCTCTTAAGGCTTTTGTGTTTCTGCCGATAGCAATAGAGTTAACCCCTGAAGCGGAAACGGATAATGCACAATCTTCACCGGTGCTTGTTCCTAATGCTATTGCTCCATCAGCATTTGCTTGCGCATAAGGACCAACTGCTAGAGCATAATGATTACTACCATAGGTATTGGCACCTCTACCAATGGCTACGGAGTTTGCTGATTTATAAGAATTTGAAACACATCCTATAGCAATACTGCTATTTGTAACATCAGCTGCATTTGCTCTTTCGCCAATAGCTATTGAATGACCACCATTTGCGGAATTAGCCTCTGCGCCTATTGCAATCATTTTATCTGTTGGGGATGTCGTACTGTAAGCATTAGCATTAGTACCAATGGCAATACTATTATTTCCTGCCGAATTTGCAAAATACCCTATCGCGATTGAATCTTTAAAAGGGGTATCAACTGTGGCGGCATTAGCATTAGTGCCGATAGCGATGCTGTTAGTGCCGAGCGTTCTTGCATTGTTGCCCAGTGAAATAGAGTTGTTGTTAGCAACCATAAGAGTACCTGCCATAAGGTCCTCGTGAACGAACCCAATATGCGGGAAATTGGAATTAGAAGCAATAGTTAACTTAGGAACATTGCTTCCCATAACGGCAATCTGATCATTGTTACCGCCAACGACAGCAGAAAGACTGTTGGTATTCATATTAAATCCGATATTTCCGCCGGTTAAACTTGTCCAGAGGCACCCTGCGCCGCCTGCGCCTCCGGCTTTTTTGGTAATCATAGGCGCAGATAGTGCTAAAACTACCGCAACTACGAGCATAACAACCATCATCTCCATTAAAGAGAACCCGTATTTAATTCTGTAGATATTTTTCATTATGTCCTCGCTATTAAATTAATGTAATAATTTATTTTATCACTATAAAATTACCTCAATGCATTAAATTATTAATACAATGTATTATATATTTAAATACAATATAATGCAATACATTATGTAATGCAGCTAAAAATATTTAATAATATTTTTATGGATGATGTTAAAAAACTATTAGGGCAAAAAATAAAAGAACTGCGTAAAACCAGACATTTTACACAGGAAAAACTGGCAGAAATGATTGGTATTGAACCCCCAAACCTGAGCTATATTGAAACGGGCCGTTTTTATCCGTCACCGGATACTTTACGCAGGATTGCACAGGCACTTGATGTTAAAATATATGAGTTATATAAATTTGATTATTTAAGACCCGTATCAGAGCTTAAAAAAGAATTGTATAAAAAATTAGAAAATGATGATGAGCTTGTTAGACTGGTGTATAAAATTTGTGAGTCCCTTTAATTTATGCTATTGACCGCTTAATATTTTAAAGGTACACTAAAGATTGGAGGTTTTTATAAACCGATTTTGTATGGAGTTTTAAGGGGCTTTTAAATGGAAGATAATATTGAGTTGAAAAGATTTACAACCGGTCAGTTCTTAAATTTTGCGCTGGGTTTTTTCGGACTTCAGTTTGCCTGGCAGATGAGAATTATTTTATCAGGGCCGGTTACAGAAGGATTGGGTGCTGATCCTTTTATTTACGGCCTTATTTGGCTTGCTGGGCCCTTTACCGGAATGATTGTCCAGCCTCTTGTCGGTGCGCTTTCAGACAGAACGCGTACGGTTTTTGGCCGCCGCCGCCCGTATTTATTTTTGGGTGCGCTTATTTCAGCCTTTGCCCTCTGGATATTCCCTAATTCCGGACTTATTGCAGAAAAAATCGGTGCTCATTACAATTTGCATTTGCCTGAGGTTACCGGGCTTTTGATTGCTGCTGTTATGATTTGGATTATCGATGCTTGTATCAATGTTGCACAGGGGCCTTACAGGGCGCTTGTACCCGATGTAGTACCGCCTCAACAGCACTCGGTCGCTAACTCATATATGAGTCTGGCAATCGGTCTGGGGTCTGTTGTTGCAGCGGGTGTTGCGCCTTTCTTAAAATGGGCCTTTGATTATCAAATGCCTATTCCTGCGCAATTTATTATGGCTGCTCTTGCTTTTGTTCTTGCTATGACCTGGACTTGTATTACTATTAAAGAGCATAGTACTAAAAGAACTGATTCTCAGGATAATTCTAATGACGACAAATTTAGTTTCTTCCAATCTTTAAAAGACTTTTTTGCGCTATCTCCGGAGGTTTCTAAAATCTGTCTTATGCAGTTCTTTACCTGGATTGGTACAATGTGTCTTTTGATAAACTTTACCCAGTACGCAATACATACAGTTTTCCAAATTCCTGATTTAAGTGATGTTTCTGAAATTGCAAAAGAAATGTTTGAAAATAAAACCCTTGTTGCAACTAACTTTTCATCAGTTTGTTTTGCTGTATTTAATCTTGTTTGTTTCCTTGTTGCAATTCCTATCGGATTTCTTTCCGCAAAATACGGAAACAAAAAAGTTCATATAATATCAGTGTTATCAATGGCGCTTGCTTACCTTGGCATGGGACTTACGCACAATCATAAGGCAGTTATTCTTCTTATGGCGCTTTCCGGTATCGGGTGGGCAAGTATTTGCGCGCTTCCGTTTGCAATGCTTTCACAATATATAAAAGCGGGAACAGAGGGGTCTGTTATGGGTATATTCAATATCTTTATTGCGGGGCCGCAGGTGCTTGTTTGCACGCTGGTTGCCTGGTTTATTAATATTTGTTCTTTTAATACTCCCGAGGGGGTTAACTATCACTGGGAATATGCATTCTTTATCGGCGCATTCTCATTGATAGCGGCAGCATTTATCGCAGCGACTATAAAAGAAAAGACTATTATGTCTGGCAATTAATTCCGGAGGAGCCTTGAAAAGACGTGTTCTGTTAATATATCCCCCGTCGCCTGTTATGAACAGAGAGGACAGATGTCAGCAGCCGACAGAAAATCTGCTTGTTATACCTCCGCTTCCGCCGGTTGATTTAATGTATCTTGCTGCTATTGCCGAAGAGGCCGGTTGTGAAGCAAAGATTGCTGATTACAGCCTCGGGGGTGATTTTGAAAAAGATTTAACAGAGTTTAAGCCGGATTTTATTGTTGCAAATATTGCTACTCCTACTTTTAAAACAGATATGGAGATTTTAAAGAGGGCAAAAGAAATACTTCCGCAGGTAAAAATTATAGTAAAAGGAGCTATATTTCTTACTTATAATACCAACGCAATTTATGAGCACCAGTATCTGGATTATGTTATTATAGGGGAAGCGGAACTTAGTTTAAAGGATATTCTGGAAAATATTCCGGATAATGAAATACCGGGTATTTGCTATAAGCACAATATGCAAGGGGTGAAGAATAAATCGCGTAAGTTTATACAAAACCTTGATGTATTACCATTTCCTGCAAGACATCTTGTTGATAATAATTTATACCGGCGTCCGGATAACGGGAAAGTGCAGGCGGTTATTAAAGTTTCCCGCGGCTGCCCGTTTCATTGTTTTTTCTGTCTTGCAACTCCTGTATCAGGTATACAGGTCAGAATGCGAAGTGTGGATAACATTATTTTAGAAATCAAAGAGTGTATTGAAAAATATAAGATTAAAAATTTTCTTTTTTGGTCAGATATTTTTGATATTGATAGAAATTGGACTATTGATTTATGCAAAAGAATTATTGATGAAAAACTTAATATAACCTGGTCTGCAAATACCAGAGCCGATACAATTTCGCAGGAAATGGCAGATTTGATGTACAAATCCGGCTGTCGTCTGATGAGTATCGGTGCTGAAAGCGGGTCACAGATGATTCTGGATAAAATCGGCAAACGCTTGAAACTGGACGATATCAGGCGTGCTGTTAGTATTCTTAAAAAAGCGAAAATAAAAATATATAATTATTTTGTTATCGGACTTCCATGGGAAACGGAGGAAACGGTAGAAGAAACTATAAAATTTGCAATAGAGCTGGACAGCGATTTTATTAGTTTTTATACTGCTACGCCGCTCCCCGGCTCGCGCTTTTATGATTATGCAATTAAAGAAAAATTATTTGATACAAAAGCCTCATATAGTGAAGCATATTATTATCCAGTAATAAGAACGCATCAGTTATCTAAGGAAAAGGTTTTTGAACTCCATAAACAGGCTGTAAAACGGTTTTACCTGCGCCCGCGGTTTATAATAAGAACTCTTTTCAGGCTTAGAACATTTACTGAATTTAAAAATTATTTTAAAGCCGGTTTAAATTTGCTCCTGAGAAAGTGATATTTCTTTTTGGGCTATAATTTCTTCAAACTTTGCAAGGGTTTTCCTAAAAGCTGTAATTATCCGTGCTTCTTCTTCCGGTTCCCTTATGTGAGTGATATATTTTATACCCGGAATACCTCCTCCCGGAAGTTCTGAAAGATTATAATTTTTAAATTCTGTTCCTGTGTATTCCGAAATGGCTTTCAGCGCTAGTTCTCTGATAGCAGAAGAAACTAAACTATAATTTTTATGCGCAAGATTAAACTGCAGTTCTCTTCTATGTTGTAAAAGATTACTGAAATTCCTGTATTCGCATTGTGGCAGCATGGCTTCCAGATTGTACAATAGAGAGTTTTTTACAGGAAAACCGAGCAGAATACCTGTTATATCTGAAAAACAATAGTCACCCTTAAATAAAACAGAATCACGGGAAATAAGCTGTTTATAAATTCTCTCGGTGTCAATTTCCGGAATAAGCATCATTTTAGAAACGAATAAAGATTTATATTTTTCAATAAGCGGCTTGCAAAGCTCAGGGTTAAGTATAAAACTATTGATAAAACCACTGTGAGGGTTTTGGTTCGTAATAACATCAAATCCGTTATAATTTCCGCTTTCAAGCAGCGGTGTATATTTTTGAGAAAGTATTGTCGAGGGTTTTTGTCCTGCCATTAATGATACAAAGTTGACTACATCATTAGTGTTTTTTATAAGATGTTTAAAAAGTTTTTCAACGTGTTCCTCCCCAAAATGTTTTGCTGTCCCCAATCTTATAAGAAAATCCCGGTCAAAATAGGTATAGTAATCTTCAAGTTTGTCGATTTCAGCCAACGTAATTTTTTTTATGTTATTTTGTTTTGTACTAATTTCGCCAAGCAGCGCAGCAGCAGACTTTAAATTACCGGAAAAAGCGGGACGATGACAGTAATGTGTATCAACCTGCACCGGGGAAGCAGGGGTATTTAAACTTACCGGAGGATTTGTATATAGTCTTGTGCTGTAACCTGATATTCTTTGCATTGTGTATTTATTAATACCCATCAAATAATATAATTGCTTTTTATTAGAAAATTATTAATAAAAATTAACAATTCTTACCCTGAACTCTTTATTCATACTTGATTTGATATTTTATTTATGTTTCTATATTCATGGAAGTACACTATTCCTCTAAGTATATTTCCGGCAAAATCAAGCGGCTAGGTTTTGCAAAGTAGACAGAAAGAAGGAATTTACAAAATGCTTAAAATAAGACTTAAAAGAATGGGTGCTAAAAAAGACCCGCATTACAGAATAATTGTTATCAACTCTACAACCAAGCGTGAAGGCAGACCGGTTGAAGAACTTGGTTTCTATAACCCTAAAACAAAAGAAATGAAGTTCAACCTTGCTAGCGCTCAAGAATGGGTTAAAAAAGGTGCACAACCGACTGATACAGTTAAATATCTTATAGCTAACTGTAATGCAGATGGTACATTAAACTACAAAAAGCCTGAAACTGTAAAATTATCTAAAAAAGCACAGGCAAAGGCAGAAGCCGAAGCGAAAGCTAAGGCTGAAGCAGAAGCACAGGCCAAAGCGGAAGCAGAAGCTAAGGCGGCGGAAGAAGCTGCAGCCGCTGAAGCCCCTGCAGAAGAAGCAGCCACGGAAGCGTAGTTTGTTTAATAAACATAAAAAGGAGCCCGATATATTATCGGGCTTTTTTCATTATATGAGAGTTGGATATAAAAGGTTGAAATATTAAAAACTCTTAAACCTTTCTTAAGATTTATGCATGAAATCGCCCTCCTTGTTTGTTGTATAATTCCTTTATGAACTTGAAAACAGCAGTTACAAAAATTCATTATGATAAAAATGCAAAAGGAATAGTGTATTACCTGCTTGGTTTATGTTCAATTTTTTATGCAACAGGCGCAGGGTTTAAAAATTTTCTTTATGATAAAGGGTTGTTGAGGTCTTATAAAGTAAATGCTAAAGTTATCAGCGTAGGAAATTTAACAACGGGCGGGGTTGGCAAGACCCCTGTTGTGGCAGGTCTTGCAAAGTATCTCCTATCTAAGGGGGAAAAGGTTTGTATTCTTTCCCGCGGATATGGCGGAGAGCTTTCTAATAAAAATGTTAATGTAATTTCTGATGGTATTAATCTTTACCATAATGCAAAAGAAGCAGGCGATGAGCCTTACTGGCTTGCTGTAAACCTTGACGGGTGTGCGGTTATAACCTGTAAAGACAGGGTAAAAGCCGCTGAATATGCTATAGAAAAATTTGGCATTACGTATATTATCCTTGATGACGGGTTTCAGTACAGGAGACTTGCAAGAGATATCAATCTTCTTCTTGTAGACTCTGAAAAAATGTTCGGAAATGAAAGGCTTCTTCCGCAAGGGCCATTAAGAGAAGGGTTTGAGGGGTTTAAACGCGTTGACAAAATTCTTGTTGTAAGTAAAAATATTGACCACTCACGTGCAGAAAAATACACCCGTGTTCTCTCTAAAAAATTGAATATTCCGGCTTTCTTATGTAAGACAGAACCGGAATATATTTATAATATTAAATCCGGCGAGCATTTGGGTAAAAGTGTCGATATTACTGCTATTTCTGCAATCGGGCAGCCCGAACAGTTTTATAAATTCCTTGAAAATGATTTTAATATAATAAAAACGATTACATTTGATGACCATCATCCATATTCAAAATCGGATGTTGCAAGTATAGAAGGTATTATTGTTACTACAGAAAAAGATGCTGTTAAACTTGCGAAGTATGATTTGAATAATATTTATGCTCTTAAGCTAAAAACAGAATTTGATGCAGGAGCTTTAGTTGTATAATCCTGCTGCCTTGCCTTTGAAGATGGATAAACTGCTAAAAAAAAGAGCTGTTATTAAAAACAGCTCAGTCTATCCAACATTCACAAAATAAAAACTTAATTATGCAAAATATCTCTTAAGCAAGCCTTCAAACCCTTGTCCATGGCGTGCTTCGTCTTTTGCCATTTCATGTACTGTATCATGAATAGCATCAAGTCCTAATTCTTTTGCTCTCTTAGCAATTGCAAATTTGCCGTCACAAGCACCAAACTCTGCTTCTGCTCTCATTTCGAGGTTTTTCTTGGTGCTGTCGGTAAGAACTTCACCTAAAAGTTCAGCAAACTTTGCAGCGTGTTCTGCTTCTTCAAACGCATATCTTTTGTACGCTTCAGCGACTTCAGGATATCCTTCTCTTTCAGCTTGTCTGCTCATTGCAAGGTACATACCAACTTCTGTACATTCACCGGCAAAGTGTTCTCTTAAACCTTGCAGAACTTCTGCGTCAACCCCTTTTGCAACCCCTACAATATGTTCGGTCGCATATTGTTTGTTATTTTCGTCAATAGCTTTAAATTTTTCTCTGGGTGCTTTACAAACGGGGCAGCTTTCAGGAGCGTTTCCTTCACAAACGTAACCGCAAATAGTACACATGTATTTCATAACCATACCTCCAATTCTTCTCTTAGTGTGAAAAATTGCCGATGGCCGGAGTCGAACCGGCACGAGGGGTGAACCTCATCGGATTTTGAGTCCGACACGTCTACCAATTTCATCACATCGGCAAATATCCTTGTTACAAGGATGATAGCATAAGCATATTCAAATCTCAACTATTATTTTAGATTGAATTTTATTCTCCTCCCGGTCTTATTCTTTCAGGTATTTTGTGAAAAATTTTCAGACGGAGAATATAATTATGAAGAAAATTTTATTTATTATATCGTATTTAATTTGTTGTTCTTGTGTATATTCCGCAACTTTTGAAGGAGGAGTATCTGAAATCGGTCAGGGGGATTCCAATGTAGTTATTGACCGCCATACAAATCAAGCCGTAAGCGGCGCAAAGGTTTCGTTACCAAAGCAAAACTACTCTACTATGACTGATGAAAACGGTGTATTTCAGTTAAATACACATGTGGATGGAACGTCTATTTTATCTGTGGAAAAAGAAAATTATCGCCCGTTTTCTATGACAGTAGATAGGAATACCCTGTCAGCACCCTTAACTCTGGGTATTGAAAAAACAAATGCCAATGATATTGTAATAGATAAAGATATGTATCACCTTGGTGATGATAATTATTCGGACCTGTCCGCTAATGCCGGCCAGTTTTCGATGAAAGCTGCAGGACCGTTTTATACAAAGGTTTTTGATTTGCAAAATATAGATGTTAATAAGGCGGTATATTTTGTAATAGGGTCTATTATTGGTATTGATACCGCGCTTGCCAGAAGTATGGGGCAAAACAAAATTACTAATTCCTACTCCAGTCCTCCGGAAATTTATTTTAACGGAAATAAAATTGCAGAGATTGAACTTAATGGTGATAATCAGAAAATAAAACTTCCTAAAAACTTAATAAGACCCAATTCTAAAAATGAAATTACGATTAAAACAGGACGAAACCTGCTTCAAACTTCATATATAGATTATGACGATATTGAATTTATGAACTTAAGTATAGAAAATGATTAGCAGTTTATGTATAGTGGTTAGTGAAAGTTTTTAATCAACGTACCTTAATCCGTCTTTTCCAATTTTATCGGCAACAAGGTTTATTGCTTTTATATATTTGTTCATTTCTGGGCTTTCAAGTCCCTTTTTTAGAAGATTTCTTGTTATTCCGCAAATAAATGTGCAGATGCAAAAAATAGATTTATCCCATTGCTGTATATCTTCACCGTTAAATTTTAAATTGTATCCGAAGTCTTGTGGCTCTTGAGATGGGGAAACTTCAATTCTAAATAAATCATTCTCTGTAAAATTTTTAAATTTATTTTGTAAATTGGGCGTTTTAGCGGTCACTCGTTTTAATTCACTTAAATCCATATTGCCGGTACGGTCAGTTAAAAAACAGTCCATGCGTATAGTGTGAATTTTGCTTTCTGCCGCTACACCGTGCGGTACAAGAACACCCTGACGTTTTAAATAAATTCTGGGGTCCTTTATTCCTGTAAAATTTACCTGCATAATATTTCTCTTTATATTGGATACTATTATAAGTCGGTCAATCTAAAAAATTGCTGTTTGGGAGTTTAAAATTTACAAATCTTAAAATTCTCGAATATTTGTGATTACACGGTTTTGTCATTTTATTTATTTTTATTAATTTTTAGCATGCAATTTATGTTTAGTAAAAAACTTTATCTCAGTAATAGAAAATACAGAAGGAGTGCGCTATGACAATGAAAATTCCTGCCAGAGTAATTATGCAGTCTAAAATTCCTACCCGTTATGATGATATTACTGCAGAAATTCACAGGGCAAAGCTTGAACAGTATTTTAATCAGGTAAAGCCGGATATTAAACCCGGAACATTTAAGCTGGGCAGCATTGCCGGTGATGTATTTACAAAAATTCTTAAATAAGTAACACTTGTCAATTACCGGATTGCTTGTTATAATTTACTTAAGTTTACGGGGTAATTATGTATAAAAATATTTTGAGTATTATATTGCTGGTATCAGGTATGATGTTTGTGTCTGTATTTGCTGCTGTTATAGAAAAAAGCGACGTATACAGAATTGAAAATATCGGGGTAAATTTGCTTGTAAAAAATAAAATCGATAAACGAATTATTTTTGGGCTAACAACAATGAAGGATTATACTATTTACCCAGTATCTACGGACTCTTCACTTTATAAAGATTATAATCTTCATAATAACCGCGAAGTCACTATTTCAATTAATGAATATCAAAAACTTACCAGTGATGATGAAGTTGCCGCAATTATAGCGCATGATATTGCGCAGGGTATACATAGTTATACAGGTGTTATGAACGGTCAGTTGATGATAACAAAGAATGGCGCGTTTCCTTTTAATTACTGGGCAAAGAAAAATGAACTTGATTTTGACAGGCAGGCTGTTGATTATTTAGTTAACGCAGGGTACAATCCTGTTGCAATAATTACTGCATACAGCAAGGTTTTGCCCGATGTGCGGGGAACCTTCTGGAGCCGTCATAATAAGGCGGATAAAAGAATGAATAATATTTATAACTATATAAAAACAGCTTATCCTCAATATCTTGGTAGAAACGAATTTACAAATACGGTTTATTATAAGCGTTTTATTTCTTCTCTATAAAATAAAAGACTTTCTTTTGGGCAAAAAAATTTTTGTTTGGTTTTCTATTAAATATGAAAGTAAATATTATTATAGGAAATAAAGGCGCCGGTCTATTTAGGACAATTAAAAATAATAAGTTTTTCCGGTGTTTTAATCGTAATAATAAAGATACATTTGAAAAATTTAAACCGTTAATGTTTGAAAAAGCTGCATCAGTGAATGATGCTAAAAATTATGCGCGTAAAAATTTCCAAATTCATTATATAGACTCTAATAACATGGCTGATATAAATAATGTAAACAGAAGTTTGTGCCGTATATACAATATTAACGAAGGACGAATTTTGTTTCCGCCGTTTATAAAAGTATACAAGCATCAGGGGGAACGCTATTCCGGGGAATATGGTTCAGGATTAATTTGTTTAAACAGTTGTTATGATATATTTTCAGTTCTTTCGCATGAAATTGCGCATTACAACCATGAAAGGGTTTCCCGTAATTATTCTAAAATGGGCAAAAAAAGTGAAATCACTGAGAGTGGGAATAATAACTTTTATTTCTTTAATAAATTCATGGGGAATAAACCGGCCTTAAAGTCTATAAAGAAAGAAATCTGCGGATATGCCTGTGCGTCACCTGCTGAATTTATCGCCTGCACGTTTGAAGCAGTGATGCGCGGTAAAAAACTCTCCCCTGAAATATTCAGACTGTATAAGGAATATGAAGGTCCCAACGCTGAGATATTGAGTCAATATGGTGTAAAAAAATGATTTCTGATTAATTACGCGTATTGCTTTTCCGATATTGCAGCGAATTGTTTTTTATGGTCTTTTAAACGTTTTACCGCTGCATTGTAATATTCTTTATCCAGTTCGATACCGATAAAACGCCTGTTAAGGTTAAGGGCTGCTGCACCTGTACTGCCTACGCCCATAAACATATCCAGTACAATATCATTTTTGTTGCTTGCAATATTTATTATGTGTTCAAGTATTTTTACCGGCTTTTGGGTCGGGTGTTTGGGATTCTTCAAACGTTCGCTTCCCATACATATCGGGCTTTCAATAAAATTGTGCATTTCGTTTTGTTTTGTAAAATTCCATGTGTGACCCTTGTTCCACAAACAAACAATTAATTCGCAGCTGTTTAGAAATGACGATTTTCTTATATTGGGAATAGGATTTGTTTTATGCCAGACCATAAATTGGAATGTATCAAACTCGGGGTCAAAGGCTTCGTGATATTTGCCAATCAGATTATAACTGGTAAATATGAAAATATTACCATCGGGTTTTATTATTCTTTTAAATTCCTGTACCAGATCTGCCGGATCAAGTACTTTTTCGTCCCATTCCGCTACATCGTTGTTTATCTCTGCTCTCCAGCTGAAATTCATATTACCTGTACTGTAATTTGCAAGATTGTACGGAGGGTCACATAGAATAAGGTTTATAGATTTGTCGGGTATTTCTTTTAACTTGTCAAAGCAATCCGCATTGAAGAGTTTATAATCTTTAATTGAATTTATATCTAGCATGTAATTTCATCTCCCGAAAAGTATATATTTTTAATTTTTGCCAGAGATTTTTTTATATAAGAGGCGCTGTTACGGTACTGCTCAAATACTATATCAAATCCATTCCGGTCATCACAGACAAAATTCCAGTAGTTTTTACCGATTAATAATTCATCTTCTGCAAAGAATTGTCTGACTCTTTCTTGTTTCCACTGTCTCCCTTCGCCGAATTTGTTGTATGCTGTGGCGAAGTATATATAAACTTTGTGGTCTTTGTTATTTATAAGCCTGTTTTTTAACAGATAAAATTCTTCAAGCATTGCTATTTTTTCAGCTTTTGCCTTTTTGTTGTCTAAATCACCGCCGGCTTTTAATTCTATAATATAATGTTCTTTTTTTTCTTCATTAAAGAAGTAATTATCAGTAGCGTGTATCATTCTGAAGCTATCAATGTTTTTGGGGATAATGAAACTATGCTGCCGGTAATGCTCAATGTCCGGTTTTGCATGTTGTTCGTAGGAGTTTACAAGATTGGCAATGTGTTGTTTTTGCTCAGGCAGGAGAAAAGAATCAATTGAGCCGTTAACTGTATAACTTAGTTTTGCAATAGCGTTTCCCATATTTTCAAGAACTTTACCGAAGCTGCTGTCAAAGCTTCTTACAAACGCACTGTAAAACATGAATTCATTGCCCAGCTCTGCAATAAAACAATTATTCTTTTTGGAATTTATTACACCGTTAGGGTCAATAGCTTCAGCTTCGTAGCGGCTTTCTAAACCTGCAACAAAGTTTTTTATGCTGACATCTACAATTTCACAAACAGCTTTCTTTTTATTAGTATCCATAAAATCCCTATATTACTTTAACATAAAACTTAATTCCGGTAAAACCTGCGAATAAAAATGCTGTCTGATAAAAAAATTATCCACGTACCTAAACGGTCTGTGGATATTTTTTATTATGGTGGGCGTTAGAAGACTCGAACTTCTGACCCTCTCCTTGTAAGGGAGACGCTCTACCAACTGAGCTAAACGCCCGAAATATTAAATTTTCAATCGATGTTCAGTTGGTAGAGCGAATATTTATAATCGTTCGGCTCTAACATCCTGAACTTTACGCTATGGCATTCACCCAAACCGCCTCACTGGGCAACTGAGCTAAACGCCCGAAATATTAAATTTTCAATCGATGTTCAGTTGGTAGAGCGAATATTTATAATCGTTCGGCTCTAACATCCTGAACTTTACGCTATGGCATTCACCCAAACCGCCTCACTGGGCAACTGAGCTAAACGCCCGAAATATTAAATTTTCAATCAATGTTCAGTTGGTAGAGCGAATATTTATAATCGTTCGGCTCTAACATCCTGAACTTTACGCTATGGCATTCACCCAAACCGCCTCACTGGGCAACTGAGCTAAACGCCCGAAATATTAAATTTTCAATCAATGTTCACATTGACTATCTTAAATAAAACATTTATTACAGTCAACCCCTTTGTTTGAAAAATATTTTGTTATTATAAACTTCACATTTTCCGCCAATCGGAAATGTTATTTTTTCTTCTCCGTGCCCGAGTTTTAAACCTTGCCAGAGCGGGATTTTAAGTTCCAAACAAAATTCGCTCAATAATTCGTTGAGCCAATTATTATTTTCAATGCCGCTGAACTCTCCGCATACAAGCCCTTTTATATTCTTCTTAAAATCTTTCAGCCCGCGCAGTTGTGTCAGTGCACGGTCAATTTTGTAAACAGGTTCGTTGACATCTTCGATAATAAACACAAAATCTTCATCCGGCAGAAACTCCCTTCCGCAAAGGCTTGCCAGAGTAGTAAGGTTTCCGCCCCAGGCGGTACCGGCGGCGCTGGTGTTAGAAGAGCCGGTTAAATCGTACTCGCAAGACTTGCCGCTGACGGTGTTTAAAAATTCTCCAATAGTGAAATCAGAGATGATTTCTCTCCCCCAGTCTCCTGATAACATCGGTGACGAGTATGTTACAAGGCCGGCATGTTTTAGAAGCATTACCGAAAGAGCTGTTACATCGGAGTATCCGCAGAAAATTTTAGGGTTTGAGCGGATTAAATCATAATCCAGTTTGTCAACTATCCTTATTGCCCCATATCCGCCGCGGGCGCACAGTATGCAGTCAACTTCATTATTTGCAAAAAAATTATGAATTTCCTGCACTCTTATATTGTCATCGCCTGCCATATACCTTTTTGTATCATACAGGTGGTCCGATAATTTAACTTTAAAGCCGCGGTCTTGCAGTCTTTGTATCCCTCTTTCAATACGTTCCGGCTCTCTTAAGCTTCCGCAGGGGGCAATAATTCCTATGGTGTCTCCTTTTTTCAGCGGTTTAGGAAATATATAACTCATGAAATTCTCCGTTTATGCTACAATATTACCATGAATGATAATTATTTGCCTTTATACCGGAAGTACAGACCGCAATGTCTGGAAGAAATAGTAGGGCAGGAACATATTAAAAAAACATTAAAAAGCGCGATAGAACTGAATAAAATATCGCACGCTTATCTGTTTACCGGCCCGCGGGGGACAGGTAAGACTTCTACGGCACGTATTTTAGCAAAATCATTAAATTGTATCAACGGACCTACATTAACTCCCTGTAATGAGTGCCCGAGTTGTAAAGATGTTACAAATACTGTTCCTATAGATGTTATAGAAATCGATGCTGCCAGCAACAGAAAAGTTGAAGATACTCAAAGTATTCTTGAGAAAATACAGTATACACCTGTTCATGGCAGATACAAAATTTATATTATAGACGAAGTTCACATGCTTACTAACCATGCGTTTAATGCATTGTTAAAAACGCTTGAGGAACCGCCGGAGAATGTAATATTTATTCTTGCAACTACAGAAGTGCATAAAGTGCTTGATACCATCAAAAGCCGGTGCCAACGGTTTGATTTTAGAAGAATAACAACTGAAGATATTGTAAAACATTTACGGTACATTTCAGATAAGGAAGGCATAAAAATAAATGATGAAGCATTATTTGCTATTGCAAAGAATTCAGCCGGCGGAATGCGTGATAGTATCGCACTGCTTGACCAATTAAGTTTACTGGGTGTGCATACGGAGGTTACGCTTGATGATGTTAATAATATGCTCGGGCGTTTATCTTTTGACCTTTTAAAGCAAATTGCTGATTGTATTGTCGCATCAGATACGCAGGGAGCATTGGAGCTTCTTGAAAAGATTTATAATTCCGGTAACGAACCGACTTTAATTCTATCTAACCTTTGCGAATATTTTAAAAACATGCTTGTAACAAAAAACAGCAGGAAGGAACTACAGGAGGAACTTACCGGATATAACAGCCTGCAGGTTCAGGAGGTAGCAAAACAGGTTGAAGGGCTTGAAACCCAGCAGATAGTATTTCTTCTTGAACGGACAGCACATTATATAAGAGAGTTGAAGCAGACGGCAAATCAGTACTTGTGGCTGGAAGTTGCTATTATTGATTTAGCAAATCTTGCAGAAAATACAGACTTAATCACACTTCAAAATCGTGTAAAAGCACTTGAAGGCGGAGAAGTTGCAAGGAATTCGCAGCCGGTGAAAGCGGCTGCACCTGTCCGGTCTGTCAGTGAAACTGCAAAACCGGCATCTGTGCAGCCAGAAACGGCATTACCTCAAACAGAAGTACATGCTGAAAGTAAACCTCATACTGTGCAAACTGAGCCGGTACAAAATAAACCCGCAGTTGAACATACGGAAAGTGCAGCGTCTGTAATGTCTGATACATCCAATATGGCAGAATTATGGTCAGGACTTATAAAAAATATCAACAGCCCCTCTACCCAGGCTCTTTTGCGGTTGGCAAATCCTGTTAAAGTTGCGCCGGATGAGGTTGTTATTACATTTAAACAAGAAATATTTGTAAAACAGGCAAATGAGGACGCTAAAAAACAGGTATTAAAGGATGCTGCTAATAAATTATTCGGGCAAACAGATTCAAAAATAACTATAAGGCTGCCGCAGTCGGGAGATGTTCCTATCCCAAAGTCTGAAGCGGCGCCTGTACAGCATAGTGCGCCGCAAAAAACATTTGTTCCTAAAAGTGCTGAAGTAGTGCAGCCACAACGTACTGTTGCAGATGATGTATACGAGGCAAAGCAGGAGGCGAAGGCTCAGGCTGCAGAAATTTCTGAAATAGCTGCGGAAAAAACTGAACAAGATGATAATATAGATGAAGTTTATTCTTCAGATCAGACAAGAATGATTATGAATCTGTTTGATGGTAAGTATATTTAATTAACAAAGGGTACTTTATTTAGACTAAAAATTAAAGTTTTTTTGAACTCTGCCGTAAATAATAATAGTGTTACAAGAGACAGGTTTTCTGCAGAAATGTTTAATTCACCGATTAATCCGTTATTTGGTATTCAGCCGGCCGGTCAGGACGGACAAAGAGGCGGGCAGGGAAAAGAAGAGGACAAACAAAATAAGGATAAAGATAAAAATTCCGGAGGAAATATTTTTTCCGGCAAGGAGGATATAGAACTTTATACAGATATTCAAAGTCAAGATTTTAACCCGGAAACTTATATTCATTTACATTTCTCTAAATTACTGGAGGAGTATAAGAATGAAGCTGATAAGGTTTCTAAAATTGAAAAGTTTATAGATAAATTTGATATGAAAAAATTTACGCATAAGTATGGTACAGACCTATCAAAAGAAGATTTAAACGTTATTTTATACGAAATATGTGAGGAGCTTGGTTTATAAAAAAGGCAATTTTTTCCTGACGGGGGTTTTTATATAACTAAAGGGAATTAATATACAAATGTCAATATTAAATCTTACAAGAAAGGTTATACCCGCCGTTACCAAAAGCACCGCGCAGAATATAGCAAATGTAAAAAATATGCCGGAGATCAGGCTTAGCTTAATGATGCGTGACGGGAATAAAAATATAGTTCAGGTAGGGATGAATGAATGTAAAGCTGTTCGGATTTTGCCGGATAGGATTAATACAATATACACGGATGGTCTGGCAAGTTGTAATGCTGTTGGAGTTGTTTGTCGGGGACTTGATAAAAATCCAATAGTTATTTTATCCCATTATACACCTCTTGAAACAGCACGCGTAAAGCAGGCTCAGGCTCTGGAAAAGCAGCTTGAAGTTTATGAACGTTTTATTGATAAAACAGTGAAGCCAAAAGTCTTTTACAACGTTCCCGGATATAAATCAGAAGAAGGTATGTTAAAGCCTTGCGTAAATAATATTTTCAGTAAAATTGGCGGTGTAATGAAAAAATTTTTTGGCGATAAATTTGAGGAACAGATAGTTTTGTACCAAAATAAAGGTCGTGCGCCATATTTTTCATCTGCTAATATTTATCAGTTTGATACAAAAAATACCAGAGATATGAAGATTACTTTTGTTGGTGAAAAAGAACAGTTCTGCACGATTGGATAAGTATTAGTTTAGCATTTAGTGTGTTATATTTGTTTTATGGAAATTAAAAAAATTACGGATAATAAAACAGATTTTATGGATATATTGTTAATCGGGGATGAGGATGAGCAGATGATTAACAAATATTTAGAGCAAACGGTTATTTATGCTTTGTATGATGCAGGAGCATTAAGGTCTGTATGCGCACTATTAAAACAGGATAATAAAACCGTTGAAATAAAGAATCTTGCAACGTATCCTGAATATCAAAATACGGGATATGCTTCACGGCTGTTGGACTTTGTATTTAATAAATTCAAGAACACAGCATCAAGAATAATTCTTGGAACAGGTGAAAATGAAAAAACACTTGGTTTTTATAAAAAACACGGGTTTAAAGAATTTTGCAGAATAAAAAACTTCTTTATTGATAATTATTCTCATCCTATTTTTGAGGATGGTAAACAGTTGGTAGATATGATTTATCTGGAAAGATTGTTATAAGCTGATATAGTTACATCCTCCTGTGAGCAGTTAATAAAAAAGAAATCCCCCGCTAAAAAGGAGCAAAACGGGGGTGCTTATTAGTAAAAGAGACATCATCAGTATTGTTGCACATGTTATTTTTGATTTCCAATTTTTTGCGATGAGGTTGAAAAATAATTATTTGTATATTAGAGCAGGTAATTGTAATAAGTATAAAAACATAAGCTCCAATAATTATCATTTATACTAAGGTATTGTCAAAAAAAGTTTTATATCAGAATTATTCCTATACAACTTTTATGGTTATTTTTTATGCATATAGGGATATTGTGTTATGGAAATGTCTGTTATTTTTCTATATTAAATTTGAAAGTGGTTCCGTTATTAAGTTCTTTGCTTAAGTTACCGGCAAACTCAATCAGCTTATCTGTAACTTTGTCGTTATATTTTACAGCAAATTCGTAGTTTGCCGGATTTTCTTTCAGGAACTCTTTTAATTGCTCATATTTTGTATCACAGATAACTTTAAAAGATTTGTCGGACTGTTGATCAATTAACGTCCCAAGAACTTGTGCCAGTAGGTGTTTATCTGCTTTTAAGATTAAACATTCAAGAAGATTTGCATAATTACTGCCTTTTAAATCTTTGTAATATGCGTATATCCTTGCTTTTGCAGCCAGGGTTTCCGGTGACATTGTAAACAGTGAAGGCTGTCTCAGGGCCGTATTTAAAAGCTCTTGTTGATTTACTTCAAAATATTTGGCGGCAGTTATTATATTTTGTTCTAATGTTTCGGGTGCTCTGCTGAACATTGTAGGTTTTTTTAATGCAGCCGCAAGAAATTCATCTTTTGTGATATTAAAACGCTTTGCGGCTTCAGATATATTATTATTAAGAGTTTCTGGAGTTTGAATAAAAAGGTTTGGGCCTTGCAATGCACACTTGATTAATTCTTTTTTATTGACATTAAAAATTTCAGCAGTATGGGTTATATTATTATTTAAGGATTCCGGAGTGCGGTAGAACAATGATGGCATACGGAGTGCTGCTTTTAAAAATTCGTTTTTATTTATTTCAAACAATTCTGCAGCTTTTGTTATATTTTGATTTATGGTTTGTGCGGATTGGTAAAATAGTTGAGGCTGTTTTAAAGCTGCTTTAACAAATTCGCTTTTATTTATATCTAGCAATCTGGCGGCTTCAGATATATTATTATCCAGAGTTTCCGGGGACTGGCAAAATAATTGAGGCTGCCTTAATGCAGCTTTAAGAAATACGGCTTTCTCCAGCCCAAAATGCTTTGCTGTTTCTGTTATGTTTTTGTCCAAAGTTTCAGGTGTCTGCTGAAACAATTGTGGGGTTTTTAGTGCCGCTTTAATAAAATCCTTTTTATTTACATTAAAACATTTAGCTGATTCAGTTATATTTTTATTTAAACTTTCCGCTGTTGTTATAAAAAGGCTGGGCTTTTTTAAGGCTGCTGCAACAAATTCCTTTTTACTGATATTAAAACATTTAGCCGATTCAGTTATATTTTTGTTCAAGGTTTCTTGTGAGATATAAAAGAGCGCTGGCTGTTTTAATGCGACCTGTATAAATTTGTTTCTGTCAATTTCAAGAAGTTCAGCCGATTTAGTAATGTGTTGGTCTAATGTTTGGGGTAAATAACAAAATAAACTCGGTTGCTTTAATGCTGTTTTAATGAATTCATTTCTATCTATCTTAAGAAGTTCGGCAGAGCCTGTTATATTTTTGTCCAGTGATTCTATCGATTGATAAAATAACTGCGGCTGTCTTAGTGCTGCGTTAATAAAATCTTTTTTGTTAATGTTAAAATGTTTGGCTGTTTTAGTAATATTTTCATCTAAAAAATCAGGTTCCCGGTTAAAGATTTCCGGTCTTTTTCTGGCAATTTTTTCAAATTTTTCCGGTTCGACTTCAAATCTCTGTGCAAATATTGCAATTTTTGCGGAGAGTTCAGGGGGTAATTTATCGGTGTCTTTCGGCTCATTTTGGATTGCTACCTGTGCAATCCCTGCTGCTGCAGCGGCAGACATTAATACTTCTGCGGCTTTGTTGACTGTTTTGGCTGCCTGCTTGGGGGGCAGTTTTGCTTTGAATGCCGGAGGTGTTTGATAGTTTTGATTATTTAGATTTATAGTAATACTTAAGTCCACTTATTATTTCCTTTGTTATTGGATTTAAAACCGGTAAATAATTTTTTTTGTTGTATTGATAAAATATTTTTACAATTCTTTAAAATAATAGTATGGATTAAGCATTAAAAAAATCGGAACGACAGGACGTTTTGGGCGAAAAACCGAGCGGGAGCGAGGTTAGCCCGAAACAGATACCACCTGTATGCTAAGTATAGAGCAACTTGTTATTGTCTGGTATGGTAAAAAAATGATGTGAAGAATTAAGCATTATTGTTACAGTCACTTAACGAAACAGCAACAAGACACATTTTGTTTGAACGAAGTGAGTTAATGTGTCTCAGGTTGAGTTTAGAGACTGTATTTGGGAGCGTGTTTTTTCTTTCTTTATCTAAGTTTCTTTCTTTTTTCATCGCAATAAAAAAGAAAGAAACTTAGTGCGGGGTATGGGGGTGCATAGCCCCCAATAAATTAAAAAATCGGAACGACAGGACGTTTTGGGCGAAAAACCGAGCGGAAGCGAGGTTAGCCCGAAACTACAGATATAGAGGTTCAAATCCTGTCCGCTAAACCTGAAATAAGCACTAAAAAAATCGGAACGACAGGACGTTTTGGGCGAAAAACCGAGCGGAAGCGAGGTTAGCCCGAAACTACAGATATAGGGTTCAAATCCTGTCCGCTAAACCTGAAATAAGCACTAAAAAATCGGAACGACAGGACGTTTTGGGCGAAAAACCGAGCGGAAGCGAGGTTAGCCCGAAACTACAGATATAGAG
>CALVDX010000028.1 GCA_944326425.1 Candidatus Gastranaerophilales bacterium
CCATTGGATGGTTATGCACATTCATTAACAAGATAATTATTAAGTATTATTTGATAATTACCACATAAAAAGCACACAAGAAATATGTGTGCTTTTTAATCTTCAACAAGTATTTTATTCTATAACAATCAATTTATTAATTAAGTTGTATTTAGGCTAGCCAAAGAAAGCAATCATCAAAATTCAACTATCGAACTACCTGAAACTCAACAAATTGCACTAAAAAAGCACCCGAAGGTGCTAATTTTAAAAATGGCGGGAACGACGAGGCTGTCTTGGATTATTGGCGGTTCACAACTTTTACACTCCGTTATTGTTTTTCTTACGAAAAACAGCACTCCGTCAAGTTGTTCACAGGGACGTGACTAGACCTCACTTCGTTCGGTCGTCGCACTTGCCAAAATCCGCCGAACTCGCAAAAGCGATTCTCACCACTATCAATTCAGCCATTAAAAAAAGCCACACAAGGTGGCTTCTTTTAATGGCGGGAACGACGAGGCTCGAACTCGCGACCTCATGCGTGACAGGCATGCGCTCTAACCAAACTGAGCTACGCTCCCAGTAACTCCAGTGTAACCCAACCATATTTTTTTTGCAACATGTTTTTTGGATTACAATAAAACAAGATATATTTTTAAAACTGAATACCATTACCCTTTTACTCACACTCACACTAAATCCGTTATTAGTACCGGTTCAATTTACTTATATTCTGCTATTATTTATACAAAATTCCCCCGCAGGCATAGCCCGGTGTTTAATTTTATAAATTCCAAAACCGCTTATCCTTATACTAAAGGAGTATTAACCATGAAAAAATTTGCAATTTTTATTTCTGCAGTTTTATTATTATCCTCGCAGTGCTTTGCAGGTGTTCAAATTCACAAAACATCACCTATAGGCGGTCTAAATAACAGTTTTTACAATCGCAATCCAATCAACAGAAGAAATTACAGAACAACACGGCCATATAGAGTAAATAATAACAATAATCTGTCACGTATGGAAAAGGCTCTGTTTCGCAGAAACTACAATAACGATAATATTAATTCCCGTCTTGACAGACTTGAAGAAAACATGTACGGCAGACGTATCCCCGGCACCGTTGCAGACCGCTACAGAAATTTATCCAACAGCTTTTACTATAACAACCCCGGAACATACTATGATACCTACAATAACTATAATGCATACTCGCCATATCCGCCCGCAGCAACCCCCAAAATGCGTTTATTAGACAGAATCAGTAATTATTTTATGGGAACTTCAACAGGTATTTCACCCTCTATGGACGGATTTTTCACCGAACAATATTCAACCTCTCCATGGGGCAGAGGATATTACAGTTCCAACAAAAATTACGGCACCGGTTCAACTGTTAGGATTCTTGATTAAAAGCTAATAAATAATATCCGCTATTTTTTAAATACCCGATTTATGCATCGTTTTATGTAAAAGGTTGTATAACCCCCTGAAAGGGTTTTAAATATTTATTTTATCGGAGGTTATGCCCCCCGAATCCCATAATATTTTATTATTCCAACATCACCTCCGGCGGGTCCTCCGGACGGGGGCTCTTTTGACGGCAAAAGAGACGCAAAACCGCAGCGCCTTGCAATAAACGGCACTGCTTGCACTTGCAACGAAATTCAACATTTCGTTGACGCGTGCTGCGCCTCTCCCTTCGGTCGTGCCTCTGCTCGGCATTCCCTATTGCTGCGTTCGCTCATCAATTGTATAGTTCAACGTCAAGCGGACAAACTCGACACGGTGTGTCTCAGACAATGCCCGCTCTACAGTTGTTTCACTAACATTGATGGCTCACTACGCAGAGGGTGCATTAAAAATTTTTCCCCTACCCCTTCATTTACCCCATTTGTAAATTTTTGTAAAAAGACTCCCAAAAACACTAAAGTTTTTCTGAATGTTGTCGATATATACACCATAATACATAAAATGGTGCATAAAAGCGCCAATCTCTAAGGAGCACTTGATGGGCGATGGGCAGATAGACGGCAAATTTGTAATAACTAACGGCGGAATTACCCATGGAATAGCAGGAGAACTCGGGTTGTCCTCCTCTGATTGTAAAAAACTCGGGAGTATCTGGCTTGAAATAATAAAAGAATTTGATAATCCGGACAATATGAAAGTCCAAAATAACAATAATGTTAACCCCAATTCTAATAACAATTATATGGTGCACAACAATGCAGTCATCCAGTTTAGTAAAGAATGCTGGAATAAAATTGTCGGGCTGGTAAACAAGGCTTTAGACAAAAATATTCAAGTTGAAGAAACCCTGACAGAACAGCCTTCACCGGTAACCAATACCGCAGAGACGCAGGCAGGGGGTAAAATTGAAGGACTAACGAAGGAACAGGCAGCGCGGCTTGAAGAACACAAACAAATAGTTGAAAAATCCGTGCAGCTTTTAAAACAAAACTGGGAGGCTTCAGGGCTAGGCAACCATTTTAAAACAGAAGAGGATAAGGCACTCTTTCTGCAATGCCTTGATGAAGTCGTTTATGATGCCCAAAAGACCGGCGCAGGGCACGCAGAAAAAGGAATTATCCATATTGAAACAAACAATCCGGAATGCAACGACCTTGCCCGAATGACCAAATTACTTATCCACGAAGCAAATCATGCATTTTTACAGCGCAAAGCAACACAGAACGGAACTTTAAATTTCCCGACAAAAGCAGAAGAAATTGAGTGCGAAACCCTTGCCCTTACATCAACATGCCGGTTAATATACTCCAATCCGGAGGAATACGAAGATTATCAAATTTACGGAAGATATGTAAGCGAATATGTTGATGCTTCAATAGTTCAAAATACACCCGAATTTGAAAACTGGCTGAACGGGTATCAACAACTTGCAGACAATTTAAGCGGGGATGTAACAATCCGCCACAGCCCTTACAAAAGCAGCGATAATGGAAGCGTAGAATTAAAGAACGGAGATGTTGTTACCATTCAGGGAGAAACACCAAAGATAATCGGGGCAAGCTGTTTTATTGAGGGGCGCGGCGATACCGCTATTGCACAAATGATAATGCACCACAAAGATTTTAGTACACCTGACTCTTTCGGGGATTTAATATTTGATGCCCTTCCCGCAACTGATGAAGAGTTTAAACAGGAATACGGAGAGAGTTTTGATATAAATAATTTTGAAAAAGTACCGTTTACCATTACAAGAAAAGATCCGCAAACGGGTAAAATGGAAGTAATTTACACAGGTGTAACACTCCGCGGGAAACAGTAACTCAAAACAGCGGCAGACAAAACTCTAGCGGCTGTAAAAACCCTCGGGGCGGTTAGTATTTGAGAGTACAATTTCGCGGTACTCGTTTTTATCAATATCAACGCCCATTGTCTTTATATCAAGCTTAACGCGTTTTTTACGCGCTTTTTTCTTCTTATCCTCTAGCATGACATCACTTCGTTCTTGTCATTGAGTAATACTATTCTGGGTTCGTGAGTTTTAAGTTCTTCTTCCGAATAATAAGCGTACGCAATAATTATAATCTTATCGCCCTTTTGAACTTTTCTTGCGGCGGCGCCGTTTACACAGAAACATTTTGACCCGCGTTTCCCTTTTATTACATAAGTCTGAAAACGCTCGCCATTATTAATATCCAGTATATCTACCTTTTGCCACTCGCTTATTCCGGCTTTTTCTATAAGTTCTTCATCAATCGTTATTGAGCCTACATACTCAAGATTGGAATCAGTGATGGTTGCTCTATGTATTTTTGAACATAAAAATTCTTTTAACATAATTTTCCTCACTCACATTATTATATCAGGAAAGATTTTTTCAACCGATATTAATGTTAATTTTTATTAAGCTGCACATTGGATTTTGTGTTTTACGTCGAAGCGAAAATTTTTATCGTATAATTAAAATAAAAAAGAGGATTATTATGGCAAAAATCAGGATAGGTATTTTAGGTTTCGGTACGGTAGGCGGCGGGGTTTACAAGACACTCAGGAATTTTGATAATGTAGAGATTAAAAAAATTCTGGTAAGAGATATTACAAAACCGCGCAGTATTTCGCCGGAGGATAAACACCTACTCACGGACAAACCGGACGAAATTATTACAAATCCGGAAATTGATGTGATTGTAGAACTTATGGGCGGCATTGAACCTGCCGGAAACTACATCAAGACCGCTATTGAACACGGAAAGCATATTGTAACCGCAAACAAAGAACTTCTTGCAAAACAAGGGAAAGAACTTTTTATATTCGCAGAAAAACACAATAAAGTAATCCTTTACGAAGCAGCAATCGCCGGCGGTATTCCCGTAATCATGCCGGTTAAGACCATTCTTGCCGGCAACAAAATAACAAAAATTCAGGCAATCCTGAACGGAACAACCAATTATATCCTTACGAAAATGGATAAAGACGGCGCAGACTATTCCGCAGTTCTTAAAGAGGCGCAGGAAATGGGTTACGCTGAGGCTGACCCGACAAGCGACGTAGAAGGGTTTGACGCTGCGTACAAAATTACAACTCTTGCAACAATTGCTTTCGGCAAAAGAGTACACATCGAAAATGTTTACCGCGAAGGGATTTCTAAAATTAAACTTGATGATATTAAAGCCGCAAACGATTTAGGACACAAAATTAAACTTATCGCGCTTGCAACTATTGATGAACAGGGAAGGGCAGATGTACGCGTCCACCCGATGCTTGTACCAGAAAACCTGACGCTTGCGCACATTGATTATGTAACAAACGCGGTGGAAATCAGCGGACATCCGATAGGGAAAATCGTTCTTTCAGGCCCCGGGGCCGGAGAATTTCCTACCGCAAGTTCCGTTGTAGGTGATATTCTTGCAATAGCAGCAGAGTTTGGCAAGTCCGACTACATTCTCCCGATGATGCGCTGCAACCACTCGCAGGAGGCTATTCCGGTTGACATCAAGGATACCGTGAATAAGTATTACTTATCATTTACAGCGCCAAACACACAGGGAATTATCGGAAAACTCGGTACACTCTGCGCCGAACACAATATAAGTTTGCAAAGCATTATGCAAAAAGGCGTTAAGGATGATAACACAGCTAACATTGTTGTTATTACTGAACTTTGCAGAGAAGAAGATATAAGAAACGTAATCGCAGAGTTTAAAGAATGCACGCTGAACAGTCTTATAAGAGTAGCAATATAAAGGATTTTTAAGATGTATAAAGGATTAATAGACAAATACAGAGAATACCTGCCGGTAAGCGAAACAACAGAGATTGTAACCTTAAACGAAGGAAACACCCCGCTTATTAAAGCCGACAACCTTGCAAAGAAAATCGGGCTTGAGGCTAATATCTACTTAAAGTTTGAAGGATGCAATCCGACCGGAAGTTTTAAAGACCGCGGGATGACAATGGCGGTTACAAAAGCAAAGGAATCCGGCTCTAAAGCAATTATCTGTGCAAGCACCGGCAACACAAGCGCGTCTGCTGCGGCTTACGGCGCACGCGCAGGGCTGGAAACTTATGTTCTTATCCCTGACGGGTATATTGCGCTCGGCAAACTTTCGCAGGCAATGATGTACGGCGCAAAAATTATTGCCGTAGACGGTAATTTTGATGTCGCACTGGAGTTTGTAAGAAAAATCTCGGAAGAACATCCGATAACACTTGTTAACTCTGTAAACCCTTACAGAATTGAAGGGCAGAAAACAGGCGCATTTGAAATTTGCGAAGCGCTAGGCAAGGCTCCTGAATACCACTTTATACCGGTAGGAAACGCAGGAAACATAACCGCATACTGGAAGGGATACAAAGAGTTTCACAAACTCGGAAAAATCAGTAAACTCCCGCAAATGATGGGATACGAGGCAGAAGGTTCTGCGGCAATCGTCCGCGGTGAAAGGATTATGAAACCTGAAACCCTTGCAACTGCAATCAGAATCGGCAACCCTGCAAGCTGGAAACAGGCAGAAGCAGCGCGTGATGAAAGCCATGGCGAAATCAACTGTGTGACCGATGAGAAAATCGTTGAAGCGTACAAACTCATTGCCTCGACGGAAGGCGTGCTTGCAGAACCCGCAAGTGCCGCCTCTGTTGCGGGTTTAATCAAGGCGCACAAAGAAGGTAAAGTCAAAGCAGGCTCCGATATTGTTTGTATTTTAACAGGAAACGGGCTTAAAGACCCAGATAATGCTATTAAATTTTCAAATTCCGATGTTAAAAAGACTTCATCAGATATGAAGGACGTACTCAGGGCAATGGGCTTATAATCCCGCCGGCGAAGGGCGGATATCCCCGTACTACCCGTATAAATATTGAGCAGGTTAAAGATTTACCTGTCTCCCTAAAAACACAACAACGAGGCTTAAATGGTTAAGAACAAAATCAAAAACGCAAAACGTATTGTAATAAAAGTCGGAACAAATGTTTTACGGAACGAGGACGGCGAAATTGCACTATCAAGGATTTATTCCTTCATAGAAGATATTTCAAAACTCGTAAAATCAGGACGCGAAGTCATACTTGTAACCTCGGGTGCTGTCGGGCTCGGCAGAAAACGTTTGGGGTTAGATGCCAAAGAGGGTGTAGCGTTCAAGCAGGCATGCGCGGCAATCGGGCAGGGAAAACTGATGTCTATTTACTCGCAGGGATTTGATGCGCTCGGTGTTATTGGAGCACAAATCCTTTTGACCGAAGATGATTTCCATTCAAGAAAAAAATATTTGAGTCTCAGGACAACTTTAACACGACTTTTGCAATTGGGAGTTGTTCCCATTATTAACCAGAATGATACCGTTTCAACCGTAGAAATTGATGAAGAAATGAAGGAGCGGCTTGTTTGTTTTTCCGATAATGATAAACTTTCAGCGCTTGTAGCGAGCGAACTGGATGCGGATTTAACGATTCTATTATCAGACATTGACGGATTATATGATTCAAACCCAAAAAACAACCCAGATGCAAAACTTATAAAAGTGGTGCATGAAGTTAATGACAAGATTTTATCGTACGGAACAGATGCCTCGGAAGGCGGCAGGGGCGGCATGAAGACAAAACTGCAGGCTGCGCAGGTCGTAACACGCTCCGGCGGTACGGTTATCATCACAAACGGCAAAATCCCGTATATAATCGGCAAAATTTTTGCTAATGAGGAAATAGGAACGATTTTCCTCCCGCACAAAGAGAGTTTAAGCCGTAAAAAACGGTGGATTGGCTATGCAACAAATATTATCGGCAAGATTAAAATCAACGATAATGCCAAAAATGCAATAATCGAAAAGAAAAAGAGTCTTTTGCCTATTGGTGTGATTGAAGTAATCCACGATTTTAAGCAGGCAGAAGTAGTCTCAATCCTTGATGAACAGGGGGAAGAAATCGCACGCGGAATGGTGAATTATCCGTCGGAGGATATTAAAAAAATTATCGGCTGCCACTCGGACGATATTCAAAAAATTCTCGGGTACAAAAACTACGATGCAATTATTACGCGGGATAATATTACCATTTTATAAACAAGGAGTATAAAATGTCTTATCCGAATATGGAAGAATTGATAAAAGTTATCGCTACCTTGCGGAGCGAAAACGGGTGCGAATGGGACAGAAAGCAAACCCACAAATCCCTGCGCCCCAACATGCTTGAAGAGGCTTATGAAGCGGTTGATGCTATTGATGACGGTGATATTAAAGGACTAAAAGAAGAACTCGGAGATGTGCTTTTGCAGGTAGTCCTCCACGCACAGATTGCAAAGGATAACGGCGAGTTTGATATAGAAGATGTTGCAAAAGAGTTGACTAAAAAACTTATCCACAGACACCCGCACGTGTTTGGCAATACAAAGGTTAATTCCACCGATGACATTCTAAATAATTGGGATGCCCTCAAAAAAGAAGAAAAACCGGAACGCAAATCAGCAATGGACGGAATATCCAAATCCCAATCCGCGCTTATGAGCGCCCAGAAGATTTCCAAACGCGCAGTTAAAAAAGGATTTGAATGGGATTCTGAAAAATCGCTCCTTGATTGTATCAAATCGGAATACAGAGAGTTTGCCCGCGCGGTATCAGAAGGTGACAGAGAACACATGGAAGATGAAATGGGCGACATCTTCTTTGCAACAGTAAACCTTGCAAGATGGCACAAGATTGACGCGGAACAAGCGCTATTAAGGGCAAACAAAAAATTTATGACACGCTTTAGAAAAATGGAAGAACTTGCAGTTAAGCCGCTTGAAGAATATTCCTATGAAGAGTTCGACCGGCTCTGGAGACAGGCAAAATCGGAATTACAACCCGCTGCTGTCCAGAATAATTTTATATAAATTATTCATATAATAATATATTACCAAATTAGAACGTATTAGAAAAATATCAAAACAATAATTTTACCGGGGGCTATGCACCCCCGTGCCCCGCACCAAATTTCTTTCTTTTATATTGCGATGACAAAAGAAAGAAATTTGGATAAAGAAAGAAAATCTACGCTCCCAAATACAGTCTCTAAACTCAACCTGAGGCAAAATAACTCGCTGCGCTCAGACAGCGTGAGGCGGCAGAGGGCGGAACGGTCAAGGCGATGAGCCTTGCCGTGCAGACCCGTTTATCGCTGCCGAACAAGAGAAATTTTGCCCTGTTATTGTTTCGTTAAGAGACTGTAGAATAAGTAAAAAATTAATCTGAAATTTATTCAAAATGGTAGTTGGAATTTTAACCCGAACATTTTTCCTGCAAAAATCCTTAAAATACATTAGTGCCAAAGATTAAAAGCTATGATATAATCTTGGTATGCTGAAGGGATTGAAGTACATAGGGATTGTTGTCGGATTGGTCGTGACATGTTCGGTATGTGTTGCACAGGAAAGATATTTAATAGTTCCGCTTCCTGATACCATTGTTGCCCCAACACCGCTTGATCAGGCAGTTTATACTAATACCGCCGAGTTTTTTACACCCTATATTGTTAATGAAATCAACAAAACCTACTATATGCATGCCCCGACTGTTACGGATGTCAGAAACAAAATAAAAAGCGATTACTGGCTTACAAAATCAGCCGCCAAGGCAATGGATGACTTTAGAAGATACTATACGCTTGATTTTAATTTTACAAAAAAAGTCGCAAATCTCTATAATACAAATCTGGTATTGCTTATTACATCAACACTGGACGCAAACAACTATGTAATGCGGCGCACATGGTGGACATTCTTTGAAATTCCCGGTTCATCAGCACTTGATCCGGCTATAAAGATTAATATTTACGGAGTTTTGATTGATACAGACACAAATATGATTGTATGGTCAAAAACTTACCAGAAAACCATAAGCACCGTAGAAAACAGGATTGTTCCGATAGGTTACACACCGCAGACAGAACAATTACAACGGATTAAAGACTACTCTGTATACCTTGCCCCGCGTGTTGCACAAAGTCTGCAGGATACACTTCTGACAGCGGCACAAAAAATCGCTGAACCTAATATGATTCATACAGACTACGGGTCTATTGATAATGTATTTACAAAAAGATACCGGACTTTAAGAAAAGAGTTTAAGGACGGAACAGTAATTCCTGCAGCAAAAGCACGGGAACATTACGGCAACGCACGTGCTAAATACCTTGAAATGAAGGAAGATTGGGAAGCAGACAGAGCACAAAAAGCTATTGAAAAACAAAATCAAACTAATCAAAAGCAAGGAATCGAAGCAATTAATTTCTTATGGTTTAAAAATAAAAATACCGCTGCCCCGCCGGCAGAAACTGCACCTTCAGTTATAAATACAGACATGCAGGCAATGCCGGGGTCTGCAGAACAAGCCCAACAGACAATTCAGACAGCACCCGCTGAGAATATTCAAGGGACACAGACTAAAAACGCACCTGTTCAAGCAGCACCTGCCGCAGACAGTGCTTCAACCGCACAAACTCCGGTTGTACAAGACAAAGCTGAGGGGAATAGTACAGTAGAAAAAGAAGCCGATACAAAAACAAGCAGTACACAACCCCCTGCAGGAGGGAAAACAAGTTCAAACAGCGCCGCAAATACGCAGCAGCCGAAATCAACAACATCTGCACAAGAAACGAAGCCGGCAGCCAAGAGCAAAGCTGATAACATACCTGCACCTGAAGCTGCAGCCCCGGCACCGTCAAATGAAAAACCTGCTGTTAATATAAAAACTTCCGCAGACAAAAACAAAGATAATATTGTAAAAATCAATAATAAAAAACAAACCAACACCGCTTCCGGTGTAAACAGAGAAGAACCTCCGGTAGACGCGCTTATTTACACCCAGCCTACAAACTACAGTTCTGACAGCGATTACTTGCCGGTCAAACCGCGGCTTAGGGAAATAAATGTTGATGATACGGTTAATTCATTTTAATTGATGTAATACTCGGCTTCAAAAATCTAAAGATATTCTCTTTGGACAATTGAGTTTTTTTTACTTATAATATACACTATTCATACAGGAGAGGTTTTTAAATATGAGTATCATTGAACAGATTATTAGTATTAACGACGTTTTAAAAGAAATTTTTAATTATATACGTACAGATAGTGTTATCAAGCCGGATTTTGATGAGTATCTGGCAACTATCGGCGCCAAAACGATACCTGCCTCTCAAATAGAAAAAATATTTCTGCCTTATATTTTTGAACGTACAATAGGAGGAAAGGCTCAAACTGTAATTGAATTATTTTGCAGCTCGGGGATTTCTAAAAATCAGGATATAGCAAAGGCTCTAAAGGATAATATTTACTCTGCTTTTGCTATCAAAAAAGTATTAAAGAACGGGTTTGAATTATATAATCTTGTTAATGAAAAATTGTATACCGTTAACTCGCTTACTAAAATGACTAATTTACGCGGAATTCATGCCGGCCAGTTTTTAATTTCAAGAATATTTAACTACAAAGGAGAATATTATCTTGTAGAAATTGCAAACCTTTTAAATGATGCACAAAAAGGTGAAGCATATAAATACGCAGTTATGAGAGCTGTTCAAAATCCTGAGCTGGTATACAAAGATAATCCTGAAAAAGAAAAAGAAATTAAAGAAAATATTTCAGATATGTACAAAAAATTCATAAAGAAATTCAATACAGAAGAAATCATTACTTCTAACAAATACGCAGATGATATTATCGGATCATTTTGCGATGATGAAGCGGGCGATTTGAGAGAAAAAATAGTTCCGGTTACTGAATATAAATATTTTGAAGTTCCTGAACTCCAGAATACTTATAACAATTTTATGGAAAACTCTGTCGGCGGTTTTGCAACGCATAACGCTACTTATGATGTAGGTATTGTGTTTGATAAAGAAAAAGGGCTTTATGCAATACCGTTTTATCAAACATTCTGTAAAATATTTGAAGGAGAAAATGTTGAAAATAAAGAGGCATGTATTAAGTACTTTCTTACAAATGATGCCGTCTCAGACAGACTGATAAAACGTGTTGCGGACAAGTACCCTAATTTCATGGAAATAATAAACGGGATTTTAAAAACGAATTATACATTTGACGAACTAATCAAACATTATAAATCCTACTACCTTGAACATAACATGTATTCATCAGCAACTGTACTTTATACATCACAGGCATTCAGCGGAACATTTGATTTTATGGAAACGATGATGAACCGTCCGCAGCCTGCAAGTGTACCAAAGAACATTGGCAGAAATGATCCCTGCCCTTGCGGAAGCGGCAAAAAATACAAGAATTGCTGCATGAATGCTGCCGTTCAGGTATAGCCGTTTTTCAGGTGCTGTTAAGTTCTAAATTTCCTGCATTATTTCAAGCCCGCTGGAAGTTCCGAGGCTGCTTGCTCCTGCTTCAATCATTTTTTCTGCAGTCTCTCTTGTCCTTATACCGCCGGAAGCCTTTACCCTCATGCCGTATGGTTTCACAGTATCATACATGAGTTTTACATCCTCAACTTTAGCACCGGTTCCGCCTTTCACAAAGCCGGTAGATGTTTTTACAAAATCAGCACCGGCTTCCCCTGCAAGGTTGCAAGCCGTAATTATTTCATCCTTAGATAAAAGATCTGTTTCCAGAATGACCTTTAAAATATGCGCCCCGCACGCCTTTTTTACTTCACTTATATCATTTTTTACGTACTCAAAATCCCCGTCCTTAAGCCGGCCGGTATTAATTACCATATCAATTTCATCAGCGCCGAGTCTAATTGCATCAGAAGTCTCAAAAACTTTCGCCGCAGTTGTACAATCTCCAAGAGGAAAACCTATAACAGAAACAATTTTAACACTGCTCCCGGAAAGTTCTTTTTTTACGATTTCTATATTGCAGGAATTTACACAAACCCCTCTAAACTCATATTCTTTTGCCTCTTTTGCAAGTTTTACAATGTCTGCTATTTTAGCATCCTGTTTTAGCAACGTGTGTTCTATATATTCATTAATTTCCATTATCGCTCATCCTTTAATATCATAAGTGTGTCCTGCAGTTCGGAAAGCAGGTATTCAAGCTGTAATGCAATATTTGCCGGATTATAAACAGAGCCTGTAGTCTGATATGCCAAATACTTTTTGTAGACTACAGCCTCCTGCCGCAAGGTTGCCACCGCATCAGTATGCGCTCCCGTTTTTTGAAGCTGCCTATAGCTTGCATAATAGCTTTCCGATTTACCATCATAAACTTTTTTCAGGTGGTCAACTTTTAGCTTAAAAACTCTGGCTTTTGCTATAAAAAGTTGATCCGATTCCTGATTTTCAATTGAGTCAATAAGTTTTTCAACATAACCAATCATATCATTAACATCATTCAAATAAGATGATGATTTATCAGATTTAAGAATAATATTAACAAAAGCCGGATTATCACGCGGTGTAGGCTTTAGAGTTGAAGGGTCAGTAAAATCTTCATCGGATTCATAAATCGGCGTAACAACTTTTTCTTTAGGTACTTTATAATCCTTTTCAAGATCAGGAAGAGTACCTTTATAACCCGGATTTTCCATCACATTGTCAGAAACCGGCGCTTCTTTCTTCTTAAACCAGCCCCAGGAATATGCCGGAGCAGTTATTATCATACAAGCTATTATTAATACCAGTACTTTCCTCATACCATTTATTATAATGATTGGTTAAAAAAAATCATCCGTTAACAACATTAATTTAGTATGTAGTCATATTTTCAAAATTCTCGGTATCATTATAACTGAACATGTGAACAAAAGTATAAAGTATTTCTGCAGCAAACTTTGCCGTACCAAGTTCTAACATTCTTTTAAGTGCATCCCGTGTATTAAAAATATGTACAGGTGTCTTATTAAACGCAAGGTTATCAAAATAGTTACAAACACTAAGAATCTGCGCCGGTTTTAAAATCCAATCATTTGAAATTCCACGCGGATAACCTGAGCCGTCATTATTCTCGTGGTGTTCAAGTACCGCCATATAAACAGATTCCGGCATGTTATACTGTTTTAAAAGATTATATCCGATTATAACGTGCTGCTTCATTGCATCTGATACAAGTGTTTCCAGAGAATTTTCATTTTTAATACCCTCAATATAAAGTTTCCCTATATCATGAAGCAGTCCGGCAATAGTAACATTTCTGCATTCAAGGCTGTCAAGTTCGAGTCTCCGCGCAATTTTTCCGGAAAAAACCGCAACATTTAACGGATGACAGACTTCATATTCTCCAAGAAATCTAAGCTGGGAACCTTTTTTAATATCCTCGGAGGGCGCAAGAACTGTTTGTTCCAGGATATTGACAAGAGCCTGCGCATGATTAAATGCATGTTCAAAGGCCTCAGCTTTAAGAAGTTCAAGAATTTTCATAAAATACAGTTTAATACGTATCTGTGTTTCTGTATCAATTATGGAGCTCTTATTTATAGGGGTATTAATTTCCATAATATTAAGAGAATCATAATCAAAGTCGTACGTAAGCTTAACTTTTCCGGTTTCCTGAGGCTGCTCTTTTTCCTGAATAATTTCTTCTATTTCCTGAGCCAGCAGTGTTGGATACTGACGCAGAGATATCAGCTTCCCCGGGGTTAGGACTTCCCCTGCCGAAAATAATTTTTCATTTTCATTTGCATAGACATCAAAAGGCAGAATTTTATAATTGTTAAGTTCTTTAGTTGTAATAACCTTCATAAATTGATTATATACTTTTTTTCAGATTTGTACAAGCTGTATAATGCCATAACAGACCGCCAGCGCAATATCTGGTAAATATATTCTTTATCTTTTTTATTTACAATGACTGAGTTTACTCATTTTTCAGATTTTTATTGCAAATTTTACCGGACAGTAGTGCATCAGGACGAGGGACGATATAGTTATCCCAATCCGTTTATCAGGGATAAAGCCACATTTGATGTTTGGTTTGCCGTTGATAACAGCGTTGCACTTGCTGTCTGTAATATCTGATTTCTTAGGTATGCCGTACTCTCTTCCGCTATATCCGCATCCTTTATAGTTGAAAGAGATGATGTTAACTGTATCCGGTTGATTGAGGCTGAATCATAAGCACTCTCCAGTCTGTTTAACACCGCTCCAAGTTCAGTTTGTTTTTTTAATGCCTCATTTAGAAGGGCGTCTATCTTCTCTATTACATCCGGCGATTCTATACCATTATCAAGTACACTCTGAAGATTTTGGAAGCTGAATGCCGTATCTACCGTTATTCGTGAATTCTCTGTACCGTCTATTCCCACCTGTATCGTTATCTCATGTACTCCGCCGCCGCCAAGGCCGGGAGTTACCGTTACTTCTTTTTGATCTGAAAACGGGGCAGATAGTTTAAGAGCGTTCTGTAAGATTGAGTCCATTGTATTAATATAAGCATTATCTGATGCGTTAAGATGGAATTTCCCGTTACTTACCGTTGCAGTTAAGCCGTTTCTTCTTAGTTCAGTGATTAGGGTACTGAGGGTCGCGTTCGGGTCAAGGTCTATTCTTGTATCTGTATCATTTCTTGTTACTACTACTGATTGCGTTGTATTTATTCCTAATTGTGACAGGGTTGTTGATGCTGTAATAGGGTTTGTTTGGGTATACGTTAACTTATTTGATGGGGTATTTGAGTTTAACTGAGTTGTGTTTGTTGTGTAGTAGGGTGTTGATATATTAAGGATAGTTTCAAGGTCGGAGGACATATCTACTATATAGGAGTTTGTGTTTCCCGTAAATGTAAATCTTCCGTTTGAGAGTGATGCGGTTATTCCGTAGTTATTCAAAGATGTCAGTATATCATCTGCAGTGTCAGAGGTGTGAAAGGTTATTACTTCACGGGTACCGTTTTGGGATACTGTAATATACTGGGTATTTGTTATTCCCAGTTCTGAGAGGGTGGTATTTGTTTCTACGGTTGATGATGTACCCGAGGAGTGGGTGCGTCCGTCGGTTGTGTTGGATTTGGTGGTTACGCTTGTGGTGCTTACGCTGATATTGTTTAACCCAAGGACGTTCTTCAATGTACTGTTCATGCTCATTGAGCCGTTTGCTATTGCTAAAGCTACTGAGTCGGTCAGGCGAAAGCTCCCGCCCGAGAAGGTGTTGTTTCCTTCGCCATGGGAGGCGCTGTACGTGTTGAAAAACGACAGCAGGTTCTGGAGGGTTGAGCTGCTCCGAAGGGTTACGCTTGTGCCGTCATCAGCTTTGATTGTATATGTTCCGTTTATTCCCAGTGTTGAAAAACGGGTTGATGCTGTGGCTGTTCGCGTTGAGGTTGTTGTTGTGGTTGTGGTAATTGTTAGAGTACCAATACAGACTTGATTATACTCTCTATAACCCGCCATTCCAAGAGATATGCTTCCATCATAATAAAAATCGTGTCTAGGAGTAGAAGTCAGCCCATCTGCAGTATTATCGTAATAATAATATCCTATAGCCTTATATACATCACCATCAAAATATATTTTGCCCTCCTGCATATAGGCGTTTAAACCTAAATCATTCATATAGTCAACAACATCACCATAAGTAATATTAACATTATCACCATTATAAGTATCCGATATAGTTACTGTTTCACCGGTTTGTTTGATTAGAAATATGCGGCTACGCTCTATATTACCACCTGGCTCTGCTTCAATAAAGCTATCACTCTCAGTTGCAATCCTGTATTGATATTCTGTATCGACATCCGTTGATGTTGTTATTCGTGTATAAGTAATCTTCCCAGATGTCGCATTAGTCACAACTGTCTGGCTGGTCACATCCTCATCTGTCCCGATTCCAAGCTGTGTGAGAATACTCCCCTCCACATAGTTTGATGACGAGGTCAGCGTGATTACTCCGTTTGTTATGTCTCCGCTTATTCCGTGCTGGTTTAGAAACGTAAAAAGGTCATCAAACGTTGTACTCTGCGTTATTCCATACGTCCCCTGTTCTGCTCCGTTCTGGTTCTTTACACTTATCGTCTGTGTTCCGCTAAAATTAATTACACTCCCGATTGTATCAGTACGTTCGGCTAGTTTTGTATTTCCGTACGTTACATCACTATCGGAGGTTGTACTTGTGCCGATTGTGGTTGTTACCGTTGTATTCGGTGAATAACCTATTCCCAATGCATCAAGTACCCCGTTTGAGGTTCTATCCTCAAGGTAAAGCCCAGTAGTTGAATTTATCGTTATCACTCCGTCTGTGATTGATGCATTAAGGCCGTTTCGTCTCGCAAATGTTAAAAGGTCGTTTATAGTATTGTTATCATCAAAGCTTTCTGTGGCAATAATTGAGCCTGCACTGTCTTTTATATCTATCTCTTTTAATGTATCAAAATTCAGGAAGGTACCGAGGGTAGTGCTTCCTACTGCTGTTTGAGTTTCTGTTACTGTTATTTCATTTGTTGATTCTTTTTCTATTCCTACTGTCCTTATTTCCGTTACAGGAGGGGTTGGTGTGGTTTGGGAGGTGCTTTCAAAAAGGTTTATTCCGTTATACTCAGTGCTTGTTCGTAATCTTTCCAACTCCTCTATTATATTCTCTGCCTCCAGGTTTAAAGCCGCGATGGATTGGGTATCGTATGTACCATTCTGTGCTTGTGTGGCTATATCTCTCAATCTTAATATCTGGTTTGTCATCAGTTCTAACGTTTCTGATGCCGTAGTTAGAAGATCTATTCCTGACAGTATATTATCCTCTGCTACAAGGTATGAGTTTATCTTTGTTGTCAAATTGGATGCAATAGAATACCCCGCCGCGTCGTCTTTAGCATGGTTTATTCTAAAGCCGGTTGACAGGCGTTCAAGGGCGGTCTCTAAATTGGATGTGGATTTATTCAGAGAGGATTGCACTATTAATGAGGAGATATTTGTATTAATGCTTACCATAATACCTCCGGGGTAAAGGGGGAGGGTAAATAAGGGGGGTAAGGGATGGAAGATTTGCGCAACCTGCTATACTTTTGTCATCCCGAACTTGGTTCGGGATCTTACCATTAAACAAGTACAACGCCATACCGGTAAGATGCTGAAACAAGTTCAGCATGACATAATAAGGGAAATTTTTTGTTGGGCTATAAGCCCAATCTACAATATTCAGAAATGTTTTATAAGGCGCAAACCCAGTATCTAGTAGGGTTCTACCCCCCCCCAAAAAAAACGCAGCAGGGACAAGACTTTGATGTACTCAAAGACTTAAGTTCTTCGTTCGTCATTGTAAACATATCCCTTGTT
>CALVDX010000029.1 GCA_944326425.1 Candidatus Gastranaerophilales bacterium
TGCGTCTTTTTTTTATGGGACGAGAACCCCGCAATGCGCAGCATTGCCCCTGGTTCGAGCGCGAGCGAGCAGAGGGCGGAAGGCAAAGCGGGAGTCTTTGCCTGTAGACCCGTTTAACGCGAGCGAGTAAGAAAGTCCCGTCTCCCGCTAATTAATTAAGACGCTAATGCGTCTTTTTTTTATGGGACGAGAACCCCGCAATGCGCAGCATTGCCCCTGGTTCGAGCGCGAGCGAGCAGAGGGCTTTACCCCCCCCACGCTTATTAGATGTTTCTCCCCAATAGGCATCCAACTTACAAATAAAAAATATTTAAAATTAAAAGGTTATAAAACCGGCAATCTTTTAATTCTGCCCCCCCCCAAAGCCCCTCAGTTATAGTATTTTTTTCTTAAAAACTGGATTATCATTATAATTAATGCTACAATCTATTATGATATAGGTACATAAGAGAGGGACAAAATGCTTCAGGAAGCTACACGCGCGATTAATTCCGCTTTTAATAACAGTTTTGTAAAAAAATTATCACTTTATCTCCACGACTGTATTCGCGAAGAGGTCAAAAGTTCTACCTTTAGAAATCTCAAATCCGACAAAGAAAACAAATGGATTTTCCTGCCGGATGAAGATATTCTTTTTACGGAAGGTGCTGAATACTTAAAACTTGACGGCAAAGACAATAAGATTACAGAACTTATGATTCAGAGTGAGATGAGTCAGCGCGACAAATATTTAATTTACGGTTATTTGTTCCTTGTAGGCAAAACCGGTAAATCAAGAAAACAGAATGAATTTTTAACCCCGCTTTTATACATGTCATGCCGGCTTGAACGCAACGGAATTAATATCAACTGTATACCGACAGATGAAGTCATCTCCCTTAATACCGGCGCACTCACATCATTAATGAAAAAGAGTGATGATGAAGATGAAATGGAACAGCTTATAGAAGGTCTGCTGGATGTAGTTCCTTCAATCCCTGTTACACAGGAGAAATTAGATATTTTTCTCACAACCCTAAAATCAATAATTCCTGAAATAGATATCTCCTTAAATCCGGCCATGGCTGTAGAAGAGGATAACATATCAAAAGATTTTTATTCAGAAAAAATCAATGCTGATAATGTAGATGAAATAGTTGAAGAAGAACAGGCGGTTTCTGCCCCCAAAACAAAATATGATACTATTTCCATTACTAATCAGTGTGCGATAATTCTTACGAAACGACCGTCCGTTACCGCCGGTGTGCTGCACGAGTTAAGCCAGATTGCAGAAAAGCCGAGCGGGCTGTACAGAGAGACCGTTCTAAATGTAATCAACGAAGAATTCATCCAGTCAAAACCAACCGACCCGGCAGGTAAAAAACTTACCGAATTCTTCCCCGTCACACCGCTTTCTCTTAGTGATTCACAAGAAAGTGTAATCAAAAATACCGAGGCAGGCAAAATTGTATCTGTATTTGGACCTCCGGGAACAGGAAAATCCCAGACTATTGTAAATCTTGTAGCACACCTTATTGCAAATGGTAAAACCGTACTTGTCGCTTCAAGAATGGATAAAGCTGTTGACGTTGTTGCCGAAAGGCTGAATGAACTTGGCGCCCCGTTTCTTGCGCTGCGCGCCGGACGGCTGAATTACCAAAAGCAGCTAAGTTTTCAGCTTCAAGACCTGCTTGCTAACAAAGTTGATTTAAATACAAAAGCTGAAAATTCCGTACTTGTAGATACACCTGATATGAAAAAGCTACTGGATTCCATTAAAGAAATGGAGAATAAAGCGGAAAAAATCCTTTCTCTTGAAAAACGCTGGACAGAATTAAACTCTCAAATTGGAGATGCAAAATCTATGTTCCGTTCAATGAGTTTTATCAAAAAACCGCTTAAACGTGATGAGATAAATACAGTAGAAAATATTGCAGATACATTGACTGAAAATATGGAAAGGTCAGGAATTTTTGCATCTTTTAAAAACTTTGCTTCGCTTAAAAAACTAAATTCTATATTAGGCAAGGACTTCAATGTATCAAACGACAACCTTTCAATACTAAGAAACGAACTTGAATACACGAAACTTGTATGCGAACAGCGCGAGGCTGAAACATCTATTCAGGCAACCGGCAACCTGCATTTAATCCTGGGTCAGATTAAGACACTGAAGAAAAAACAGCGCGAACTTGCCATAAATATCCTTATAAACAAACGAAGAGAATCGCTCAAAGGATTAATGCAGGATCAGGTAAAACGCCAGCGACTTTTTGTTCACTCAAAATCCCTTGTTGAACGCAAAAAAAATCTTCAGGACCGACTATTATCTAACGAAGATTTTAAGCCGCTGTTAGAAGCTTTCCCGTGCTGGTGCGTCACAACATTTGCAGTTTCCTCCTCCCTACCGCTTAAACCGGGATTATTTGACGTAGTAATTATTGATGAAGCCTCTCAATGTGACATAGCAAGCTGTTTTCCGCTGCTGTTCCGCGCAAAAAAGGCTGTAGTCGTAGGGGATGATAAACAGCTTCCACATTTATCATTCCTTGAAAAAGCAAAGGAACAATCTTTCTTAAGCCAATACGGCATAGAAGATAAATATCAGTTAATGTGGCGGTTTAGGACAAACTCTATGTTTGACCTTGCTAACTACTATTCTATGCACCCCGTTCTTCTTGATGAACATTTCAGAAGCCTCCCGCCAATTATAAATTTTTCAGCAAATGAGTTTTACGGCGGACGGTTAAGAGTAATGAAACGCAATAACGACTCTGAACCGGTGCTGGAAGCTGTTGTGGTTCCGGACGGGAAAGTAGACTTTGACGCGACACGAAATCTGCCTGAAATTGAAGCAGTTGTAAAACGTTTACACGAAATAATCCTTGATGATGAACGAAAGAATCCGGATAACCCTGTATCAGTCGGTATTATATCACCTTTCAGAGCACAGGTTGAACAACTAAAAATATCCGTAAGTAAAGTTTTATCCGATTACATGATAACCAAACATAAAATTGAAATTGGTACAGCTCATACATTCCAGGGAGATGAGAAGGATATTATACTTATATCATGGGCTTATGCAAATAACAGTTTCCCGCAAAGCCTTACATTCCTGCAAAAACCCAATTTGTTCAATGTTGCAATTACACGTGCAAGAAAAAAAATGATTAATTTTATTTCAAAAAATCCGAAGGAACTTCCGGAAGGATTGTTAAGGTCGTACTTCTCATACATAGAAGATTACACCAACAGATACAACCTTAAAAACTCTGATGAGTTTGATGAAAACATCTATAAAAATAACTTTGAACGTAACGTTGCAGAGGCTTTACGCACATTAGGACATACCGTAAAAGCAGGACAGGAAATATCAGGAGTAAGCGCGGATTTACTTGTTGATGACAGTTTTGTAATTGAGTGCGATGGTGTAGAAGATAATAAACCGTCAAACATTTCAGACACAAAAAAACAAGTACTAATAGAGCGCAGCGGCATTCCGGTAAAACGTATAACTTATCGGGAGTGGCAGTATTCTAATCAGGCTTGCATTAACCGCGTTCTTACAGCGTAGCAGACAGCATTTTACGTTTTTGATGCTCGAAAGCATTAAAATACTTCAATAATTCTGAAGAATTAAAAGATTTTTTAGTATTTTCAAGCTCTTCAAGCGTCCTGCAGGCTTCTATCTTACTTATGTGCTGCTGCCGTTCATCTAAAATATTGTTTAAAATTTTTAGAACCTCTATATCATATTTTTCTGAAATAAACAATTCACGCTGTGCAGATATTCTCTTTGTAGTAACCGCATTATATTCAATATCATCCAGAATAGTTGATATTTGCAGGTCACATATCTTGAAACTTGCCTGGCCTTTATCACTTAACCCCATGGCTGCTCTTTGATTTGGTATTTCATATAAAGTTCCTTTATACCCGACTATCTCCGGCAGACTGGAATTATTATGATACACATTTATATGCGTAGATTTATTACTGTTTTTAATCGATGCAAACATTTCTTGCAATGTATTTTTATGATACTTAAACCACCTGGAATCCCCAGGGATAATTGCAGCATCCGAAATTCCTTCCGGCATAAAAGTTCTTATCAGATAATTAAAAAAATCCCGTTTCACATTATAATATGAATGGTACATAAAATGTGTATTAGTTTCTTTATTAAATAAGTACAGCACAGAGCAGTCATATACAGAGGATGTAGAGAGCGGGTTATCTGCGCTTGATTTTAGAAAAGAGTTAGCCCACCCGCCGGTATTCGTAGATATTCCTGTTTTATAAAATTTACTCAGTTCTGTTCCGGTAAAAACCTCCTCAAAGTTCTTTAGAGGAATTGACCCGCTACACTCTGTTCCATATTCTCCCGGGTGGATATTTTTAATTCCTGAAATTTTATTTGATGCCGGCAAGTAACTCTTAGTAAAAACATCAAACAAAAGCTGCGGCTTTAACTTAAAACCAAATACAGGAGTGTAAGATTTTTGCATTGAATATTTATAGTTATGACTGTTATACTGACCGATTATTTTCATTACAATTGAGTAAAACCTCTAAAATTTTTTTTTTGCCCGCCAATTTTTTACAATCAACGGGAGGATAAATATAAGTGACAAAAACAAATCCGCACAAAAACCGCACAACGGAAAAAACTATTTTCTGAAAAGCTTGGGCGATACAAGGCTTCTCTTGCTCGCTCGCGTTAAACGGCAATTCCGCATTTTGCTCTCGTGGTTTCACCACTCCGCAAAATTGCTCCAGCCTCCGCTCGCTCGCGCCGAACTTGAATAAACAAGTTCTCACCATTTGTATCACCTGTTACTTACTAATAACCATATTAATAACAAAAAATCTGGGCGATACAAGGCTTCTCTTGCTCGCTCGCGTTAAACGGCAATTCCGCATTTTGCTCTCGTGGTTTCACCACTCCGCAAAATTGCTCCAGCCTCCGCTCGCTCGCGCCGAACTTGAATAAACAAGTTCTCACCATTTGTATCGCTGTTACTTACTAATAACCATATTAATAACAAAAAATCTGGGCGATACAAGGCTCGAACTTGTGACCCCTTGAATGTCGTTCAAGTGCGCTACCAACTGCGCCAATCGCCCGGATTATAATCTGTACCAATTATTCTACACAAAAAATCTTTTTTTATCAATCACCTGTAATTAATATACTGCTCACCTTTCTCCGCAAAACGCAATCCAAACACTGCAGCCCGTTTTCAAAAGCTTTAATGAATAATATCCAGACACATATTTTCAATTACATTCTGAATATTCATGTTTAACTGAATTTGTCGTTTGGCTTTTTCTACTGTTGCTATATCCTTTATAAACCTTGTATTATCAGGATTTGATTTCAAAAGCTCAAACATATAATTCTGCATAGCAGACAAAACCTCTACCGGAGGATGATTTTTAGCCAGATTAACAATACCGTCTGCTGTATTAAACGCATCTTTACGCTTAATATTATAGTATTCGGTAAACACACTCTCTATAATAGAATAATCAGTCGAAGGACGCTCAAAAGACGGCACATAAAAACACTGTGAACGGCTAATAATTGTCTGCAACAAGTCCTCTCTATACCTTGCTAAGAATATAAACATTACCCTTGCAGAAGGTTCTTCAATTACTTTTAATAGAGCATTCGCCGTCTCCTCCTGAAAATTCTGCTGATTAAGCCCGCAAATATTTCCGTCATCATCCCTGTCACAAAAAATAAATACTCTGTAAAAATCGGATGACGTCATCAGAGAACTCTTAATCTCATTTGCCTGCTTTATTGATATTACGGTTTTAGACTCATCCTCAGAAGGCTTATTGTCAACCCTTGAAATAATCTGCACGGCAGGGTGGGCATTATCGCGTATCCAATTGCAGTTAATACATGTACATCCGTCGCTCTTATCACCGGTACAGTTTAACAGTCTGGCAATTTCGCGGCTCAAAATAAACTGTGATTCAAAATCACTCCCCCAGAAAATTATACTCTGCGGTGCTCTTAACGGCTCTGTGTTGAACATGTTATTAAAATAGTTTGTCAAAAACGGGTACTTATCTGATAATAGCATTTTCAACCTCAAATTCTACGTCATAACTCATACCGTTTTTAATTCTGTACTCGGCATTAACCAGATTTTGTTTAAACCTGACCATCTCCCTTAATGAAGTATTTTTAAGCTTCGCAAGGGTTTGTTTAACGACAAACTCATGCATTCCGACAAGTTTAGAAATTTCCAAAGTACTTTTTGATGCTGCATTCAGTTTTATTACAATCCACTTTCTTAACATTGTCTGCACCGCGCTCAAAATCTCAAGCGGGTGTTTTTTATCGGTTAGAAGCCTAAACTCCATAAGTGCCTTATCTTTTTCATTCTTCATTATATAATCAGTCAGATTAAACAAATCCTGATTAGATATACAGTTGTCACGGACAAGTTTTTCACCGATTTTTTTTTCAGGATAAGCAAGCAGTTTCAGTTTTTCCAATTCTGCTTCAAACTCTCTTAAATTATTCCCGATTTGTTCAATTAGAGCATTACACGCTGCATTGTCTAATAATATATCTTTTTCTTTTGCTATTCCTTTAATCCTTGCAGTCAATTCCGCAACCTGATATGTTTTAAGTGCATCAAATCCTCTGCAGTCGGTTTTGGAAAGAATTTTATATAACTTACGCCTTGTATCGGGCTTCTTTCCCTCTCCTCGCGGAAGCTTCCAGACAAATACTATATCAATATTTTCAGGTGATTCTTGTACCAGTGTCTCAATCTCTGCAAGCTGTTTGTCGTCAAAACCTGTACCCTTATCATTAAAATACCCGCCGCAATTAATAACAATAAGCATATCTCCAAACATCATCGGCTGTGTTCTGAGTATCTGCGAAAGTTCAACAAACGGCGGGTTTGTATATACGCGGTAATTCATTGTTGCAAAGTTTTTATCCAACTTTGCGCGCATTCCGTCAATCACCTTATCTATATCGTAATCTTCTTCCCCGTAAAAAAAATGTACTGTCATACTAAAATTTTATCACAAAATAACTAAAATATTCAAAAATAAAAATCAAGCTATCACTTAATTACAGGATAAATTTGTAAAGTTTTGTAAAACTTTATCGAAAAACATTAAAGTTTTCTGAAAATCTGCCGATATATATTATATATACATATATACAATTGTATGTTGAGGTGTGTATCATGACAATCACAGCAGTAAACGGAATCTATGACTATGGAGCGACGTACCAGCGTCAGTTCTTTGGCAGCACAATTTCCGATAAAAAGCTGAATGATTTGATGAAGGAGTACCACATCCGGCAAACGGGTGATCCATACACCGATATCAAAGAACTTTACAAAGCGATGTATGGGGATTACTCCCAACAAGCACAGGCGGAAATTGCCAGAAAAGAGTCTGGTGCGGCTCAGCCTCAATACCCCTGGGAAAGCGTTATGGCTAAAATTGGTCTTGCAGCTACCGGGAATTTGGATGAGGACAGAGCGTCATTTGATTCGGCTCTAAGACAATTGACAAATATCGCCCAGGGTGACCAACAGGCTTACCTTGCACAACTTAAATACGAAGGGCAAAAAGCTTTTGCCGCAACATTGCCTCAAGAGGCTGCACCTCAAACTGTTAGTGCGTACGATATTATGTCAGAGGTCAACAGAGCATTTATTAATTACTAGCGGAAGTATGAGAAGCCCCCTTATTAAAGGGGCTTTCTTATTATGCACTCCTAAGCCGTACAAAACATTAAGAAATATTAACCAATCTTTATATCGATGTAAAGATTATATTAAAAAATCCGGGAAAAGCATTTTTTTAATCTATAATAAAATTGCTAAAAGAGAATGAAAAAAGGAGAATAAAATGCAATCTATAGAAGAAATGCTTAAAAAATTGGAAAACGCAGACAATACAGTTAAAAACGAAATCGAAAATCAATTAGTAAGCATAGGTTCTAAAGCTGTTCCTGAACTTGTACACCAATTACAGGTTGTAAGAGGTATCAAAAGAGGCGTTGTTGCAATGACTTTAATCAGAATCGGCGATGCAAGCGTTGAATACCTAAAAAAAGCAGCAGGCAGCAACAAAGATTTTGAATGGGTTGCAAAATACTTAATCTCTGAAATCACCGGTGTTGCAGCATAAGAAAAATGCCGGAAGATAAAGTTAAAGTAGAAATTTACACAGATGGCGCATGCAGCGGAAATCCCGGAAAGGGCGGCTACGGTGCCATTCTTGTTTATATTGACCCCAACGGGCAAAAACACGAAAAAGAATTTTCACAGGGGTATAATAACACAACAAACAATCAAATGGAGCTTCTTGCCGCAATTGTAGCATTAGAAGCGCTTAAAAAGCCCTGCAAAGTAACACTTACATCAGACAGCAAATATTTAACCGATGCCGTAAATCAAAAATGGTTAGATGGATGGATTAGGAACGGATGGCGGACAGCCTCAAAATCACCGGTTAAAAATGTAGAACTCTGGAAACGGCTCATTGATTGTATGAAGCCCCACGATATCAATTTTATATGGGTTAAAGGACACGCAGGACATCCTTATAATGAGCGCTGTGACAAACTTGCAGTAGAAGCAGCGAAGGCGGATAATCTACTGGACTCTCCTTATTAAAACCATAAAAACATACCCGCAAAAGCTGCAGTAATCATAGCAGGAACATAAGGCAAGTACGTACCGCCTGATGGGTTTTTAATATCTTTCACTATGTTTCTTATCAGATGTAACGCAACAAGTACAAGTAAAACCAAACCGCTTATATAAATAACCGGCTCAACTTTATTCCCTGCAATCCACAGAACCGCAGCAAGAGCAAAAAACAAAATAAATTCAAATACTGTAAGTTTTTTGCCTGTCCTATAAGTATTTATCAAAAACACTGGTAATGAAAAAATAAACTGTATAACAAAACCTGCCCCGAGAACAATTAAAATATATTTCCATCCGAATATTGCCCCCAGAGCCCCCGCAATATAGGAATCTCCTTCGCCGAATGCACGAGTTCCGGCAATAAAGTATCCGCTTCTTGCAAGAATTTCCATTACACATACACCTGTAAGAACACCCAGCAATGAAACAACAACAGGATTCTGCCCTGCAAACATACCGCTATTTAACTGCGGATAAAACATTAACAAAACAGAATATAGAATGCCCATTCCGCCTAAAATATAAGCATGTCTTGTCAAAATAACTTTTTCTAATATATCAGTAACCGTTGTTATCAGGAACAATGAAAAGAATACCGCAGCAAAAAGAGTTTTAACAGTAAGTCCCCACTTCAAATACGCACAAATAAACAGTACCATTGTAAGCGTTTCAACAACAGGGTACTGAATACTTATTTTACACTTGCAAAAAGCACACTTACCGCCTAATATCAGATAAGATAAAACAGGAATATTATGATACCACTTAAGCGGGGTATTACATTTAGGACATTTTGAACCCGGAAAAGCTATACTTTCACCGCTTAATCCTCTTAGTATTACTACATTATAGAAACTCCCGAAACACAACCCCAGAAGCGCAATAAATAATAGCAGCAAAATATCCGCCTGCAGCATTACACTGTCCTTTTTCCCTTGGTAATAAGAAGATATAAAATATCAAAAGCTTTTTTCAATTTTCTTGAAACCATCATAGGTGAAAGATTTAAACGTTCTGATATTTGTTTTTGAGATAAGTCCTCATGATAATAAAGATAGATAAGTTCTTTTAAATCATCAGGGAGTCTTTCAATAACCTCATTTAGAATAATTTTCTGGTCATAGTTTTCCGCATTATACTTATAATCTTCCGCACTAATTATTTCTTCAAACGGAATATTCTGGTTATGCTTATCATAGATATGATCAAGAGAAACTGTTTTCTTTCTTCTATCCATTTCCATGGCATAACCGACTTTTTTAACCGGAACATTTAGTGCCTCTGCAATATCCTGTTGGGTCAAATTGTCAATATAATCATCAGAAACATCAGTCACAAAACTGTTAATACGATATGCCAATTCCTGAATTTCACGCGGAACACGGATTAAGGACATCTTATCCCTGATATAATGACGCATTTCACCGATTATCAAATAACCTGCATAAATACGAAAGCTTTTACTCAATTCAGGTTTAAAATTCTCAATAGCCTTAATAAGCCCTATTGCCCCTGCCTGTACTAAATCCTCCACAGGGTCGTAATCCCGTCGGGCGATTGTCTTTGCTATTTTTCTAACGTTAGCCATCATAGCAGTTACTATCAAAGTTTTTAACTTCGCACGTTCATTATCATCGCTGCTGTCTTTATAACTCATCAGCCACTGTTCTAATGTCTCATCTATATTTTTTTCCTGAACTCTTTTAGTACCCAAAATCATTCCTTTAAACTTCTTTTTTATCTTTCTCTTCTTGTTCTTGTTTTTGTGCTTTTTCAATTTCTTCCAGTTTACTTTGGAAAAGCTCAAATCCGGACATTTTCATCCTTTTTTCGGCATCAAGTTTTGCTTTTGTTATAATCTGTTCCAGCTCATCATCGGATAATTCGCTAAACGAACCGCAGGATATTGAAAATTTTGGACGGTTACGCAGGAGATATATAACTATACAAATCCCGTATAAAAGCAGCCCCTGGGCGATACCGATAGCAGGTAACTGCGTATTAGCCGCAAGAATAACGTTCCAGAGATACATAAGCGCAATCCCCGGAAATACTCCAAACCCTGCCGCAAGACAAATACCGATAAACCCGAGCTTCAGCAGACCGCCTATACCTCTTATCTCTATCATTTTAATTTTTTTATCCGGCTTTAATTTATTTTTTGGTTTCATATCATCCGCCTATCATTTCCAGAAATTCTTGTTCCGTTAATATTATAACACCTAAATTTTGGGCTTTCTCATATTTTGAGCCTGCATTTTCACCCGCAACAACAAAGGAAGTCTTTTTTGATACTGATGATGAGACCTTTCCGCCCATCTGTTTTATTTTTTCCCCCGCCTCATCTCTTGTCATTGTTGAAAGGGCACCGGTTAAGACAAACGTTTTACCTTCCAGTTTATTGGAAATTTTCTGTCCGCCTTCCTGCGGAACAACTCCTAAGGCTAAAAGTTCATCTACTAATTTTATATTACCATCTTTTTGGAAAAATTCCCAGATAGTATTTGCAATTTTTTCTCCGATACCTTCAATTGCCGCAAGTTCTCCGATTGATGCTGTCCTGATTTTTTCTAAAGTACCGAGCTCATTAACCAGAATATCAGCAGTTTCTTTACCGACATGCCTTATAGAAAGCGCCGTAATAAAGCGGGCAAGCGGTCTTGACTTGCTATTCTCAATAGAAGTATAAATATTATCCGCAGACTTTTCTTTTATCAAATCCAATTGCATCAAATCCTGTCTTGTCAGTTTGTAGAAATCAGCCGGAGTCAGAACCATTTTCCGGTCATATAATTGTTCTATTAATGACGGCCCGACAAAGTCAATATCCATTGCCTCTTTTGATACCCAGTACTCAAGGCGGGCTAGCACAATAGAGCGGCAATCTGGATTTGAACAGTATAAATTTACTTCTCCCTCTCTTGTTTCCAACGGGGCGCCGCAATCAGGGCATACCATTTTCATTTCGTAAACGGGAAGCTTGGAATGATTTTCATCATCAACAACTTTTATTACTTTAGGAATAATTTCAGCAGCTTTTTTAATCAAAACTCTGTCGCCAATCCTGACATCTAGCCGTCTTATTTCATCCAGATTGTGCAAACTCGCTCTTGATACGGTACTTCCGGCAAGGAGAACAGGTTCAAGAATTGCAACCGGAGTGACCGCACCGGTTTTACCAACACCCCATTCAATATCCTTAAGCGTTGTAGTAATCTCCTCCGGCGGAAACTTAAACGCTGTTGCCCACTTTGGCGCACGCGCGGTATAGCCCATCTCCTGCTGACAGACAAGACTGTTGACTTTTATAACGACACCGTCCGTTGCATACCCCAGTTCAAACCGTTTATTTTCCCACTCTTTGCAGTACTCAATCGCACCGTAAATATCTTTTACAAGTCTGATGTTCGGGTTAACTTTAAACCCTAATTTTTTAATGTACTGCAGTGCATCCCAGTGGGTTTTAATAGGGCTTTCGCCATCAACAATCACTGTATAAGTAAAAAACGATAAATCTCTTTTTGCCGTAATTGTGCTGTCTAACTGTCTTATAGAACCGCTTGCGGCATTACGAGGATTTGCAAAGAGTTTTTCTCCGTTTTTTGCGTTTTCTTCATTAAGCTTTTCAAACGAATCTTTTGGCATATAAACTTCGCCGCGGACATCAATATTCACAGGTTCAAAGAGTTTTAAAGGTATTGCTCGTACAGTTTTGAGGTTATTTGTAATATCTTCTCCTACAATCCCGTCACCGCGTGTAACTCCGCGGACAAATATTCCGTTTTCATAACTAAGCGCCATCGCAAGTCCGTCAATTTTTAATTCGCAGACCAATTCCTGACTTTCACCGCACTCTTTGGTTACACGTTCGTACCATTTAATTAATTCTTCTTCGTTATAAGTATTATCAAGGCTGTAAAGCCGGTATTTATGCCTGTGCTCCGCAAATTTTTCACTCAAGCCCCCGACACGCTGCGTCGGGCTGTCAGGTGTTACAAGTGCAGGATTTTCTTCCTCGAGTTTTTTAAGTTCTGTAAAGAGCGTATCGTACTCAAAATCGCTCATTGTAGGATTATCAAGTACATAATACTCGTAATTTGCACGGTTAATTTTATCACGTAAAGTATCAATATCTACAGGCATTTACATCACCATTAAAAGTTCTCTTATAACCTTAGCCGCAACTGCTGTTGAAGCACCGCTTGCATCATAATCAGGTGCAAGTTCGACGACATCTGCACCGATAATATTAAAATCTTTCAAATATCTAAACCACCCTAAAAGTTCATTGAACGTAAATCCGCCCGCCTCCGGCGTACCCGTTCCCGGAATTATGGAGGTATCAAGTACATCCAAATCCACCGTTATAAACACAGGTTTATCCTTTATACAGTCAAGTTCGGAATATTCATGAACAAGAGTATTATATTTTCTCATTATATCAAATTCTTCTTTAAGCCCCGAGCGAATGCCAATTTGTTTAAGGTTTTCAAACCCCGCAATCTCCGCGGAGTGCTTTATAACCGCACTGTGAGATAGTTTCTGCCCCAGATACTCATCCCGCAAATCCGTATGTGCATCAAAATGAATAATGGCAAAATCCTTATAGAATTTACTCAAAGCCTTAATTTCCGGCAAAGTAACAAGGTGTTCTCCGCCAATTCCGAAAACCCGTTTCCCGTCTTTGTATATTTCTTCGACATTTTTTTCTATCAAATCAAGAGATGCGACAGTATTGCCGATTGGAAATTCCAAATCGCCTGCATCATGGAAATTACAATCATCCAGATGCTTATCAAAATAAGGCGAGTAATCCTCTAAGCCCCAGCTTGCAAACCGAATTTGCTGAGGCGCAAACCTTGAGCCGGAACGATTTGTAACCGTTCCGTCAAACGGAAGCCCGAGCATAACAATATCGGACGAATTATAATCCGGATTCTGTCCTATCCAGTTTTTATCAAGAAAAGGCCCTGAAAGCATACACCCTCCTTTAATTTAAGCTTTTTAAAATCGCAAGCACAAGTGTAATAAACTTGCTCTTGGCAGTATCTGCCGCTGCAATAACTTCCGAATGCGTAAGTCCTACAGTGCTGACACCCGCAGCCTGATTACAAATACAGCTTATACCAAGTATATTCATAGAACAGTAATGTCCTACTATTGCCTCCGGCACAGTAGACATACCGACGGCATCAGCACCGAGAGTCCGCGCCATCCTAACTTCAGCAGGAGTCTCATAAGACGGCCCCGTAAGCGCCATATAAACACCTTTTTTAAGTTCTATACCGAGTTTTACCGCACACTCATCCGCTACAGCAACAAGTTCTTTAGAATAAACCTCGCTCATATCAGGAAATCTTGCGCCAAGTGTATCATCGTTTTTACCTATAAGCGGATTTGTTCCCATAAAATTGATATGATCGGTAATAATCATCAAATCAGCCGGTTTAAAATCAACATTAACCCCGCCCGCAGCATTTGTTATAATTAATGTCTTTACACCGAGCTGCTTCATTACCTTTACAGGATATACGACCGTTTCCATCGGGTGACCTTCATAAAAATGAAACCGCCCCTGCATCATAACAACTTTTTTACCGCAGATTTCCGCAAAAACAAGCCGTCCTTTGTGCCCCGCAACGGTTGAAGCTTTAAAACCGGGGATTTCAGAATAAGGAACAGCGATTTCACAATAATCGTCCGCAAGCGAGCCGAGCCCCGAACCTAAAATAATACCAATCTCAGGTGAAAAATTACCGATTTTATCCTTTATAAATGATACGGCATCCTGCATATTTTAACTGTACTCTCCTGTAATTTAACTTACCCGCGGGGAAATTTCCGTATAAACACTAATAAACCCTTAAATTTTCCCCTGATGAAACTGTCGCAGCCCTACAGTAAAACCACGATGCGCAGACAGTTACAATAACCCAATCGGATCTAAAAGCCCGCATCTAAGGGTTAATTAGCCGATAAGCCCTTCATCATCCGATTCGGATGCTTTTACCATAATTGCGTGCTCAATCGGGTTTTCTTTTTTATAAGAACTGTCAGAAACTTCTTCATAACCGAAATCTTCACGTTCCTTTTTCATCTGTGTTTCATCAACAAGTTTTTTTGCTAATTCGGCAATTTCATACACTAATTCATATCTGTTTTCGGATTTTTCGTTTAAATCCCAAGCTATTTTAACAATTTTATCCATTATAAACCTCTTTTACCTTCTATTTTAACAAGTAAATTTTTTTTGTCTACCTGGGGGGTAAATATAGGGGGGGGGATAAATGTAGGGGTAAATGTAGGAGTAAATGCAAGGTAAGTAGAAAAGCAGGAAATACATAGCCCCTGAATACGATTTCTGTATGTATACGGGAATCTGCCATATTTTACCCCATTATAAAAAAAGCCGGAGAAATCTCCGGCAACCCATTACATAAAACAACCAAAAGGAGTAAAAAATTATTCTGTAAGAGCTCCTAGTGTCATGTTTCCACTTATTCCACTTGAGCAGTCAAAATATAGTGTTTTTATTTTTAGGCTTAGACTTCCCTTCTAGTTATTAGTTATTGTATTTTATATATATCACTTAGAGTTAACTCTAAGTCAATATTTTTTTAAAAATTTTTTTATTTTTCTTTTTTATCACTTTTTTTCTTTACATTTTTTTATTTTTTTCCTATATAATAGTAAATTATTTAATTTATTTTCACTTTTGGTTCTGTCCATTTTGTAAAATTTTTTCTAATATTATTTTTTTATCAAAAGGACCGTTCCCAAAATAAAAGGAAAGGAGATTTTATGAAACCAAAAGATTTAATTTTAGTATTAGATTTTGGAGGGCAATACAATCAATTAATTGCCCGTAGAGTTAGAGAATGTAATGTTTACTCTGAAGTAGTACCTTTTAATATTTCTTTAGAGGAAATTAAAAAGAAAAATCCCAAAGGTATTATTTTTACAGGTGGACCTGCTAGTGTTTATGGAGCTGAATCTCCAAAATGTGTTGATGGAATTTTTGAACTAGGTATTCCAATTTTAGGAATTTGCTATGGTATGCAATTAATGTCTTACATTTTAGGAGGAAAGGTTTCCTCTGCTTCAACAAGAGAATATGGTGAAACCAATGTTAACATAGATAATACTTCTCTCCTTTTCAAAGGATTTGAAAGTACAAATATATTTTTAATGAGTCATACTGATTATGTAGAATCATTGCCAGAAGGTTTTAGAAGAATAGGTTATACATCTTCATGTCCTAATGCCGCTATTGAAAATAAAGATAAAAAATTGTATGGAATTCAATTTCATCCAGAAGTAAATAATTCAGTAAATGGTTCTCTTGTTATAAAAAACTTTTTATACAATGTATGCAATTGTTCTGGAGATTGGGTTATGTCATCTTTTGTGGAAGATTCGATAAGATCTCTTAAAGAGAAAATTGGTAATAAAAAAGCTTTATGTGCTTTATCTGGTGGTGTTGATTCTTCTGTTGCTGCTGTTTTACTAAGTAAGGCAATTGGTAAAAATTTAACTTGCATTTTTGTCGATCATGGTTTGCTTAGAAAAAACGAAGGTGACGAAGTTGAAAAAGTTTTTACTAGTCAATATGATTTAAATTTTATTAGAGTCAATGCGAAAGATTTATTTTTAGATAAGCTTTCAGGTGTAACAGACCCTGAAGCAAAAAGAAAGATTATAGGAGAGGAATTTATTAGAGTTTTCGAACAGGAGGCTAAGAAAATTGGTAAAGTCGATTTCCTTGTTCAAGGTACTATTTACCCTGATGTTATAGAAAGTGGTCTTGGAAAAAGTTCTGTTATAAAAAGTCATCACAATGTAGGTGGTCTGCCAGATACAATCGATTTCAAAGAAATTATAGAGCCTTTAAGAAATTTATTTAAAGATGAGGTTCGAAAAACTGGATTAGAGTTAGGAATTCCTGAAAATTTAGTATATAGACAGCCATTCCCTGGTCCTGGACTAGCAATTAGAATAATTGGAAATATAACAGAAGATAAGTTAGATATTTTGAAAGATGCCGATAAAATATTTACTGATGAAATTAAAAATGCGGGGCTTGATAGAAGTATTAATCAATATTTCGCTGTACTTACAAATTTGAAATCTGTTGGTGTCATGGGAGATGAAAGAACTTATGATTATACAATTGCTTTAAGAGCTGTTGAAACTACTGATTTTATGACTGGAAATTGGAGTAAAATTCCTTATGATGTTTTAGGAAAAGTGTCTAATAGAATTGTTAATGAAGTAAAACATGTAAATAGAGTAGTTTATGATATTACTTCTAAACCACCTGCAACAATCGAATGGGAATAATTATTGTTTAAGGATTCTTGCTAGGAAAAATAAGCAAGAATCCCTTAAAGTTAATAAAAAAACGAAAACTTTGCTTGAATGATGAATATGCCAATTATTTCTACAAGCTGGTTCAAATGTAACATTTGCAAGTAAAACAACAGATGAACCTGGTTTTGTTAGTGGTTTTAAATATGAATTTCCCACGAAGTATTGTGCAAAAGCTGTATTTGGTTCTCCCATTCCAAACATTCCACCATGTTGTTCTTTTGTTATACCATTTTTTCTTGCATTCACTAAATGATGTTTTAAGTTTGTTT
>CALVDX010000030.1 GCA_944326425.1 Candidatus Gastranaerophilales bacterium
CTAATTGTCTCCCCGGTCATATCCAGGTCGGTGATAATTGCATGATTCCCGGTGGTACTATTGGCACCGGCGGCAACAGCGGCGGTAGCAGCGGTGGCGGCGGAGGACACAGCGGCGGTTTTACCGATCCGACTGTAGAATTTGATGGTAAATTGGATTCTGGTGTAAAAGGGGATGATGGTGTTGTAACACCAGAACATTGGCATACTAATAATACAGGCCATGAAGCAGTCCTTGATGGACCATTCTATAAATAATAATTAGGAACTTATTTTCTTGCCCCGGATTTTATCCGGGGCTTTTTTATTTTCTAAAAAACTCATTCAAATACCTGATTTAAAAATAATTAAAATTTAGTACACTAAAACCATGGGGAAAATAAGTAATTTAAAGCAGGCTCAAAAAAGAGCAAATAATCTTAAAGTCGTTGATAATAATGCTGTAAAAACTACTGCTTACAGTGATATTAATCTAAAGGCGTGGAGAGAATATGACCATATAAAAACGGATACTTTATGGGAGTTCCCGTCGCGTGACCGTGAACACGGACATTCAAACGAATATCACGGAAATTATATTCCGCAGATTGCGCAGCAGATTTATGAACGTTTTACAAAGAAGAATGATATTGTGCTTGATTTGTTCTTCGGTTCCGGTACTTCGGGAATTGAAGCAATTAACATGAACCGGCGCTGTATCGGGGTTGAACTTAAAGAGGAACTTGCAGAAGAAGTTTCTAAAAAATTTACACCAAGACAGTTGGTTACTGATGTTAATATTATTTGCGCTGATTCCGCATCTGAAGCCGCTGTTGAGAAAGTTAAAGCAAGGCTTGATATTATGGGTAGGAAGCAGGCTCAGCTTTTAATGCTCCACCCGCCTTATGATGATATTATTAAGTTCTCGGACAAAAAAGAAGATTTATCCAATTGTGCGACTACCGGAGAGTTTTATGATTTGTTTGAGAAAGTTGCACAAAACGGTTATAACCTTTTGGAGAAGGGGCGGTTTGCCGCGCTTATAATAGGTGATAAATATGCAAATTCTCAGCATATCCCGCTCGGGTTTGAATGTATGGCAAGAATGAATAAGTTGGGTTTTATTACAAAAGCTATTATTATAAAAGATGTTCAGGGCAACGAAAGAGCAAAAGGCAAAACTGCTAACTTATGGCGTTATAGAGCTCTGGCCGGCGGTTTTTATATTTTTAAACATGAATATATTATGGTTTTTCAGAAAGTTTAATATGCTTAAACTCACAGATGACGGAATAATTATAGTTTTAAAAATTATACCTAATTCTTCTATTAACGGCTTTGTTATCGGTGAGGATAAAACGCTTCCTGCCAAGTTAAAGGTAACTGCGCCGCCGGTTGAGAATAAAGCAAATAAAGCGGTAATAGAGTATTTATCTAAATATTTTAAAATTCCAAAAACATCAATCAGTGTTATAAAAGGTGAAACATCAAAAGAAAAGACAATTCTTTTAAAGACCAAAGATATTGATAAGGTAAAACTGATTCAAGAAACTCTCGGATAGAATATAGTTAGAATTCTTCAGTTTCAATAATGGAAATAAATTCTTCAACCAGTTTCGGGTTCCATTTTGTACCGCTTCCGGATTTAATTACATTAATAGCTTCTTCTTTATCCATGGCTTTTCGATAGGAGCGCTGCTCCTGAAGTGCAAAATAAGCATCAATTAATAAAATCATTTGCGATTCAATGGGAATTTCATCTCCTGAAAGTTCATGGGGGTATCCCGACCCATCCCAGTTTTCATGATGGTTTTCTATAATCGGTAGAATAGTATTCATTCCCGTAATCGGTTCAAGAATTTCTCTTGCTGCAATTACCGGATGACTTTTAATTCTGTCCTTTTCTGCGTCTGTCAGCGGATCTTTCTTTTGTAAAAGCTGCTTGGGAAGAAGAATATTCCCGATATCATAAAGAAGTATTGCTACTTTTAAATTATCGATTTTGTCTTTGGGCATATCAAACCGTTTAGCAAGCGAGTTTGCAAGCAGCACCTTTGATTTGGTAATCCCGGGGGTATAGTTAGGATTGTAAAGTTTAATAAGAGTATCAGATATAGTATACAGCCCGTCATTATTAATTCCGAGTGTTTCCAGTTTTCGTGAAATGTTATCGGAAATATCAGAATCAAGCGGCACTCTGTGTTTTGCAAGTATATCCATAAAAGTATTGAAAGCAACTTCCTGCCATGATATTTCTTTGGTTGGTTTTGCAAGAGTGACTCTGTTTCGTCCGTCATGTTTTGACTGGTACATTGCGTGATCGGCGAGTTCCAGAAGTTCGTCAACATCGTCTGTTTGTTCAAAATAAGTTGCGACCCCGAGACTTGCCGTAATCCTTCCTATGACCGGTATATCCTGGCTTTCTATTGCTTTTCTGATACGTTCTGCTGCTATCATAGCCCCTTCCGAGTCAATGCCGGGTAAAATTATATTGAATTCTTCTCCGCCTATTCTTGCTGCGACGTCTATTGAACGTGCATTTTTCTTTAAAACGTCTGCAATTGTTTTAATTGCAATATCTCCATAATTGTGTCCGTATTTATCGTTGATTTGTTTCAAATAATCCAGATCAAGTCCTATAATAGAGAATTTTTGGTTTTGCCGGTTTGCACGCGTAGTTTCTTTTTTTATACATTCTTCAAAATATCTTCTGTTGTAGAGTCCTGTAAGAGCATCGCTTACGGCCTGTGATTTTACGGTTTGGAAAAGGCTTGAAATTGTTATAGCAAGTTCTATTTGTCTGGCAAACAGGGAGAGGAATCTTAATTCAGCATCTGTTGTGTCATCCCGTTTGGATAGCAATATCAATGATCCGTAATGGACTTTGTCTGATGTCAGCGGAATTAAAATACAAGAATGGCAGCCGACCTTGTTAAATAGATGTTCAAGTTTTTGTATATTAATTTCAGGGAAAAATCTGGAAATACATTCGCTTACATTATTTGTATGGTAAACGGTATTAGCTTTTAAATAGTCCTCAAATCCGGAACTTTGCGTAAACTGAGTTTTTGAATTATATAAAGGCTCCGGCAGTACTGTTTCAAGCTGTGTAATAAAATTATCATCTGAATGAGCAACGGTTTCTATATACATTTGTCCGTCTTCTGTAAAGGTTTTTATTATACAGCTGTGCAGGTAGTCTAACTCGCGCTGTAAACTGTTCACTATTGCATTAAGCACTCCTGATAAAGGTTTCGATGCTGTCATCATGTCCAGAATGTGCTGTAAGGTCAGCATTTGTCTGTTTGCGGTTTCCAGATCCTTTGTCCTTTTTTCTATCTCCGCTTCCAATTTTTGGTTAAGTTCATATATTTCCCGATAACGCTTTTCTCCAAGGTATATACCGGATTCTAAGTCATTGATTTGTTTATTAAATTCTTTAAGTTTTTTTATGAAATCCACTAATAACCTCTTGCCGCAACAATTATTATAGCATAATTGCTGCTCTGAATATACAGTTATATTGTAAAGGAATGTAAAAAAATACGACTATTATTGCAATTATTATATTTACAATCGTTATCTATTTTATGAGAATAACCGGTTATGGAATACATGATACTGCTTCAAGAGCAGTTTTGAATAGTAATAAATCTATCATGCCAAAGTCATTTGGTGCTGTAAAAAAATCTCATTTGACAGGGCTAACACTTGCCTGTGCATGTATATTTAAAGCTCCTCTTGAAAAATTTCATTCAGAGTATGATTTATCCAATTGGGCTGAGGAAAATTTGCAGCTTCTATTTGAAGATGCTGAGGTGTTCGATAATCTTCCGCAAAGAGCACAGAGAATGCAGCAATGGAGAAATTATTTTAGAGGAAATGATGGTTATATTTTACCTCCCCCTGCGGCGCTGGTAATATTTAATAGTATAATTAAGGATTTGCGTCCGGATAATAAAAAATTGCCGCCCCCTGTTAATGTAGATGTAATAAATAAGACCATACTGGAGATTGAAAAAGCTATTACGGAAGACAATAAGTATACATTTAATTTTTGTAAACAGTATCAGAAAAACCTTAATTTGTATTTTCTGAAGAGTTCATATAGTGAGCTGGATAATGAAAATACAGGATGGGTTTTTATACCTTCACAGTCGCACGACTTAGAGCACTTTGAAGACAATATAAATAAGCTGATGCTATTCTCCTATAAAACCTGGTGTACAAAATCGTTTAATGCTCCGTTTTATCTTGCCGGCGGAGATTTTCATATTTATATGGAAAAAGGAAATCCCAAAGCTGTTATAAGGATGTACAATGATTATATTATAGAAATCCAGGGAGAAAAGAATGATAAAACAATTCCTTGCAGATATCTTAAAGTTATAGAAAACAGAATTAATTCAAAACATTTGACTGTTACTCCTAAAATTCAGGACTTACTTAAAGAGGCATATTTATTGGATACCCGGCTTGCACAGATAAAAAAGGATTTGGCGCAGGCTATTGAGAATAATGATATAATACAAATTTTCAGTTATTTTAATATGCAGTGCGAAAAAGAAAATATTTGCTCTTATCTTTTAAAAAAGATTATGGCTTTCTTCTCAGGAAAAAGTTATTCACGAGGATATGAATTAAAGAATTTCTTTGAACCTGAGGATTTTACGCTCGCAGAACTTGGTATTAATGAAAATGATTTATTTAAAAAAATTACAAAAATAAAAAGAGATGCAGTATTTACGCATTCTTCAGTAACAAATCTTGGTGCTGTTGAATATATCGGCGGAAGCCTTTCTTTATATAAATCTTCTGTTTCATGTTTAGGAAATTTGAAATATATTGGAAAAAATTTAAATTTTAAAGACAGTCCTTTGACCCATACCGGAAAACTCCAAATGGTAAATGGCATTCCAATTGCCGGCAACATACCTGTAGATGATTTACCTGCGATGCTACATGTCAGTAATAAATAGCCGTTTGTCTTTTAGCATACGGTCAATATTGAGTATTGTATGTACTTTGTCATTATATATGATATCAAAACTTACACTTGTTTCACTGTTTTTGGGAATTATTTCGTCAGGTATTTCAAATAATTCATTTATTTTATCGATATATAAAGCAAGTGTTAAATCCTCATTTTCAACGATAATTATGGGATTTTTTTCTTCACCGGCAGGGGAGTCCATGTTCAGGAATTTTTTTAAATCAATAACAGCAATAAAATCTCCGCGTAAATTCATAATACCTTTAATAAAGTCCGGTGTACACGGAACATTTATTATGTTTGTGTCTTTTAAAACTTCTTTAATGTAGCGTAGCTTTATACCATAGTGATTGTTATTAAGCATAAAAGATATGAATTTGTCTTTTGTATAGATTTCATGAACAAATTGAAATTTTTCTTTTTCTGCAAGCTGTGTTGAACGGGTTGTAAATAACTGTTTAGCTTCTTCGTCTTTTGGAAAAAGGCTTTGTACATCATAAGGAGCAAAAGTGTCGGCGCCCTTAATAATGTTTTCCAAAGAGAAAATATTTATAATAAAAATTGTTTCATCATTTCGTTTATATAATGCATCAATAAGCATTTTTTTGTCAATAAACGGCAGGGAATCTACCTTGCTTGTTACAAATGGCAGAATCCCTTCGACTTTATCGACGATTATACCAATGATTGATTCGTCGGTCTTTATTATAAGAACTTCGTTTGTTGTGCTGTATGGAGTCGGTTCAATATTGAGGTAAAATCTTATATCTACAACATTAATAACAAAGTGGTTATATTTCATCAAGCCGACAATGTTATTTGGCAGTTTTTGCGGGTAATCAAGCATGGGAAGTTTAATGATTTCAAGAACACAGTTTGAATTAACCGCATATTTATTATCCCCGACGCTAAAATACAGGTGATTGTTTTTATTTTGTTCAAGTAAAAATTCACTGCTCATAAACAATTACCCTGTTTCTGCCGGATTCTTTTGCTCTGTATAAGGCTTCGTCTGCTGATTTTAATATGGCAGTATGTGTTTCAAACTCGGAATAATTCATACTGAGCCCGATGCTGACGGTTTGGTGGGTTTTAATGCCGTTGTAATCAAACTCATAATCCTCAATAGCCTGACGCAATCTTTGGATTGGAATCAGCGCATTATCAATATATGTTTCAGGCATAATAATAACCAGCTCTTCTCCGCCGTAACGGTATAAAAGGTCGGTTTTCCTGAATGAGTTTTTCAAAATATCAGCAACTGCCTTTAATACGTAATCCCCGTATTGGTGTCCGTAAGTATCATTAACCTTTTTGAAAAAGTCAATATCCAGAATTGCAAGGCTGAAATTGGAAGGATGCCTTTTGGTTCTGTTGAATTCTTGTTCCAGATTAAGTTCAAACTGGCGGCGGTTATACAAACCGGTTAGGCCGTCAAGTACAGACATAAGCTCTTTTTCTGAGTACTGATACTTCATCTTAAATATTGTTAAGAGTTCAGTAATCATTATGTCAAAGAATTTGAATGAAGAGTAATTAATATCTTCTTTTGTATAAAAACAAATTCCTCCGATTAATTTTTTGTCATAAATTAGCGGAATAACTATTTTGGAAGCAAAATCGCTGTACTCATATTCTACTTCTTTACCAAACAGGACACGCACTATTTCAAATTTTGGGGATTTAATTTCTTTGTATTCCGATAAACGTTTGAAGAAATCATAGTGAATATCCGAAAGCACACGTTTAGATACATTCCTGCCAAGTGTGTCAAGGTAGAGAATATTTTCTCCTAAGGAATCGGGTGACGGGAAAAATATACCGGCTACATTATATTCCATAAAGGAGCTTAGCAGGGAAAATATCTTTTCAACCATTACCTTTTCATAATTGAGGAAGTCGCTCAGGTTTCTAAATTCATTTGAGAATATAGTTTTTAACAGTAAATCATTTAATACATTGTTGAGATGGGTTTGCGCGGAATCTCTTGTTATTATTTGATGCTGTAAATTTTCCTTGTATTCCTGCGTGACAGGATAACGCTTTATTACTGACATAACATGCCCGTAAAGTTCTTCAAAATCAATGCTTTTTGATAAGAATAACTGTGCTCCGGATTTTTTGCCCCAGAATTTGTCTATTTTTTTATCAAGAATAGTAAGAAGTATTATTGGAATTTGTTTTGTATCATCAGTATTTTTAAGCATTCTGCATAGTTGATAGCCGTTAATATTTGGCATCACAACATCTGCAATAATTAAATCGGGATGGGCTTCATAAACTTTCTGGTATCCTTCGATACCATCCATTGCTGTAACAACCTCGAGACCTTTACCTTCAAGTTTGTCTTTCAAAAATTTTAACTGTGTCTCACTATCCTCAATAACTAAAATCCTGGGTGACATTTTGACCTTCCAATTTTATGATTTTTATTATACAATTATTTTATAATAAATTGGAAGAAAAAACCATACTTTGGGGGGCATAACGTGAGAATATCAATAAAATCGGTGTTGGAAAAAAGACTTGTAACCAAGTTTGTTATGGACTTAGCTGTGTTTGCAGCAGTTTGTTTGCTTTTTAGCGGTTTTATGGTTAAGCATAATGTAGAAGCATACGATATATTAGTTTGTGTTTTGATGTGCGGGCTGTTTTTCGTCATAGCTGAATTGTTTGTAATTCGCTGGTTCGCCGCAAAGCTTAACAAAAGTTTGGGTAAACAGGCAGGTGCTATGTCTGATGTTATGTCTGAGGTCCTTAATAATCTGGAAAGTGAACGCAGCACACTCGGTGTTTGTCTTGACGGCTTGCAATCCGGTATAGGGCTTATTGATAAAATGAAATCTTATCTCGAGCAGATTTCTCTAACCTCTCAGGCTGCTGAAAAAAGTACTGTCCAATCCATTGGTGTTTCTCAAAAAGAATATGATTTTATAAACGCAAATATTGAAAAAATGGTCGTTTTAAGACAAAAAATTCAAATGATAGCAGAACTTGTTCTTGAGTTGTCCGAACATACACAGCAAATAGGAAGTACAATAGGTGTTGTAGAAGATATTGCAGAACAGACTAATATGCTGGCTTTGAATGCTGCGGTTGAAGCTGCACGTGCCGGTGAACACGGGAAAGGATTTGCTGTTGTTGCTGGAGAAATCAGAAAACTCGCTGATGAATCTAAGCAGGCTATTACAAAAATAACTTCTCTTACAAGTAATATTCAATATGCAACAAATTCTACGGTTATGGCAACGGAAGAAGGCTCAAAAGAAATTGAGGCCGTATTGAAAGAGATAAATTCAATAAGCTCCAACTCTGAAAAGCTTGTTCACTTGGTTAGTGAAATTCAAACCTCCTTTGATACTATTAACTCTAATTCCAAAAAACAGGATGAATTGTTAAATAAACTTGCCCAGTCACTTGCAGATGCCCAGAACGGTTCTTCAGGTATTATAAAAACTCTTACGGTAAGTACTAATAAGTTATCAGAAATAAACAGTATATCTGCCGATATAAAAAATTCTGTAACAGAGGAATAAGCTTTGGAATATTCAGAAAAAGAGCTAAAAGAGTTATTTGAAGTCTTTCAGACAGAAACCGATGAGTTAATGCAGTCCCTGTATGAAAAATTTTCTAAACTGGAAAACAATCTGGATGACAAAGAATTATTAATAGATATATTTCGTGATATCCATGGATTAAAGGGTGCTGTGAGGATGATAGGGTTTGAAAATATTCAAAACCTTATTCATTTGGTCGAAGATATTATTAGCGGAGTAAAAGATAATCTTATTCCTTTATCTGTAAATCTGATTTTTGATATAAGCAGTACTATCGATTTGGTCGCGGAATATATTAAAGAGTCAATTGCAAGAAAAAAGGAATATATTGATGCAAGATATAATGATGAGACTGAAAGATTGCAAAAAATAAATCAGTCCCAGCTTTTGCATTTTGATTTAAATGATGAGAAACCCGCCGACGAAAATATTGAACCCGACGGACGTTTTTCCTCATTGGGGCTTGCCATGCCGGCTTCTGTTCAGGACCATGTTAATTCTTTGTTTTCGCAGGCCTTTGAAATTCTGGATGCTATTGTGCCGGAAGTTGTTTCTGATGAAATCCGTGATTTATTTTTGATTATAGACGAGTTGTATAATTGTTTTCAAGGCAAAGAGTTTTATGAAGTAAAAGCGCCGCTTGAAAGCGTTAAAGTAAAATTGGAGTTTGTACAAAGCAGCTCCTGTGAACTTACAATAAGCGAAATATTAGAAATAAGAAATAACCTTGGAATTGCAACGTCAAAGTATACATCCTTCTGTATGGACAGTCAGAATGTGGTTTCTTTCCCTGAAATCGCCGAAAAAATTTATTCTCTGCAAAATAATAATATTTATATTTCTGAAATTATTGACGAATTAAATCAAATAAAATCAATTAATACAGATCAAACAATTACAGAGATTATATCTATTGTAATAGATATACTTAATTTTATTAAAGATAATGATATTACTCTTGAAGAGCAAATGGTTATGACGCTGAAGAACAGCATTGAAAGCTGTGCAACTTCCGGCGATAACGTAGATGTTGAGCTGATTTTGCAGCAGTTGGAAATTACGAAGCAGCTGCTGGAGTTAGATTATAAAAAAGACATAGGCATAATTGAAACTAAAGGATTTTCGGCAAAGGCTCAATCAGCCGGAAGTAATGCAAATAATAACAATGAAATTAAAAATCTTCATGTTAATTCTGCAAAACTGGACATGCTTATTAATCAATTAGGTGAACTAATTATAACTAAAATAAAAACAGAAAAGCATCTTGATAAAATTGATACGATACGAGCTTCCAGTGAATTATGGCAAAAAGATTTATTAAAAGCAATTAACCACCTGAAATACTACCATAGAAAATATTTGCAGGTTAATACTGTTGATCAGTTTTCTATCACGTTTGTGAAACAAATTTTCATGCTGCTTTCAGAAGTGTCGCAGAATTTGTCTAAAACAATCTATGATTTGACTTCGCTGTCCCGTGTTACTAAAGAGGATGATATGAAGATGCGCTTAATTATAGATGAAATGGAATCTATGGTTAAGAACATCCGTGTACTGCCTATATCTACTGTCCTTCATTCTTTTTCGAGAATGGTAAGGGACATAGCAAATGAGAAAAATAAGCAGATAGAATTTGTAATAGAAGATAATGACACCAGTGCGGATAAAAAAATTGTTGAGGAAATAAAGACACCGCTAATTCATATATTGCGAAATGCTATTGATCATGGAATAGAGCATCCTGAAGAACGCAGAGCAAAAGGAAAGAATCCTATGGGTAAAATAATGTTGTGTGCACGTCAGGATGATAATAAAGTAATACTGGATGTCATAGATGACGGGCAGGGATTTAACCTTGATAAAATAAAGGACAGGGCTCTTAGTCACGGCTTTTTAACCCAGGATGAAATTGATTCTATGACCGATGAAGAGATAATGAATATAATTTTTTGGCCCGGATTTACGACGGGAGATTCTATTACGAGTATATCAGGCCGCGGAATCGGACTGGATGTTGTCAAAACTAAAATTTCCCAGCTTAATGGTAAAGTGAAAATAATTTCTGAATTTGGAAAAGGCAGCTGCGTTCATATTGAAATACCTGTTACAATGACAACTTTACGCGTATTTCTGGTTAAGGTTTCGAATCAGACTTTTGCAATACCAATACAGGTGATTTCAACATTTATTCTTAAAAAAACAGAGGATATAGCTTCAAATAACGGTAATCTTTCTATTCAGCATAATGGTGAAATAATACCCGTATACTACCTTTCTGATGTTTTGAATTTAAAATCGCTGGACAGACGCGAAAAAGAAATAATTTTGATAATTGAGTCGGAACAAAAGCAAATAGGATTGATAGTTGATGCTTTGTTTGGGGATCAGGATATTTTACAAAAAAAACTGGCTCCTCCGCTATACAAGGTCAAAAATATTTCAGGTATTACAAATCTTGCGTCAGGGGAACTTTGTTTAATATTGAATATTCAGGAAATGGTGAAAAATATAACAGCAGCGCAGGCAGATATTGCATCTGTGCCCAAAGTTTTAACCTCGGATATTCTTTCTTACAAACGTATTCTCGTTGTTGATGACTCATTAACAACAAGAACTATGGAAAAGAATATTTTGAAAGCAGCAGGATATATAACTGATGAAGCGGATGATCCTTTTGATGCCTTTAACAAATTGAAATTAAATCATTATGATTTAATTGTAACAGATATATCTATGCCTAAAATGGACGGGGTTGAATTTTTAACACGGCTTAAAAATGATGAAATGTATGCGGATATTCCCGTTGTTGTTGTCAGCAGTTTGGTTGATAAAGAAATGTCAAAAAGAGTTTTGGGGCTGGGGGCTGAAACGTGCATCGCCAAAAGTGATTTTTATCAACAGTCATTTTTAGATATTATTGCAAAGTTGTTAATGAAGTATCATAACTAAGCTAAAACTATTACATATACAGGGTTTTAAAAAATAATGTAAATTTTTGTTAAGAAACTACGGAATAATTGTAAATTTTACAAATATTATTTTTTTATAGTATTATATAATTGTTGTTAACAGATATATAAAGGAGGCTTATGAAGTGACAATGCAAACATCGTTAAGGGAACTTGAACAGGGCAGTATTAAGGAAATGCACTTAGGGCAGCATGTATTGGCGGAATTTTTTGAGTGTGATCCAAATGTATTAAATTCAATAACCAAGGTAGAAAAATATATGATAGATGCGGCTCTGGAATGCGGCGCAACAATAGTACAAAAATGTTTTCACATGTTTAACCCTTACGGTGTGAGCGGAGTAGTAATTATTTCAGAAAGCCATTTAGCAATTCATACCTGGCCGGAATTAGGTTATGCAGCTGTAGATTTATTTACCTGCGGAAGTTCTTGTGATCCGATGGTTGCATATGAATTTTTGAAAAAGAAGTTTAATTCAAGAGTTGCTAATTATACAGAGTTGAAACGCGGTATTATTGATACTGAAACAATGAAATTATCAAATCAAAGGTTTCAGTTAGCACAACAGTTATAATAAGCCTAAAGATGAGGAAAAGAGAAATCCCCGGACTATGTTTGGGGATTTCTCTTTTGGGATTGATTTTATGGTAAAAAGGATTTATACTGTAAAACACAGGTACATTGAGAACTAAATATGGGGATGCTTTGGATTTGACAGGGTGATTAGTGGAAACAGACTGCGGGTTCGGGCGCTGTTCCCGGTTAACAACGAGCAACCAATTTAAATGCTACACCTTATGTAGTTGATGCTAGCGCAGCTTTCTCTCGCGTAAGCGAAAGAGCTGCTGCCTAATCGAATTTAGGTAAGCCTCTCATAGTTTCCAGCTTGCCGAAATTATGAGACCACCATGCAAGCTGCAGCGTGCTGACAGCGGTAGGTGCGTCAAGTTAACCGCCAAAAGTCCGCCTGACTGTGACAGGGCTTTGATTTAGGAAAGGTTAAGTTCCGTTCCATCCTAAATCGAGATAATACGGAACTATATCCGTAGATGTTTGTGTTCACTCATTTTGGACGCGGGTTCGACTCCCGCCATCTCCATACTTTTGAAGTTTGAGCCGTACTCCGACGGAGTAGGCGAAAACGAAAAAGCATACGGATGTAAGTCCGTGACGGCGAAACGTTGAGTTTCGGCGGACAGGACGAAACTGGACGATGGCGACGTAGAAATCTTTGATTTCACAGGAGCATAGTTCGATTTTACGGACATTATCTCCACCATTAAAATTCAGAGGCTTACGATAGCCTCTTTTTTAATACCAAATTTGCTGTACTGTACAGGCTTTCGCGAATTTAAGAGAATTTATTTGATATAATTTGTAGAGAATTTTATCACGTTTGCACCAAAATTCTCTTTGGGCAAATAAAAAGAGTCTTTTTTATACAAATATCTTGACAATTAGATAAGAATAATATATTATTAGGTCATATTAGGTCTAATTAGGTATTGTTATGCTTGGAAATTTTGATATCAAAATAAACAACCAAATGCTCACTATCATCTCTGAAATTGATGAATTTAAGGGGAGTTGGAAATTACTGGGGCAAATGGCATCTGAAAAATTACAGGCTTTGAAAAAAGTTGCAACGATTGAAAGCGTTGGTTCTTCTAATCGAATTGAGGGAAATAAACTTTCTGATAAACAAGTTGAAGAACTTTTATCCAGAATTAATAAACAATCTTTTGCTAACCGTGACGAGGAAGAAGTTGCCGGATACGCAAAACTTGCGGATACAATTTT
>CALVDX010000031.1 GCA_944326425.1 Candidatus Gastranaerophilales bacterium
CTTTTGTACTACGGATATAAAGACGTAAAATTTCGTTTACGGGATTACAATCCGCCGATACACAACCGGATATCCGCATTTAACGCCCGAGTATGCAACGCCCGTGACGAACCGCATTTGTTTGTAGATAAACGCTGTAAATGGCTGCTATATAACATATATAACCTGAAATACAAAGAAGGCAGCCGAATAGTGGATGTGCCGACGATAACACGAATAAAACAGGATAGAGAATTAAAGTATTTAGAACATCCATTTGATGCGGCGAGTTATCTGGTTGAATATTACTGGCGAATAAAAAGCGAGTAAGAAAAATATTGTATTAGTAATGAAAAAAAAGAAAGGAAAAACAATGACAAGCAAATTAGCAAATTATATAAACGAAGTATTAAACGATAACAGAATATTTAGCCACGAAGATGTAATAGCGATGGATAATGAAGAGGGAAAGTATTATCAAAAAGCTCTTGATTATCAGTATGGGGAAATAGGATTTCCTATGAACGCTGAACTTGCAAACTCGAGTGACGTAGTATACGTCCATGAATATACGCGTGATGATGGCACAGTAGTAAGAGCGCATTACCGCTCAAAAGCGGGGCGCGGGAATCCAAATAAACCTGTAATGAAGTCACCCCAAGAATACAAATCAGAACTTGAAAAAGAGATAAATGATTATATGGATAGAGATGTCCAGGAGCGTTACGGGGCAGGAGTAAATAAAACAAGCATAGACTACCTGCAGGAGCTTATAGACATGCTCCCTGAAACGGAATTAAAGCATGAAAAACCACAAACACCCGAAATAGAAACAAAGTATACACCGTTATACCCTTCAAACGGAATGCTGACAGGTCAGGTAGAAATATCGCACGATGTAAGTACTGAAATACCTGCGGTGAATATACAACCGTTTTCAAAATCGTCAACCCAACCCAAACCAATTTCCAAACCTTATACCGGCAGAGAGATGAATATAAGTAGTGCGCAGTTATCTAAACAACAATTTAATAATATTAAATTAGAAAAAAATGAACAACATTCAAGTACTAAGGATTTGTTGGACCCTAATGGTCTTTTATATAAAGTCGCTAAGCACTCGGCTGGTCCTAATATACAAGCTTTCGCAGGTAAATCAGAAATTGTTTCAAAACTACTAAATAAAAATAGACCATTGTCAGCAGAATATTATAGATTATCTTTAAATCCAGAAAAGTATAAAAAAAATGATAATGAAAATATTTATAAAAAAATTAGTGATTTTGATGGTACTCATTTAGAAAATCATTTGATGCGTCTTGACGAAAAAATAACTTCTAATACTATGGTAGTTCTACCTAAATTAGATTCTAGATTAGTAAAGGCTTTAAAACAAAGTCACACATTGCACAATTTTATACGTCAACATAGAAAAGAGATTTTAAATGGACAAGTACGATATAAATCTATACCTTATTTGAATTTTTATGATGAAAATGATTTGAAAACCTTGATAGGCGAGGCTCATATATATAACGCTTATGTTGATGCTTCAGGCAATCTTTTTATACAAATTCCAGATTATTATAATTTTATAGATAGAGGACAGGACACTCCGGCAGAAGCAATAAATTATAACGCATATATACAACAAGAGCGCGGGGAGCTAACAAATTATGTTTTGCTTATCACAATAAAATTTTCTAAGGAAGAGCTGAAAAATATATTAAACAATGGGTAAATATATTAAATTGATTGACAATAAAACAAGACATGTGCTATAATACGTCATATGTCTTGTTTTATTAATGATTTGAAATTAAATCATATAAAAAATTATCCGGTCGTAGAAGTAATATTAATAATTGTGTTAAGTATATCGAGTGCCTGCTTGATAATAGCATCATTAAGTATTGCATCACTATTTATAGACGAATGTACGGTTATCAGTTTGGAAGCTGTTTTAGCCGGCGTGCAAATTTTGCTGCATCCGTTCTTTTTATTTATTTGTCCTATTTCGCCCTTTAGTGTAGTTATTATTACAATTTTAATTAAAAATTTAACCGTTAATAAACTATTAGTAGAAATATTATCTAAAGTCCCCAAAATGCAAAAACTGTTAATAACGATGAGTTTATTATTATTGCTTTTAAATATAGCGGTTGTATCGGTGTTTTGCTTTCAGATATTTTCTTTTAACATAAAATTATTGATGTTAATTTTGTTATTGGCAGGATATGTTTTTTATTTTTCCTTCGTAATTACATTTTTACTTGATAAATTTATCTTAAAATTAAAAAATACTTGTTTGTTAAACAAATTAAGGAGAGTAATAAACCAGTATTTCAACAATTTATTTACACAGCTGTTGCCAATTTTTGCACCTGTTTTTGGGTATTGGTTATGTTATGTATATTGGGGTTTGAGTGAAGAAATAACATTCTATTGTATTACGCCGTTTCTGATATTTTTAATATTCTATATCTCACTTTCAAACGCACAAAAGTTGAACGATTTGATTCGCTATTTGTACCGTCATATTGTTTACGTCCTAATATCCTTTGGCGCTGGACTTTATTATATTAATCATTCTGTTATACTCTCAATCACCTCAACAAACGATACCCCCGCCCCGATGACGTATGTTGTAAAATTTGCAATGATAATAATCGCACTGGTAATGATTTTTCGTTTGCTGTTATACAAGCTGCATCAACGTAGTAAACAGCTGTATAAGGAAGTAGAAGAAGATTATACAAAGAGCAGTGGCAAAATTGTAAAGTAATGGATAAGCAGGGTTTAGAAAGAAGTTTTACATGTATAAACAAACAATGTTTATACATGTTTTTAAATGCATATTTACATCGGGAGCAGGCTCCCATTAATTTTTAGCATGACGGCGTATTTATTTGACAAATATTATACAAAAATCACTATGCTGTAAAATTAGCTTAAACTAAACTTTTGACAAAAATCAAACAATACTGTATAAATAGTATATTATTATACATAATAAGCGGATATGTATTTACATGAATTAGAAAGGGATTGATTATGAGTAATTTAGAAGATTACATTAATGAGGTTATGAACGATAACCGGATATTTAGCCATGAAGATGTAGTGGCGATGGATAATGAAGAAGGAAAGTATTATCAAAAAGCTCTGGACTATCAGTATGGTGAAATAGGATTTCCTATGAACGCTGAACTTGCAAACTCGGGTGATGTAGTGTATGTGCATGAGTATACACGCGATGACGGAACAGTAGTACGGGCACATTACCGCTCAAAAGCGGGACACGGGGATCCAAATAAACCTGTAATGAAGTCACCTAAAGAATACAAATCAGAACTTGAGAAAGAGATAAATGATTATATGGATAGAGATGTACAGGAGCGTTATGGGACAGGAGTAAATAAAACGGATAATGATATAGACTACCTGCAGAAGTTTATAGACATGCTTCCTGAAACAGGATATGAAGAAACACCGGAAACAGAAGGCTATACACCGTTATACCCTTCAAATGGAATGCTGACAGGTCAGGTAGAGATATCGCACGATGTAAGTACTGAAATACCTGCGGTGAATATACAACCGTTTTCAAAATCGTCAACCCAACCAAAACCAATTTCAAAACCTTATAACGTCAGGGAGATGAATATGAGTAGTGCACCGATGCAGGATAAGAAATTGGATGACTTTAGCAGGGAATATAGCAAACAGAATGAATATGAAAACTTGCCCCAAAAAAGCGCAATATACAAATTGTTAACATCTGACAGTTTTTTTTTGCGTTGCAAAAGAATGCTATAGAGTATCCTAAAATGGTTCAAGCTGCACATAATTTGCTGCCGGATGCTGTGGATACCTATATTGGAAATTTGACAGAAGGAAAAAATTACGAAGAAGAAAATGAAAAAAATCCAAAGAGTCTATCTAAAATAGCGCAGGTAACAAAAGTTTCAAGAATACAAAATAAAGAAATAAAAGATTTTATATACAAAACGTATGAACGAATAAGCCCGGATGACGTATTAGTTGTATTGAATGATAAATCAGAGGCTGCGCAAAAATTAAAAAAATCGAAAGGAGTAAAAGATGTAATAAGCAGAAATTGGGATAAAATACAATCAAATTATTATGTAAATAAGGATTTAGGGGTAAATTTTTATAATTATTCAAGCTTTATAAAGAAAATAGGACCGTCAGATAATATGAAAGCGGCTTATGGTTTAGCAAGCTTATGGAGCCCTCATATTGATAAGAACAATAATTTAGTAATGTATTTTATAGATTATATGGACTATAGTAAGAGTAAAAGTAAAACAGGATATTTAAATGCAATTAACGATGATGCATATATATTGCAGGAACAGGGTTTTATTAAGCCATATTTGAAGGTTATAAAAATAGTATTTACTCCGCAAGAGTATAAGAATCTGCATAGATAATAGAAAATATATTAAACTATTGCATAAAAATACGATATATGTTATTATACATATATCGTATTTTGATAGGATGAAAATGAAAACTTTATTCAAATATCCATATAACGGAATAATATTTCTTTCAATATTACTCTCCTTTAGTTTTGTGTTAAATTTATTGCTGGTAATCCTATTATGTTGGGCGTGTCTTTATGACGGATTAGTTGCTTCTTTACTTCTTTTGTTAGTGTTTTTTATAATAAATCCTCTGCAATGCGTAGTTTCGTTATCAGGTTTATTTATATTTTTTCACAGTACAGTTGATGAGCACTTTTTAGCAATATTTTATTATTTAAGAAACGATGTTTTGTCTTTGATATGTATTCTTTTCTTCTTATTTATTATATCGCCGGTATCATTTGTTTTGTATTACTTAATTTATAATATCAAAGAATTTATCGAAGAATTTTCGTTCTCTGGATTGCTCATTCTTTTGTACAGTCTAACCTCCTCCATTGCCACACCCTTTATCATATTTTTTGCAGGCTGGGCGCTATATGACAAGGTTGTAAAAAATGTATTTAAAAATATGGACATTTTTCCAAAACTGCAAAATAAAAATAAAGATATTAGAGAAAAAGTACTTTATGAATTGAGGAAACAAAATGAAACAAATAATAAACCTGTTGAATAAGACACCGTTTTGGGGCGTATTTTATTTGAGTTCTATTTATAGCTTAATCTGGTTATACTCATTGTACTTTTATGTGTTATGCCTTCATTTTTCATATTGTAATTTTATGAGTAATTATTACTTTTATGTACAGGATTCACTCGGCTGGTTTTTTCTTACTAATCCAGTATATTTAAATATAATAGGAATAGTTATAGTCCTTACGTATTTTAGCCTAACACGTAACCAATGGATTTTAGATAGTTTTAATACGTTACAAAAAAACAGGAAATTAATGATAAAAATAATATTAATAATGTTTGTTACCTCGCCGTCAATTGCACTGCTGCCATTTACAAGATTAAGTTCCTTTGTGCCGTATCAATATTTGTACATACTAATGAGTTTGTTATCTTCAACGGCGGTGTTTTTTATTGGATTTACACTATTGTGGAAAATATTAAAACGGATACAGCGTAAATAAACAGAATATTAATGGATTATTATGACTTTGCAGATACTGACGAAAGGACACTTAATGGTGCACTTGTAAAGAACGCATATTGTCAACAAGAAGATGGTGAATTAAGTAATTATGTATTGTTGATAGAATTGAAATATACACCGGAAGAATGGAAAAAGGTGAGATATAACGGGTAAATATATTAAAACAGTTGCAAAAGTTGATAGTGTATGCTAATATACTATCAACCGGAGCGATTGTATGCTTAATATCTTAAAAAAAGTACCAATAATAGAAATAATTGCAATATTATTGTTGAATATTATAATATTTATTGTTGGTACCTTCCAATTATTCTTTCTCTTTCTTGAATTTGACGGGTACATTTCTCTGGAGAGGTATAATGAGTTAGTTTTCTTATTAAGATATAACATTTTTGTGGTTAGCTGTTATGTTTGCGTATATTTAAATCTGTTTAATCTATCAGCAAATCATTTTTTTATAAATTTAGTTTATTATTTTATGCATCGCCGAACAATCTTAAAAGTTGTATGTGCCGCATTAATTGTTTTGTCACCGGCATTTTGGCTTGGTTTTGGTACCGGGGATTATTTGGGGATTATAAATGGGATAGTTTTGACTTTCGGTTTTCCGCTAATTGTACTTTTTATGGACAGGGCTTTTTTAGATTGGGTGAAGAAATACAGTGTAATAATTTCCGCCTGGTTATATTTTATAATGATAGTTCTTTTATTGCTGCTGCTCTTGATTTATCCGGGTAGTTTATACTACCATATACTTTATTTTGACCGGACTAAATTTTCGACTGTTGAAATAGTAATATTGGCTTTTGTGATGTTGATAACAGTTCCCCTTTTAGTTACTTTCTGTGCGCAGATAATAATAGAAAAGCTAAAAAAATATATTTTGTATTTATTGCCATTTTGGGGTGCTTTTTTGTATTTTGCAATATATGTACAAAATAATAACCTGATAAAACTTTACTCTGTTTATATTTCTGTTCTATTTCTGTTTGTACTGCTATTCTCAACCCCAATATTAAAACTGAAAACAAAGAACTTAGAACTGCGCAGAGAGATTGAAAAAGAGTTTGAAAATAGAAATAATGATTGATTAATGTACTGTTATTAATAATAAAGACTCAAAAACATCTATTAATAAGAAAATATATTAAAACAGTTGCAAAAGTTGGTAGTATATGTTAATATACTACCAACAGATGTGATATTATGTTAAATATTTTTAAAAATTTACCGATATTTGAAATTGTTTTGTTTGTGTTTTTAAATGGAATATTATTCTTTTTTAGTATTGTTACTTCTTTTGTATTTTCAGCGTTTTCCTACGATGAGCCACAGTCTCTATGGCAGAATTTAATAGATATTCTTTTTATGAGCTGGATTCTTATTATCGCAGGCATGTACTTTTATACAATCATATATATAACATCAACAAACAGGTTTATTATAAAATTAGTTTATATGTTGAAATATCATACTTGGGGTCGTTATTTGTTATATCTTTTGTTAATATTAATCTCTCCGGCTTTTTGTATGACCGTAATTACTTTAAGGCCGTCAATAATTATACCAGGAATTTGCGCCACCTTAGCTTTTCCGTTAATGCTTTTGTACGCATACTGGGGATTGGAAAATCGATTATCACATAGAATGAAAAAGATATATAAAAGAATAAATGTATTATTATCAATTGTAATACCGTTTATTATAGCAGGATTTGTGTATGATTTTAATAGTCAATCTTCTTATGGAGATACGAGGGTATTAGAATTTACGTTGTACACAGTGACTATATTGACTGGCACATTATTACTATTGACAGAAGAGAGTAAAATATTGTTAGATAAAATAAAAAAATATAAATGGCATGTAATGCCGTTATGGGCATCAATAATATATGCTGTAATCTGGGGGGTAAAAAATAACTGGTGTACATTCTATGTATTGTTTACATCAATAGTGCTGTTATTAATGATACTCTTTGAAAGCCCAATTCTTAAGCTAAAAGCAAAAAACCTGGAATTACGCAGAGAAGTTGAAGAAATGTATATCAATAAAAATAACTGTGTTTGTGAAAAGTAAATCCTATCCCCAGAGATGTCCAGGAGCGTTACGGTATGCCGACAGGATTTGCGGCTGATGGAGTTAACCTAATGCCTGATAAAGAGATACAAGAGCTAGAAGGTGCATTAGCAGATAGTGATGAAGATTATTATAATTGGTTGCTTGACTATGTGGTTAATCATAGTGAAAATAACACATACTATACGGAAAGACAGCAAAATTCTATTAATAATGATATGAAGACTAAAGAATATGAGTATTACGATAAATTAATAACAAAATTGCATGATGAAACAGAGCAAGAGTTGGCAGAAGTAGAACGTATGGATAAAGAAACAGAAGAACTGTTGAAAAATTTTGACGATTATTCTTCAGATAATTCCAGATATGGTTATCCTGTAATAGATACAGAGGACACCACAATTCTTTCTACTCACCCCGAAGATGATCCGCTAAATGTAGGCTTTTTACTTCCAGGAATGGAAAAAGTTACAGCCAGACCTAAGGTTCCTGATACACGTGTTATGATAGAAAATAGACCACTTAAAAGAAAATGGGGCTGGTGGAAAGAGAAAATATATGATATTGGAATTTCTGATCGCATTTATAATGAACAGTTAAAAGCAATAAAAAATCCAAATTCTTGGGAAGCATTTGGTGCGAAAATCATTTTCCCTAATGCGACAAAATACTATCGTATAGCCTCTACGCATGGTCATTCTGTTTTAAAGGGTGTAGACTCTGATAATACACTATGTACTGTTAACCAAATACTTGATGCAAAAGTTAAAGAACATGTGCTAAAAACAATGAAAAAGGATAATGTGGGGACACATACACTGGTAGTACAGCCAAAGTCTGATTCAAAACTGGTTCAAGATACTAAAAATTCAGGGGTTGTAAAAAGCGCATTAAGAAATTCTAACGGGGAATTAGTTATTCCGATAAATTTTAGAAATGAAAATCGTGACTTATATAGAACATTTGGACATGCACATTTATATAATCCTCATAAAGATAAAGATGGTAATGTATTAGTTACATTGATTGATTACTATGATTTTGATAAATCGAATGTTGGTTCAAGTACAGGAGCCTTGAATGATAATGCATATCGCCAGCAGCAAGAAGGCGGCATGACAAACTATGTATTACTGGTCAAGTTAAAATACACGCCGGAAGAATGGGCAGCTATTACTAATAGTTAGAAAATATATTAAAACAGTTGCAAAAGTTGGTAGTATATGTTATTATACTGCCAACAGGAGCAACTATATTGTTAAAAATGTTAAGAAAACTGCCTTATACAGAAATAATAGTTATTTTGCCGGTGCTATATATAATATTTCAGATGGAAGTGATAAGCTTTGCTTTATGCATTCTCTGCTTTGAAGATTGTGCGATAGTCCACGTTGGGAATTTTTTATCATCTTTGGGCGATTTCTTTTTATTGTTATTAGAACAGCTTAGTTTAATTGGTTATGTTATTGTTGTTTTGTTAAGTATGGTTACGGTTTCAATAAATAAGTTATTTATAAAAATATTTAATAACTATAGCCATAGTGTCAAAATACGTTTATTTGTATATTTAATTCTTCTTTGCTTATCCCCGGCCTTTTTATTTGGGGTATACATATTACATCCATTATATATAGTCCTGGGTTTTTATTATTCTTTGTGTATTCCGGTAATGTTGTCAGATTTATATTTACATTTACACCAAAAAGTTAGTTGTAAACAAAGAATTAATTACTCAATAATTTTATTATTATTTATATTGTCAATGAGTTTTGTGTGTTATTTATCTGTATTGTGTGATTTTAAGATAAATGAGTTTTGGCGTATTCTACCGCATTATATAATATCAATAATCTCCTGCGGGGTACTATTTGTAACAACAGATATATGGAACATAATAAAAAATATAAAACGAAAACTATTATATCTAATACCGGTTTTAACACTTATTTTGATATACTTGATTAAGACAGCAGGGAATCCTTATGTAATTTTTTGTGTAGCGTACATATTATCATTGTTAGCTTTTATATGTATTTTTTCAACCCCGATATTAAAGCTTAAGGCTAAAAACTTGAAATTACGCAGAGAGATAGAAAAAGGGAACTGATTATATAGAATAATTTATTCTAATCCACAACCGGATATCCGCATTTAACGCCCGAGTATGCAACGCCCGTGACGAACCGCATTTGTTTGTAGATAAACGTTGTAAATGGCTGTTGTATAACATAAACAATTTGAAGTACAAAGAAGGCAGCCGAATAGTGGATGTGCCGACGATAACACGAATAAAACAGGATAGAGAATTAAAGTATTTGGAGCATCCATTTGATGCGGCGAGTTATCTGGTTGAATATTATTGGCGAATAAAAAGCGAGTAAGAAAAATATTGTATTAGTAATGAAAAAAAAGAAAGGAAAAACAATGACAAGCAAATTAGCAAATTATATAAACGAAGTATTAAACGATAACAGAATATTTAGCCACGAAGATGTAATAGCGATGGATAATGAAGAGGGAAAGTATTATCAAAAAGCTCTTGATTATCAGTATGGGGAAATAGGATTTCCTATGAACGCTGAACTTGCAAACTCGAGTGACGTAGTATACGTCCATGAATATACGCGTGATGATGGCACAGTAGTAAGAGCGCATTACCGCTCAAAAGCGGGGCGCGGGAATCCAAATAAACCTGTAATGAAGTCACCCCAAGAATACAAATCAGAACTTGAAAAAGAGATAAATGATTATATGGATAGAGATGTACAGGAGCGTTACGGGGCAGGAGTAAATAAAACGGATAAAGATACAGACTACCTGCAGGAATTAATAGAAATGCTTCCTGAAACGGAATTAGAGTATGTGGCTCCGGATATTGATGATATAGAGCCGGATCAAGCCCCGTTATACCCGTCAAACGGAATGCTGACGGGTCAGATAGAGATGTCGCGTGATATAAGTAATGAAATACCTGCAGTGAATGTCCAACCGTATACAAAACCCTCAACCCAGCCAAAACCAATTTCAAAACCTTATAACGTCAGAGAGATGAATATGAGTAGTGCGCCGGTGCCGCAATATGTAAATTTGAAGTCATTAGCTCCGGCAATACAAAAACAAGAAACACTGGATTTTGTTAATGAAATAAAACAGGTAGTAGGTAAGGCAGGGGATAATATTTCAAAAATGGTTGATAACGTAGGGGCAGAGTTGGCGTATCAGGCTGTATCATCTGAGCCGGGGTATCGATTCCAAAAAATGGCAAGTCAGAGTGTAAAAGGTTCAAAATTGGTTGAAAATCACTATTCACCAAATGCGACAAAATATTATCGTATATCAGCGACACATGGTAGGTCTGTACTTGATGGAACAGATGATGATAATATGATATTTACTGTTGATAAAGTACCTGATGCAGAATTAAAAAATCATATATTAGATATAATACGAGAATACAGAGGCAATCGAAAAATGATGGTTGTCCAACCCAAAGAGGGTTCACGTTTGATGAATGAAGTGAATATTCCCGGACGGTAGTCAATGCGCTAAAGAACAATTTAAATAAGAAAATAATAGATCTTGATTTTACCGGGGAAGGTGATTTATATAGAACATTAGGACATACACATATCTATAGACCATATAAAGATAGAGACGGAAATATAGTTGTAAATATAATAGATTATTATGACTATGATGCTAGTAGCGAAAAAACAATTAATGGCGCACTTGTAAATAATGCGTATCGCCAACAAGAAGAAGGCGAATTAACTAATTATGTATTATTAATTGAATTGAAATATGAGCCATGGGAATGGATGATGTTAAATTATAGTTGGTAAATATATTAAAACAGTTGCAAAAGTTGATAGTATATGCTAATATACTATCAACCGGAGCATTTGTATGTTGAATACATTAAAAAAAATACCAATTTTAGAAAGTATAATTATATTGATAGTAAATGTTATAGCTTTTTTTATTGGTGTCCTTGAATTTATACCGACTTTTTTGCTTGCAGAAGACAATATATCAGAAGATGCATTTGTTAAGCTTATAAATGGCGCTCTTTTTGATGTTTCATGCTTAGGTGTTATAGTTTGTATTTATATTTTATTATTTAATTACTCTTTAAATAAGACATTTCTTAAAGCTGTCTGCAATTTTAAAAACAATAAAAAAAGTAGAATATGCTGGTATATTATATTATTGTTATTTTCTCCATTATTTTTGTTATCATTATTGACGTTTTCTCCCTTTTGTATTCATATCGGCTGCTGTTTTTCTTGCGTTTTTCCGGTTGTGTTATTTGATTTATACAGCAGATTTACCGGAGTTGTTTTACGCAGAAGCAACAAGATATTTATGATTTTAAATGTTGTAATATTTATTTTATTAATATTCTTAATGTTTTTATTTATATACCAATATAATAATATTTGGGGGCATAATATTATTGTTAATGCACTAATATTTTTACTTGCCTCTCTGTTGATAATATCAAAGCAAACAAACATTATAATAGAATATATAATGCAAAGCCCCATATTTTTATTCTTTTTGTTGTGTTATGTTTATATGATTTATTGTATGGATGGTTATTATTTACGATTTTACGCGGTATGTTTTTTGTCGTTTTTGGTTTTTATATTTCTTTTTGGACAAAAGATATTAAAAATAAAATCTAAGAATTGCCAATTACGAGAAGAAATAGAGGCGGAAGTGAATTTACCTATTAATAAAGCTTAAAATAACATACCGCATCAATGTACTGGGCGAATTTGGGGATTATTCAAGCGGACTTGTAGTAAAAAATTTTGGAGCGAGGAATATAAAAAGCATAAAATATAAGCCGGAATTACCATTACACATAACGTGCGATTTTAACGTAGACCCGATGTGCTGGTGTTTGGCACATAAGGATGAGAA
>CALVDX010000032.1 GCA_944326425.1 Candidatus Gastranaerophilales bacterium
CGCATGCAGAAACTGGAGACGGAACAGAATGCAATAAATCAGATGTTAGAGTCTTACCGTTCGATGATAGATGATAATGTGGACCGCACGTTCAGTGTGTTCTCGTAGGACGGAAATGTAAAATTGTATTTATGTTAAAATAACTTTTGTTATGAAAAAGTTGTTTATAGTATTATTAATACTTTTATTCATTTTTGCCTGTGTACTTATATGGTATAAAGAATCTTTTTATAATGTTCTTGAAATCAAGTCTCCGTCTTGTATTGTAATCGATTTAAATCATAATAATGCTTATGATCCGGGGGAAGAAATTCACCTTGATGGAGTAGAGATAAGTTTTAATGATGCGGATAATCTTTCAGAAGAAGAAAAATTTATTTTTAATGAGCTTGCGAAGAATTATGTAAAAGAACTCTTTTTTAATAAAAAGGTGAGATATAACAAGTCCTGTATTTATATTGATAATAAAAATTATATTGACGAATTTAATAAATCCGGTTTTAACTATAAAACTTCACCGGACAAATATAAAGGGCTTATAAATTACATCAGGAGTAATGATTTTTATATAGTAAATCTGCATAATTTAAAAGCTCACAAATACGGGTGTAAGTTTGCATTAAAAGCTGAAAATTACGGAGTGTTTGCAAAGGAGCTTCTTCCGCTTAAATCGGAAATGTGTAAACTATGCGAAAGTCGGGGAAGTCTTGAGACAATCGCTATATTACCTAATATACAGCCGGCAGGGAAAATAAAGATTTTCTATACGGATTTTACTACCAAGCTGAAACCGGATAAAAATTGTGATATATCCCTGTGTAAAGAACTTCTTTCACGTATTGATAATGCAAAAAATACTATAGACATTGCGGTTTATGGTTACAGGAGTGTCCCTAAAATAGAAACGGCTCTAAAATCAGCGCTGTCCCGCGGAGTAAAAATCAGACTTGTATATGATTTAGACAGGCAGGGTAATTCTGTATATGAGGATACCGCAAATCTTGCTGATATTATTCCAGATTCAGTAAGTGATTACACGGCACAGCAGAGTGTTAAGAACTCTTATTCTAATATAATAATGCATAATAAATTTTATATTTTTGACGATGAGGCGGTAATAACAGGCTCTGCAAACTTAAGCTCCTCTGATATGTCCGGGTTTAATGCAAATACGGCGGTTGTTATAGACTCTCCTGCAGTAGCAGCGGTTTATAAAGCCGAGTTTGAACAAATGTTTAATAATAAATTTCATACCCTGAAGATTCCTGTGTCCGGTACTGATAATATTAAGCTGGACGATAGTCTGGTTTCCGTTTATTTTTCCCCCCAGGATAAGATTACACAAAATCATATTCTGCCTCTGATTAAGAATGCTAAGAAATATATTTATATTCCGGCTTTTCTTATAACGGACAGGCGGCTGGCTGATGAACTTATCGCTGCTAAAAAAAGAAATGTTGAAGTAAAAATTATATTAGACGCGCTTAATGCGCATTCTAAGTATTCGCAGATTAAATATTTAAGGACAAACGGTATTGAGGTTAAAGCAGAAAATTATGCAGGAAAACTGCATTCAAAAATGATTATTATTGATGATGAAATTACTGTTTTAGGGTCGATGAATTTTTCAAAGAGCGGTCAAAATTATAATGATGAAAATGTTCTTGTAATTAGAAATCATCAAATCGCTGCCGGATATCGTGAATTTTTTGAATATCTCTGGGGCAGGATAGATGATTGGTGGCTGATGTATATTCCGAGAACAGAGGCGTGGGAATCAATAGGCTCTTGTACTGATGGTGTTGATAATAATTATGACGGTATGATTGATGATGCCGATGCGGGTTGTAAGCCGCAATAAAAATATGTTTTTAATATTGACCGGTATTGTTCCGGTTTATGCATCAATTTTTTTTAACTGAAAAGCTTAATAGAAGAAGCCGCCCATACCATTAGAGCGTATATGTCCGTTAGGAGTGAAGAAACCGCCCGCACCATCAGGCCGAACATGTCCTTTGGGAGTAAAATACCCGCCGGCGCCGTCAGATTGGATATGCCCGTTAGGTGTAATGTATCCGCCCGCTCCGTCCGGCTGGATTATTCCGTTAGGTGTAACATATCCGCCTATTCCGTTGGATTGGATATGTCCGTTGGGTGTAAAGTAGCCTCCTGCGCCATCAGGCTGGATATGCCCGTTAGGTGTAAAATAACCGCCTGCACCATCAGGCTGGATATAATTAGCGTGTACTGTATTTGCTGCTATAATAAATGCAACGATGACCATAATCTTTTTTAACACAGCTGACTCCTTTTTGTGTTTTTAAATATTTTAATACATAATCTTAAATTTTGCAAGGTTTCTTTAGTATATTTCAGGTATGTACATTAATTATTTTTTAACTCTGAAAAATAACTGTTTTAATGTATAATGTATTTATGGACAATAATTTTGAAGGAATAAAAAATAATTCAAATCCTTTTGGTGTGCAGGATGAAGATATAGAGTTTTCTTTTGATGATAATGATACTTCCGAGGCGCCTGTTATTGCTGCCGGAGAACATCGTTTAAATGACCTAGACAGTAATCTTTTCAGCGAAAGCGCTTACAAAGGGGTTGATGACGAGGTGTTTCAGCTGGAATATAAAATAAACAGAACTGAAAATAAGCTTAAACGGATACAGTCAAGTATAGCGAGTGCTTCTGCAATTAATGATTTTCAGCAGCTTAAAATTCTAAATGAGAAAAAATATCAGTATGAGCGCGAGTTGAAAAATCTTTACGAAAGTTATAACAGTAAAGGGCTGTCGTCGCGTTTGTCCGGCGGAATTTTAAATATTGTAACTAAAACCCCGCAAAAATCAACAGGAATAATTCAAAAAGCAGCAGAGTATTTATGGGAAAAGGTTTTCTCGAAGCTCTCCGATAGGTTTGATTCTGCGCTTTATGTAAAAGATGCTCTTATAAAACTTGAAAATATCAATAAAAACGTTGATGACCTGGTCTCTATGCAGACTCCCTATGGTGAAGCATCGGAAAAATATGTAAGACTGCTTCAATATCTGAATAAAGCAAATACTATTCAATACCAGATTTCGCAGATGGTAAATGACAATAAACGAGGGGGAAATAAATCTCCTGAAGGATAATAGAACGAACTGTGCGGATATGCAAAATGTAAATATGCGCAATATTGTTAATGAGAAATAAAAGGAGAATATTATGTCAAAAAATCTTGTTATTGATAAATCAAAATGTGTATCCTGCGGATTATGTATAAAAGATTGTATTTCACATTCGCTGGAATTTGATAAAGACAGGAAACCCTGTTTTGCCCCCGGCGGAGAAAAACGCTGTATTGAATGCCAGCATTGTCTTGCTGTTTGTCCGGCAGGGGCAGTTTCTATACTCGGTAAAATGCCTGAAGCTTCCGAGTCTCTTTTAATGCCCGACTCAAAAGTAATGCTTGATGCTATAAAGTACAGAAGAAGTACAAGACTCTTTAAACAGGAAACAGTTTCTCCTGAAATTATTGATAAACTTAAATCAGCCTTAAATTATACTCCTACCGGCTGTAATGATCACAGGCTGCTGTTTTCCATTACGGAAACCAAGCAGGAAACGGATAAAATAAGAGAGTATGTTATTCAAAAACTGGTACAAAAACTTCGTTTTATCCCTTTTATCGGACCCGTAAAAAAATTTGCACATTACAAAAAAATTCTTATGTCAGGTAATGATGTGATATTTAGAAATGCTCCGCATATAATTGTTGCTGCTTCTCCAATAAATGCTCCATGCAGTGATATCGATCCGGTAATTGCGCTTAGTTATTTTGAACTTTATGCCGCATCTCTTGGTTTGGGAACTTGCTGGTGCGGGTTTGCACAGGCATGTTTTAAAATATTGCCGGAATTAAAAACGGTATTTAACCTTCCGCAAGAGTATAAGCCTGTTTATGCAATGCTTTTTGGTATCCCTGATATTAAATACAGCAGGACTACCCAGCCTGTTCCGTTTGGTTTTGTTCGACCCAATATTGCTTTTATAAAGTAATAGAGAAATCTTTAAATGTGTGGTATAATTCTCCTGGAGAGTAAATTATGAGAAGAAGAAAATGTAAGATAACATTTGTTGCTCACGGGGCAACTGTTCATAGCGAAGAATTTATATATTCTGATAAAGAGCAGTATCCGCCGCTTTCAGAGCTTGGTGAATCTGAGATTAAAAAGGTCTGTGAATATTTACAAAACCGCGGGCTTAAGGCTAACAAGATTTATTCTTCTCCGGCTCTTCGCTGCACCCAGTCTGCGGAAATGGTTACAAAAGTTTTCAGAACCAAATTTGAACCGCTTCCCGAATTGTATGAACGGAAATGCGGTGATTGGAACGGTCTGTCTATAGATTCTGTTTTTATTAAATATCCGGAACTTAAAGAAAAACCGTTTGATTTGTTACAGTTTACACCAAATGGCGGGGAAGAATTACACGCGTTTAATAAACGTGTAGGAGATATTGTCGAGAAAATTGTTGAAGAACAAATAGGCAACAGGATAATTATTGTTACATACCCGAGTGTTATTCAGGCTGCAGTGGCAAATGCACTCGAGTTAACAAAAGGAAATCAGGCAAAAGTTCTTATTAAAACCGGCAGTCTTACACAAATCAGTTATTTTTCTAACTGGGCGAGTGTTATTTATACAGGATACGTTCCTCTATAGGTGTTACAATGGGGTTGCTGCTTCTGTCCGTTGTTTTGGTTTTGCTAAGTTCTTATTTAATAACTTCAATACTAAAGCCGTCTAACTTTCTTACCGGATTTATATATTTTGTTGTTTCTGCTTTTGCACAGATTGTTTTGATTGCAGAACTGTTATCGCCTTTTAAATTTTTATATCAGGGAGGTTTTATTTTTCTGCAGGTTATAATAGCCATAATAACTGCTATAGTGTGGTTTAAATCTGGCAGGCCGGTCTTTATTCATACTCCGGTGCAGACGTTTAAGAGTATACTGAAAAGCCTATGTTCGGACAGGCCCCTTCTTATTTTAGGAGTTTGTTTTGTATTCTTTCTTGCCGTTTCATTATTCTTATCGTGCGTGATGGGTATAAGAAGCGGTGATGCTGAAGTTTATCATGCAGCACGAAGTATATTCTGGGTAAATAATCACTCGATTAATCATTTTTTTACTTCGCAGGTCAGGATGCTTGCGTTTCCTGTTAATTCCGAGATTTTGTATTCCTGGATAATTCTTTTTACAAATAAAACTATAGGATTAAGTGTTTTTAGTTTTCTGGGATTTCTGCTTTCAGTCAGTGCCCTGTTCGGTGTGATGAATAATTTTTCAATAAAGAGACGGTTGTGGGTAATCTTTATTTTGGCTTCATTTGCTTCTGTCCTCGGTCAGGCTTCCGGAACAGAAACTGATATAATTATATCCGGACTTGTTTTGTCATCTATGTACCTGTTTAAAAATAGTATCATAGCCATCGGGGGGGGAGAAAATCATATATCAAGAGATAAATTTGTTCCGCTGTTTATGTCTGCCTTATGTTATGCCCTTGCAATAGGAACAAAAACAACGGCACTGTTTTTAGTTCCTGCTGTTGCTATATTTATGATATATAATTCTTATAAATATCTTAAAAAAGATTATTTTAAACCGTTTTTGTATTTTCTCGGGTTTGGACTCATTAATTTTATACTTTTTGCGGCATACAATTATATTGAAAATCTTTTGTGGTTTGGTAACCCTCTTGGGGCTTATAATACAATTGAAATGCACAAAAATTATTATGGTGTAAAAGGGGCTGCAGCAAATATTATAAAAAATGCTACACTTTTCTTTGATTTTACAGGATTTACCTGGAACGCTGCTGCCGGTAAGATAATAATACCGCTGCGTGATTTCCTATTGATAAGCCTAAACCTGTTTGATATTCCGGACGGGGTTAATTCCGGCAACTCGGCCGTTCTTAATAATGCTATTCTTGCTCCGCTTATGGGGTGCGGGATATTAGGGTTAATAGTTTTTATTCCCTCTCTTATTTTTTGTCTTGCAGCACCTTTATTTTGTCGTAGTAAAACAAGGTATGAATACTTTTTATATGCGGCTATGTTTATTCTGACTTTTGTTATAATGTCTTATGCTATTGTTTTTATGACTTATAATAACAGGTTTATTGCTTCATTTATTGTTGTGTGTGCTCCTGTTATAGGATGTACGTATTTTAGAAAATTTAAAATAGGAAAATGGTTTATAACACTTATTGCGGTATTTTATTTGACACTGGTTTCTACACATTTGTGGCATCAGCCGTTTTTTAAAATTATTGATGCTTTATTTGTAAAAGGCCAAAGTTTAAGTGAAGTTCAAAAACGTGAAGCCTGGAGCAAATACGATAGTAATACAGATAAATTACCTGTAGAAATCAGGATTGCAAATGTTATTCGGAGTTATCCTAAAGATACGAAATTTGTTATTTTCCCGTCTTATAAGATATATTTTGCAACGCTTGCTATTTTAAACAATGAGGGCTGGCATGTTGATATTCGTTCATTGGAAGCGTTTGATATAAAAGAGCTTGCTAATTATGATGTAATAATTTACGGTTTAAACGACCAGTCTGCAAATGTTGCATACAGGTATGAAAAAAATAAAAATTCCTATGAGATAATAAAGGGCAAAATATATTTTAAAAACCCGGCGGCACCTATAAATTGTATTTATTTTACAAGAGAAAATAAAGTAATAATTCCGGGAGTAGAAGGTAATCCTACCGGTGCGCAGTGCATTTTAAATGAGAAGTATGTGTATGATGCCGGATATAGGCTTGATAATATAGTTTATAACCGGATAGAACCAAATTCTGATGAAGCAATTCTTGAATATATGTTTTTGAAAAAGAAACAAAATAACAAATAATTATATTATACTGTTATTATGAAAACTGTTATAGCGTTGGTAGATTGTGATTCGTTTTTTGTTGCCTGTGAACAGGTTTTGAAGCCTGAGCTTATCGGACTGCCTGTGTGCGTGTTAAGCAATAATGACGGCTGTGTTATATCTCGCTCGCGAGAGGCAAAACAAGCCGGTGTCAAAATGGGGATGCCGTATTTTATGGCAAAAAAAGAGTTTCCTGAAGTGATATATTTATCAGGGCATAAAGATATTTACGGCGAAATCTCAGCTAAGGTTATGGATAAACTAAGAACGTATTCCCCTTATGTTGAAGTGTATTCTATAGATGAGGCTTTTATTGATTTGACGGGAACGACACGGCTCTATAATAAAAATTACGAAGAGATTATAAGGATGATAAGAAACGAGGTTAAAGCTGAAACGGGTATAACCGTATCAATAGGGCTTGCATCTTCTAAGACCCTTGCTAAACTCGGCAGTGACAAGGCTAAGCATACCGGAGGCATTTTTATAGTTAAGGATGAGGAGATAGAAACGCTTTTGAAGGACACTGCAATTGAAGAAATCTGGGGGATTGGCAGAAAGCTTAAAAAGACTCTTATTCAACGCGGTATATTAAATGCGTATGATTTTGTGTTAAAGCCCGATGCAATACTTCAATCAATGCTTGGTGTTGTGGGGCTGAATCTTAAACATGAACTTCTGGGCGAATGTACTTCAATGGTTAATCCGCAGGAAGAGTTACCAAAATCTATTCAGCATACATCGGCGCTAAAAGAATTCAGCCGTGATAAAAATGTCTTAAAAACCGCTATTAATACTCATATTCATAGCGCCTGTTCAAAACTTCGCAGATATGGACTCTTAGCAGCAAATATCGGCGTTATGCTCAGAACGAAAGATTTTCAGGTTACAAGTCTTAACAGAAAACTTACTGATAGTACTAACTTTGAATTGGAAATCCAAAAAACAGTATTTGAACTTTTTGAAAAGCTCTATAAACCTGGAATTATTTACAGAAGTACGGGTGTATATCTTGGGGATTTTGAAGCGGAGAGTAGTAAACAATTAACTTTATTAAATGAAAATGGTGAGCGTAATACAAACCTTGCCAGATGTATTGATAAAATAGAAACAAAATTTGGCAAAAATGCAATAAGAACGGGGTTTTAGTTAATGATAAAGAATGGTGCAGAATTTTTTATTGCTGGTTATAAAAATGGTGCTGGTAGTCCAGATAGCATTATTCTCTTGATACTTAAACTTAATAATGTCTAATATGAAACAAACTAATAATTAATTTAATAACAACATTAGCTTAATTGACAAAATTTTTATTTAGTATTTCAGGTTATATTGTTATTAGTTATAAAATCTTTCGTATATTTTCATGTTAAAATTAACTTACTTGGAGGTATTTATGGCAAATGAAGTCGCTAAAATTTATAGTGATATAGCAGAGTTACTGAACTTAGCTCGTGCTAAAGCGTACCATACAGTCAATTCCATTATGGTTGAAACTTACTGGAAAATCGGACAGCGTATTGTAGAAGAAGAACAGGGAGGTGCTTCCCGTGCGGAATACGGAGCAAAACTTATCGAGAATTTGTCAAAATACCTCACCGATACTTTCGGTAAAGGCTTCTCGGAAGCAAATTTAAAGAATATGCGACAATTCTATCTTACATACCCAGAATTCGACACGCAGTGCGTAGCGAATTTATCCTGGACAAATATCAGGACTATTATCAGAATTGATAACAAGCAAGAGAGAGATTATTATTTAAAAGAGGCAGCAGAGCAGAATTGGACATCACGACAGCTTGAACGCAATATCAAAAGCGGGTATTATCACAGGCTTTTATCAACTCAAGCAGGAGTAAATAACACTGAAAAATGTTTGCCTGCCGTTATTGATACAAAAGAATTTATTAAAGATCCGTATGTCTTGGAATTTCTTGATTTGCCTGAAAATACCGAAGGCAAAGAAAGTGTTTTAGAATCAGCTTTAATCAATAATTTACAGAAGTTTTTACTTGAACTTGGCAAAGGATTTTCTTTTGTTGCCCGCCAATTCAGAATTAGCACCGAAACCGATCATTTTTATGCAGATTTGGTGTTTTACAATTATCTGTTAAAATGCTTTGTGGTTATTGATTTGAAGACAACAAAGTTATCCCACGCAGACATCGGGCAAATGGATATGTATGTCAGAATGTTTGATGAATTAAAGCGTGGTGCAGACGACAATCCGACTATCGGCATAATTTTTTGTACGGATAAATCAGAAACTATGGTCAAATATTCTGTGTTGCAGGAAAGCCAACAGATTTTTGCAAGTAAGTATAAAACTGTTCTTCCTACAGAAGAAGAACTTGCGGATATGATTCAAAAAGAAAATATAAAATTGTTGTACCTAAAAGATAAATAACTCAAATAGTTGTCATTATTATGTTAATTAAAATAAATTTAACAGGAATTTAACGGACGATGGTAAGAAATAATTTACAAAATCAGAATAACGATTCTAATGCATCAGCATCTGCTTTTGGCTGGGATTTTCAAACAAATGCAGCAATTTTGTTAATGCTTGAAAATATTAAATCCGCAAAATCTATAAAAGTGGAAGCTCAAACAGAAGATATTGAAATTAAGTTGGAAAATAACAATATAATTTATTCTCAAGCAAAGTCAATAGAAAATATAGATTCAACTGCAAATCTATTAAGTAAATTAAAAGAAGGAATTAGAACATTAAACAATGCTTATAATAATGGAGATGCAGAAAACTTAATTTATATTACAAATCATTCAAATCCATTTAACGATAAAGCATCAATCCAATATTTTATAGGAAGAACAAAATTAGGTTATAATGAATTACCTCAAAAATGTAAAGAAAAAATTGCTCGTATCATAACCCAAAATAATTATTCTATTGATATAAATAAATTAAAAGTTTATGTACTACCTTTTTATGGCAATGATAAAAATAATCGAAACAAGGCAATTAAAGAAGCTGTAAGTGAGTTTTTAGAACAGCTTGATATACATTCTCCTTATACTCCACGAAAAATGCTTGAGATATGGCAACAAGATTTTTTCCATAATGCAACAATTCCTAATTCGGCTATACAAATAAAGAAAAAAGAAATGATGTGGGCTTTAATAGCTGAAGCTTGTAATTTTGATAGACATGATAAATACTTACAAGATTGTGATGATGCTATAATCAATGAAATAGAACATAAATACCGAGCAATTATAGACAATAAAACTGAAGAATTTATATTTATCAACAAGGTATTAAACGATTTTGTAGGTTATTTAAATAATTTAACTTGGAAAGAACGAACAGAAAAATTTATTAATGAAGAATATGGTCAATATTTAAATGAATTTGATATTAGCAATATAGATGAATATACGAAAAGTTGCTTAGTAAAAGTAATTCTAAGTAAAATAATTTCAAATCGTTATATTATAGATAAAATTAAAAAAGGAGCCAATATATGCGATTAAAAAAATTAAAAATTATATTTGGCTTATTTAGTAGAACTTTTTATTTTGAAGATAACTATAATTTAATCTACAGTAAAAAAAATAGTGTCGGTAAAACTACACTTCTTCGAGCTTTATTGTATTCCATGGGGTTTAATATTCCAAATACAAAGAATTTTAAATTTGAAGAATGCAAATTTGAATTAACTATTAATACTGATTCAAATAAAGATCTTTTGATAAAAAGAAGAGATGCTTACTGTTATGTCCAAAATATTACAGATAGTAAAGAACTATATTTTTCTATACCTGCAAATGTTCAAGAACTGCATAGTCTAATTTTTGAAAATAATAATCAAAATATTATTGATAATATACTAGCACCGATGTATGTAGATCAAGAAAAAGGTTGGACATTACTTAATAGAGGTGTTGTGATTGGTTCTATTCGTTTTAATATTGACAAATTTATTCAGGGGATAGGAGACATTAATTGTTTTAATTTATATGAAGAGTTATCGTATATAGAATTTCAAATAAAAAAGTATAGAAGTATGTTATCTGTTGCTAATTATCAAAATCAAATTAACAAATTAAATAAAATTACAGAATATGATTCATATAATGATAAACTCGAAAAAGAGATTGCTCTCCTTGAATTTGAAAAAAGACCTTTAATTATTGAGCAAGAACGTTTAACGAATGTGCTAAAGAAGAATATGGGATTCCGTAAATATATTACAGATATGAAATTACATGTTATAGACGAAAATGGTAATAGAACCCCTGTAAATGAAAAAACTATTGAAGGCTTTAAAGATAATATAAATTATATTGCAGCTAAAATAAATATTGTCAATTCAAAAATTTCAAATATTGATAAAATGATACAGATATATAAACGTAAACAAATCAAAGATAATTTATTATTTCAAACAGAAACAGAGGATATTATCTCAAAATTTGATTCAGATATTTCTAAAATAAACATTAATTATATCAGTGTTGAAAATATGATTAAAAAACTTGAAAAGCAAAGAACAAAACTTAAATCAGAAATTGATCAAAAGACTAAAAGCAATAATCAACTTATAAGTGAATTGCATAATTATATTTCGAATTATGCAAAAGAAATGGGAGTAGATGAAAGATATGTCAGTGCGTCAAATGATTATATTTTTACATCTGATTTAAAATCCTTAAGTGGTGCCATTTTTCACTGCATAGTTTTTGCATTTAGGCTTGCTTATATAAAAATACTTGAAGACTATAAACATATAAATGTCCCTATTATTCTTGATTCTCCTAGAGGGAAAGAAGTAGATGATTTGAATATTCATAAAATGATTGAAATATTAAAACGAGATTTTTCTAATCACCAATTGATAATTGCATCAATTTACAATTATGATATTGATAATCTTAATATAATTGAATTGAAAAATTGTCTTATGGAAAATTTTGATTAAATATAAATTTTTTTAACTTTATATATTAAAAATTTTTTGTAAAACAATTATTCGAAAATTTATAACAATTATCCGTGCAATGTTAATAGCAACATAAATTAATTTCTTGCAAAAAATAAAAAAAGTGCTAAAATACTGATACCCTAAAAATACCTTAAAGATAGATATAGCAAGAAGTTTAGCCCAAAATTCAAAAGTAAGAAATGGGAATTTTAAACACGCTAATGGGAAGTTAATGGGAATTTGGTGATTTTGCCCTAAAATCCGCTCACTGCAATAATAAATGACAATTAAAATAATTATCCGATAAATGATAATTTATGTA
>CALVDX010000033.1 GCA_944326425.1 Candidatus Gastranaerophilales bacterium
AATTCTGAGTGAGTAGAAAAAGAGTAAAGTAGGTAATTTGAAATTGAGATAATCAAACCACTTCCGACCGCCTAAAAGCTTGATTGCTTCGGGTTATCCGCCCTCGCAATAATAAAAAAACTTCCGACTAAATTACTCAAAAAAGTACAGCACTAAAAAAGGGCTTGAAGGTGATTTAAGCCCTAATGTACGAAAAAACTCCCCAGGCTGGACTCGAACCAGCAACCCTTCGATTAACAGTCGAATGCTCCGCCATTGAGCTACTGAGGAATGTAGTTTGTTTTATTTAATTGTCAATCCCTCAATGGCGGAGCAGTGCTCCGGATTCCCTATCCTCCCGTTCCGCTTTCGCGTCACTTGGGGCTACTGAGGAATATCTCCATTTATTATATTAACAAATAATTTTTTTTTGTAAACCCCTTTTTCTTGTTAAATAATTTAACTTTTTTGTACATTAAAAAACTGTAGAGTATAATAAAGTTATGAAACGATTTCTTACACTATGTTTTGTATTAATATACTCAATCACATCGCTCCAGTGCATAGCAAACACTCTGCACGGCGGAGTTAATGAGGACGATGAATTACAAAACCAACAAAGTAAACTCTTCACCGGTGAGGTTGATTATCTTGAAAAAAAAGACGTAATCAACATGACTGTATCCCAGGTTCTTGACGGGAATTACTCATTTGAAGGGGATGAGTTCTTTGCAAAAGTAACATCTGATGTAATGGGTGATAACGGGGTTATTATTCCCAAAGGCACAATAGCGCATGGCATGATAAGGGAGGCCAGCGAAGCAAAAAGACTTGGCAGAGATGGTTATATTGATTTATCTTTCGATTACCTGATAACTCCTGACGGCAGGGAAATTCCTATTGAAGGGAAAATGTCTACAAGACTTCACCCGCTAAAAGCAGCAACAAAAATTGTAGCAACAGATATAGGTTACACTGCGGCCGGAGGGTTGATCGGCGGGCTGTACGCAGCACAAATGTTAGGTATTGAAGCGGCTATAGCATCTCAAGGATACACTGTCGCAGGAGGTGCGGCTATAGGCGGCGCCGTAGGGCTGGGCATGGCTCTCTACAGGAAAGGTAAAAATGTTCTTATTGCACCGGGGGATGAAATAAAGGTCAAAATTACAACCGATGTAGCTTTGCCGGTTTACAAAGATGAAGCTCTTAAAAAAGAAGAAATCCTTTGTGATGATATTAAAGTCCGGATTTCAAATATATTATATGAAAAAGACCCGTTCGGAGAAGTTAACACACTTACGCTTTCATTAAGCATTGCTAATATGTCCGATTACACCTTTTCCGGTATGGATATGACTCTTGTAAATGATTACAATGTAAGTTTTAATCCATCAGTTTTTGGTGATACAAAACTCCTCTTCTCACAAATAAGACCAGGCGACCGGTTTGCCGGCAAAATATCTTTTGCTGTCAACAATGTAAAAGATACTTTCTGGCTTTGCATATATGATAAAAAAAGTAAAGAAACTATTGTAAGATTATCGCTTGATAACGCTTATAAAAATGTTTCCGATGAAACAAAAAAGAAAAACAGCAGACTAAAGAAACCTAAAAAGAATTTCTATAAAGAGCATGATCTGGAGGATTTAGAAAGCATCTAATCATTTTACAGCAGTTTCAGAAATTTTTTCCGTCTCTTTTTTATCAGAGTTTTTTGTGGGTTGTTGAACTTTATCCGCAGGCTTATCATTTGATTTCAATGATTTTACAATAGCAAAAATTCCTGCTGTAATTATCCCTGCTGCAGCAACTAATAACCCGCACATTTTAGCGTCACGCATTCCTTTTTTTGTTAGCTTTGCACAATCCTTAAAATTATTATACTCAGGAGTATTTTCAGCAAACTTTGTCATCAAATCACTGTAAACAGAAAACTTTCCTTTCCGTTCAAAATACGTTTTCGCGGCATACCCGGTCCCGATAACAGTTGGTAATGCTGTTACTAAAACTCCGTCACGGACAGAAAGTTTTGACAAAGCAGAATTGTTTGTCTTTACCGTTTTTTTTGTTTCTGCTGCGTCTTTTTTGGATTGAACCGGATTGTGCGGCGAAGCCGGTGACAAATTTACAGGATTAACCGAAGTTACAGGCATACAACCTCCAGAATTTCACACTACAAAATTATTAAAGCATCTAAATATTTTTTTTTGATAAGTTTTTATAACTTGTTTACAAAAATTTACTTAATACATAAAAAATATTCATTTCCGGTATATTTTTAATAAAATAATTAAATGAAAGTAAATCCATATTCCGGCATTCAAAAAATGAAAAACAGCTACCTGAACCGTTTTACCCGTTATCCGTTCAGAAAAAAAGTTTTGAACACAGCAGGTGCAATATTAACAGGGCTTGGCGCTTATATAGGAACCGGTTTTTATGAAAACTCCTACTATAAACTGAATAAAGACGGGTATATTAATTATGTAACCCCTGTTCAGAAAAATTTTGAAACCCAAAACGACGCGGTTGATTATGCCAAAAGACAAATAATTAACGGATTAAAAAGCCATCCGCCATACGAACATCTTGTGTACATAAACAATGCAACAAATAATATTTTAGCGGAGTTCAAGGGGGATAATTCACATGTTACGGGGAGACTAAGCCTTACCGATCAAATAGGGGTAGCATACTACGGAGAAGGGTACTCAATCCTGCACGGACATCCCGAAAACGGCAACGGACTTACTAACCCGTTAGGATTTAACGATTTTTATTTTCTTGTTACAGATGAATATAATACCGAAGTTTCGGCAGTTAATAAGTATGGAGAAGTTTCAAAACTAAAAAAACTCGATAATTTTAGACCATTAAACGAAGAACAGATTGAAGATGTACGTACTAAAATTATTGATATACTGAAACTATCTTTTTATAAAACCCGTCCGGGGCTTTATGACAGTATTATTGACTCTTACACAAAATCTAAAAATCCTGTAGAAAAAGAAATATTATCACATAAATTTGACAGTATTCTAACACTTCAAGATACAACTATTTATTGCAACATGCTGCTGCACGCTTTTTGGAAAAAGCATGCGCCAAAAATTGGATTAGAATATTTTACAAACTTTAGCAGGAATAACCCTGAAAAATAGTAAAAACTTTTATCTTAAAGCTTTAAAAATAAAGAACTGATAATATTAAAACCTCAAAGCTGCATAATGTAATTCAGCAGCTTTCAAAATTTTGCGGGAAACAGCGTAGTTTCTTTCCGGAATCTATTCTTATTAATCACAAAATGTGCTATTATATGCTAAGAGAAATTATATATCCGGACTCAGGAGCAGAGTATGAAAGCATTAGTATACAACAAGGAGCGTATCCCTGTTATCAGGCTTATAGAACGACCCATGCCGCAGTTAATATCAGACAGGGATGCAATAGTTAAAGTCACCTTATCATCTATCTGTACAAGTGACCTTCACATCATAAAAGGTGCCGTTCCGCGTGCAGGTAATAATATCATTTTGGGGCATGAATTTGTCGGAGAAGTCGTTAAGACCGGTGATGCCATAAAGACTATCAAACCCGGCGACCGTGTTGCTGCAAACTGTATTACATTTTGCGGAGAATGTTTTTACTGCAAAAAAGGATTTATAAACAATTGTGAAAAAGGCGGATGGGAACTGGGCTGCAGAATAGACGGGTGTCAGGCAGAGTATGTACGTGTTCCTTTTGCTGATAAAGGTTTAACCAAAATTCCTGATAATGTTACTTATGAAGAAGCACTGTTTACCGGCGATATTTTATCCAGCGGTTATTTTGGTGCAGAACTCTGCCAGATAGAGCAGGGCGAAAATGTTGCAGTAATCGGTGCAGGACCTGTCGGCTTATGCGCAATGAGCTGTGCAAAACTATTTACCAACGGTAAAATTATCGCAATAGATATTGACCCGTACAGACTCGACTATGCAAAACGCATAGGACTTGCAGATTATACAGTAAATCCTTTTAGAGAGTCTGCAGCGTTATTTGTCCGAAATATTACAGAAGGACGCGGGGCAGATAAAGTTATTGAAGCAGCCGGAACAGCAGAATCTTTTAAAACCTCCTGGGAAATAGCAAGAGCTAATGCAATTATTGCAGTAGTAGCAATGTATGAAAAAGATATTAACTTACCTCTTCCGTCAATATACGGTAAAAATCTTATATTTAAAACGGGCGGCGTAGACGCGGTTCACTGCAGAACACTTTTAGAATATATTTCTAAAGGCAAAATCTCTACAGAGTTTTTAATCACTAAAACTTTTACTCTTGATAATATTCTTGAGGCTTATAATTATTTTGAGAACAGAACAGATAATTGTTTTAAAGTTGCAATAAGGAATTAATATGGGAGAAATATTCAACAATAAAATTAACCTCCTGAAGGCCCTTGCTATCCTGATTGTAGTTGCCGGGCATTTAGAGTTTTCTGTTATACCAATGTTTCCGCCATATTCATTTCAGGTAATTTTATTTTTCTTCATTGCCGGAATGTTATTTAAAGAAAAATATTCTTTTACAGAATTTTTTAAGCGGCGTCTAAAATCCCTTATGCTGCCGTATGTATTGTATGCTGCCGTTTATCTTGGAATAACATTTGCTGTTGCACCACTTATTAACAAATTCTGGGGAATGCCTGTTAACTGGTATAATGAACTTATTATTCCGTTTCTAACAGGACACCAGTTAGATTTAATATCCCCGTTATGGTTTGTACCTCAGCTATTTACAACATTAATAGTGTATAAATTATTTTCAAATATACCTTGCAGCAATATTTTAAAAACAATTATATGCACAATCATGGCTCTTATAGCCATTCAAATGGAAAAATTTGCCGGAAATTTGTATATTTTATACCTTTTAAGAACAATGTTTTCTCTGCTTTTTCTACATTTAGGCCATTTATACACAACACAAATTGAAGGCAGGTACAATATTTTTAACGGTAAGTTATTTTTATTGATTATAATATTACAGTCGTTCCTGTGGCTTACCAATGCTGATTATACACCGCTCGATGGAATAGGTTTAAGTTATATTCTTGTCTGGGGTGACTTTGATAACCGGATAGCCCCGATCTTAACAAGTCTTACCGGAATCTGGATGAGCCTGTTTCTGGTTGAAGTTTTTTATGAAAAAGTTAAAAACTGGAAGTTTCTTCAACAGATTGGTCAGAATACCTATCACATAATGGCAAACCACCTTCTTGTATTTAATTTTATTACATATTCAATACTGGCATTAAAAGGTATACCGTTTGATATTAAGAATAATGCTGATATATATTGGTTTTACTGCCCGTTAAAAACAACCTATTTTTATTTCATTACTGGTATAATCACAACGACTTACCTTGGAGTCTTTATAAAATTCTTGCGCAGAAAATTCATTAGGGAAAACTAATATGAACAAAGCCCGTCTTGTAAAACTTTGTTTAGAATTTGATGATGCGATTGAAACCTATCCGTTCAAGGATACAGATTACAATAACTATGCAGTAACCCGGCATATAAGTAATAATAAATGGTTTGAGTTGATTTTTTACCTTGAAGGTAAATTATTTATAAACCTGAAATGCCGCCCGGTTGATGCAGGCATTTTACGTGATACCTACCAATTTATTACACCGGCATGGCACATGAATAAGTCGCACTGGATAAAAGTTGACCCGCTAAAGTGCCCTAAAGATTTACTAAAAAGTATTATAAAAAATAGTTACGAACTGACAACCCCAAAAAAGAAAATCAAAAAGTCTTAATGTTGTAAAAAATATTATAAGGCTGCAGTTCAATACAGTTGACCATAAGTCATTGACCAATAGTCAATTATTTGTTATAATACTTTATAAAGGTGATTTTATGAATAAACGACAAATATCAGCACAAGAAACAAAACGAAAACTTATATCAACGGCGCTGGAACTGCTTAAAGATAAGGGGTTTGACGCAATTAATGTTGAAGAAATTACTAAAAAAGCGGGGGTTGCTAAAGGGACGTTTTATACTTATTTTAAACGGAAAGAGGATATAGTCCTTGATATTAGCCGCGTGCCGTTCAGTGAGATTGCAAATGAAATTGCAGATATGGAGGGAATGGAAATAACCGAAAAATTAACTCACTATTTCCGCAGATTTATGGAGTGTGTAGAATACGGCGGAATACATACTTGCCGGCAATGGACAAAGGATGTTTTGGATCCCAATAACGTTCCGGAAAACAAAGACGGACAAAAATGGATTTACGATGTAAAAATGCTGAATAATATTTTAAACAATGCAGTCCAAAATGGTGAATTATTACCGGGAACCCCCACAGAAACATTGACACACATTATAATCTGTGAATTATATGGCATGATGACCTGCTGGTGCATGTCCGACGGAAAATTTGAGCCGCTGGAATGGATTGAAAAATTTTGCAATATACAACTTAATGCAGTACTCATGCCATACATTTATAAAAAATAAGAAAGGACGGGAAAAATGAAATACAGAAAACTTAGAGATATTGAAGTTAGTGCGGTAGGTATGGGATGTATGGGATTTAGCCACGGGTACGGCGCCCTCCCGCCGGAAGAAGAATCAATCCGTCTTATACATAAAGCCCATGATTTAGGCTGTACCCTGTTTGATACAGCAGAAGCCTACGGCCCCTTTGTTAATGAAGAGTTAGTGGGAAAAGCAGTAAAACCATTCAGAGACAAAATTATCCTTACCACAAAATTCGTACCGGTATTTCAGCCCGGACAAGAGATTCCTGAAGGGAAATTAAGTAAAAAAGGTGTCACTAACGCATTAAATGACTCACTAAAAAGACTTCAAACCGATTATATTGATATTTATTATGAACACCGCGTCCCTTTGGACAGCAACGTTGAAGAGGTTGCAGAGTGGATGGGTGAGTTCATAAAGGAAGGAAAAATCCGCGCCTGGGGACAATCCCAATCTACAGTTGAGCAAATAAAAAAAGCACACGCCGTAACTCCGTTAACCGCTATACAAAGTGAATATTCCATGATGGAAAGAATGTTTGAACAGGACGTCATTCCAACCTGTCAGGAATTGAACATCGGTTTTGTTGCCTTCTCGCCAATGGCCAGCGGATTTTTAAGCGGAAAATACAACAAGAATACAGAATACAAAGGTGATGATGTACGCCGTGTGATTACCAGATTTAATCCTGAAAATGTAGAAAAGAACCAGCCGCTCTTAGATTTGCTGCACTCTGTTGCCGGCAAAAAAGGAATTACCCCTGCACAAATTTCCCTTGCCTGGATGCTGCACAAATATCCGCATGTTGTACCAATCCCCGGTATGAGAAAAGATGAAAGAGTAGTTGAAAACCTCGGAGCAGCAGATGTTGTTCTTACAGATGAAGAGTTTAACAATATTGAAACAGAATTAAATAAAATCACTATCTACGGAAACCGTACGGATGAGGATATCCATAAACTCGGTACGGTAAAAGCCGGAGAATTTTAAATACCGGAAAACAAAGCGGCTTGGAAAAATTTTTTTCAAACCGCTTTACTATAATCCACTTAATTTTCTACAGGCGGAAAAAGTTTCTTTTTCAAATATTTTCCTGCCGGAACTTCTACCAGATGATATGTTATCACTGCAAAGACAAAGCACAATACAAAACTGCAAAATACACTCAAATATGGATGGAGCAAGCAGATATCCTTATGGGGATTAATCCAGTAATACTTCATTATATTCTTGAGAAAGCCATGTGTCATATAAAATGCAAAGGTATATTGCCCCATAATTAGTGAAAATTTATTATCCAGAACTTTTGAAACCAGTCCCCTTTTTAACAAAAACAGGATAAACAACCCGACAAAAGCCACTATCAAAATAATTTTATTATCAAATTTCATTTTATGAAACCCGGACTCGTAAACAACAAATCCCAATAAATACCCTTCGGCGATAGTATAAACAATAATTGATTTTATACTGTCAACAAACGGCTGCAATTTTAAATATTGATAAAATTCATAAACCAAATATCCAAGCCCCATTCCCGAAATCCCATAAAGCATTCCCCAGTTAAAAATATTGTTTGTTGTATGTATATGCCCCCAAAGACGACCGTTAGTCACATGTACCAGAAACGTATACCCGAGCAAAACTAAAATCGGAATAAAAAAATTATAAGACGTTTTTTTAAAATATTTAAATATATAAAAATAAAAAATAGAAACAAAAAATAAAACAGATATAAACCAATCATGACCTATATTTCCCCACCGCAAACTAACGCCCGAATTGGATAAAAATAAAAGAGATAATATATTATTATATAAATCAAAATGTTTAACAATACCAACCACATCAGCAATTAAAAATAATATTAAAACCCAGACAACCAACGGCCATAATCTGATAATTTTCTTTTTGATAAAATCAATAACGGACAACTCTTTTTTAAAAGTAAGTGCCAGAAAAAAGCCTGCCATAATAAAAAAGAAGTGAACGGCCATATAACCACATTCCCCGCTCGCCATAAAATTTTCATAGATACCGCCAAGAGCTCCAAAGTGACTTTTAGAACAGTAATGTACTAAAAAGATAAGAAGTACACAGACAAATCTTAAAAACCCGATATTATAAAAATATGGTTTTAAATACTGGCCGTATCCCTTATTATCACTAGGGTTTACCCCACCCGAAGCCTGAAACCCTTTATTCGCAAACATTTGAGTCACACCTCCAACATAGTAATTAAAATTTAACATAAAATATAAATTTTTACAATATTAGTAATCCCTAAAATAAAATTCTGAACAATGTAATATTAAATACAAATTAGAATTTTCCGGATTATTAAGCAGTAGCGCAACAAAAAGGAGAGATTATCCAAACATGCATCCGAACCCTGACATATAACGGCGAAACCCTTAAAATAGAATTATTTCCAGTATTCTATAAGATGAAATACTGGAAAAATGTTAAAAATGGGGCGGGATATGGGATTCGAACCCATGTATACCGGAACCACAATCCGGGGCCTTAACCACTTGGCGAATCCCGCCATATCAGTTTAATCTTAGTATATCAAATAAATTTTATCTTACAAGTAGTTTTTAAAAATAATAAAAACCGCCCTTATAAGGGCGGTTAATTTTCTTTTATTATGCAATTAATTTATTCTTTGGAACATATACCCGATACCGCGGGCTGTTAATATCAACTCCGGATTTGCAGGATCCGCTTCCAATTTAGAGCGAAGCCGTGAAATATGAACATCTACAACCCGTGTATCGATTCTGTGATCTGCAGGATATGACCATACATGCTGCAAAATCTCATTCCTTGAGTATGCCTGTCCGGAATTATTTACTAATAACTCTAAAAGACTAAATTCCATGCCGGTTAATCTTATTCTTTCATTTTTACGATAAACCTGACGTCTTGCTGTATCTATTTTAATACAACCGGTTGTTATTACATTCTTTGCAACTTTACCGCCTGCAGCAGGAATAACAACATCTTTTACACCGCTTCTTCTTAAAACTGCTTTCACACGGGCTTCCAATTCTTTAGGCGAGAAAGGTTTAATTACATAATCATCAGCACCAAGCTCTAATCCGGTTATTCTTTCGGATACATCACCAAGAGCCGTTAATATAATTATCGGTATATCCGATGTACGTCTGATTTCCCGTGTTACACCGTAACCATCCATTTTAGGCATCATTACATCTAACACTACTAAATCGGGATTTGTTTTATTAAACAATTCTAAAGCTTCTTCACCATCTTCAGCTACTACAACATCATAGCCGACCATTTTCAGACGCGTTTCTAAAATTCTTCTTATACTTGCTTCGTCATCTGCTACCAATATCTTTTGACGAACTGCTTCTCCTGAATTTAAATCTTGAACTTCTTCGTTTGTAGTCATTCTCATCTTTCCTTATAGCCAACAAATGTAACAATAACATTCGGTTCTTAATATTTATATATATATCTTAATAGAACTTAAAGAAAATTGCAAGTACTTTTTTGACTCCTGAACATAGGCAATAACGGAGATTTCAGAATTATACTACCTGTCACAAGAGTAGTTTTTTCTTAAGATTTTAAATTCCGGTTTGCTATGATTTCATGTGTCAATGAATTTAACAATCCTGGTTTAATATATCTTAATACATGACTTGAAAAAACAATACTTTTAAGACAATTATTTAATATGAAAATTTCTCCTGTTAATTTTAAAGGAAAACCCGGCAATTATGCCGTCATTGATAAGTTTGTATCCCGTTCTGCTCAACCGTTAAAGGATGATTTTTTATGGCTCAAACAGCAGGGGGTAACGGATATTATTAATTTCCGCACAATGTATGCAAGTAAACTAAATTTTAATGAAAAAGATACGGTTGAGAAACTTGGTATGAAATATCATAATATCCCTACAATATCAGCCCATCCTACAGTTGAAAAAGTACAAGAATTCTTAAATTTAATTGAACAAATATCAAAAGACGGAGGGAAGGCTCATATACATTGTCTGGCAGGTGCGGACAGAACAGGATTGTACGCTTTTATATACAAAATGAAAACGGGTATCGGCTCACTCTTAGAAAATAAGCAAGAATGGATTAACAGGGGGCATAATACTACATTATATCCTAAACTAATACCGTGGGCAGAAAAATTAGTACAAAAATTTTACTCAATAAGCGCACCTATGTCTTAAGCAAATATACAATTAATAATTTCTTATACAAATTTTTTCTTTTGTGTTAAAATTAAAGTAAGAATTGCGGGAGTAATTCAGTGGTAGAATGTTTGCTTCCCAAGCAAAATGCCGCGGGTTCGAGTCCCGTCTCCCGCTAATTAATTAAGACGCTAATGCGTCTTTTTTTTATGGGACGAGAACCCCGCAATGCGCAGCA
>CALVDX010000034.1 GCA_944326425.1 Candidatus Gastranaerophilales bacterium
ATTTGAACCAACGACCTTCGGGTTATGAGCCCGACGAGCTACCAGACTGCTCCATCCCGCGATATTCTATTTTGGGCTCCTGGACAACTACTGTTACCATTTACCCCACCCCATTATTAAACGCTAAAAAACAAAAATCAAGACCCATGATTTTTTATTAAAAAATAGACCTTCCCTACAATTATTGTAGGATTTATTTTGGGCGCGCTGCATAATTCTTCAATTCAACTCAAAATGTAAAATCTGTGGTATAAATTAAGCTAGTGTAAACTTGTATATAAGCCAATTATGACTTTGGAATATGCTTACAAGTTCACCATAAAAATTCTAAGTCGTTTCTATTGTTATTTTAAGGCCGCTAGTTCTGGCAGGGGTGTGCCCCTCTTATGTAATTTGTGTATAATTCTCTGAAAATAGCCGGCTGATATGAGTAAGGGGATGTAGCTTTTTATAATGAATCTCCTTTAATTATTAATGGTTATTCTATTTCTGAAAAACTTTTTCGTATTAAATCTTTAATATTTTTATTACCCTTAGTAAGTTCTTTATCAATAAGTGGGTTAGTAATTTTTATTTCGTTACTACTGCATATAATATGTTGGCTGGTGTGTAAATAAAAAGGAGTAGTTGTACCATTTTCTATTTCTCTGACAAATTTCATTCTTCTCGGGGTTAGATCTATGAAATTTTGAATTCCATAGTCGCCTGTTCTGTAAACAGAAAATGGAATTTTATTTTTTTCGAGAATATTTTTTAATGCAAAGAATTGTTGATAACTTCTTGTATCAGAAGATACAGAACCTAAAATAAATGCTTTTGCCTCTTTTCCCTGTGTTTGTATTTGTTCGCTCAGGACTTTTTCTATGGCTGTTATGTCGAAATTATTTTGGTTATTTGGATTTAAGTGATTTAATGTGATACCTTTTTCTCCGGCAATTCCAACTACGGTGCATTCCCTGATACAATCGGTAGCTGCTTTGTTACGGGTAATACTTTGTTCCAGAGTCCACGGCTCATCAATATAGCAGTTTCTGCCAAGGCTTTTTTTAATGTCCAAATATTCTGCAATTGATATTGGGCGAATCTTAAAACCATTTGTATCTTCAATATACCCGTTGGCTTGTGGAAAGTTGTTTAAACGCTCTGACCGGGATTGTTTTGAAAACCATACGGATTTACTGTTGTACGGATAATAGAAATCCCACGTTGTACCGCCGGTACACTTGTTATCTTTACAAAAATCAAAAGAGGAAACTTTGCTTAGCTTTCGCCTGGGCCCGATTCCATTAAGATGTTCATAAAAACGGGCCTGAATACTTTTATCACCGGAGGTGGTTTTATTAATTTTTAAACGTTTTATCAAATAATTATCTTTATCGCGGAAGGAATAAATACTTATATTATTTTTTCCTTGGCTAACTTGTACAATATCATAGAATTTTGCTTTTTGCGGTACATTAATGCCTGTTTTTCTTAAACATTCCAGTGAATTGTCTGCAATTTTGATACTTTGTTTTAAAAACGTTAATTTATTCATTCAAGAATCCTTTAATTCCCGTTATTTTTATAAAGTATTAATTGCTTTCAGAATTGCTTATTCCTTGTAAAGTTGTAATATAATTGTTACATAATGAGGGGTATGAGTAATTATAAGGACTTAATGAAAGAATTTGAGAGTATGATAAATACTGCAGATAAACAACTTGCAATAAAGCTCATTTCAAAAGACACAGTGTTCTATACACCTGTATCCCTGCCATTATGTGGATCTGATGGATGTTTTTCGATAGTGTATTTATGCGGAAAGCTTTTGGAAGATGTTTTGTGGAATGTGGAAGAGATTATAGAGAAAAGCAGTAAAATAGCTATCCGGTGGAGTTGTACCGGAACACCAGATGGTATATTTATAGGAGTAGCTCCTGACGGTAAAAAATTTATCACAGAGTTTATGAATTTTTATTATTTTGATAACAACGGTAAGATAACAAACGATGTTGCTTCAAGCGGAATTGTTCATATCTTAATACAAATTGGGCTGCTTAGGCTTAATGATTAGTGCCCTTTGCCCGAACGGATTTAGTATCGGTCGCCCAGATTTTGAAATGTATTTTGAAGCATTATTTGGTTAACATTATAGATTGGGATACCATCCTTTTGACGAGCAACTCCTCCGCTTTTGATATTTAATTGGCGATTCCGGTTTATGTTGCTATTTATGGTATTTACCAGATTTAGCAGACAGGTGTTTTGTTCCTGCTCGGGGTAGGTCATACAGGTATCATACCCCATTTGAAAATGGGATTTTTGTTTTTTCCAAAAAGCTTGTTTTGCAAGGATGTCGTCCTGGTAATCCGTGGACAATTTTATTAATACAGCATCAGGAATTTTTTTAAGGTACAGATTTTTAGGGGCAATTTGATTCCAGTAGAGTAAAAATCTGTTGTCATTCTCCTGAACAACAGTATATTTCCCGTATTTTAAATTATATGATGCTTTTTCTTTATTATTTTTTGTTAAAATTACAACGTCAGAATCATTATTTTGATTAAGGAGAGAATTAATATCTTCCGCAGAAAGGCTTCTTACTCTTTCGTTGTTTATTTTAAGAACTTCAGCACCAACAGGAACTCCTGCGGCTGCTGCAGTGGAATCTGTGGCAACTTCTAATACAAAAACTTTTTTATTATAGGTATCTTTTATGACCATTATACCGGTACCCGGCACTTCTTGTTCTAAAAAGGTATCTGGAGCAGCTTCACTACTTTCATTATCTTCATCATGAGGCAGGGATTCAGCCATTTGTGCTGCCTGCGCCGGTTCTTGCACTGTAGTATCAGGTATATCAGCAGATAAATCTTGCTCAGCCAGTACCTTTATACCAATTAAGCCGGTAATGATTACTCCCATTATGAAAACTTTTTTAACCATATCCCCCCTCTGCTTTTAATTATAATGCAAAAAGCTTCTTTATACAATATTCACATAAAAGCAGGATTGTATTTGCATAAAATAAATTTATACTGGTATTATGGTAAAAAGTTTATTTACAGAATATTTCACTTATTACAGTGTTTTGACACCTGTGGTGTCATTTGTTTCCGTTATTTTGTTAATTATTACTGTATGGATTATTATAAAAAAATCTAAAAAATTTTCTATACAGATAATATTTTTAATTGGATTAGCAATTTGTTTTGCTTTTCTGGCTTACCAGTGGATTCCGTATATAAAAATTAAAAGCGCAGTTCAAACCGGAAATATAGGTGAATACCGGAAAGCTGTTAAGTATGCTCTTATTCCCTATCAGAAGGGGGTTTTTTATGCAATGATGGGTAATGCCTATTTTTATTTTAATAAGGATGGTGAGAAGGCGCTGCAGTGTATAGAGACGGCTAATAAGTATACAAATGATTACGCTTCCGACGATTTTAGGGTTGCGGCACTTATTTATAATATAAAAGGGGATTATAACAAAGCCGTAAGTATAGCCAAAACGCATGATAATATTAATACTCTGGTTATTTCTTATATTCTGAAAAATGATTATAAACAGGCACTTATATATGCGAACAGATGTATAGAGGCAAACGGTATTAATCCCTGGAATTATTGTCACCGGGCTATAATATACAAAAACCTTGCAGAATACGAAGCGGCCGAAAAAGATTACAGGCAGGCAATTAAATTGTGCGGCGCTAACAGTAACTTAAAGGAGAGTGTTAGTAAAATGTATATTCAGTATAAGACGGCAATAAAGGATAGGTATTTTGATTTAGCTGGAGAGTATAAATTTGTAAACTAAAAAACGGCTTTTAAAGCCGTTTTTTTTAGTCATTGTCATTAAACCAATCAACATTTCGGGTTGAATACATAATGACCGATATTATAATAAAGAGGACAAGGCTACCAATAAGCAAGGATAAATCCTGTAGAGCTAAGAGTACATAGAAAAAGATGTATAAAAGCAGCATAATTCCGGATATTATGAGTGTAAATTTTTTGTCCTGTTTTGCGGTTATAACGTTGTATGTATACAAGCTGATGATTGAAATAGTCATAACTGCGGCTATTGTATAGGCTGCCCAGAATGCTATTACTTCAGAACAAGATATTAGCAGAAGGTAGAAAATTAACATTGCAGCACCCATCATAAGGTATTGAAGCTGGTGGATAGGTTTCTTTTTGTCTGAAGTGATTTCAAATATATAGAAGGACAGGAAAGTCAAAGCCAAAAATAGTACAGAGTATTTTAATGCTCTTGATGCCATTCTGTAGTTGTCAACCGGTGTGATGAAAGAGACTCCGGCCTGCGGGTTATTTATGGAGGAGGCTGCAATTGCCGGAATTTCCCATTCCCCTTCAAATCCATCATTTCGTACTTCTTTTTCTTTTGGCAGAAAATCACCCGTAAATTCCGGATTTTGCCAGTTGCCTTCTATTTCTATTTTGTTGTTTTCGCCGCCCGGAATTACTCTTAGCGTTTCACTGCCGCGTAATTGATATTTGATTTCAAAAGGTATAATGCTGTTATTTGTGGTAAGGCGCTTGGTTTCGCTTGTATAGTTAATATATTGAAAATCTTTTGATAAAAATTTTACTTGGGGTGGAGTTATAAAACCTTTGGAGTCGGAGACAGGGAAACTAAGCATTGTTTCAAGGTTTTTGATATTCCCGAGAGTATTTTTAAAATCACCTTTCATATACACATCCGCTGTATAGACAGGAACTTTGAACATTCCTTTTTTACGGTATTCTGTATTAACCAGAATTTCAATATCATAATTATTCAGGAGCAATTGTTTGTATTCATCTTCCTTTTTTCCGGGGATTTTGACGTTCAGGCTTGGCGCCTCTATTATTTGAGCTCCGGCCCAGGCTTGACGGACTTTTGTTAATGCTTCATTCTGATAATTTTGTCTGTCGTGAAGCAGTCCGTAAATAAACATTATCGGTATTAAAAGCAAAAGCAGCATACCGAGGACTATATAAAATTTTTTAATTTTGCTATTAATCTTTCCGCTGCTTTGTGTTGCGATGTTACCTTTTAAATTCTCGTTCTCTGCCATATATTCTCCTTTTTAATTCTAATGTTTTATTTTGTAAGTTTTATTATTTTTTAATAAAAAATCAAATTTTTCAAGTCCTAATCGATAAAAATTAACTTTTCTTAACAGAATTTTTTTTCTACTATAAAAAATCAACCTTATAAAACATTACAAAAGTTGTTAAATATGTAAAGATAGGGATAATAAGGGTAATGGTATCTGCCGGATAAGCTGGGGAGAGTGTACAAAAAAGGGTAAAACCTCACAGAAAAAGTGTTACGAAATTCCGGAAATGCGGAATAAGAAATACAGAGGTCAAACAACGCATGCAAACAAGGGATATGTTTACAATGACGAACGAAGAACTTAAGTCTTTGAGTATATCAAAGTCTTGTCCCTGCTGCGTTCCGGGGGCTATTAGATACTGGGTTTGAGGCATATTGTCTTTTATTAAATTATTATGTCATGCTGAACTTGTTTCAGCATCTTAAAGATGGGGTAAGAATACTTTTAACCTGTAAATTCTTGAATGGAAAATATAAAGCAGGGCAAGGGGAGGCTTTCCAGATTTACCCCCTATTTACCCCTTATCCAGTAAATAATAATATTTGAAACCCAGGGGAGAAAGCTATATTTCCCCATTAAGGATGTCAGGATTAGATAAATAAGTACAGTATAGCAAATTGCCTGAATTAAAGACAGTCCGTATAATACATCAATTGGCATATTTATAAGTATGGGAACAAGATTAATTATTGGAATTCTGGCAATCAGGATTGTTAATAGATTAAATAATTCCGATACGACATAAAATCCGAAACATAAAAAGATGGACTGTAAAATATGATACATAACAAACTGGGTAGGTTGTTTTTTAGTAACAGCCTGGATTATAAGTACAATAACCCCTGCCCAGCCAAGTGTTAAGTAAGTTAGGCTTGAAATCACCCGTTCCATTGCATAAGGCTTGTTATGCGACATCCGAAACTACTTCATCCTTTCTGGCTTCTTCCATATAATCATTTAAAATCTGAATAAATACAAGTTTATACTCATCATTTTCCGGTCTCATGTGTACAGCAGCTCTGTAAGAGTGAATGGAACGTTCAACTTCTCCTCTCATATAATAAATATTACCTATTAAAACATACAAATTTGCATCCATCTTGTTTATGTGAAGTGCTTTTTTGTAATACCCTTCAGCATCATCATACTTTTTAAGAGTTGAGCATAAATTCCCCGCAAGTATGAAAGCTGTTGCATCCTGCGGATTTTCTTCAGTAGCTTTTTTGTAGAGATTCAAGGCCTTATCATACTCTCCGAAATCCGAACTTGCAATCGCATAGCACATATAGGCTTTATAATTATCTCCCGGAAGCTTGATGGCTTCTTCAAATGTTTTGAAACTGTTTTCTTTATCCTTGGTAAGTGCATACGTATTGGCAACGCATAAGGCAACCGTTTTATTATCTTTTGAAAGATTGTAGACTCTTAAGTAATATTTTAATGCTTCATTGTAATCATAGAGTTTAAAATTAACGTGTCCTAAATCAATTAGCGCACTAAGGTTGTCAGGTTCTATAGAGAGTGCTTTTTCGTAATAAGCTTTTGCTTCAACATAGTCCTCAAAGTCATGGTAAAGCATACCGATGGCATTATAAATATCCGGTGTCTGATTGTAAAAATCAAGTGTCCTGTTATAGAAATGAAGCGCTTTTGCAAAATTTTTCATTTCAGCGTAAGTGTTTCCAAGATTATAATAAACCTGATAGTTACCCGGCTGTATAATCATTGCCTGATTGTAATACTTGAGTGCCTTTTTAAAATCTTTTGAATAGAAATGAATATTTCCTAAATTTAACAGAGCCTGTACGTCTTTGGGATCAATTTCCAACAGGCTTTCATAAACGGATGTAACCTTGTCAAAAGAACCTTCCATTGCGTAGAACTTGGCAAGATCGTGGTAATGGTCTGTATTTTTTGGCTCTTTTGCCATCAATAAAACAGTTTGCTGTATCTTTTTTTCAATATCTTGTTTATCCATTTTTTGCTCTCTTTAGTTTTCGTACTTTGAATATTCTTTAGATTCTGCAAGCCAGGCATCTCTATCAACACTATACGCGTGAGACCAAAATTTTTCAATTGCATAGTTTTCGCGTTCTGTATTTTGCAGAATATGGATGACCACATCACCGTAATCAAGCAGGTTCCATTTATTTTTAGCATCATCTTCTCTGCCCGAAGGTATACGGTTAAATAGTTTTTTTATTGAATCAGATGTATTTTGAGTAAGTGCTTTAATTTGCGTAGAAGTATCGGAGGAAGCGATTACAAAATAATCTGCGAAGGATGAAACACTGCTGATATTTAAAATCTTAATGTTTTGTGCTTTATTTTCGTCCAATATTCTGGCCGCTGCACAGGCAAATTTATAAGATGTTAATTCACTCATTAATCTTCCTCAATCATATCTATTCTTTTTTGGTGCCTGCCGCCTTCAAATTTTGCATTAAGCCAGGCATCGACTATATCAAGCGCCAGTCCTGTTCCCGTAACCCGTTCCCCGAGACACAGAATATTAGAATTATTATGCTGAACGGTCATGCGGGCGGTATAAGTATCGGTGCAGTGCGAGGCTCGTATGCCTTTAATTTTATTAGCAGTAATGGACATTCCTATCCCTGTTCCGCAGACAAGTATTCCTTTACTGTCCGGTGTCGCCAGAACACGTCTTGCAACATCTTTAGCAATTACAGGATAGTCGCATGAATCCTTTGAATATGTACCTGCATTGAAAACACTTATACCTTTTGCTTTTAAGTATTCGGCTATCTCTTCTTTTAATCTATAGCCGCCATGATCAGAACCGATTATTATTTGCATGATTTATATTTTACTATTTTCTAGCCTTTCATAATTAATTGTAACAAAAACTTAATATTTTGCAAAAAATCCTAAAGTTTTTTGTAAAAGTGCCGATAACTAAAATGTAAGCAAAAAAACTTATAGTGGTATAGCCTGTTGAATGTGAGGTATGTGTAATGTTAAAAAATGAAGACGAAATAATGGTCGAATATTCTGAAATGGCCGGGTTTGATTTTAATTCAGAAGCATTCCGGGAAGTAAGGGAAATCGAGGATGCTATTAACGGGGTATGGGCAACTTTTGCAAAATTGTGGTTTGCAAAAGCGGCGCAATAGCGAAAGGAGGTCTATGATAAACAAAGACAAAAGACGTTTTATGGACGGCTGTTTTTGCGGGAATTGGGTTGATGTAGATGTTAAAAAAGATTCCGTGGATTTAGGCGGGATTAATACTGAAAGAAAACGTAAAAACCTCCAAACATTGCTTGAAGAGCTTGAAGAAATTAAAAGAAATATTGAACGAATTTCCGAAAAACAAATATTTCTTGATAATCTGGTAAAGTTTAATCAAGGGCGGTTTGCAGATAGTTAGGTTAACTGTTTTATGTATTGCCGCAAAAATTCTTTCTGCTCTTTTGGTGGTCTAAGTGATTCAATAACTTTTCTTACGGTTTTAATCTGAATTGCTTTTTGAAGATTTGAATCTGACATAGCCGCGTGAGTTTTATCAAAGTATTTTACGTAACATATTGATAAAGCCCAGGCTATGCCCATTTGCGCATAATAATCATTATGCGCAAGGCCGGTAAGAATACTTAAAACGTGGTCTATATAATCATCTGTTATGTAGTATGTAAGCAGCATGACTACTCCAAATCTTAATTCATAAGTATTTGATGATTTAAGATATGGTTTAAGAAATTCAAAAGTTTCCGGCATGTACTTTTTTGTGAGTTTCAAGGATGCGCAGAATGTGTCGCAAACAGCCCAATTGTCAATTAACGGAACAAAGTTTTTTATATCATTAAAAAATTCTTCTTTAGAAGATTTTTTTAATCCGATTACAAATCCCTGCAGCATTGTAAATTCCATACAGGGCTTTTCTTTTATAGCTATAAATGTATTTATGTCAAAATCTTTTGTATTATATAATTCCTTTGCGTATTTGCGAAGCGCAGGAATACGTACTCCTATCACATTATTAATATTTGGTATGAGTTTTGCGTTGAAATCTCTGTATTTGTTGTCGCTTAATACTCGCAGGTTATTAATAATATTTTCTTTCATATACGTATTATATGTAATTTTGCTAATGTGTACAAATATAGTGATTAAAGTTTAAAAAGTAATTATCTAATCTTCAAGCGGGCTTTTTGTCTCCTGTATAGTCCCCGGACTGCAAACTGTGTTAGTCGGTTTGTGCAGATTTGCATCATTTGCTTTAGCGGCTGCTAAAACCGCTCCGGTCATGATAGTTCCTAACCTTGTTATTGCAAACTGTGACAAAGGACTATTTGCAGCACCGCCTGCTTTGGCTTTTGCCGCGAGCCCGTCTATGAGGGCTTTCATATTAATGCCATGAAATGCTGGAGTTAAATCTTGTTGTCGATAATTATATTGGCTGAGTGGTACAATACGCATAACCATACTCCCATCTTGTGATTGAAAATTGGATATGAAAATATTACACCATTTTTGTTTGAAAAGAAAGAAATATTAAGAAAAATGAAGAAATGAGGAAAAGCGGTAAAAAATGAGGTAGTAATATGTAAGGCAAAAAGTATTGTGTAGTAAGGTTTTTGGAATTAAATATGAAGAAATGTAACAAAACATCAAAAAAAGGAATAAAAAAAGTCAATTATTTCCAAAGTATATACTTTA
>CALVDX010000035.1 GCA_944326425.1 Candidatus Gastranaerophilales bacterium
TTCTCATCCTTATGTGCCAAACACCAGCACATCGGGTCTACGTTAAAATCGCACGTTATGTGTAATGGTAATTCCGGGTTATATTTTAAGCTTTTTATATTCCTCACTCCAAAATTTTTTACTACAAGTCCGCTTGAATAATCCCCAAATTCGCCCAGTACATTGATGCGGTAATAGTCTTTATCAAAACTTTCCTTCATAGATTCGATAAAATGTTCAGGCAAATATATATTATTCGTTGTCGGAGCCTGTATCAAACGATAATTCGGGTGCGGCTTTTCTATAAATCTTTCATATATCCAGCCCTTATCAGCCTGCGGGTTAGTGTGTCCGAACAAGCGATAACGGAAGTCTATCCAATCTTTCTGACGATACGTATTGCGCAGACGTCCCAACAGTTGTTTAAAAGCACTATCACTTATCTGCGAGGCTTCCTCAATTTCTGCCCAATGCAGATTTAAAGATTTCAACTTCTCAGGATTTTCTAATCCCGTAAACAGGATTTCGGATCCGTTTTTAAAACGAATTATTTTTTCGGATTTATTATATGTATAATGGACATCCGGAATGTACCCAAGGGTATCGAGATGTTCAAAATATGAAATCAGCGTTGTTTTTCTCAACAGTTCATACTCTTTTGCTCCTACAAGTCCGCGGCATCCCGGATATTTACGTGCAAGCAGAATACCGAGCAATGATCCGCACCAGGTTTTACCGCTGCCATAACCGCCTTGATATATTGCAACATCTAAACTTTCGTTATGAGGAATTTCAATTAGTTCTTTTTGTTTTTCCAACAATTTATATTTCGTCATAAATCTCCTGTTAATTTCTATATAGTTATATGACCATCCCGCCCTTGTACCCGAAAGAACCCGGGTACAAGGAAACAAAGGAAGGTGTCTCAGTTATTACTATCAATACAATGAAACAGCTTGTGAATATATACGAGCCTGCCGTTTTCCGGTTATTTTTAAGAAATCCTGCAATAATTTCCAGAATTTTTAGCAGTACACGAATTTTCAACATGATCAAATATCAGCCCCCCACCCGCAGCATCTCTGGAAGTTATCAACCGCAAGATACATAACCTGCGCCTTAAGTTTTCCTACACCCGCGACGATAAGCAGCGCCCTGAACACGCGTGAAGAGAAATTCCTGTCATACCCTACGCTGTTATGGTAAACGCACATCCAATCATGGACAAGCGAGGGGATTAAGAACTCGGCGCTTGTTTTGGCGCCAATCAGCCGCCAGAAAAACCGCGGAATTGTTGCACCATCCCAGCAATAACATTTAGGAATAGTAAACTCATACTTTTTAGTTTTAAGATGGTCAAACAACGTAACCTTAAGCGCCTGCTTATTCTCAAACGGATATTTCGCAATTGCTTTTTTCTCCGCATCCGTCATTGAGGGCAGCGCATAACGCATGGCTACCTGCGGTTTGTTATCAAAAAATATCGTAAGTTCTTTGTCTTTGTACCATTCAATCATTGTTAAAAAGTCTCCTTTTTAGGCTTGACAAAGACACGAACATGGTAAATAATGAACATGTAGGGAAAGAACCTTAAAAGGTGCAATCTCTTAAGGTTCTTCTTAACTCCCTATTTAGTGAAGTAAAGTGCTATGATTATTAACAAAATAAGCCATAGCGCTTTTTCTGTTATACAGAATTTCACTTATCATCACCACATTTCCGCTTTAGTCCTCTTAACTAGTCTGTGTCGGAGGTGGTAAACAGGAGGTTACCCTAAGTTATATATTACAATATTCAATGTACAATGTCTAATTTCGCAAGCGGGGGATTTCTCCCCCTGACTTGAACTAATCTAACAGATTAGCTATTATCAAAATCTCAAGCAAAACCAGAATACTATACCGCTCCTATTCTCCAGTCTGTACGACAGTATCACTATCTTTAATTTTTCCGTTAATCTGTACATTAATCGTAAAAAACGTGAAGTGGTTTGTTATACCCTGTTTTTGCCTGCCTTCCTGCGGCTGTTTTTGCAGGTTTGTCATAAAATATGACTGGTCATTTTTAACAGTCTGCTGCGGTAATACTTCATCAGCAAATACAGCTTGAAAACAAAAAAGTGTCAATCCTAAAATGATTGAGAGTTTTTTCATTCTTCGCCCTCCGCGGTCGCTGCGCCGTCAGTCTCTGAAACGGGCACGGTTTCATCTTCTGTTGTTCCCCCAACACTGTTAGTTTCGGTATCGTCCGTGCCACTGTCAGGCTCTGTTACGACTGGAGCCAAAAGTTTTGTATAGTCATTTGTTTCAAAAAACTCATCAAGCTGTGTTTGGGTAAACCCTAAAAGTGTACCCACCGCATCTATGTATGGATTACCTCTATAAAAATTATTGGCTTTAAGTTCAATTTTCAAGGCTTTAATATCAATTGTCGGTATTTCCCCCTCTGACAAGGGTTGTGTCTCTATTAATGTTATAACATCGTCAAAATCAATCCCTTTTGCCTTATAAATTGCACGTTCCACATCCGCAGCCGTAAGTTTTAACTGTGCCTTGCGCAATGCCTCTTTCTCCGCCTGCTCCTGTTCATAGTCAGGATTTATAACAGGTAAACCTTCTTGCATTATTTCGTTTGGCTCCAATGCATAAATAGCTGTATCCGTTTCTTCTATTAATCTTCCGTTTGTATGACTATGCAATACTACAAAATCTGCATATTCTGTTTCCGTATATGGTTTTTCAAGTTTATAACTCATTACTTTTCCTCCTATGATATATAACCTGTTGTTACCCATTGCACTGCTACGTTACTCCAACTGTCATGTGACCCCATATTAGTACCGTATATTTTAAACTGTGAAGTCGTAGAAACATAGGGCATTGGATTATCATCAATATTTACATTCTGCTTAAAATTCACCAATATAGCATAATTGGTATTTATATAGGTTTTAATAAGTGTAACCGTAGTAGTTTGATTTACCCCAAGAGTCGTCACACCGCCCTGCTCACACCAGCCGTCCGACCATACCCGGTACCACGATGAACCGTTTACGTAGGTCTCCGTCACGTAAGGCTTTGTACAATTTGATAAATCAATTTCTGCCTTCCAATAAAGGTCTACTGATTTTGCTAATTGCACAGGTGTACTTGCACATATCTCTGTAGCCCTTGTTCCGTCACTTGTTACAATACAGGCTAACGCCATCGTAACTTTAGACCAACTTGTACCGCCATCATTTGTTACCATAAGTATATTTGTTTCTGGATTTAACCAAGTAGCATAGGTCATACTTCCAATATCCGGTTGTTTATTTTGAATATAATATAAACCCTCATTTCTATATCCATTTGGGCTTATAAACTCGTAGCGGGTAATTGCACTTGTACTTAGCTGAAATACATTAATGTTTGATGATATTACTTCAGTGTTATTCAATGTACCATCAGCATTACGTCCGTTGGGCGATAACCCCTTTATTCCTTTATCTATCCATAAAGTATTCCCAATATAACCATACCCGTTATAAACCTGTAAAATATTTGTTATTATTCCAGACTCTCTACTAAACAATACGATAGGAAAGGAAAAATTTGCTATATATGGTGTATCTTGAATATCCTTGAATACATTGTTGACCGTATCATACCATAGTTGTCCAGTTTCCGGCTGCGTTGATTGAGCATAGCACGTGGTAACATTATAAAAGCCAAAATTATTGGTTGAAACAGAGCAAAATAGAAAACTTTCCTTAGTAGTTGCATTACCAGCTATACTAATCGATATATCGGCTTGTATTTCGGCCCAAACAAAAAAGTTCCCAGATGTATACTGCGTATCATAAACTTTAAAATTGTTATTCAAGAACGCAGCACCGATAGGATAAGTATTTGACTGGTCGGTAGTACCGTAAGGCACAATAACTACTGAACCTGCCTTAAGCGTAAAAGTACCATTCTCAAACGTGTACTTAATTCGCTGAGGCACCTCCAATACACAGTTTGTTATCTGCGTTTGATTTAGTTTGCTGTCCAATATCCCCTGCCCCTCGCTCGACAGGTTGGAGAGATCCTGATTTGACAACTCTAATTCTTCTATACTTGTAACACTTTGTGCCGCATCTTGAGCAGAATTTGCCGCGCTTTCAGCATAATACTTAGCACTATAATCAGTACCATCAACTAATACTCCGGAGGACGCCCACTGTTCTGCAAGTGAAGCACTTGCCGCCGCCTGCAATGCTTTTTCATTTACATTAGCATTTAACTCAGATACATTATCTGCAATTGAGGTTAATGTACTGTCATACTGCTGCATCTTTGCCAAATATCCTTCGGCAACCGTTTTGGATAAACCTACAATACTCATATCAACATTGAATTCATTTTTATTTATTGATACATCAATTTGAATAGATTGATCAGAAACCTGAACAGAATTATTCATAACCTTTGTAATAACATTGAACGGTATGACTGTAGTAACTGTTCTTATTCTATCCTCTGTATCAATAAGTTTAAGAGTACCATACATTTTTCCTGTTTTAAGTTTTGATGTAACTTCATTTGATAAAATAATTTCAATATATTTTGCAGATAAATCCGGATAATTCAATTCTATATTATCTAATGTAAATATCGCTTTAAACCCGGCCATATTTATGTCTGTATTAAACTTAACAACCAAATACTGATTATCTAAAAAATCAGTATCATCACCTTTAACAATTGTTATATAAGCCATCCTTCATCCTTTCTTTTAATTATTTTTTACCATTCCACAAACACGCCAATATACATTTCCGCCGGAACCATCGCGCCCGACCATAAGTTGTATCGTTGTAGTATTTAAAATTTTGCCGGCAACAACACCTATATCCCAATTACCATTAAAATAGGCATTTGTGGAAGTTACATAAATACAGGCATTCGTGTCTGAAAGTTCTTTGAACAACGTTACTTCCTTTTTGGCATTAGAACCGCCAACGTTTACACATCCGCCCTGCTCACACCAGCCGTCTGTATAATACCTGTACCAGTTTGTTCCTGAACGGTAAGCTTCTTTTATATAAATTGCACTGTCCAGTGTTGTATTTATATCTGAAATATCCTCGTTTATATCATCAATACTTTCCTGCAATTCTGCATCCGCCTCTTCTGCAGCTTCTTTATTATTATTTACAACCGACGACAAAGAAGAAATACTTCCTGATAGAGCCGTTGCATTTGTACTTAAGCTCTGTGAAACAGATGAGAT
>CALVDX010000036.1 GCA_944326425.1 Candidatus Gastranaerophilales bacterium
GCGATTGGCAGGCGAATTCCTGAGCCTGACAAGAGCGTGATTTGAAAAATCTGCGCCAAGGCGATTACCCGCGTATACAAAAAAATAGCAAGGGAGAGATTCGAACTCTCGACCTCACGGACTGTGCCGAAGCAAAACGATTGAGTATCGTTTTGCGAGAGGGAGCCGTGCGCTAAGCGATTGGCAGGCGAATTCCTGAGCCTGACAAGAGCGTGATTTGAAAAATCTGCGCCAAGGCGATTACCCGCGTATACAAAAAAATAGCAAGGGAGAGATTCGAACTCTCGACCTCACGGGTATGAGCCGTGCGCTCTCACCAACTGAGCTACCTTGCCATTACTTCGTAAATTTATATTTAATTGTCACTGCTCAGTAGCTTCGAGCGCACACGCTCTCACAAAATCTGTAACCGTTTCGTTTCACTCAACGCGGGAGCTACCTTGCCATTACTTCGTAAATTTATATTCAATTGTCACTGCTCAGTAGCTTCGAGCGCACACGCTCTCACAAAATCTGCAACCGTTTCGTTCCACTCAACGCGGGAGCTACCTTGCCATTTTTTATAATCCTTATTTAATTGTCACTGCCAGCATCTTTAACTCTCAGCTGCCAAGTCACTTAACTATCATCGCATAAAAAAAATTAAATTCAAGAAAAATTTTTTATTTTATGCTATACTAAATTTGTCGTGCTCCACGGGGAGGTAGCGGATCCCTCGACCCGAACGCTTGGCGGGGTGCAGAGCCTGCTGTGAGGCCTTAATATTAGATATGGCAAACAGCATTTGTGTTGATAACTTAATATTAGATGGCGTTGGCTGTCGAACCGTGTCAGGATGGAAACATAGCAGCACTAAGACAATCCCGGCGGGTGTTTAGTATTATGGAGGAGCAAATTCTGGTTAAAGTATCTTTTATTCTTGTCGATAGGCAGTGGCACGACTTTTTTATTAGGGTTTATGAAAATATTAGAGTTCGAGTTAAAAAATTTTAGAAACTGTATATCTGTAGATAAAGCAATTACTGCTGAAAAGACTCTTATCATAGGTAAAAACGGTCAAGGAAAAACAAATATACTAGAGGCGCTTTATTTTTTATCAACTCTTAAGAGCCCGCGGACATCCAATATTAAGGAATTTGTGAATTTCAACTCAAACGCTTTTAGTGTTAAGGCTACTATTTTAAAAAACGGCGTAGAATCTATAATAGAGGCAGATTATGAGCTGGGCGAGAAAAAAAAATTATTGGTAAACGGGTTAAAGACACCGACCAGAGAGTTTAGAGGATTTTTAAAGAGTGTATTATTTTCGTCAGATGACCTTATGCTGCTCAGAGGCGCGCCTGCAGATAGGAGAAACTGGTTAGACAGGGCCATTGTTCAAATTTATCCGGCTTATGATGATAGAATTTCAAAGTATGAACGTATACGGCTTCAAAAGAATAAACTTTTGAAAGATGATGTTGTAAACATGGAACTGCTAAGTATATATAACGAACAGCTTGCTATTACCGGAGCAAATATTATTCATGTGCGGAAAAGATATTTAAATGAAATTTCAAAAACGGCTGCTGAAAAGCACAAATCAATAAGCGAAACCGAAAACCTGACTATTGAGTACGGGTATCCAGGGAATGATGTTGAAACAATACTTGCGGAATTAAAATCAGAGCTTAATGAGAGGAAACAGGAAGAGCTGGCAAGAAAACAATGCTGTGTCGGTCCTCATCGCGATGATATTCTGTTTTTTATCAACAATAGTGATGCGTCAAAATTTGCTTCACAAGGGCAGCAAAGAACGCTGATTTTGGCTCTTAAATTGGCGGAATTAGATACACTTACAGAAAAAACAGGAGAGCCACCTATTCTATTGCTTGATGACGTTCTTGCCGAATTAGATGATTTAAGACAAAATTTCTTATTAAAATCAATTCAGGCCGGAATACAGACAATCTTAACTTCCGTTGATACTCTTCTTTTTGACAATGAGTTTCTTGACACTGTAAACCTAATCCGGGTTGAGGGGGGTAAAATTATCAGCGATTGATTTAGCAAATTGCAAATCTTCAAAAGTTGTTACTTTAAAACAAATATTATCACCGGGAACAGTTTTAATCTGCCCGAGATTAAAATTTAAAATCAAAGAACAATCATCGGTTGCTGTATTTATATTTTGTTTTTGAGCCAGAAAATGGGCTTTTTTTATAAGGTTTAGTTCAAAGCCCTGCGGAGTCTGGACATTTACCATTGATGAACGTTCAGGTATAGATGAAACACACAGGTTATTATCTAAAATAAACATTGTATCTTTAGCAGGAACAACAGTTGATACTGCATCATAAATTCTTAGCTCCTCAAGAACACGTGTTATAACAGCATTTGTAACAAAAGGACGTGCAGTATCATGAATAAGAACCTTCCCTGTTTCGTTTACAATTGAAAAAATTCCGTTAGAAACACTTTCCTGACGTGTACTCCCGCCCGGTACCACTCTTGCAACTTTTGTATATCCGTTTAATCTTATTATATTTTTGGCAAAATCAATGTACTCAGGATGGCAAACAAAAATAATTTCATCAATATTTATGTGATTATTGAATGTCATAAGAGAGTATTCAAATAAATAATGTCCGCATATTTCAATAAACTGCTTTGGAGTATTGCCGCCTACACGGCTTCCTGAACCGGAAGCAAGTAAAATTCCTATATTTTTCATATTCTAATTATACAATGGTTATAAAAATAATGCGTATGCAAAAATTTCACCAACCAAATGATTATAGTACTTGCCATCGTCCTTTGTGAAAAGATTTTTCCAATGGCTTTCAGGAGTTCCATCTATAGAATATGATGGATTTGAAAGCATTAAGTGATGGGTGTTTGTGTCATACCTTAACGGGAAAATATCATCCATCTGCATAAAGCTTGGCAGTTTATCACTTGCTATATCAAATCCGAATAAACAGTTTTTTATTCTTTGTAACCGCTCTTCATAACGTCTCCCGCCAATATCATTATCATTTGAGACTTCTACTCCGGGCGCAAAAGTTCTTTCATACTTAAATTTATCGGACCAGTATTTAACTGTATCAAAATTATCTACAGGAACAAATGCGGTTCCTGCATTTAACCCCATTTCTTTATACCTGTTAAAATCCTCTGAGCTTTTTTCACCGACAAATGATAAAGTCAGACATCCTGAACGCATTCTTATTTCATTTGTAATATATTGCATTTGAGGATAATCCGGCAATCTGCCTACTCCGGTATAGTTTCCCATGTCATAATTCCCGACATGTTTTGCTGAATCAATAAAAATTGCTTCAAATCCGAGTTTTATAAGTTTAACATGTTCTTCAATAAATAACTCAACATGCGACGGATTATCCCATTTGAATGCTTCATCCTGTTTATCAGGAATAGCAACTTTAATTTGATCTTCCGAAATTATTGTCCTAAATCCTGTTTTAAGCCCTCTGAAATGCGCTAATTTATTAAATGCAACGAATTGTTCTTCAGGAGAAATATTATTTATGATATCAAAATTAACAATATTTTTGCTGTATCCGGCATTTAATTTTATACCATAGAGAGAATTTTCTTCCCATGTCTCTTTGTTATACCCGTCACCATAAATATTCGGAAAAATTTGTGAAATAATAATACAATTTGCCCAGCTCTTTGCTGATGGCGGTATTGCAGGCAGAATTTTTATTGCACTAATTATTCCGTTTTTGCACCTATCATTATACATTTCTGCAATAGCACGATTGTTAATTTCTATATAATTAGCAAAACGCCCCCATGTGTCGCCATAATCAGGAGTAAGAATTTCTTCAGGAAACCTGTTATAAAAATTTGTGCACTCACACAATGATACAATCGAAGATATTGTTTCTTTAATATTTCTTTCAAGAAGTTCATAAGGCAGCACATCGGCTATCCACTGTTTTAAATTTCCGCCATCCAGCGCGCGATATTTTCTTTTTTCACTCCAATAATCATAAGATAATTCCGGAGTTTCATTATACGCTTCTAGTAATTTATTTACCTGATTCATATTTTGAATTATAAAAGTAAATTTTTATTAATCATTCCCCAAAACGATAATTATAAATTAAGAACTGATTACACTATTTTAGAAAGAAATATTAAGAAAAATGAAGAAATGAGGAAAAGCGGTAAAAAATGAGGTAGTAATATGTAAGGCTAAAAGCATTGTGTTGGAAGGGTTTTATGATTAAATATGAAGAAATGTAACAAAACATCAAAAAAAGGAATAAAAAAAGTCAATTATTTCCAAAGTATATACTTTA
>CALVDX010000037.1 GCA_944326425.1 Candidatus Gastranaerophilales bacterium
AGAATTAATAAACAATCTTTTGCTAACCGTGACGAGGAAGAAGTTGCCGGATACGCAAAACTTGCGGATACAATTTTTGAAGATTGGGAAGTGATTCCGCTGTCCGAAAATTATATAAAGCAGCTGCATAAAATTTTATTGGAGTATTCTTCAAAAGATGAAAAACACAAAGGAGAATACAAGAAAATTTCGAATGCTGTTGCTGCCTATGATAACAATGGTAAAGAGCTTGGAGTTGTTTTTGAAACGGCAATGCCTTTTGAAACACCTTTAAAAATGCAAGAACTTATTGAATGGACTAATAAAAATTTGGCTGATAGATTTTATCATCCGTTAATTGTTATTGGAGTTTTTGTTGTTAACTTTCTAGCAATCCATCCGTTTCAGGATGGAAATGGCAGGCTTTCAAGAGCTTTAACCAATCTATTATTGCTCAAATCCGGTTACGCTTATGTTCCTTATAGTTCTACTGAGTCAATAATTGAAGATAATAAAGAGGCATATTATAGAGCTTTAAGGCAAACACAAACTACTTTAAATTCTGAGCAAAATTACGAACCATGGTTAATGTTTTTCTTGAAAACTTTGCAAAAGCAAAAAATCAGATTAGAGTACAAATTAGAACATACTGAAATTAAAAAACTTTCAAATCTTGATTTACCTGAAGTGTCTGCAAAAATTATGGAAGTTTTTGAAAAAAAAGATCGTGCAACAATTTCTGACTTATCGGAATTGACAGGAGTTAATATAAACACACTCAAAAAACACCTGTCAAGTCTGGTTACAAATAATTATCTTATAAAACATGGTAAAACCCGCGGAGCCTGGTATACGCAGAATTTAAAACACTAATCAAAAATGATTTTTTCAATAATTTATTATTAGCCTTTTCTTTATCACGGTTCAAAAGTTATTTACTAATAACTTTTTTATTACAGTAAATTTTAATTTACCACAGCAACCTGCAAAACAACTGCTAAGTCCAAATTTTAGCCGGATGAGTAAATCCGACCTGCTAATCTTTGGCGCAATAATACTTTTTGCTGCAATTTGTTTTCTTATAAGACTTAAAGACCTTAATTACACTGTTAAATAAAAACTTACAATCCTATTTTCTTATCCAATTTAAGCTGGTCGATAAGTTCAATGATGGAAGTAATTTCTTCAAACATTTGGAAGAACTGTTTTTCATCATCCGCAGGCTTTGTAAGAGAGCCAAGGACAAACATATCTTTTCTGGTATCTATAGAGATAAACAGTTTATCTCTATAAAATGCACAGGAGAGTTTATCGCATTTAAATGCTTTTTTCACATTGATGAGCCGTTCCATAAACGTAGGTGTAAGCAAGTACCGCGCCTCAACTTCATCATTTGTAAAGACATCAAACATTTTTTCAAATGTCACATCTTCCAGTGTTGTATGTCGTAAACCGCTTACCGGCGATCCGTGCAGTAAAGAATCAGAAGCAACAACCGTATGAGACTTAAAATTCTTATTCATTCCTAATTCTGCAACAACGCCGTCAAACAGTGTGTATTCTTCTCTTCTCAGCCGCCCTTTACTATCGTATGTTATTCTTATGTCTTTGTAGCAGACTTCATTAATTTCAATACTTACATCTTTGTAAGTCCCCTTAAAAATATCATCACTTTCTTCCTTGTCATATTTTCTGGGAATAACACCTGCCTGTGCAAATAACTGGGAATTAACACCAAACATCGGGTTCCACTGGAAATCACCCAGACATTTGCAAAATTCCGGCATTACTTCTGCCTTAATTTTTCGTTCAAAAGCTTTTCCGGTTGTTTTTGCAATAGTAAGTATAATTGCAGTACAGGCGCCCGAAATAATAAAAATCTGCTGATAAAGTTCAATCGGACTAATTACAAAATAAAGCAGTAAACTGATTATAAAAGCAGCACCGCTGATACCGCCTGTTATTGCAAAGATTAAAAACTTATTCTTTCTCTCTGTTTCATATTTACCAAGGAGCGGCAGGCAGTTTTTACGGAATAAACCGTAAAATTCTTTTTGTGCTGTCCCTTTTTCATCCATTTATTTCCCTCAATATATTTTATTTTAAGTAATCTGCCGCATTTACGGGTTTTGTTTCTGCTTCATCAACCTTGAAGAATTCCTGACGTCGAACACCTACCATGCCTGCAACAAGTGATGACGGGAAAATTTCTACCGCATTGTTCAGTTCAAGTACGGCAGAGTTGTAGAATCTTCTTGCAGCAGCAATGTGTTCTTCTACTTCGTTATAAGTTTGCATTGCATGAACCATTGTCTGGTCTGATTTTAATTGCGGGTAGTTTTCAACCGCAACCATTATTTGCCCCATCTTGTTTCTGATTTGAGAGTCAAGTTCCAGTTTTTTACCGATGCTGTTAATATCTTCAGGAAGCGATATTGCCTGAGTTCTTAATTTTGTAACCTCTTCCATTAAGGATTTTTCGTGTTCCATAAACTTGCCGGCAAGGGTAAGAATATTAGGAATCAAATCATATCTTTTTTTTAGCTGTACGCTGATACTTGAAAATGCTTCCATTACTTTGTTTTTCTTTTGAATAAGCGAAACATACATTCCGTAAAACGCAAAAATAATTAATGCCGCAACAACAAGTAAAACAATAACAGATAAATCCATTTTCCTTTTTCCTTTCCTGATAATACAGGTCTATTATATCATATAGGACAAAAAGGTTCTTCATTTATTTAAAGTAGAAAATCTATACATTACCGGTAGAGCTGTTCCTGTCGTCTTCCAGTTGTTTTAACTGGCGCATATCTACTTTTTCATCAGTGTCATACGCTGTGATTGTTTGAATAGAGGCATTAATATCAACATTAACCTCTGCATCTACCATTTCTATATCGTCTTTGGTAAATTCTTTAATTTTACCGTCCTCAAACTTAACGGCAACAATACTGTTAAGGAATTTAATGTAACAAATTTTACCAAGCCCGGCTGGTGTCATAACCGTTGAACCTACAGGCGGAATACCTTTTGCGGCTTCAATGTAGTTTGAATATTCATAAGTCAGACAGCACAGTAAACGCCCGCAGCTTCCTGATATTTTTGACGGCGTTATCGGCATTCCCTGATCTTTTGCAAGCTTTACATTTATTGATGCAAACTTTCTCAAAAACGAGCAGCAGCAGAATGGTTTGCCGCACATGCCGGTTCCTTCCATTATCGAGGTTTCATCACGTACTCCGATATGGCGCAGGTCAATTCTCATGTGCCGGAATACCTGTGTTAAATCTTTTAATAACGCTCTAAAGTCGACACGTTCAGGAGCTGTATAGTAAAATGTTATTTTCTTTCTGTCAAAGGTTAGCCGGCATTGCACAAGGTTCATTGTAAGGTTGTGCTGCTGCACCAGTTCTTTGCACTTAAAGAATGATGTAACTTCTTCGCGCTTTATGTCGTCATAAATCATCATATCTTCATGCGACATTGTCCTAACAAACTGGAACGGCTCAAGGTTTTTGCCGGACTCTTCAAATCTTTTTGAGATTTCAGAATTTACCCTGAAAACTTTTAAGACTTCTTCTCCCTTTTCAGTCCTTGCAATTACTAACTGGTTTTCTTCCAACTCAACGTTTTCGGGGGCGTCAAGCGGGTGAAATGTATTTTTGAGGTAATTAACTGCCCACTTTATCATAACGTTCTTCTTCCTTGAGTTTTCTGTTCATAAGTTTGTCCAAAATCTGCTGCGGGGTGATATCTGTATATAGGGCTTCATAAATAGCGTTTGAGAGCGGAACATCAACCCCGAGTTTTTTACCCAAATCGCACATTGCCTTAGAGGTCTTAACACCTTCTGCAACTGACCCTAGTTCTCTTAATATATCATCAATTTTTTTGCCTTTACCAAGGAGTGAGCCTACAGTAAAGTTTCTGGACATCGGGCTTGAGCAGGTTGCAATTAAATCGCCCATTCCTGATAAACCGTACAGTGTTGAAGGCTGTGCCCCGAGTTTTATACTCACACGGATGATTTCTGCCATACCGCGGGTTAAGAGTGTACCAAGACAGTTATCGCCAAGTTCCATACTATGCGCAAATCCTGACGCTATTGCAATAACGTTTTTTAAACTTCCGCCGAGTTCAACACCTATTACATCAGAATTGGTATATAACCTGAATTTGCCGCCTACATTGAGCGCCCTTTGTACAAATTCCGCAGTTTCCATATCCTCTGATGCAACGGATGCAGCTGTCGGCTTTCCTTGCAGAACTTCCTTAGCAAGGG
>CALVDX010000038.1 GCA_944326425.1 Candidatus Gastranaerophilales bacterium
AACATTCTATCTAGTTCTCTAAGAAATATACTGTTATTGTCATTTATAAAAGATTTGTCTAGTTCTAAAGTCCCATTTTTAAAGCTGTTTCCTGCGATTGAATGCCTTCTTAATATTGAGATTATTTCTTTTTCTGTAGGTCTTGAAAATTTATTAAACTGTACAATATCCCCTGTTATTGGCACAATCTTTAAGCCACAGGTATTAACCTTTACAGGTTTTGTAGCAAGCAAGCTTTTACCACTTCTTGTCCAGGCAATAATTTCTTTACCTATTGTTGTTCCGACTCTTTCTAATCCCATAAAAATATCTTTTATTTCCCCTAGTATTTATATAAAGTATTACCCTTTTCAAAAATTGCGTAGAGATTACAAAATATTACAAAATGTATAACCTTTACCCACAAGGAACAACAAAAAATAGTCAAACTATCTGTAACAGATAATCAAACCTTGTGTTCTTTTACAGAAATATTCATAGATTGTTTTTGTTAATTTTTAATGATGCTATGTAAAAAATAGTACTTGTAATTATATCAACAATTTTCCATACAGTTTTTTCTAAAGGTAATATTGAATTTTTATCAAAAAATACTTCATATCCCTGCTTAAAATTATAAGAACTCCAGTCTTTTATTGATACTCCAACGCCTATAGAATGTGGTATTGGTGCTCCTGCAACAGTTAAACCATGAGTAATACTGAATTCGTCTGTTGATACATCAAGTGTATTTCCAATATTATCAAATAAATACAACCAATATGAATTTAAACAATTTGGTTTCACAACCACATTAGTAACAAATTTACCATCCTTTAGCTTTATTTTTCCGGTGTTAAACGTATTATCCTGACTTTGAATTTGGATAAAGTAATCTTCTGTTGCATCTTTTAAACTTGGTATTATGCCTGTAATTAATTCATCTTCTTCACATGTTAAAGAATCATAATTTAATTTTATATCATAAGTTGAATCATTGATTGCTTTTAACTCATTAAATTCCTGCTTGGCTTGTAGCAAATATACAAGCACCCCTAGCAACTGCGGTTAGTGGATCACTGGATGTATCAACTAAAATACTCATAGATGATTCCAATTCTGATTTAATAAATGGTAACTGAGTAGGTCCTCCTACTAAAATTATTTTATTTACAGATTCTGTTTTTATTCCGGCATCAGATATTGTTTGTTCACACAAGGAAATGGTTCTTTTTATAAGATCAGAGAGTATGTTGTGTAAATCATTTCTTGTTATTAAAATATTTTCGTATATTTCCTTATTCTCAATATTGATATCCACTTCAATATTTACTTCGTTAAGACTCGACAATTGGATTTTTGCTTGTTCAGCAGCGTATTTTAATTTGGCAAATTCGACAGAATATTTTGAATTAGCTCGGTTAAAGGCTGTTAGCTCATATTTTTTACACAACTCTGGAACTATAATTTCATCTACAATCTTTGAATCAATATCCTTTCCGCCTAAAAAGTTGTCACCATTATGGCTTAAGACTTTAAGATTTCCGTCTTTTGATGATATTAATGCTGCATCGAAAGTTCCACCGCCTAAATCATATACTAACCAGTTTTCATTGATATTTTTACCAAAACCATAAGATATAGCGGCTGCAATAGGTTCTTGTAATAATACAACATATTTAAAACCGGCAAGTAAGCCTGCTCTTTTGGTAGCTTCTGCTTGTATTGTAGAAAAATGTGCCGGAATAGTAATAACAGTAGCAGAAGTGTTTAATTTATCATTTTTTCTTAATGCTTCCTGTTTTAAAGAATTTAAAATTCTTGCTGAAATTTCTTCAGCATTATACCTTTTGTCAATTCTTGGGAAATAGACAGAATCGCTAGTCCCCATTAATCGTTTAACTTCTGGTTTATTGTTGTTAATTTCATCGGGAGTTGCATCTTTAAAATATCTTTGGTAAGGTTTTTTACCTACTTCTTCGTCTTTTGCCTTATTAATTCAAAATACGGAAGGTGTAAATTCATCCCCGTAAGTGTTCTTGACAATTTCAATTTGTCCGTTATTCAATATTGCGACTTCAGAATTAGTTGTTCCTAAATCAATGCCAATTTCAATATTATATTATCTATTACGTTCTGGATAAATTTTTCTCCTTTTTCATTTTGTAACGCTTTTTATAAACATAAATTCAAAAGAGGATTTATCTAAAGTCCGTTTTATAGTGCTTTTTGCAAGTGTGCATGCATAGCAGTTAATCCATTAACATGGTAGTTAACTGTTCACAATGCTTGAGTCCATGATATAATTTAGAATATTTTTTATTTTAGGAATTGCCTAATTATTAAGAAATTTATATCCCTCGCCGCCCCTCTTTCACAAGTGGCGTGAGAAAATAATCACCTGGTTTAAAGTCATTAAACCGTTACAATATTAGGGGGAGGGGGATTTTATATTTTAAAACCGCACTATTGCATTTCAAATGAATTGATAGTTTGAAATACAGGTCTTTTTATAAAAACTTGCCCTTGGCCAGACTTGAACTGGCACTGAGGTTGAGCCCCAATTGGATTTTAAGTCCAACGCGTCTACCGATTCCGCCACAAGGGCAAGCAATTTATTAATTTAGATTTCAAACCTCTGCACGGAATTGGTAGACAAGTCTACCTCTCCTCGCCTCAGACGTGATATTTAGTCACCTCCTAGTTGGCAGAGTGCCACAAGGGCAAACCATATTATAATTCTAGCATAAAAATACAAATGTCAAACAGTTATGTTTAACACATCGTTTTTTATTAATTCGCAAAGAACCGGCAGGTTGTATTAAAATCATTTAACCTGCCGATTATTTTCAGTTATACATAATGTTTTTATTAACAAGCTCTAAATCTCAGCTCCTCCATTTTTACTATTCCTCCTCTTTCTTTAACGCATCAGTTACTTCATTAATGACATTACTATCTTGAGAGTTCTGAGATTGAGCTTTGGCAAGCGCACCGCCTTTACCTATAAACGGCACTACTCCTGTTTGTCTTAACTGCCCTTTTTCTTCATCAGTCATCGGACGGAGTTCATATTCTTTTCCTTTCTCTTCCTCGGCATTCCTCTCAAATCCATCTTCTACATTTCCCCAGTTTGCATTGTTATTCAATCCTGATTGAATTTGTATATTGCGCTCCTTGCATGCTGCTTCCAATTGTTTTTCTGACATATTGTTTACTATCTCAGGTTTTACTCCGTTTGATATCAACTCCTGCCTCATTTGTTCTACACGTCCGCTCATATTTTTTGTCTCCTTTCTTTTTTTTGTACTAACAATTCATATTAACGGCACATGTTTCTAAAACTTTAGACCACCCCATCCTGTCACTTCATATTACATCATATCATATAGGCCCTTATATCAGGGTTTGAGACGATTATAAACTCATCTTTACATTTGTTTACTTTTTGCACCAGCAAAACACAGAAACAAAAAAAAGAGTTAACCTGACATCCATCAAATTAACTCTTTTATTTAAATTAGGTCTCGGCAACGGCTATCTTCCCAGGCGGTCTTCCGCCAAGTATTTTCACTGCTATGAGTCTTTACGACCGTGTTCGGGATGGGAACGGGTGGTTTCCTCACGCTTGGTCACCGAGAAACTTGTGGTTCAACTTTTGGAGTTTATTTACTCCGCCGGTTTCTCTGTACCCTGAAAGCTGCATAACAAACGTATTTCGTAATCATCTAAATGCGGTATGGAGTTTATCACTCAACACCTGCTACCGCGTATTCTCCGCCTGTGCAATCGAAGATTGCTACGGTGGTGATAAAATGTTTCGTGCCCTGCCAGCCTTGCTCCCGCAAGTCTGCACCGGCACTCAACACCTGCTACCGCGTATTCTCCGCCTGTGCAATCGAAGATTGCTACGGTGGTGATAAAATGTTAATACAA
>CALVDX010000039.1 GCA_944326425.1 Candidatus Gastranaerophilales bacterium
TTGGCGGAAGACCGCCTGGGAAGATAGCCGTTGCCGAGACCTAATTTAAATAAAAGAGTTAATTTGATGGATGTCAGATTAACTCTTTTTTGTTTCTGTGTTTTGCACCTGTAAAGTCGCCTGCCTCTCAGTCAAGGTTCAACGGTTCGCTTTGAATTCGGCAGTGCATCCGGCTCCCGGATTTGCTCAGCTTCCATGGTGTTTAAAGTAAAAATTTGTTCCAGTTAAAATTTATCTTTTATATCTCTTAAATTTATAGTATAATGTAAAACGCCTATGGACAATTCAACTAAAAAATCTCCAAACGTTGCCGGGTTGTTTTACCCGTCTGATATGAATGAGCTTGCTGAATTAATAAAGAAATTTGCAAGTGGTAAAGAGATTTTATATAAATCAAATGCGGTTATTGTGCCGCATGCGGGGTATCAATTTTCCGGTCATGCTATGAATATCGGGTTTGAACATTTAAAGTTTAAAGAGAATGTTTTTATCATTGCACCCTCGCATCATTATGATTTTCAAGGATTTGCACTGCCTGAATATGACAAGTTTGAAACCCCGTTTGGTTGTATGGAGGTTAACAGGGCTTTTGTTCAAGAAGTTCAGGACAGCTTCGGGGCTTATGTTAATAATACTCCTTTTGAAGAAGAGCATTCTATAGAAGTCCAAATTCCTTTTATACAATATTACACTAATAATACTAAAATAATTAATGCTGCAAATTTGTTAAAAGGGCTGCATAAAGTAAGAATTATACCGGTTCTGGTTGGAAGAAGCACTTCTGATGAAGTTGCTGCGCTCATTGAAAAATTTTGGGACAGGGCATGTTTTGTAATATCGTCAGATTTGAGCCATTATCATCCTGATAATGTTGCAAAACAGACTGATAATTATACTGCGTGGATGATAGAAACAGGTCATATTGAGAAATTTGTATCCGAACAGGCCTGCGGCAGTTTGGGAATATGCGGTTTAACGTCATTTGCTGCAAAGCGCGGGTTCAATATTATAAGGCTTGAAATGTATAATTCCGGTGATATTTCCGGTGATAAGTCCAAAGTTGTGGGGTACGGAGCCTGGATGTTATATGAGGGGAATAAAACGGAGTTTATAAGCAGGTTTTATTCTGATTATTTGATTGATGAATGTAAGAAAAGTATAATAATGGGTTTGGAAGGACAAAAGTACCAGCCGGAGTATCCGCCGGCTGTGCTGCAGCAATACGGGGCGTCTTTTGTTACTCTTGAAATTACCGGACATTTAAGGGGGTGTATCGGGTCGATTTATTCAGATAAGCCGCTTATTAATGATATTGTTGCAAATGCACAATCTGCTGCTTTTTTTGATCCGCGCTTTGATCCGCTGCGGCCGGAAGAATATAACGATATAACAATTTCTATTTCTATACTATCAGAACCGGAACAAATTATTTTTAAGAATGAGCAAGAGTTACTTTCAAAAATTTATCCATACGGTATAATTCTTATGGATAAAGGTAAACGGGGGGTTTATTTGCCGGTTGTATGGGAACAGCTTCCGGATAAAAGACTATTCTGGAGTTCGTTAAAAGAAAAAGCCGGATTTTACAAAGATTATTTTTCTAAAACTATGGAAGTATATAAGTTTACAACAGAGTATATTACGACGGCGCCTGCTTATGAAGATGAATAAATAAGTTTTAAGCGCAAATTTCGTATAGTTTTTGGAATATTTTGTCGGTAATTACTTTAATGTACTCTTTATCAACCATACCATTAATTACACAGTCTGCAATCTGGTAGGTGGGTCTAATATATCTTTGGGCAGTAGCGTTTACGTCTGCAAATTGCATATCTGCTGCGGCTCCTGTTTTGCCGCGTGTTACTGCGCGTTTGTACCAGCGTTCTTTTATAACGTCAATTGGTGTAAATACATACACTTTTATGTCAAGAATGTCACGAACATCTTCATTAAGAACATATAGTCCTTCTGTAAGTATAACTTTTGCAGGCTTTTTCACGTCTCCGTTGGGATCTGATACACAGGTTTTAAAATCGTACTTGGGAGAAACAACAGTTTTGCCTTCTTTTAACATTGTCATGTGCTGTTTCATTAGTGCCAAATCCATCGCATCAGGGGTATCAAAGCTGAACCCTGTTTTAAATAATTCTTCATAGCTGCCGGCTTCAATGAGTTCTTTTGAAGTATCTTTGTAATAATCATCGCAGCGGATTACTGTGTAAATTCCTTCACGTTTATCACGAATACAGGCTTCTATGGTATTGTCTACAAAAACGGTTTTACCGGAGGCACTTTCTCCTGTGATACCGATTAAAAATGTTTTTTTCTTTTCCTGTACAACTTTTCTTGCGATATTCATAATAAAGTTATCAGATATTTTAAGAAAAAGAGGTTGTTTTTCTTTTTTATCTTCTTTTATAATTTCTTTAAGAGCATCTACAATATTAGAAATCAATTCCATATCAAGCCTTGAAGAATAGAAATTGTAATTTGTTAGTTCAAACGTTTCCATCATTAAACCGGTACTTCCATTACTACTTGTATATATTCTATAGTAAACTATTTTAAAATGCTCGTAAATGTATATTTTTGTAAAAACAAATTTTATACAATGGCTGTAATTTATACACTAAATCAGAGGCGAAAAAGGTTAAATTATAAAGAGGAGAAAAACGGGAATAACCCGTTATGCCGGGGGAGAAGAAATTCTTTATCTCCCGGCTTTAATAAGATTAACGATTGCAACAGTGCAAAGCATTGCTGATGTTAAAAGAACTGCAAGTGCAGATTTTTGATTTGGAACAACATCTCCGCCTGAATATTTAGATGCTGCTGCAAATTGAGTATTTGTATTTTGTTGTTTTGAATTTTGTGGTGTATACTTTGGAATTGTAAGTCCAAAGCTCACCGGTGTTACGGTTGCCATAATTAGATTCTCCTACACTTAGACCTCTGACCCATGCATTATACATCAAAGTGTAATTTTTTGCAATACTTATATCGGCAAAATTTTAATTTTTTTAATATTTAGAGCTGAAAATTAGTTATATAAGGATTATATCCTGATTTAATTATTTTTAGCTTATTTTATTTGTTACTTGTCCCCATCCCCAACTTCATTAAACTTGTCATTCTTCCTGTCGTGACGTATACATTCCACCTGAGTCCGGCCTGTAGTTGTTATTTCCGTCAAGGCGGATACATTTACCCTCAAAAATCCCCTTTCCGCAGTATACCTTGAACGAGCGGAATATGTGAAAATAAGAGAAAAAGGGAGAGTGTACAAAAAAAAAGTCAAAACCTCATAGAAAAAGTGTTACAAAATTCCGGAAATGTGGAATAAGAAGAACAGAGGTCAAAAACGCATGCAAACAAGGGATATGTTTACAATGACGAACGAAGAACTTAAGTCTTTGAGTACATCAAAGTCTTGTCCCTGCTGCGTTTCGGGGGGGGGGTAGAACCCTATTAGATACTGGGTTTGCGACGTATAGTCTTTTATTAAATTATTATGTCATGCTGAACTTGTTTCAGCATCTTGCAGATGGGGTAAGAATACTTTTAACCTGTAAATTCTTGAATGGAAAGTATAAAGCAGGGCAAGGGGAGACTTTCCATATTTACCCATTTGCCCCCTCGTTTACCCCCT
>CALVDX010000040.1 GCA_944326425.1 Candidatus Gastranaerophilales bacterium
CAAATCACGCTCTTGTCAGGCTCAGGAATTCGCCTGCCAATCGCTTAGCGCACGGCTCCCTCTCGCAAAACGATACTTAATCGTTTTGCTTCGGCAAAGTCCGTGAGGTCGTGGGGGTAAATATTGCAGTCGGGAAAATGTACGCCAAGCCGGTAAGTTTCAGGAAAACGAATTTCTCCCTTGCTATTTTTTTATACGCGGGTAATCGCCTTGGCGCAGATTTTTCAAATCACGCTCTTGTCAGGCTCAGGAATTCGCCTGCCAATCGCTTAGCGCACGGCTCCCTCTCGCAAAACGATACTTAATCGTTTTATTTCAATATGGTTAAAGTAAGCTGAGTGGCTAAAGCATCATTTTATGAGTCCTTTAAGTGTTTAAAATGTTTGTAGATATATAACACACCAAGAATACCTACAATAAGCACAATTAAAATATCAAACTTATGCCACAAATGTTTAAACATTTCCATATTTTGCCCGAACTTTACTCCTACATACACGAGCAAATAACTCCACACCAATGACCCCAAAAAGGTCAGTGTGAAAAAGATTCTTTTTCGTGCCTTTAAAATACCTGCAGGAAGAGAAATAAAAGTTCTTATAACCGGAAGCATTCTGCAAATAAAGAATGCCCAGTCGCCATATTTTTCGACCCATTTATCAGCATCTTCAAGCTCTTTACGCGAAATAAGAAAATATTTTCCGTACTTTTCAATAAATTGTCTACCGCCAAAGTATCCCAGATAATAAGAAGGAATAGACCCTAGCACACAGCCAAAAGCACCTGCCCAGGCCGCTACATGAAAATTCATTTCCCCCTTACTCACAATATATCCTGCAAACGGTAAGATTGCTTCACTTGGCAGGGGAATATTGCATGATTCAATTGCCATTAATAAACTTATTCCGAACGGTCCCATGCTGGTAATAACATGCTCAATAAAACTAACTAAATACGATAATATCTGATTTACGAATTCCATAAAGCACCTCTATAATCTTTTTATATGATAACAAAAAGGTACAAAATTAAAAAGGTGAAGCAATTAAATCAAAGTGAACTCTTGCGCTTGATTGATTATAAACGCCTGTATTCATAAGCGGAATACCGACATAAACTCTTGCTGTTAAATACTTTGATATAGCAAGCCTTATACCTGCACCTACACTGGAGAGAAAATTGGCCGTCCCCACTCCGTTCCGATGAGGGAAAATCGCACCATTATCAAAAAATGCTGCAAGTTTGATTGAATCCCTTAACCTGTAGGTCATCTCTTTTCTGAATGGAACTTTTATTTCCTCCGGAAGAAAGGGGATTGGAAATAACATTTCAAAACTTGCAAAATAAGAACTTGCAGCAAGAAGTAAACTTTCAGAGTAACCTCTTACACTGGAAATACCACCGATTTGGTACTGTTCTATAAATGATATTTCCTGCGGAGAGTATTGCCCGCCGGCTCTAACTGTAGCTATTATCCCTTTTGGCAGGTAATGAATATAATAGCCGTCCGCGTTGATTTTTGTAAAATAATAAGATGTTGAGCGGATGCTGTCATCAATAATACCGTTTGTAGAATAAACGGAACCCAAAAGAACACTTTTATTAAAGTTATATCTGCCGCCAAGCCCAAATGCAATATTATAATCTTTATAATCTGTATATCTGTATCCGGAAATGTCGGCTGTTGAGAGTTTAATATTAGCAGAAGTATTCAAATTTAAAGAAGCCCTTGGAGTATCAATGAGCGGGTGAGTAATATAGGTGCTAAAAATATGCGTGTTTGCTTCAAGCCCGAAACCGCTGTAGTCGCCGCTTGAAATTTTACTTTTACCGAACATATAGCTGCCGCCTATACGTGTTCCTCTTCTGTTAATGGGCACATTATAATCCACAAACGGGTTAGTAGATGAGCGTGCAAGGTTAACCGCACCGGTCAATCTGTCCTGAGCCCCGAGGAAAGAATCAGTAGAAAGCATTAACCCGCCGCGCAATAAGCCTGTTGTTTCACGCCCGAAACTGTCCCAGGAGGCCGAAAAGTGATACGGAAATTTTTCTTCGGCTTGCAGTACTACATCCGTAGTCCCGTATTTTTCTCCGGGTTTAAGCTTAGCTGATAATTTTATACTGCGTGCATTTTTGTTAAATCGTCTTAAATCTTCTTCCAGCGTTTGAAGATTAAGAACATCATTTGACTTTGACGATATCATTTTTTTTAGAAACCATTTACGGTTAAAACGGTTTCCTTCAACTGTGATATCACCAATGCGAGCCTCCATAAGTTCTATTTTCAGGATTCCGCCTTCAAGACTTTCTAAATATGCGCGTGCAGTTATAATATTCTTTTTTGCATAAAGCTTATTAATTAAGTCAATAAAATTATTAATATCCTCAGCCGTCAAATCTTGCCCTTCAGCAACACTTTTCAGCTGAAACAACTCCAAATCCGAAAATATTTCAGATTTAGAAATTTCAACTTTTTCAATGTGCGTTGTTGCGGCATCATTATCAACTCTTGGCGGTAATTCTAACCGTGAATCATCAAAAATAACTTCTTCTTCAAGAACATCATTCATTTCCGTACGGTGTGCATCTTCTAAAGATTCATAATACCGCCTTGTTTTATTTGTATCAGTCATTATACCGGGGGATTCATTCGGTCTTAAAATATTTTTGTTAATATCATCATGCTCAAAAACTTTATTTTGCCGTTTTTGTTTACGTTCTAAACGTTTCTGTGCACGCAATTCTTTTTTAGTGACTGCGTGCGGCTTGGCATCCTCTGCATCAGTTATAGCAAAACTTGCATTATTAATTAATATTAAAAATGATAACGATGCCAACGTTAAAAACAATATTTTTTTTGTTTTCATATAATCCATCAATTCTTATCTATATTCCTTATAAACAGGTTAACATAAACTTCGCTTAATAAACAGAATGTAAAGATATATTACATTTTACGATAAAAAATCTTTACAATTAAAGTAAATAGTTTTCTTATAGGTTATAATCATATAAAAGTAAAAATATGTGGGATTGTGGATTTATGGAAAAATACTTAAATATAAAACGCATTGTAGCTTTATGCCTTACATTGATTTTTAGTTTATACAATACATCATTAGTTGTCCTTGCAGCATCAGAAATTAGTGTTGGCGGGCCTTTGCCAACCGATACAAACATTAATTGGAATGGCAGTAATATATATGATATACAAACAAATACCAGTGTCTCTAACGGAACTATCGGTATAAACTCATTTGATAAATTTAATGTTGGACAGGGCGACACTGTTAATTTAAATCTTATTAATGCTCAAAATAAGCTTGTAAACTTAATATTTGATAGTTCAGCATCCCAAATCAACGGTATTGTAAATTCATATATGAACGGACAAATAGGCGGAAATGTCTTATTTGCAAACCCTAACGGGTTTGTTGTAGGCGCAAACGGAGTTTTTAATGTCGGCTCTCTTACTTTGATGACCCCGACAGAGGACTCAATGCGCGACCTAATCAACTTTGATATCCATAGTAATGCGCAATCATGGAATGAAACAAATGCTGAAAGACTTATAAGTTTTACTTTTAACGACGCTAATTACCTTGTGGCGGGCAACGAGTATCATCCTTTTGTACTCGCTCCGGGGACCATAGATATTTCCGGTGTAGTTAACTCTTCTAAAGGAATAGACTTATTTTCAGGCGGTACAGTTAATTTGCAAAACGGCTCTGAATTAAATGCAAACATGTCTTTTACTAAAGATGCAGCCGGCAAAATTACCGCTGCACCATCTGAAAACGTATTAGTAAGTGAATTATCAGGAGATAGTTATCCCAAAAATCTTGCTATGCAGAATGGCAATAATATCGTAATTGTTTCTTCAAATAATGATGCATCTGCGGATGTTTTAAGTGCCATTGTTAACCTTGACGGTAATGTTAAAGCAAACGGCAGCAGTGTTTACGTTCGGACAGAAGTATTTCAAACAGACAAAGCCGGAAACACCGAATCCCAGATAACTGTTAAAGGTAATGCTGATATTTCAGGAAACGATATTGTAATGCAGGCTGTATCACAGCTAACCTCTTCAGATAAAAACCTTATTGATATTTCTGATAGTGCCAGAGAAGATTATTATGGATATGCCGGTGAACTTGTTAATGTCCTTGGCGAAAATTTTGTTCATATAGCAAATGTTACTACAAAAGTAACGGTTGAAAAAAGCGCAACACTAACAGCTATTAACGACATAGTTTTAGAAGCATTATCAGATATGGAGATTAGTGCACACACATATAGTGCCGCGCTTGCTTTTAACTATACTTCTATTGATGCGGTAACAGAAGCTGTTATAAAAAGCGGTGCAAACATATCTGCCGCGAACCTTGACGTAGCAGCAACTACGGATTTAGAACTTTCTACTGCATCAAAAGCGACCTCAATGCTTGACGAAAAAATACATAATAAATATGGAAATATTGCAGGGAATTTAACTTTAGAGGAAATATCAAACAGAGCGGTTATTGAAAATGGTGTAAATCTTAATGTAACAGATAATTTATCAGTAATTGCGAATACAGTAAGTAACCATGTAGATACTACAAAAAACGGAATTATTCCTATCATTGATAAGAATAGAGGTGTTGTAGGTGCTGCCGTATCTGTAATTATTGCTGATGTTAACAATGAAGCAGTATTAAATAGTGATGTAAACCTTGTTAATGGCGGGGTCGTTAATGTCACTGCCGATTATACCGGGAAAATCAGCTCTGCAGTGACGGCTTACGCAGGCGGTGAAGGAGAAAATACCAGCGGAAAGAGTTATGCTATTACTTTTGTAAAAGCACTGGTAAAAGGCTCTGGAACTAATGGTTTGACCGCTTTGCAGGACAAAGCTTTTGATAGTATGAAAGCGCGCGGAAACGCTGATTTTTCTAATTTGGATATAGCGGGGGCAGTAGCAGTAGCAATAAATGAAGTTAATTCTACTGCTAAAATTGGTGATGCTGACAATAATATTAAGCCAAGTGTAACGGCCGGAACTGTAAATGTTTCATCAACTTTAATTGATAACAAAAGTGATTTATCAGCTGTTGCAAATACAGAAAATGGTAAAACAACTGTTAGCGGGGCTTTAGCTATTAATTACAAAGATTTGAATTCTGATGCAACAGTTTATTCTGATATTGTAATTAATAACTCTGAATTGAACTTTACAACATCGTCCAATAATATTTTTACCGGTAATTTTTATCAAAAGAATGATACAGTTTCACTTGTTGACGAGGACTACTACAATTCACTTGATAACAATAAAAAAGAAAATTATCGAATATATACAGGTGCATTATATAAAGACGCAGACTCCAATATACTGACAGAATATGAGTACAATCTTATACCGGATGATGAAAAAAGCGGTTATTCTCCATATACCGGAACGATGTACCAGTCAGTAAGTAATTTAGACTTAATATCCGAAGAACAGTACAATAAACTTTCTGATAATACCAAGGCTCTTTACAGCAAACTTGATACATCAGATATAACTGTTTACGGTTACGGACACTATGATGAAGCGAAATTGAAATTCACTACCGATGCAGATAAAAAAATAGAATATACCCTTGCAAACGAAGGAACTTATTATAAAAATGCTTCAGGCGATATTATTTCAGAGAATAAATACAATTCTCTAACTGAAGAAGCAAAGCAAGGCTGCGTTGTTTATGAAGGTAAAGTCTATAGCTCTGATACTATGGGAAATGCTGCTGTATCTATAAATTCTGATACGGAAATACGCCATCCGCTTTCTTATTATGATTGGTGGCCGGAATTTGCAAATATGATGCAATCAATGTTTTCTTCCGAATATTGGAATTTTGCAGGAAACGAGGTTAAAAACAGTTGGAATGATCTTGAAACTAATTCTTCTACAGATTATTTAGCCAAATTAGCATCCGTTTCAGAACTATCGCACCTTATGGATGACCTAAGTCTTGATATGATTTTATATGGTGTTGCAAACCTTGATAATTTAGGCTTAGCATCTTTATTCAATACTTACGCACAATCGACATCGGAAGCAAAAACAACTACCGGCGAGACAAAAGCTGTTGCCGGAGCAATTGCAGTTGGAGTTTTTGATGCCTCTGCCAATGCATTGCTATTTGACAATTCATCAATTACTATAAACAAAAATACGGGAAATACTGATACTAATATTAATGCTTATAGTAATAATGAAATCTGGACTATGGGAACACTTATCAAGCCCTTTAATGTTAAATCCGGACTCGCAGGCATGACAGCAAGAGATGGTTCTGCGTATGGTGCAGGTGTTGGTTTTAGTTTTTCGGATTCGGATACAACTGCTAAAGTTGGCAAAAATGTTTCAATAACAAACAATAATACTGATAAACAAAATGACTTAGTCGTAAATGCCGAGTCTGACGGAAACTTTGTAAATGTTACTGCAGCATCATCATCAGCAGATGATGCCGGAATGTCAGGTTCAATAGGGGCTACCGTTGTAACGGGAGATACAATTGCCGCCATTGAAAGTTCTGATACCGGTAAATCTATTAATGTAAAAGATGCAAAAGTTAATGCTGATAAAGATGCAAATTATATAAACGGAATAATCGTCTTTGCTAATTCTCAGGAAGCAACAGGCTGGGGAATTGCCTCAACAACACTTACAGATGCGGTAAAAGCTTATATTGGCGGAAATATCAATGCTGCTAATGATGTTAGCATTTCAGGAAATTATGATAAACTGCTCGTTAATGTTTCAACAAATGTTGGTATTGCCCAAAAAGGAACAGAACCACCTAAAGGTTCGGCTCCAAATCCGGCAAGTTCTTGGCTTCAAGGAACATTTCTTGACGACCTGATTATAGGTCAAGAACTTGCAGAATACGAGGGATACAAACAAGAAAGTTTGTCGCGTACCAAAACAATAAAATCTAAAATGAATAAGGTAGAGGAATATTTAAACAGAGATTTTGACTTTGAAAGAGCCTCTGCTCCTGATAAAAGTACAGCAGCATACGCGGGAATAATTAACGCTGTAGTTACAACAAACAAAGTAGAGAGCTATATTGCTGATGGAGCCAAAATTGATGCAGGAAATAATGTAAGCGTAACAGCAAATCAGTCTGATACATTAATAGATGCAGGAATTGTTACTGCTGCAAACGGGAAAACCGGTGTCGGTGCTACGGTTATGGCTGATGTTATTGCTAATGACACAAGAGCGTCTATTGGAAATGCTATAGTTGATGCAAACAAAAATATTCTGGTAAGTGCCAATCAAAACACTTTAGCAGTTGCAGCTTCTGCAGGTGTCGCACAAGCAAAAGACAGCAGCGGGGTTGGTAATTTATCTTCCATAGTTCAGGTTAATGATGTGACTGCAGATATCAAAAACGGGGCGCAAATTAACCAAAATAAAAAATCAAATACACAAAGTGTTGATGTTAAAGCGAATATGGAAAGTCTGACAGGCAAGGGCGCAGGGGCTTTATCTATTCAGACAGGCGGCAGCGGCTCCGGCGAAGGAACTTCTGTTGGCGCAACCTTAGACGGTGATGTTGTAGTTAACACAATTAGAGCTTCAATTGACGGTGCCAAAGTTAATGCAAGTGATTATATTAATGTTGAAGCCAATAACAACGATCGTTTCATAGGTGTAGATGCTGCAGGCAGTGTTTCGACACAGGGGGCTGCGTATGGCGGACTTATAGCAGCTTATGTTGCGGCAAATAGCATAGATGCATACATTAATAATTCAACAATAAACGCATCCGGTGCGGATATAAATGTTAATGCCAATAGTGATTTTAGAGAAATTGTTGTAGCAGGAACAGTTGCAGCAGGCAACAAAACCGGTGTAGGAGCAACCGTAAGAACTGATGTTGTTATAAACGAAATGAATTCTTATATTAAAGATTCAACCGTTACGGCAAAAAATGTAGAGTTAACTAATAATGAACAATTACACCAAATTTCCGTTGCTGTTGCCGGTGCAGGCTCTTCGACATCAAGTGCCGGGGCAGGAGTTGCTAATGTTTTTGCTGATGTAACAACTCAAAACAACTATATTGATAACTCAACATTAAATATAAACAGTTTAAGTTTAGATACGGATAAAACACTTTTTGATGTTGCCGTAACCGGTGCTATAGCTGCTGCAGTCGGGTCAAGCGGAGCTTCTGTCGGGGCATCTGCTTATGGCGTCGGAGTTTCGCATAACATTAATACTTATATAAAAAATTCTGATATTATTTCGACTAATGATATTACACTAACTTCAGATTTCATACAGGACATGTATACTATTGTCTTTGGTGGTGCAGGTGGCAGCGGAGTTACTGCCTCCGGTGCATTAAGCGTTCTGGTTAATGATTCAAATGTAAATACCTATGTACTATCAGATCAGAATAAAAAGAATAAACTGCACTCTACATCGGGAGCAGTAAATATTAAATCTACTAACGATATATACACATTAACTGTAGATGGCAACGTAGGTATATCAACCGGCAGTGTATCTGCAGGCGGTGCTGTAAACACAACAGTTTATGATTCAGATATTACAGCCGGTATTGACGGTGCTGATATTATTGCAAAGAACGGTATTGACGTACTTGCAAAAGCTGCTCAAACTCATTTATCAACTATTGTAGGAGCTTCCGGCGGAACAAGCGTGTCTGTACAAGGATCAGTTGATACACTTATAATGTCGCAAAATATGGATGCGTATATCAAAAATGCAGTAATAAAATCCGACGGGGATATTAAGGTTAATGCTGAGGATGTACTTGATTTGACCTCTATAGCCGGAGCAGCTGCCGTTTCTACAGGCGGGGGCAGCGTTGGCGGATCTATATTAACGGTTACAATGACCGGAGAAAATAAAGCTCACATTGATAATACTACTTTTGACAAATATCAAACTGCACTCGGTGAATTACTTGTAAAAGCAACACAATCTGATAAATTTACAGGCGCTACAATATCAGGTTCAGTCGGGACATTCTCTGTTGCCGGTACAATCGATACCATAGTAATAAATAAAGATATTGCAGCCTATGTTGATGGATTACAAAATTTAAATAATTCCAAATTCAAAAATACCGAAGTAAATGCGCATACAGCAACAGAACTGGGACATGGTACAGGACAAGTATCAGCCGGCTACTCCGGTGCAGGTGTTGGCGGCGCAATTGGAACACTTGTCTTAAATAAAAATGTAAGTTCAGAAATTAAGAACTCAACGCTTAATTCAAGCGGTTATTTAAAAAACCTATCTTCTGCGGATATTGATATTATATCTGTCGCTTTAGGTTTTGGCGGTTCAAGCGGTGCCGCCGTTAACGGAACGGTTGTAACTCAGGTATTAAATGTTGATACAAGTTCATTAATTAACAACTCTATTGTATCTGCAATAGGGGAATTGATTAATACATCGACAAATGATACTAATTTAGATATGTACTTAGCGTCCGCAAACGGTGCCGGTACAGCGGCTGTTGGCGGAGTCGTTTATTCGCTTGTTGATAATTCAACTGCAAATGCAATAATTAACGGCGGGACAAATATAACATCCGCAGGCTCGTTAACAAACACTGCAAATATAATTTCCAAGTATTTAGTTACATTATTTAACGCAAGCGGTGCAGGTACAGCTGCAGTTAATGGTACGGTTAGTACATTAGTCCTCAATTCAGCGGCTAACGCATTAATTGATGCTTCAACAATAGCTAATACCGGAGCAGTCACTGTTTCATCTGACAATAATTCTGATGCAATGATAGTTATGCTTCAGGCAAGCGGTTCCGGTGCTGCTGCCGTTAACGGCGGAGTAAATACTTTTGTTTCATCAAAGAAATCTAAAGCTGAAATCAACAATTCAACTATTTCATCCCAAGGTAATATTAATGTTAATGCAGATGCTGATAATAAAATTGATTCTACGGTTGCTGGCGGTGCCGGTTCCGGTGCCGGAGCTATAACAGGCTCTGTAAATACTATTGTTTCTTCAGATGAAATAACAGCAAAAATATCAAATTCAAGCGTAACCACAACAGTTCCTAATGCACAATCCGGAGACAGCGGAGTTGTGGTAGCTGCGAATGATAACCTTGAAGTTGTCGGGCGGACCGGTTCTGCAGCAGGCGCCGGAGCTGTAGCTGTAGGCGGTTCTATTATTACGGGAGTAATAACAAATAACGTTAGTGCAGAAGTTAATAATTCTGACATCTCTGCAGCTAATGCTGATATAGTTATTAAATCAGCGGCTAATGAAGTGGTTGGAGATTCTTCTAATCCGTTTATTACTATCGCCGGTACCGGTTCCGGTGCATCAGCGGTTTCCGGGGCAGTAGATACCCTCGTATTTAGCAGTTCATCAAAAGCCCTTGTAAGCGGTAAAAAATCAAACGGACTTATTGCAGGTGATAAACTTGTTTTAAATTCAACCGGTGATACGGAATTGTTTGTAACAAGCGGTGCTGCATCAGGTGCAGGCGGTGTCAGTGTAGGTGCAACGGTAAGTACACTTGTAATTAATAAAGATATTGAAGCTGTTGCGGAAAATACTGAACTTTCTGTTTCTAATATAGATATAGACACTAAAGCTGAGGATAATATTACAAATGTTGTAGTAGCGGGTTCGGGAGCCGGTACAGCAGGAGTTGCTGGCGCTGTTAATACTACGGTTGTCAGTTCAACATTAAAGTCAGGAGTTAAAAATTCTGTCATTAGTACTAATAATATGACTGTTGATACAACTGCTAATGCGGACTATGATAATATAACAGGCGGTGTTGCAGGCGCAGGTGTTGCAGGTGTAGGAGCATCTGTGGCAACAAATGTTATTGGATATAATGCTGAAGCTTTTGTAGATAATTCAAATCTTAAAGGTATTAATAATAATGCTAAAGCATCCAGTTTAAAAGTTAATGCTAATGTCAATTCTAATTATGATTTATATGCCGTATCCGGCGCAGGCGGCGGTGTTGCAGGCGTAGGCGGAGTTATTTTAACAGATGTTGTTAATAATACTGTTAAATCTTATGTAACAGGAAATTCAAGCGGAATAAATCTGAGTACTCTTGAAGTAAAAGCAAGTGATACTGTTAACTTTAATGGTATTGCAGGGGCCCTGGCTGTAGGCAGCGTAGGAGTCGGTGCTACTATACAAACTAATTCGGTAACAAGTACTGTATTATCATATACCGGCGGTGTTGTTAACGCTGATGACATTGATGTTAGCACAATAGGTGTTCAGAATTTTAATGATTTATTAGTTATGGGATTTGGCGGCGGTCAGGTTGCCGTTAACGGCTCCTCTCTTGCAAATATTGTAGAGGCTACTACTAAAGCGTATATTGCTGATAACTCAAATATTACTGCAAATACGGATTTGGATGTAATAGCCAATAATACAACAACAATAACTGAATCGGTCGGGTCAGGCGCTGTCGCCCAGTATGCTGCAGTTGGCGCAACAGTAGCTGTAAATAAAATTACTAATACTGTTGAGAGCTATACAGGTTCTAATGTAAAGATTAATGCTAAAAGTGCTGATTTTAACGCTGTTTCAACAAATAACCTTGGAACATCAAATAACGAACTTATACTTATTGCAGGTTCAGGAGCTGCAGGTGGAGCTCTAGCCGGTTCCGTACTGGTAAATACAGTAGAAGATAGTGTTAAATCTTACATTGGGACAAATAATAATATTATATTAACAGATGATTTAAATATTGAAGCACAAGCTGATACTAATATTTATGAAACAGTCGGCGGCTATGCTGTAGCAGGAGTGGCCGGAGTCGGTGCTTCTGTAGGGGTAAATACTATCTATAATACAGTAATTGCTTCAGTCGGGTCAGGCTCTGTAATAGATATGGAACTGGGTGATTTATCAATTGTAGCCCAAAGCAATGAAACCGTTCGTGCGAATGCCAATGTTGTAGGCGGCGGGTCAGTGGCTTTAAGCGGCGGTATACTTCATAATACTATAGGAAAATCAGTTGGCAATGCAGAAGCTAATGACTTAACAGAAGAAGATGCTGAAGCATATAATTCTGCAAAATCACAAGCTGATGAAGTTTTATTAGCAGCTAATTCTTATAAAAACGAAGCAGACGATACTTTTAAAACATACTATAATGATGCTGCTTCTGATGTAGATGATGCAATTAGTGATGCAAATAAAAATATTGAGGATTCCCTTGGAGATGGTTTAAATGCATCCATAGATCCAAACGGGTCACCCAATCAGGATGCAGATGAAATAATTACGGATGCGAACGCAAAAGTTACAGCAAATAATATTGAAAAGAAGGATTCTGCTTTCTCATTATTTACGAAGTCAAGCGAATCTGGGTCAAACTATGGCTCTACTGACAGAGACTATACTACATCTGCTTTTGTTGACACCGGAGCGAAGATAAAAGCTAAGAGTATAACTGTCAATGCAAACGATGTGAATAATGTAAATATAGACGTTAACGGAAATACATACGGCGGTGCAGCTGTAGGAGTTGCGGCAGGTGTTTCAAATGTAAATACAACAGTAAACGCTTTTGTTTCTAATAATGCTGTTCTTGAAACAGTAAATGGAACACAAAGCAATATTTCTGCTGAAGATAGCAAGATTGAAATATCCGCAAATTCTACTGACAATCAAAACGTTAATGTTTCAGCTGCTGCAGGCGGCATCATAGGCGGCTCCGGTGCAATAGCAAAAATAAACTCTAACAAAACAACAAATGCATATATTTTAAAATCATCAATTCTTAACGCGCTTGGTGATCTGCTTTTAAACACAAACTCAACCGGAATTGCAAACTCTGTTGTATCAACAGGTGCATATGGCGGACTTACTGTCGGAGTTTCGGTTGCTGATGCTATTATAAAAGGAAATACCAGGATTGATATAGGTGAAGATGTTTCTCTAGCAAGTAACTCAGGTGATGTTACTATAGAAACTGATTCCGTTGAAACAGCAACTGCTGATGCCAGCGCCGCTGCCGGCAGTCTTGTTGGCGGCTCCGGCGCGGAAGTTAAAGCTGAAGCAGGTAAAGATACAAGTATAAATATAGGTAAATCTATAGGTATTCTTGCAGGCGAAGGTAATATAGCTATTACTTCGGGGGCAGAAAATTCTGCGATTGCAGAATCTGACGGACGCGCATACGGGGTTGTATCTGCAGGAGGTACCAAAACGAAAGCTAATGTAAACCACATTGGCGGGGTTAAAATTGCAGATACGGTTAAAAAAGCAAATGATAACATAATTTCCGGAAATTCAGTTAATATTTCTTCAACCGCAGATAATAGTGTTAATGCAAAAACTAATGCCGGTGCAGGCGCAGCTGTCGGAATTAGCGGCTCCGGCGTAGTTACAAATATCAATTCTGATAATGAAGTATATGTAGGGTCAAATTACGATATTACCACGACTGCAGGTGAATATATCACCGTGGCAAGTAATACTAATACTTATAGTGCTTACAATGATTCTTCGGCATACGGCGCAGTCGGTGTTACTGCTGGGACTATCGATAATACTGTAAGCTCAATAGTTAAAGCCGTTTCTAATGCAAATGTCAATGCAAATGGACCAATAGAAGTATTTGCTAATAATGCAATAACTAAAGCAGCGTCCTCAAACTATGACCTTTATGGCGGTGCAGGCGGTATAGTAGGTGTAGGTGCAGCAGTCCTGGAAGACAATATTATTGCAAATACCTATGCGGCACTAGGCGGCAGCAGCGTAAAATCAACTGGGGCAAATAATAGCGGTTATATTAATATATCCTCACAAAGCATTGTAGATATTAACGAGAAAGTCGATGTAACCTCAGGCGGTGCTATTCCTGCAGCAGACGGCGACGTTAGTGTAAAAACGGATATTACAACAAAAACGGAAATATCAGCAAAAGATATTCAGACAAAAGATGATGATATTTATTATCTGGCTAACAGTGATGTAAATATATATACCAAAGCAAATATCGAATCTTACGGAGGGATAGCTGTTGCAACAGGTGACAGTATTGCTAAAAATATCAATTCAAATACTTCTGTTTTAATAAAGAAGGGTGTCAACTCCGTAAGCGGCCGGGATACTTATATTCAATCAACAGGGAATAAAGATATTCAGGCTTACATATATGCAACAACCAAAGGGCTTATCGGTGCAGTAGGCGGCTCTCAAGCAACTGCATTAAATAATTCATCTTCAAATATTATAATAGAAGCTGATTCTGCCGTTAAATCTTACGATTCAATGAATCTTTCAGCACTGGATTCTACAGATAATATAACAGCAAAAAGAACAGCAAAAGGTACAACATATATTTTATTCGGTATACCAATAACAATTTACGGCAGCGGCAATGAAACTAAAGAGAACAATTCTAATGCGACAATAACTTTAAACGGTGCACTTGAAAGCGGGCTTGGTGCAAACAAATCGCTTACGATAAATAAAGACGGTACATGGGAGTCTAACGGCATAAATGTCATAGGTAAAGAAGTAGTCGGTCAGGTAACAGCATCTGATATAAGTTCTGATATAGAAATTTATAAAGGTCAAAAAGAACTTGCATTGCAAGATGTTGATGAAATGGTAGAGACCTTGAATACAAACCTTACAAATTATGAAGCAGCATATAATAATGCAAAAACCAGTGTTGACTCTCTTACTGAAATTAATAAAACGTACAACACTGCAAAAACAAATGCTGATACAATAATTGCAAATAATACGGCAATAGGTAATATTGATGCGGTAACAGCTGCGTGGGGAAATGCTTATGACGAAACAACATCAAGTGTTGCCGACAGCTTTGGCGGAATATTGGCATCTTACTCTACAGATGAAAACATTAGTGATGTTATAAATGCCTGGAATGCATACAGTGCTGATAAATCTGCGGCTAACCTGACTGTATTGCAAACAGCAGTTGGAAATCTGGCTGTAGAAAAAGCAGATTTACAATCATCAAATAATACATTAGCGTCCTCTATCACTTCGACGGATGCGGGGAAAAATATTGATATAAATAATAATTCACAGTTAGGTGGTTTTAAAAATTCAATTGATATACTTATTACACAAAATAATGCTACTATAGAAACAGCTAAAGAAACAATGAGTAACGCATTGGAACAAATTGATAAAACAAATGAACAAATTGAACTGGCAGCGCAAGAAAAAATTAATATAACAAATACTTTTGATGCAGAAATAGCAAACTTGGAAGAACAAATGGCCTCTGCCAGCAAAGATGCCATAAATATCTATTCTATAATAATTGATGATGTTTATGTACGTTCCGGAGAAACCAATATTGCAGGCAACGTGACCGGTACCGGATCTATAACAGCCCCCGGCAATAAATTCTCTATTAATATTGAAAATAATAGTGTCAGCGATATTGTATACAATGATTTACAAATTGGCAGAAATGTTACGGGCGGCATTAATGGCGGTAACATTGACTCCAGTATTAGACAAACAATAAAAAATCAAGATGCAGACTATAGTATTTCTATAACAAATACTGTTGATGCTAATGACCCTACTATAAATCTTAATAACGGTTTCGGTGATATGGTATTCTATGGAGATCTGGAAAATGTCAAAGGTACCATTAACCTTACCAATTATACAGGAAACATCCTCTCTGAAGGCTCAATGACTGCAAAGAATTTAAAAATAGCAGTTCCAAATGGCGGCTATACACAGGATTACTCTACAAATACAACAAATATTGGCGGAACAGACGGAACAGGAGCGATTGTTGCTTCCGGAGATATTGATATAGCTGCGAAAATTATAAATGTAAACGGACTAATTCAAAGCGGTTCCGAAATAAAAGCAGTTACTATACCTGATTTTACAGTTGTAAAAGAAGGTGACACATACTATCAGGTTGTTAATGGTGTAAAAACAGCAATGACGCCCGGAACTACCGAAGGTTACTATTATTTGAACTTAGAAGGTAACGGAGAATTAGACTCGGAATTAGAATTAATTAAAGCATATTTCAAGCCTTCAGACAGTTCTAATGCAAATAACGTTCAAGGCGAAATTTATCTCTTCAAGGCCGAAATAGGCGGAGGAAACATAACACTTACAGGGAATATAGTAAGTGACAGCAATACCGGTAAAATTGTTCTTGTAAACGGGTACGGGCACATTGATATCGAAAATAATTCTAATTTCAACCTGGTAACAAGCGCATTGAATGCAGATACCAAGGTAGAGGGTAAATTAACGATAAATGACTTCAAACTTTCAGAGGGTGGAGATACAACCTTTGATAATATTACGCAGGATGACTTAACCGATAACTATTTAAAGCAGCACGCAGGTCAATATACAGCTTATGTTGACAAGAACGGCAAAATTGTGACTACTACGAGCGGTCAGACCAATGGAAATGGCCAATGGGGCAGCCAGTCATCTTCAACAAGAAATGACGGTGCTAATATTAACAATATTTCTTATACACCGGGAAATGATGCGTATATTGTAACAGAGGCAGGTTATGAAGAAGAAAAATCTTATCAGGTATACGTAAAACGTTCATGGTGGACAGAACTTTGGCACGGTAAGTTATATAAAACAGTTTACTATACCGTAGTACATGAGCCGGTATACGGAGTCGCTAATAATTCTATACAGGTACAATTCCAGGGATTTGATACTCCTGAGATTAACGTTACCTCTAACGGCTCTATAGTAATGAATAATTCAATAAGTGCACTAAACGGGGATATCAACCTGACCTCGAACAATGGTTCAATTACTACAAACAGTATTAATAATGTAATTTCAGGTACAAATATTGATCTGTCTGCACTTAAAGGAGATGTAGGATCTGAACTTAGACCAATCCAAACGGCGGTCTTTAATGAAGGCACACTACAAGCTACTGGTAATAATGTTTACATTAATTATCCATATTCTGATATAAGCAATTTGATAATTAATGCAGTAAATACCGCATACGTAGCAACATCAAATAATAACATTGGCAGTAACAAAACAAATGTTGATATAAAAGCGGATTCATTAGAACTTATGGCCAGAAATGGTAGTATCGACCTTGATTCTACAACTAATAAAAACATTAATGTTGATGTAAATAAAGTAAAAGCAAGAGCAAATGGGGATATATCAATTACTAATAAAAATGATTTGAATGTATCTTCTATAGTATCTGAATCAAAAGGCACCATTACCCTTGGTTCTGAGAATGGTTCAATTAATGCTGTTGATACGGACGCTTATAGCCCATATCATATTAACGGCGGAAATGTAATTCTTAATGCAGTAAACGGAAGCATCGGGACCACTGATAAGGGGCTAAAAGTAGCTAACGACGGTATTTATAAAGTTAATGCGAAGGGTGATGTAAATATTGATTCTGCAGGCAGAATTTATGCGGATTTAATAAAATCAGAAACAGGAGCCGTTAACCTGAATGCAGATTTTGGTATTATCGCTTCCGAAAGCAGTGATGATCTTGTGTATAATATTTACTCAGCTAAAGATGTTAATCTTACTACAGGGTATGGAAATATTGAAAATATCGGTATAAATACTGACGGAGTTGTTAATGCTTCTGCAGGTTACAGCGGAACTGCTGTTTCCAATTTGAGCGATATATCAATTTCATTAATATCTAAAGAGGAACTCTCGCAAGAGTATCTGAATTCACTGAGTTCTGATGCTGAACGCGAACAAGCATACAATAGCTATACAAACGGCTTAAAAGACATGAAGATAGGAACAATTAATGCTACACAGAATGTTATAATTCATTCCGAAAAAGCCATCCTTAATGAAAACACAAACTCATCAATAACCGGTGAAAAAATTGTCTTATCAGCCGGAAATGGTGATATTGGTGAGGCAGATTCAGCTATAAACCTGACTGCTAACAGAAATATAACGGCATTTGCAGGCGACGGACAAAGTGTATATTTAACCACATCTGACGAAACAAAAGGATTGAACATAAATGAAATCCGTGCAAATGTTACATTAGATTCTACTACGGGAACTGTTACATCGAGCGGCTCTCTGGCTAATGTAGTTCTAACATCTGCCGGTAATATTCTTAATGACTCAGAAAACAGCGAAGCAGCTAATATAATTGCAGATAATATCACATTAAACTCTGATAAAAATATTGGTGCTCTTACTAACTGCTTTAATGTTGAAACCTCTTCTGACAGTACGGAAAACGGGTTAAAATATGAGGCTCAAAATGCATATATCAATGGCATGAGAAATGATTTAAGCATAGTATCATCAAATATTGACGGAGATTCATTTATAACAACTGATGACGGAATAAATGCGGTAATACAGAATACAGTTGTCGGCGGAGAGTTAACCGTAGAATCTCAAAATAATATACTGGTTAACAGTGCAGAAGTTAGCGGTGACTCAACATTTACTGGGGAAAGTGTAAACATAGTAAATGCTGACTTAAAACAAAATGCAAATATAACCTCGGCATCAAAGACTACTATTAATAATGCGACTATTGGTAATGACCTTACTTCAAAATCAGAAGAATTAGAAATTACCGGCAAAGTAACAACAGTCGGTGATGCAGACATTGATGCTGATAATTCTGTTACTATTGCTGATGCTGATATT